>JAIXOE010000047.1 GCA_027486895.1 Sphingomonadales bacterium
AAAGCCGACGTCCTTGGCGAAAGCCCGCATTGCGTCGGGGTCTTGCCAACGAAACGCAGCATTGGGATGCATTAGGGCTTACCCTTTGGCGCAACCTTCTTCGCCGCCGGTTTTTTGCTCACCGCTTTTTTGATCACAGGCTTTTTCGCGGCGATTTTCTTGCCGGCGGCCATTTGGCTGCGCTTATTGTCCTTTGGCTTTTCGGACACAGAACCGCGCGAGCGGCGTTCGCCCTTGCGTTCCTTGCGCGCAGACTTGGCGATGTTGGCGGCAACGCGCTTTTTGCCTTCGGCCGTTTCGCTGAACTTTGGCGCATCGAGCACCAGCGCATCACCCATTTCGATGTCGAAGCCCAAATCGTCAAAGCTCGACTTCATATGCGGGGGCATATCGGCGCGGACGTCAATCTGATGTCCTGACGGGTGGTCAATGCGGATCCGGCGCGCGTGCAAATGCATCTTGCGGCTGATTGTGCCCGTCAGAAACGCTTCCTTGCCGCCATATTTGCCGTCGCCGACAATGGGGTGGCCAATCGCGGCCATATGCACGCGCAACTGGTGCGTCCGTCCGGTGTAAGGCTGCAATTCGACCCAGGCCGTGGCGTTGCCGGCGCGTTCAACGATGCGATAGCGCGTGCGCGCCGATTGGCCTTCCTTTTCATCGACATGCATTTTCTCGCCGCCGCTGCCGGGCTGCTTGCCGATGGGCAGGTCGATAAAGCCATCGGCAATAGCGGGTACGCCAACGACGAGCGCCCAGTAAACCTTACGTGCGGTGCGTGAGGAAAAAGCCTTGGCAAAATGCCCCGCCGACCGCGATGTCCGCGCAAGCAAGAGCGCGCCCGATGTGTCCTTGTCCAATCGGTGGACCAGCTTTGGCCGGTTATCCAATTCAAAGCCCAAAGCATCCAGCAGACCATCAACATGGTTCTCGGTTTTCGTGCCGCCCTGCGTGGCAAGGCCAGCGGGTTTGTTGATGACCAAGGCTGCGTCATCCTTGTGGATCACCATGCTCAGCGCAAATTCCATCTCGTCTTCGGTCAGCTCGCGGCGCTTGCGTACTGGCCGCGCGCTGGAGGATGTCGATGCATCGGCGGGTGGCACGCGCAGTGTTTGTCCTGCCAACAGCCGATCACCCGGCGTCGCACGCTTGCCATCAACGCGCAGCTGACCTGTGCGGGCCCAGCGCGACACGATGTTGAACGATGCATCCGGCAAATGCCGTTTGAACCATCGGTCAAGGCGAATGCCATCATCATCGGGGGCGACGACGAACTGCCGAATGCCTTTTTCGTCTTGCTTACTCATGTCCAAATTGTCCTTGCCAGCATCATTCCGGCGAAGACCGCACCCAATGCCAATATTACCGAAGCCGCGGCATATGCCGCCGCCATCATTCCCTGCCCGCGTTGTACCATCTGCGCCATTTCAAGGCTGAAGGCGCTGAACGTCGTAAAGCCGCCCAAAACACCCACACCCAGAAACAACCGCAACGGTTCCGCAGCTTCATCGCCACGCACCAGCCACGCCGCCAGCACACCCATCGCCAGCCCGCCAAGCAGGTTCGCGGCAAAGGTCGGCCATGGCCATCCCCCGACGTTGACTGGCAGCGCACGCGACAGGCCATAGCGCAGTGCTGCACCTATTGCTCCGCCGGACATGACAAGGATTACGGGATTCATCGCCGCGGCTGTAGCGGCGCTTGCGCGCAAAAGCCAGCCAAACCAATGGCAGCGGCTTAGGCGGCCTGCGCGAGAAAGGCGGCGCCGAGTTCTTTTAACAGATGCACCTGAATACCTTGCGCCGCCACATGCTTGTGCGTGGCGATCACGCTGATGCTGCCGGTGCGTGCGCCTGTATCGTTGAACAAGGGCACACCCACCATGAAACGCAGGTCGCGTTGAATGAGCGCATCGGACCATAAGCAAAGCTCAGGATGCACCGCGATGTTCGGGACAACGGTCGCGCCCTTTGCACATTGCGCGAAAGACGCTGCCGCAAGGCCGTCGCGGTCTGTTTCCAGTTCTACGCCAAACATGGCATGGCGCGGGGAACCGGCGCCGTCCTGAAACGCCAATATGACGACAGGCACGTCAAGGGCATCTGCGATTTGGGAGAGTTTCAACTGGCCGCCCGTTTTTTCGACTGGCGGGCATATCATAGAAGCGCACATAGCAAACTCCTTCAGCACTATAGCAAATGGACATCAAAGTGCGTCGATAGATACGTGTGCGCTGCCGGGGGCGGGCAGCGACTGATGATGGGCGTCGACCTTGTTGCGACCCGATTGATGGACGTTCACCATCATACGACCCGGTTTTCCGGTTTATGCCCCCGTCACCATCCGCAGTTGAAGTATAAATGATGACAGAATGATCGCCGCAAACATTCCAGCCACCTGAGGGGCAACTGGCTGCTGCGCACTTTCGGCATGGACCAACATCCGAAACATGCGCTGAACGTTCAACGGCGAGCATCCATGACTTGGAGTGTGGCCAAGCGGGGCAATCCACAGAAGTTACGTTGGCGTTACACCAGCCGTTGCAATGGCAACATTGTCACAAGAAAGGGACATTTCTTGACATTTGGCGTTTCCCCACTGATATGAATCTTTTAATTTTAATTAACGTTACATCTCGACATGTAACGCTGCGCCCCATGGAAATCCAATTGATCTGTTGTATCATGCCTGTAACGCGGGAGAATTTCGATCAACTTCAATAGTGAAAATCTAGATCCGCTGTTCATTTACAGGATCAAGGCCGAAAGCGATGCCATTACAGGCAACACGGTGTTTCAACGCTCACCTGTGTTGTCCGGCTTGCTGCGCTATCTGGTCAACGAGACCATCGCTGGCCGTGCCGCAACATTGAAATCATTCATTGTCGCGGTCGATGCACTTGGCCGTAAAGAAGACTTTGACTCGGCATCGGACAGTTCCGCACGCGTTCAAATGGGCCGCCTTCGAAAAGCGCTCGAAAGCTATTACAGCCAGAATACTGCCGTCGACAGCGAATGCATTTATTTACAGCCCGGATCATATATAGTCAGGCTTGCACCATTATCCGTTGCCTATCCGGGCTTATACAGGCCAACGCCCGATGGATCCGTGTCCGCACGGGCCGACAGAGCGGACGGAGCGGACGGAGCCGCTCAATCAATATCTGTTAAGCCGCAAACTATATTTCATACTTTAACGCGCTTTGTCGGTCATCCATATGTGCTTGGCCTCGTCATTTTGGGCAGCATGCTGTTTGGCGTGGTGTTGATCGAAGCGTGGCAAAACCGCTCGGGCAATGATTCCACATATTACAGCCCCGTTCTGGAAATTACCCCGATTGAAAGCAGTGATGCGGCAAATGCAAAGCGAACCGCGCGGCTGGTCACAAGCCTATTGGCCGATGACCTCAGCAAATTTTCTGTCTCACGCGTCCGTTTAAACCGGAGTACACCCACCGAAGCAACCGAAGCAAATGCAGGCAATTTATACCGGCTCTATTCACGGCTTGTCACCGCCACTGACGATACGTTCACACTCTATTTAAACATTGATGATGCCCGGAACAATGTCCTTATCTGGTCGCGGATTGTCGTCCTGCCCCGCAAACTTGAAGACGCGAAGGCTGTGCTCGTTCCTGTCATGGGTGAAATCAACGGCCCACAGGGTATCATATCGTCACAGGAATTCGTTTTGGCCCGGTCATCGAATGCCGGTGGCTACCCCTGCCTTTTGAATTATTTTGAATTTGCGCGTTCGCCACAGAAAAATCTGGAAGACCGCGTGGCAGATTGTTTGAAGAAACCGGTAAAAGAGCAGGCGATTGCCGCAACCATGCTTGCCGTGCGCGGTATATTTGAAATTGAACGCAGCTCTGCCGCCAATGATATGGATGCGGCAGCGAAACGTGGGCTCGTTTTCGCACGCACGGCGGTTGCTGCGGCCCCTGGCGACGGTTGGGCCAATTTTGCCATGGCGCGATTATCATATGTCACCCGCGATTGTGACACGGCGCGGTTTTACACGTTGCGCACCATGCAGGCCAACCCCAACAGCCCGATATTTTCAAGCATGCTGTCGGTACTGGCCCCCAATTGCGGTTATCCCTATGCCGAAGCATTGCTGGATCAAGCCATCCAAACGCAAAGCCCCCATAATGCCAAAGGGCGCCTGTTGCTCGTGCTTGGTGCACTTTCCCAAAATCGTCCGGAAAAAATTGGCGAAATATATCGCGCAGAATTGCCGCTATCCCGGAACGGTCGATCACGCTATTATCTGACCGAAGCGCTAATTTCCGCGTCAAAGGACAACCGCGCCGAGGCCATCCGGAATTGGCAATTATTTGCAGCCAATACTTCGGCAAGCCATATTGGTGTGGACCAGAAACTACGGAGCATCATAATATCACCCATAATGCGCGAGCAGGTCGTCACTTACTTAACGCAAGCCACCGTTTTGAAAAAACGGGGCGACATTGCTGTCACCCCAGTCGCTTCGGATGTTAAAGGCAATTAGCGACCGTTGTTGGCGACAATGTCGACTGATGTGCCACCGCCGGGATGCCGGTTGAATGTGATGAAATAGGCGCCGCCATCGACGTCACGCGTCCCGCCCAATACATGTTCGCCGGCGCGGATCTGATATTCGACATTGTACCCCGACTTGCGCGCGCGGGTGTAATAATAATCGACGACATTCTGCATCGATGCCGACGTAGTAAATGTTACCACGCGAATGTCGCAAATACCGCCATCAACGCCGCCCGCTTCTTTTACGCGGCCACGCGGATAGACCGGAAACTCCGCCGGCATCCGCCCTGCCCAGCCGGCACCATATTGCAGTTTCGCATCGCACGTCCCTTTGCCGCGCGTCACCCCTTGGTCTGCGGCAAGACCGCCCAATGTCACCGCACGCTGGCTTCCACAATTTGTGCAGTCTTCAGCCGCCACAACGGTCGGCTTTGGTGCACGCATCAGCTTTGCACCGTCCAGCGCCTCAATCGACGTGTCATTGTCATAACCGGCATCCGGCGGGATCGCCGCCGATAACGGCTTTTCCGCAACCTTGACGGTATTTACGTTGGCACTGTCGGTCAGGTCGGGATCAACCAGAATGCGATCATTCAGCGCGGCATTCACCGCAGGGTCGCTTCCGGGGCCAACCAATTTGCTGTCGAGTTCAGCAACCGCAGCCGCGTCATCGCTTTTTGCCCCGCACGCGGTCAGCGTGAGTGCGAGCGAAAGCCCGATAAGCAAGGGCAAGGTAAGCCGTGGGAAAGCGCGCATATTGCCAGATCCTGTTTGTGTCATGCAACGACGCTGCGGCGCGCGGCACCATAAATCCACCCCAAAAGGTGGTTAACCGCGCCGGTGAGTCGCATTAACCGGAACCAGACGGCTGCATTGTGTCAGCACGGGACAGCCAACAGGCGTGTGTTAATTATTTCACCACGCCACGGTAGCTAACGGTGCGTTTCGAACCCGCTGCAATGGCGTCGGGGAATATCCAGCGGACATGAGTCACATCTTCGGCCGATGCGGCCCGCTCTACTTCGGCAGTACCCGCCGCATCCTTGGTTTTGACTTTAAGGTCCGCCAACTTGCCCCAGCTTGCACCACCATCGACCGATACATCTGCCCATGCTTCGGCCACCGATACAAAGCGCACAGCGGCTGGCATGGGGTTGGTGGCGCGAAAGCCAGCGGCGGGTTCTGCGCCAGTGTTGCTTACCAACAGCGTAAAGACAATATTGTCGCCCGGAACGACGGCAACGTCCTTTGGCGTGAACAGCTTGCTGGTTTCCTTGCCCGCTGCATCCGCAACGGTGCGTTCAATTTTAACGTCGCTGCTAAGTGTTACCGGCGATGCCGCCTTCACTTGCGCGTGCGCCGCCGGAATAATGCCGCCCGCCACCGATATTGCTGCCAAAGCCACTGCACAAACGGTCTTCGCATAGTTGAATTTCATGAGTCACCTTGTCTTGTCTGGTTCAACAAAAATCTGTCAGACACATTATCGCGCAATGATGGTTAACAGCAGGTAAAGCGCGCGACCGGCGGAAGTGTTAGAGCGCAGGTTGCGCCTATGTTAGGGACCGTGCTGAAATTCTCTCAAAAGGACCGTCCATGATCCCCTTCGTTATTATGACCGACAATCGCGGCCAGCGCATATCGGTGAACCCCGAAATCGTGCAATTTGTGCGCACCGCAGACAATGCCCATGACGAATGCCTGATCGTCTTTGGCAAGGACCAATTGTTGCGCGTGCGCGGTAGTTTGGACGAAGTCACCGACCTTTTGCGGCAGGGATAAGTGGACGCTGGCGATGCAAAGCATTGTCACAGCGCGTAAAAATCTACGCACATCGGCGCGATGTTAACATTAGCGATATCGTAACCACACCCGTTTAGAATCGGTCGGGCGGGATAGACCTGATCCCTACACTTGGACGTTGGTGGGTAACGATGGCTGTTTCGCGTTTATTCAAAAGCTTTACGGGCGGCGCTGGCGCAAGCGGCGGCGGTGCGGCCGTGATTACCTCTGCCGACGTTAACCGGCGTCTCGAAATCCTCGATGACTTTGAACATGCAGGCATTGGCTGGCTTTGGGCAACAGATGCTGAAGGCAGGTTGATCTACATCTCCGAAAACGCGGCGGAAAAGCTGAACCAGCCGGTGCAAGAATTGCTTGCACTACCCATCACGCAATTGTTTGAAACCGACGCCTCGACGCTTGGCGAGCGTTCGGAGCGACCGCTGAATTTCCAGCTAACCGCGCGCAACCGCATCGTCGACCAGACCGTGCGCTTTGCACTCAGCGGGCCGCAGAACGAGGGCCGGCCAACATGGTGGTCGATTTCCGGCCATCCTAAGTTTGACAAAGCCGGCGAATTCCAGGGCTATCGCGGCAGCGCGAAGGACATCACCGTCGAACATGAGCGCAAGCTTGTCGACTCCCGCCTCGCCGAATTTGACTCGCTGACTGGCCTTGCGAACCGCCACCGCATGGACAAAAAGCTCGAGAGCACGCTCGCTGCGTATAAATCCGCCAAGCGCAGCTGCACACTCATCATGTTGGACCTCGACCGGTTCAAAGCGGTCAACGACACGCTTGGCCATTCAGCAGGCGATGAATTGCTGCGCCAGGTTGCCCGCCGCATTGAACGCGTCGTCGGCAGCCGCGGCGAAATCGGCCGCTTGGGCGGCGATGAATTCCAGATCATCCTTCCCGACCTCGACGACCGCGGCAAGCTGGGCGAGCTGTCGAACAAGCTCATCCAGATCCTTTCGCAGCCTTACAATATCGACGACAAGCGCGCGACCATCGGCACCTCGATCGGTATCGCCATTTCGCCTTATGACGGTATCGAAAAACTTGACCTTGTCGACAATGCCGACCTTGCGCTTTACGCTGCAAAGAACGGCGGACGCGGGCAATTCCGCTTTTACTCCGCCGACCTGAAAGACGAAGCCGCCGAGCGCAGCTTGCTGGAAGAAGGCCTGCGCGATGCCCTCGCCAACGAAGCGCTTGAGCTGCATTACCAACCCGTCGTGCGCACCGAAGACAATATGGTGGTCACATTCGAAGCATTGATGCGCTGGGACCACCCCGAACGTGGGCTCATCAGCCCCGATGTCTTCGTGCCGATTGCCGAGGAATCCGACCTTATCAACCAGATCGGCGCATGGGCGCTGAACCGTGCGTGCATGGACGCGATGGCGTGGCCCAAATCGGTCCGCGTCGCGGTCAACGTCTCCGCCGCGCAGTTTGCGCACAGCGACCTGATCGACACCGTCACCCACGCGCTTGAGGCATCGGGGCTTGAACCGGACCGGCTTGAGCTTGAACTCACCGAAAGCGTGTTCATGGGCGATGGCGAGACCATCGACGACATTTTCCGCGCGCTGAAAGACCTCGGCGTGCGCCTTGCGCTCGATGACTTCGGCACCGGCTATTCCTCGTTGAGCTATCTGCGCTCCGCCCCGTTTGACAAGATCAAGGTCGACCGCACATTTGTCGACAGCTGCACGCAAAAGGACCAGAACAGCGCCAAGATCATCGCCGCGATCATTGGCCTGTCCGAAGCCTTGGGCATGGAAACCACGGTTGAGGGCGTTGAGGCATTTGACCAGCTTGAGGTTGTGCGCGGCATGAACGCGCGCTTTATACAAGGATGGATTTACGCAAAGGCAATGACGCAGGAAACCGTGCTTGGACGCATGGCGAGCGGCGATTTGCGCATCATTCCCGACGGCCCGCTGCGCCACCGCCCCGAACGCCGCTCGGTGTTCCGCCGCATTGGTGTCATCCACGACGACCACCGTTATGAAGCATTGATGCGCAACCTGTCGAAAACCGGCGCGCTCATCGATGGCTTGTTGAATGTCCCCGAAGGCACTGGCCTTGTGCTTGATTTATCGGGCGGGCAGCTTGCGGTGTGTACCGTCACCCGTGTTCAGGACGCAATGATCGCGGTCGAGTTTGAAACCCCGTTGGTCAGCGACGGCGCTGGCGGCCTGTGCACCCGCCACCGCGTCTCGCCTTATGTGATGGCAAGCGTCGGCCACGCCAATGACGATGGCCCGAAAAGCAAACCATTATTCCTTCAAGTCGCCACGGTCAGCACCCACGCCTCGATCGATTTCCCCGACTAATCCTCATGCAGTTCGTTGGGGTCCACCAATCCCGACGCGACCAGCTCCGCCATCGACTGGTTCGGCCAACCGTCGGGCAACGGCTGTTTGCATGTGGGGCACGCCCCTCCGTGCCGCGCATAATCTTTCAGCCGGTTGCGGATCTCGGTCAGCTTGGCGATGAATTTCTCTTTCGATTTCTCCAGATCCTCAATCTCGATCTTCCGCCCATAATCGTCAAAGCGCTTGTGCCGTTGCCATTCGTCAAAGCTTAACAGATCATCGGGTAATTTGCCCCCCGCCAACGCGCCGCCACCCGCCATATCGCCGCGTTTCAGCAACAGGCCAAGGATCGCGTCAGACGGCGTAATACGCCTTTCATATTCCTGCCCGCCGCGAATGATAACGGTCTCCCGTCCCTCAACCGCGCGCTTGTACGCAATCGCCAATAAACCCTGCCCCGCCCGGTCCAACGCATCCTCCCAGCTTTGCGAAAACAGCGGAAAGCGGCGCTTCATCCGGTACGCCGCCGCATTGGAAACCCCCGCCACCCGCGCCGCATCGCGTACGCATCCGGTATGGCCCAACGCATCAAAAAAGCGCTGCGTCCGCTCGTCCGTCCACCCGTCATGCCGCACGCGTAATCCGGGCATCAACCGGTTGCGGTTAATCCGTGGCCCCGACGGAATGCGCTGACCTGCGTCGGTTAAGGTTGCCAAAGCGGGATCAGAAGCAGAGGTTTTGCGGGCCATAAAAACTCCATTGGTTCATTATGACAAAGATAATAACCTATATGGAATGTTGTAGGAAAGCGGTTCCTGCGCTATTGCATATGCATGTCTGCCCCCACCCTGACCCCGGAAGCGATCACCGCGCTGATCTCCGACCGAAACGAGCTATCGCTGCGCGTTGTGCCGGGGGCAAAATTGGAAAAGGCCGCGATTGAAAACGGCGCGCTCAAAATCTGGCTCCGCACCGCGCCGGAGGATGGCAAGGCGAACAAGGCCATCTTGGCCAAGCTGTTGGGGATATCGGTCAGCCAACTGGAAATCACCCATGGCCAGACCGCGCGGGAAAAACGGGTGCGCATCTCATACTGAGCGCGCGTGTATGTGCGAGAAAGATGAGCCCGAATTTTGTCTGGTATTCGCACTGGCTTCGGGTTTAGCCTACCCTTATGTGCAACCATTACCGCAACAATCCCGAGGCTATTCCGTCGTGGCGCGAATATATCGCTTGGGACCAGCCAACTGGGGAATTTTCCGAAATCAAAATCGACATCTGGCCCAGATATCAGGCGATCATTGCGCGCATCGATGGCGCATCCAAAATCATGGAGACGATGCAATGGGGCGTGCCACTGAAGATGGCCGGAAAGCGCCCCGGAACGACGGTGACAAAGCGCATCACCAATGTCCGCAATCTGAATAGCCCGTTCTGGCGGTCGATGATTGCAAGCCCAAAGCAACGCTGCCTTGTCCCTTTCACCGAATTTGCCGAACCTAAAATTGGCGCAGGGCGTGAGGAACACTGGTTCCGCGTCACCAACGCACCCGTCTCGGCCTTTGCCGGAATCTGGCGTCCGACCGAGGAAGGCGACGCCTTCGCCTTTCTGACCTGCGAACCCAACCCACTGGTCGCGCCGCTGCATCCCAAAGCGATGCCGGTGATATTGCAGCCGGATGATTATGAAAAATGGCTGACGGGGAGCCTTGACGAGGCGATGGCATTGGCTGCGCCGTTTCCATCTCAGTTGATGGCGGTAGGCTAAGGCCGTTTAGGGCGCGGCGATTTTAGCCAAGCTGTTGGGGCTATCAGTCAGCCATCTGGAAATCACCAACGGCCAGACCGCACGCGACAAACGGGTGCAGGTCTCATATTGAACTTTCGCGCAAATAACGCCAACAGAAGTAATACGGATTTTGCACGGGATAACCGCGTTAAATACTCCGCAAATAGCCATAAGATCAATTACCAGGTACGGCAATTTATAGATTACAAACAACCGTTTGGGGAGCGACTATATCAAATCAGCAACATATCTAGCGCGTAAGAGACGTTCAGCTTTATTGTTTACAGCTTCGCGTGCTGCAAGCTGATAATCTTTTGGCACATCTTTTGCAAAATTTATCAAATTTTCTCTCGCCAAATCTGCGGCTTTCAAAGCACCGTCTTTATTCATTATTTCAACAATTAACGTAAAAAGATTTGCTTTATTCCACCACATAGAACCAGTGACAGGGATGATATCACGAATATGATCCGCTGTAACGTTTAGTTTTTCAATCAAACCATCGGCAGCGTCGTATTGGTTGTTAAATTGCTCTAACATAGATTTCACTTGAGCGTTTCTATTGTAATATCCCGCATGGTGCGTCGACATTATATTTAGAACAAACATAAGCGGAACTTTTCTACTAGATTCATATGTAGTAAAAACCTCTCCCTTCGACACTAGCTGACAGAACGCACCGTCCGATCTCTCCTTTATCCATTTTTGTATCTCTGGTCCAAGCGCTGGATCAATATGAAACTGATTATCAATTTGACCTTGCTCAGATTCTACAACTCCATCACTGTCGTCAAAAAGGTCAGTGAGCTCGATATCATCCGCGTTCTCTTCACCGTCAAACCGTTCACATAAGACTCGTGCAGTAAGTAAAAACTGCGATGAACTGAACTCAGACGCAATTTTTTCAATTCCAGACAACGCATAATAGGTTCTGTTGAGCCGGTGAAAAATATCTTTCAATCTATTGTCATCTGCATTCAAATCAAAATCTATAACCGCAACTTCATATTTTAGAAATTCTGTTTTCTCTTCAATCGAAAGCTGACTAAATTTTTTACCTTTGACATCAAATTTGTCATTTACAAATTCTCGTATTGAATTCAGCCTCTGTTGACCGTCAACAACGCAAGTTGAGGCTTTCATAGTTTCAATGTCAATTGGACCTCTAGCGAGAAAAATCTGAGGAAATGGATATCCATTGAGGATCGTATCGATGAAGTCTTTTTTATGACCTTCACGCCATACCAAGTTTCGTTGAAAATATGGTGAAAGTATCAATGCATCGTTTTTTAGCGCAGATATTAGGTCAACAATCTCGCGCGAACGAACAGTATATCTTAAATTATTCAACATTTTGAAAAATGCCTTTTATTGCACTGAGTTGCTTTAAATGAAAAGCAATCTCATTCATATAAAATCCGAATGAAACTTTTGAAAAATATGTACCGTAAGACTTTGTTAGCTCTGTCGTCAGTTCTCTATGAGTATCAAATAAGGGAGTTTTGGGCAGCAAATGCCCATGTATCAACCCTCGCCTTGCTATCATATTTTGTACAAATTTAGCTCCATTGGTTCGATTTGGACCAAGTGGAAAAAGATGTTGGTAACTAAAAGAATGCGTCTCCTCTATAACTGTCGACCATATGTGTTGAAATAGGTTAGAGTCAACTATAGCTATATCAATGTCAGATTTTCCTATTTCAAAAATAGTTTCTTTATTTGGAGAAAAACCGAGATGTGCGGATCCACATATTAAAACTGAATTGAAATCTATTGCGTAATAATCCGCAACTTTTTCTTTAATTTCAAATTCTACCCTGTGCTTTTCTGGTAATTCAAACGAACTCTGATCGCAATATACCCGCCTAAGCATTTGAATTTTATTGTGAGCGTACGGTTCTGCAAGCGCTTTCACGCGATTCAATCTGCTCTGATATTCTGCCTGCATAATATAATTTGTAATGATCCGACCGTTTTTGCAAACCAATTTTCGAATTTGAGGGTAATTCATGACACGCTCCCAATGCAAACTAACACCACATAATATTTGTTTAGTACGTATCGGCTGTAACAGCGGTGAACGTTGTCATTGGAGCATCACTTGCTTCCTCTTTTATGCATTAACGATTGATCGTCTTCGGGAGAGGCTTTTTCCCCGCCCTACCTTGCACCCCCACCCCATCCGCGCTAAGGCGCGGCCAGCAAACGAATCTCCCGCTTTTACGCTGGTTTGACGCGCGTTTTTGGGTCGCAATTGGCGGCTATCGTGTTGTCTTCCCCATCCGGCCAGAAGCCTTAATTTTGAAGGGGTAGTACCAACATGACCGCAATCGGATTAGACAGCCTGCAAACCCGTTCCACCTTGACCGCTGGCGGCAAGACGGTGGATTATTTCTCGATCAAGAAAGTATCGGAGAAATTGGGTGATGTGTCGCGCCTGCCTTTTTCGATGAAGGTATTGCTCGAAAACCTGCTCCGTTTTGAAGATGGCGGCTTCACCGTTTCGGTGCAGGATGTGCAAGCGCTGATCGATTGGCAAAAAGACGCAAAGTCGGACCGCGAAATTCAGTACCGCCCTGCCCGCGTGTTGTTGCAGGATTTCACTGGCGTTCCTTGCGTTGTTGACTTGGCCGCTATGCGCGACGCGATGACCGCGTTGAAGGCGGACCCTTCGAAAATCAACCCGCTCGTCCCTGTACATTTGGTCATCGACCACAGCGTCATGGTGGACGAATTCGGCCACCCAAAGGCAGCCGAACAGAATGTGGAAATCGAATATCAGCGCAATGCAGAGCGTTATGACTTCCTGAAATGGGGTTCAAAGTCGCTCAATAACTTCAAGGCTGTTCCTCCCGGAACCGGCATTTGCCATCAGGTAAACCTTGAGCATATCGCGCAGGCGGTGTGGACGAGCGTTGGCGAAGATGGCGCGACCATCGCCTATCCCGACACATGCGTTGGCACCGACAGCCACACGACGATGATCAACGGCCTTGGCGTATTGGGTTGGGGCGTTGGCGGGATTGAGGCCGAGGCCGCAATGCTTGGCCAGCCGGTATCGATGCTTATCCCTGAAGTTGTTGGCTTCAAGCTGACCGGCGCGCTCGCTGAGGGCGTGACCGCGACTGACCTGGTGCTCACCGCAACACAAATGCTGCGCGCCAAGGGCGTGGTTGGCCGCTTTGTCGAATATTATGGCCCCGGCCTTGCGTCGCTGTCGCTTGCCGACCGTGCAACGCTCGCCAACATGGCGCCTGAATATGGTGCGACCTGTGGCTTCTTTGGCATTGATGAAAAGACCATCGATTATCTGCGCCTGACCGGCCGTGATGAAGACCAGATTGCACTGGTTGAAGCCTATGCCAAGGAACAGGGCCTGTGGGCCTACGCGGATATGGCGGACCCGATTTTCACCGACACGCTTGAGCTCGACATGGGCAGCGTTGTGCCATCGCTTGCCGGACCAAAGCGCCCGCAGGACAAGGTTGTGCTGACTGAGGTCGACAATGTGTTCAACGACGATCTGCTCAACGTCTACAAGCATGACAGCGCAAAGCGCGTCGCGGTTGAGGGCAAGACGCACGACATTGGCGACGGTGACGTTGTGATTGCGGCGATTACGTCGTGCACCAACACATCGAACCCAAGCGTGCTGGTTGCCGCCGGACTGGTCGCGCGCAAGGCGAATGCCTTTGGTTTGCGCCCCAAGCCATGGGTGAAGACATCGCTTGCGCCGGGTAGCCAAGTTGTGACCGATTATCTGGATCGTGCGGGTTTGACCGCGGATCTCGACGCGGTTGGCTTTAACCTGGTCGGCTATGGCTGCACCACCTGCATCGGTAACTCCGGCCCGTTGGCGGAACCCATCTCGGCCGCAATTAACGGCCATGACATTGTTGCTGCCTCGGTCATTTCGGGTAACCGCAACTTTGAAGGCCGCGTGTCGCCCGATGTACGCGCGAACTTCCTCGCATCGCCGCCATTGGTGGTGGCGTACGCGCTCAAGGGCACAGTGACCGAAGACTTCACCACCACGCCAATTGGCCAAGCGACCGACGGTTCGGATGTGTTCCTGCGCGATATCTGGCCCACCAATCAGGAAGTGCATGATGTCATGACCGCAAACATCGACCGTTCGATGTTCACGGCGCGTTATGCGACGGTCTATGAAGGCGATGCGCATTGGCAGAAGATTCAGGTCGAAGGTTCGGACACCTACACATGGCGCGCTGGTTCGACATATGTCGCAAATCCGCCCTATTTTGACGGGATGAGCATGACGCCCGCTCCGGTGATGGACATCATCGAGGCAAAGCCGCTGGCGATTTTGGGTGACTCGATCACCACCGACCACATCTCGCCTGCCGGATCGATCAAAGCGGACAGCCCGGCCGGAAAATTCCTTATGGAACATCAGGTTAGCAAGGCTGACTTCAACAGCTACGGCGCCCGCCGCGGCCACCACGAAGTCATGATGCGCGGCACCTTCGCCAACATCCGCATCAAGAACGAAATGGTCCCCGGCATCGAAGGCGGCATGTCCAAATACAACGGCGAAGTCATGCCAATCTACGACGCCGCCATGAAGCACAAAGCCGACGGAACGCCATTGGTGGTCATCGCCGGCAAGGAATATGGCACAGGTTCTTCACGCGATTGGGCCGCAAAAGGCACCAACCTCCTTGGCGTTCGCGCGGTCATCGTCGAAAGCTTCGAACGCATTCACCGTTCGAACCTTGTCGGCATGGGCGTTTTGCCATTGCAGTTCATGGAAGGCGAAAGCCGGACGACCTTGGGCCTGACCGCAGACGATAGCTTCACGATCACCAGCGTCGGCAAGCTTCAGCCGCGCCAGACTGTGACCGTTATGGTTACCCGCAAGGACGGCAGCACGTTTAACTTCGATACGCTGTGCCGCATCGACACCGCGAACGAGGTCGAGTATTTCATGAATGGCGGCATCCTGCACTATGTGCTGCGGAAACTGGCGGCTTAAATCCGCGCTAAGATCGACAGCGCCGCTTTCAAATGCGGCGCGTCGATCATCTTGCCGCCTATCTGCAAAACACCTGCTCCGGGGTTGGCCGCAAATGCATCGACGATGGATTGGGCGTGTTCAAGCTGCTCGGGCGATGGTGTGAAACCCGCGTTAATCACTGCAACTTGCGATGGGTAAATCGCGAGCATGCCGGTGAAGCCATCCCGCGCCGCGCGCGCAACATAGGCCGATAGCGCAGCCTCGTCGCTGATATTCGGAAATACCGTATCGATCGCGGCAACACCTGCCGCGTGCGCTGCAAACAAAGTCAGCGACCGGACCATCTCATAAGGCGCAGTGTAGCTGCCGTCGGCCTCACGCGCCGTCGCTGCGCCAACCGCCGCAGGCAAATCCTCCGCACCCCAGCTTACACCCGCCAGATAATGCGAAACTTCGCGCAATGTCCCGAGATCGAACACGGCACCCGGCGTTTCTGTTGCTATCGGCAAGATTGGCGGAGCTTCACCATCTTGGCTGTCCGCCACCGCTGCCGCTTCTGCGCGCAGCCAATTAACCGATCGAGCGCCCTCGGCCTTAGGCAGAACGATACCATCGGGCACATAGGGCAATACCGAGGCGAGATCGTCATGCGTAAGGTGACTGTCCTGCGGATTGACGCGGACGAACACCGGAACTGGCCGGTCTCCTGACAGGTATTCCGCTGCTGCTTCACGCGCGGCAATCTTTCGGTCGAGCGAAACCGAGTCCTCAAGGTCGATTATGATGGCATCGGCGCCGCTAGCGGAGGCTTTGGCAAAACGATCAGGCCGGTCGCCGGGGACGAAAAGGAGGGAGCGGAGTTTCATATTTCTACCTCAGCAAAATTCACCGTAGTGCTGAGCCTGTCGAAGCACGCCTAGCCGATAAGCGCCCTTCGACAGGCTCACGGCTACGGTACTAGCTTTCACTCCGCTTTAACAGCGCCGCGCGCTCGCAACTGCACACCACTTCGTTGCGCTGGTTAAGGCAACGGTGGAGGAAGGTCACGACGCCGGCATCGGGGCGCGACTTGCTTTCCTTAAGCGCGATAACTTCGGTCTCGGCGCGCAAAGTGTCGCCGATGAAAACAGGCTTTGGCATCACCAGCTTGTCGTAACCCAGATTGGCGACGAGCGTACCCAACGTAGTGTCGCCCACCGAAAGCCCTACCATGAGGGCAAAGGTAAAAGTGCCGTTGACCAGGATCTGACCAAACTCGCTGGCCTTGGCCGCCTCGACGTCGATATGCAGCGGCTGCGGATTGTGAGTCATCACCGAGAACAGCAGATTGTCGGTCTCGGTCACGGTCCGGCGGATTTCATGGACGATATTGTCGCCGATTTGCCATTGGTTGAAGTATTTGCCTGCCATCCGCCATTCCTTATCATGAACCGTCACCCTGAACTTGTTTCAGGGTCTATTTATCAGCCTAGACCGGTGGTTTGTGAGGCACGACGGACCCTGAAACAAGTTCAGGGTGACGAGCGTGAGTGTGGGTGCGTGTCTCACTCCACCGCCTCGATCCGCACCAACAACGCTTCGACCTGCACCTGCGCGCCCACGTCGGCATTCAGCTCAGCCACGATCCCGTCGAACGGTGCGGTGAGGCTGTGCTCCATCTTCATCGCTTCGAGCGTTACGAGCTTTTGCCCTTTGGTCACTATATCGCCTGCCCGCACGTCCACCGCAATGATGCGGCCCGGCATGGGCGACAGGATTGCGCCGTCGCTTGCGGCACTGTGCCCAGACCCGCGCGGTTCATTCAGAACGTAACGACGCGCAAAACCATCGGCAAAGGCCAACACGTCGGCAGTGGGTTCGTCGACCTCAACTTCATCGAACGCCACGACATGGATATTGCCAGCATCGTCCAAGAGGCGTGCCTCAGCGCGCGACGGTGCATTCAAACGGAAACCCAGTATTGCACTGACTGGCCCGTCGCCGGGGCTAGCGCACAACAGTGCCGCCGCTTCGGCAAGCTCTTCAGGCTCTGGTTCGGATGGATGGACAAGGTCATCGACTTCGCGCGCGATCAAGCCGGTATCGACGTCCCCTAACCCAAATTCATCTAGATCAAGCAACCGCCCCAGAAATCCGGCATTCGTTTTCACGGGCCAGACTTCAGTATCATCAATCCCGTCGCGCAAACGGTCAATCGCCTCGTCGCGGGTTTCGCCCCAAGCGATTAGCTTTGCTATCATGGGGTCATAGAAAGGCGACACTTCGCCGCCTTGTTCGACGCCCGTGTCGATGCGTAATTCTTCTGGAAAGGCAAGATGGTCGAGCGTCCCGATGGAAGGAAGAAAACCCGTCGCCGGATTTTCGGCATATAACCGCGCTTCCATCGCCCAACCGTTGATGCTCAGCTCGTCCTGCCGCAACGGCAACGCTTCCCCGCTCGCCACACGCAACTGCCATTCGACCAGATCGACGCCGGTAATCTCTTCGGTCACTGGGTGCTCGACCTGCAACCGTGTGTTCATTTCCATGAACCATATCCGGTCGGCGCGCAGGCCTTCGGACGCGTCGGCGATGAACTCGATCGTGCCTGCGCCGACATAGTCGACCGCCTTGGCCGCGAGCACCGCTACGGCACACAGCTGCTCACGGGTCGCCTCGTCCATACCCGGCGCGGGGGCTTCCTCGATAACTTTCTGGTGGCGGCGTTGCAGCGAGCAATCGCGTTCGAACAGATGGACGATGTTGCCGTGGGTGTCGCCGAAGACCTGCACCTCAATATGGCGCGGGCGCTGGATATATTTTTCGATCAAAATATGCGCGTTACCGAACGAGGCGATGGCCTCGCGCTGGCACGAGGCAAGCGCGTCGGCGAAGTCAGCCGCGTCGTCAACCTTGCGCATCCCCTTGCCACCGCCGCCCGCGACTGCCTTGATGAGCACGGGATAGCCGATTTCGGCAGCTTGTTGCCCAAGGAAAGCCGGGTCCTGATTCTCGCCCATATAGCCGGGGGTCACGGGCACACCCGCCTCGGCCATCAATTTCTTGGCCGCATCCTTCAGGCCCATCGCGGTGATGCTGGAAGGGCGCGGCCCGACCCAGATCAGGCCTGCGTCGATGACAGCCTGAGCGAACTCGGCATTCTCGGAAAGGAAACCATAGCCCGGATGGATCGCCTCTGCTTTGGTAGCAAGCGCGGCGGCGATAATCTTCTCACCCACCAAATAGCTTTCGCGCGCCGGAGAAGGCCCGATATGCACAGCATCGTCAGCCTGCCGCACATGCAGCGCCTTGGCATCGGCGTCCGAATAAACCGCGACGGTGCGAATGCCCATCGCCCGCGCGGTGCGAATAATCCGGCAAGCAATTTCGCCTCTGTTGGCGATGAGGAGAGATTTGATCATCTGACTCACATCCGGAACACCCCAAAGCGGGGCGCCTCCTCGACGGGTGCGTTTAGCGCGGCTGCGAAGGCTAAGCCGAGCACATCGCGCGTTTGTGCAGGGTCGATGATGCCGTCATCCCAAAGCCGCGATGTCGCGTAATAGGGATTGCCTTCATCCTCATATTTCTGGCGGATGGGGGCCTTGAAGGCTTCGGCTTCCTCTGCTGTCCATTTGTCAGCGTCACGGTGCACCGTTGCCAGAACAGAAGCCGCCTGTTCGCCACCCATCACCGAAATCCGGGCATTGGGCCAGGTGAACAGGAAGCGCGGGGAATAGGCCCGCCCGCACATGCCGTAATTGCCAGCGCCAAAGCTGCCGCCGATCAGCACGGTGATCTTGGGCACGCTCGCGGTGGCGACAGCAGTGACGAGTTTTGCGCCGTGCTTGGCGATGCCCTCCGCCTCATATTTACCGCCGACCATGAAACCACTGATATTCTGCAGGAACAGCAACGGTATCCGCCGCTGGCACGCGAGTTCGATGAAATGCGCGCCTTTGACCGCGCTTTCGCTGAACAGCACGCCGTTGTTGGCGAGGATCGCGACTGGCATGCCCCAGATGTGCGCGAAACCGCACACTAAAGTCGTGCCATAAAGCGCCTTGAATTCGTGAAACTCGCTACCGTCGACCAATCGCGCGATGACTTCGTGGACGTCATAAGGCGCGCGGACGTCGTCGGGGATAACGCCGTAGAGTTCTTCGGTATCGAACTTTGGGGGCCGCGGCTCGCGTGCCCCGGCGCAGGCCGGGGTCCAGCCCGATGATGTCTGGGCCCCAGCCTGCGCTGGGGAACACGCTCCACCCAAGTGACTGATGATATCGCGCACGATGGTCAGCGCATGTTCGTCATTCTCCGCGACATGATCGACCACGCCCGATTTGCGGCCATGCAAGTCGCCGCCGCCCAGATCCTCAGCGCTTATTTCTTCGCC
>JAIXOE010000012.1 GCA_027486895.1 Sphingomonadales bacterium
TCCGGCTTGATGACTGCACTCATGTGGTTGCCGGGCACCGTGAATAGCCTCCCGCGGCGCAGGAGCGCAGTAAGAGCACTGGCAGACCCGTTGTCATCATCTTGCTCACCACAAACGACGCCTACGGGCAATTCCCAACTGGCAATCTCGGCTTCACTCGTGTCGACAAAGGTCTCCAATATATTGCGCAGTGCCAAGGGATCGCCGCCGGTCGTCTTCAAAAAAGCCTCGGCCATCCAAGCAGCCGTCCCTTTTTCATGTTGTCCCAAATTGTCGAATACATGACGGAAATGCGCACCGCGATTTCCGGTTTGTGTAAGCCCCTCTAGCCCCATTCCCGAAATGATGGCCTTTCCGGGCCGGGCGCCGCGGACCAGCATTCGCGAAACCGTTCGTCCGCCCAACGAGTAACCGCCGAGGTCATATTTTTCGATTCCTAAATGCGCGAGCAACGCGAACTGGTCGTCAGCCAAAATATCGGGCGGATAATGGCTCGGGTCGTGTGGTTTTCCACTAAGGCCGTGGGCACGCAGGTCTGGCATGATGACGCGAAACCCTGCGTCCGCCAATGCCGATGCATGACCATATTTAATCCAGTTGGTGTCGGCTTCAGACATGAACCCATGAATGAGAACCAAGGGCCGTCCCTGCCCGACTTCACGCCAAACGATTTCAATGCCGTCTGAGGTTTGGAAGCTGTTGGATTCAATCATAAGTCTGCTCTTTTTTCTCTCGCTGGCTAATGCTTCCGGTTTGGCACGTGCAGCTAAATCCGGAAAGCGTTTTCATATTTTGTGCACCGCACCCAAAAATCATTGCATATAATAAGCATAGCTACTATATCGACGGGATGAGCGATGATTTAGGCTTCTTATTGGGTGACGCGGCCCGTTTGCTTCGGCGTTCGTTCGATGAACGTGCCCGGGCTGTCGGGGTTACGAGGCCCCAATGGCGGGTACTTGCCCTGCTAAAGCGCTTCGACGGCAGTTCGCAAGTTACGATGGCCGATATGCTTGATGTCGAGCCAATCACGCTTGGACGAATGGTGGACCGCCTGCAGGATGCCGGACTTGTCGAACGCCGTGCCGATCCGGCGGACCGTCGGACGTGGCGGTTACACTTAACCGCAGAAGGCGAACATAAAATTGAAGCTTTGCGTCCTACCGCGCTTGCATTGTTTGATGATGCACTGGCGGGTCTGGATGCGACGCAACGACTGGAATTGGAAGCAATGTTGAATATCATTCGTGCCAACTTAACCCGTAAACCACTTGAGGTGTCGCATGGCTGAGGCTGATCCCCAGATTGATGTTGCTGCGACAGGTAAACCCAAATCGCGCCGCTTTGCCCGTTTGGCTTTGATGGTTTCGGTTCCCTTGGTTCTCGTTGGCGGGGCAACAGCATATTACATTGCCAACGACCATTATGTGTCGACCGACAATGCCTATGTCCAGCAAGACAAGGTGTCCATTTCAGCAGAAGTTGGCGGACGCATCATCGATGTCGCGGTCCATGAAAATGACTTGGTGAAAGAGGGCGACCTGTTGTTCCGGATTGATCCGGAGCCTTACCGTATCGCCATTGAGCAAGCCGATGCTACCATTGCCGCGGCACAAGTGCGCGTCTCCGCGCTTCAGACTGAATATCAAACCACAGGAGTTGATATCGACAGCGCGCGTGAAGATGTTGCTTTCTATGAGAAAGAGTATCAGCGGCAGTCATCGCTGATGCAGGACGGCTTCACAACGCGGGCGCGATTGCAGGCCGCAGAACATGCATTGTCCGATGCGCGCAGCCGCGTTGCCTCGGCACAGGCTGATGCCACCAAGGCGCGTGCTGCGCTTGCAACGGGATCAGCAGCACCGGGAATAAACCCTGCAATTAAGGCAGGCCAAGCGCAACGCGAGCAGGCCGTGCTCAACTTATCGCGCACCGAAATACGCGCGCCGGTCTCGGGCATAGTTAGCCAGGCCGACCGCCTTCAACCTGGACAAATGATGGTGCAGGGCTTGCCCGGCGTTACTATCGTTGCGAGCAACAAAAGCTGGATTGAAGCCAATTTCAAGGAAACGGACCTCGCGCATATGCGTGTAGGCCAACCTGCCGAAATAACCTTCGACGCATATCCGGATCTGAAAGTGCGCGGCAAAGTGTCAAGCATCGGAGCGGGGACTGGGTCCGAATTTTCGGTTCTACCGGCGCAAAATGCGAACGGAAATTGGGTGAAAGTTACCCAGCGTGTGCCTGTGCGGATATCGATCACCGACAAGCCAAAGCGTGCGATGATTGCAGGGCTGTCGGCACATGTCCGCATCGACACCGATAAGTAATCCGCTCGATCAGCCGGCCTACCCGGTTAAAAACAAGGCGCTGCTGACACTGGCGGTCATGGGTGCGACGATTATCCAGATTCTGGACTCGACGATTGCCAATGTGGCTATCCCGCACATGCAAACCAGTCTTGGCGCGACGATGGACACCATTACGTGGGTGCTGACGAGCTATATCGTCGCCAGTGCGGTGGCCATGCCTATCACGGGTTGGCTTGCGGACCGGATTGGATCACGCAATTTGTTCCTCGGCGCTGTTGCCGGGTTCATTCTCGCGTCGATGTTGTGTGGCATCGCGACAAGCCTGACAGAAATGGTGGCTTTCCGGATTTTCCAGGGCATATGCGCGGCATTCATTGGTCCGCTCTCCCAAACCATTATGCTCGACATCAATAAGCCGTCGGAGGCGCCGCGGGCGATGTCGATTTGGGGCATGGGCATCATGATTGCGCCCATTTTGGGTCCCATGATTGGCGGCTGGCTTACAGAGAATTACAACTGGCGCTGGGTGTTCTACATTAACCTGCCAATCGGCATTCCGACGCTTGCGATATTGTGGTGGCTATTGCCATCGCGTCCAATCAATCGACGCGAGCTTGACCGTTTTGGCTTTGCCATGCTCGCCATCGGGCTTGCAACTTTGCAGTTATTGCTGGACCGCGGCCAGCAGGAAGACTGGCTGCAAAGTTGGGAAATCATCATTGAGCTGTTGGTTGTCGTGGCGGCACTCTGGATGTTTGCGATGCATCAGATCACCACCAATCGCCCGATGTTTGAACGGCTTTTGGTCACGGATCGTAACTTTTTCATCTCGCTGAATATGATGTTGCTGGTTGGCATGATGATGTTCGGCATTTTTGCGTTGCTGCCGCCAATGCTGCAGAATCTTTACGGTTATTCGGTTTACGATACGGGCATATTGTTGGCGCCCCGCGGTGTCGGCATATTGCTCGCCATGTTCATCGCAGCAAAATTGGGCGGCAAGGTTGATCCGCGTATCATGATCTTTGTGGGCTTTTTGATGACAGCTGCATCGATGTGGATCATGACAAGTTGGTCCTTGAACATGGACTGGCACCTGATTGTGTACACAGGACTGTTTCAGGGCTTTGGCATGGGCTTTGTGTTCATTCCGCTGAATGGCGTCGCGTTCTCGACACTGCCCATGCGCCTGAGAACAGATGGCTCGAGCCTGCTTTATCTTTTCCGCAGTCTGGGCGGCAGCTTTGGCATTTCCATCATGACCACCATGCTGGCCCGCAACATGCAGACAAGCCATGAGGATCTGGCCTCGCATGTTACCTCATCTTCGATGAGCGCAATTGACCCCTCAAGTGCGGACCGGATTGGCTCGCTTGGTGAAACCGCGCTGCAAATGATGAACCTGGAAATCAACAGGCAGGCGGCGATGATTGCCTATCTCGATGACTTCAAATTGATGATGATATTGCTAATCGTCATCAGCCCGCTGATTTTCTTTTTGAAGCCAGGCAAAGCCACGCCGGGGCAGCAACCTGTAATGGCGGACTGATCATCAGGCCTAGCGCGCAACGAGTCCTTTTTGCTGCATCCGCCATACCGCCATATCGATGCGGTCCTGCCCAAAAAAGGGTTCACCATCAAATACTAAAGTAGGGACGCCCCAATGCCCAGCTGCTTCTAGGGCAGCTTGATTGGCGGCAATCTCGGCGTCGAGCGTTTCAGCATCACTGATGGCTTCAGCATCCAGCTCAGCCAGGTCCAATCCGGCGCGCGTCGCTGCACCGGCCAAATGATCACCTTCATGCCAGTTTTCGGCGCCACCCCAAATTAAGCGCGACACTTCATCGCAAAAGGCAAGGCTCTTTCCCTGCCGAGCGGCGGCTTGGCCCATGCGCGTCAGCCGGAAGATGTGCGGCTGCTCTTTGGATATCTCACGGGTCCGCAGATCCTGAACGATCGGGTCTGGTCGCGGTGGGCCAAACGGAATGGCGTGATATTGCGACACGCGAAACGCATCAAGGAAGGTATAGCGCAACCAGTTAGGGTGGTTCCGCTCGAAAAATGTCGGTTCGCGGATCGCCAGCGGATACACCGGACGCAAGTTGATCGTCAGGTCATATTGCTCCGCCAGCGCTCGGTATCGCCGCGTGGCTAGATAGCTATATGGGCTGCGAAACGACCAAAACACATCGGCTTGCAGCCCCATAACTTATCCCTTTTTCAAATGCCGACGCCCAAGCAACTCGGCAATTTGCACCGCATTCAGCGCTGCCCCCTTGCGCAAGTTATCTGACACGCACCAGAAGGCAAGGCCGTTATCCACGGTCGGGTCTTCGCGCACGCGACTGACATAGGTCGCGTCGTCGCCAGCAGCTTCGATGGGTGTTGTGTAGCCGCCGTCTTCCCGCTTATCGATCAGCATGATGCCAGGCGCCTCACGCAGGATGTTCTGTGCGGTCTCTGCCGACATTTCGCGCTCATATTCAATATTCACCGCTTCGCTGTGACCAACGAATACAGGAACGCGCACGCAAGTCGCAGTCAGCTTGATTTTGGGGTCGAGGATTTTCTTGACCTCAACCATCATTTTCCACTCTTCCTTGGTATAACCATCGTCGAGGAAGCTATCGATGTGCGGGATCACGTTGAACGCGATTTGCTTGGTGAACTTTTTCGCGTCCGCGCTGTCGCCAACGAATATGTTGCGGCTCTGTTCGAATAATTCGTCCATGCCCTCTTTGCCGGCGCCAGAGACTGACTGATAGGTCGAGACGACAACGCGCGTAATCTTGGCGTAATCGTGCAGCGGCTTCAGCGCGACGACCAATTGGGCCGTAGAGCAATTCGGGTTCGCAATGATGTTCTTGCGCTTGTAGATGTCGATTGCGTCTGGATTGACCTCAGGCACGATCAACGGGACATCCGGGTCCATGCGGAACAACGAGCTGTTATCGATGACCACACAGCCCGCAGCAGCCGCAATCGGCGCATATTTCTGGGTTGCTTCGGAACCAATGGCGAAAATTGCCATGTCCCACCCCGACCAGTCGAAATTCTCGATATTCTGGATCTTCAGCATCTTATCGGTATCGCCATATTCGATTTCGATGCCCTGGCTGCGCGATGACGCCAACACAGCGACTTCATCGGCAGGAAATGCGCGCTCGGCCAGAATGTTGACGACTTCGCGGCCAACATTGCCCGTCGCGCCTGCAACTACGATACGATAACCCATGCTAACTTCCTTCAATGGCAATAAAAAAGGCCGGGCTCTTTGTGGGAGCCCGGCCTTTTGTGTTCGGTTAGAAACGCAACGCGGCTCCTGCCTTATTCGGCAGCCTCGGTGGTTTTAATAGGACGCGGGTCGCGGCGTTCGGCAATACGTGCCTTCTTACCGGTGAGACCACGCAGATAGTAAAGCTTCGCACGACGCACGACGCCCTTACGGACAACTTCGATGCTGTCGATATTTGGGCTGTACAGCGGGAATACGCGCTCAACGCCTTCACCGAACGACATTTTACGTACGGTGAAGTTGGAGCCCATGCCCTTGTTCGAACGTGCGATGCATACACCTTCGTAATTCTGAATACGCGTGCGCTCACCTTCGATGACCTTCACGCCCACCTTAACGGTGTCACCTGCACGGAACGCAGGAATTTTTTTGTTTTCTGACAAAGCAGCAATAGCTTCGGCTTCGAGTGTTTGGATGAGGTTCATGCCCCATTTAATCCTTATTCTTTTGTCGCACGTCAGAGGCAGGCTGAACCCGGGCGTCTTTGTAACGCCCCCAAAGGTCCGGTCTGCGTAACCGAGTATCTTCCTCAGCCTTGCGTTTCCGCCAAGCCGCTATTTTCGCATGATCCCCCGATCGCAACACTTCAGGGATCATTCGCCCTTCCCAATCATTGGGTCGGGTGTAGTGCGGATATTCAAGCAATCCTTGTTCAAAGGACTCATCGTCACCGCTGGAAGTCGCGCCCATTACGCCGGGAAGCAGCCGAATGCAAGCATCTAACAGCATCAAAGCGCCAATTTCGCCCCCGGAAAGGACGATGTCGCCCATCGAAACCTGTTCGATTTCGGGGTACGCATCGAAAAGGCGTTCATCAAACCCCTCAAATCGACCGCAAAGCACTATGACGCCGGGACCTGCTGCGAGTTCACGGATACGGGCTTGCGTAATCGGTTTGCCACGTGGGGTCATGGCGAGGACGGGAGCGGCGGGTTGCGCTGCGGCGGCGTGGCTGACAGCCGCTGACAATATATCTGCGCGCAAGACCATTCCCGCCCCACCGCCGGCTGGTGTGTCGTCGACGGTCCGGTGCTTGTCGGTCGCGAAGTCACGGATATTAATGGGCGTACACGACCATTTGCCATCTTCAAGCGCACGGCCTGCCAAAGAAATGCCCAGAGGACCGGGAAACATTTCAGGGTAGAGCGTGAGAATTTGAGCCGCGAACGTCATATGACA
>JAIXOE010000064.1 GCA_027486895.1 Sphingomonadales bacterium
CCGGACTGTGTCGTTTTTGCCTTCGCGCTTGCAAGGCTGTCTTTCGCGCTGTCAGCTGCGGTTTTAATGCTGTCGCCAATCTTGCTCATGTTTCGTTCCTATATCAATCGCCATCAGGCGTGTTTGTTTTACTCTTTCGCAAGCTTGAAATCCAACGCGAAATCGGACCACGGGCAGCGAACAATAAGGTGCTTGCGCCGACAATGCCGATAAGGGGGGCGTTGTTCTTCGCAACCTGAACGGTCTCCCCAGCCGCTTTTATGGCCTGTGATTTTTTCAATGCGACCAGCTTTCGAACTTGGTTGCGCGGATTGAGAACATCCTGCGCAACGTCGATACTGCCCTTTAGCTTACGCCGAAGATTACGCCGTTCTGCGTTCGACAGAATGACGCTTTCGCGGTCCGTGATAACCGGGTCTTTAGGTAAGATCGTCGACATTCTTCTGCATTTCCGGAAAGTAAACTTTCCTCATCCATTTTCGTGCCAGCAAACCGAAAATGACCCCGATCAAAATAAAGCTGAGGGTGACAACCAATGTGGCTCCCAGCGGACCAATTAACGGCGATAACGTAAGTACGAGCCCCAGTACGAACGCAATAGATGCGCCGCTGAAAGCGAACGCTGCAACTGCGCCATAGCGAAATGCCCAACGGAATACATGCCGCGTATAATCAAGACGGGACCGATGATAGCGCATTTCGGCTTTTACCAACGCGCGCAGATCCTCCATTACCAACGAAACCTGTTCGCTCGCTGTCGGTTCTGCTGGTTTCGGGCCGTCCTCCACCGCTTCGTCCTGGCGCTGATCCATAATCATTTGTTTTCACTTATCGGCCAAAAGCGGCCTTTTGCAAAGCCGCTAATGCTGTCTAATCAAGCGTCTTTGCCACCAGAGCGAACCAGCCGGGCGAGTATAAAGCCAATGGCGGCAGCAGCGCCGACCGCAACCGCAGGGCTTTTGCGAACAAACTGGCGGGCGTCATCGGCCAAGGCATCGACATCCTTTGCGTCCATTTTGCCAGCGAAGCCCTCGACCATATCGGCCGCGCTGCGGGCGTAATCACCATATTGCTTGCCAACATTGTCGTCGATCGTCGCGGCGCTATCGCGGATGAGCTTGCCAATGCTGCCCACCGCTTCAGTGGCGCGGTCCTTGCCTTTTTCAGCTGCGGCGCGCGCGCTGTCAGTAGCTTTCGACTTGAAATCATTCATTTCTGATTTGACCTTTGATTTAACATCGTCGGTTTTGCCTTTAGCAGGCTGCGCTTTTGCCACGGCCTTTGGTGCCGAAGTCGATGCCGCAGGTTTTGCAGGCTTGCGCACAGCTGGCTTGGCTGTCGCTGACTTCGCCGCGGCAGGCTTGGCCGCAGCTTTTTTAACTGGTGCTGGTTTCGCAGCCGCTTTTGGCTTTTCAGTTTCGGCCATGGGAATTTGCTCCTATCGGTTAAGTGCGGGCACTCAGATGGGCACCGCTATATCATATATTTGTACGGGCGGTGCCTTAGTCAACTATAGCACCATAAAATTACATTTAAAATCCATATGTCTTAGCGTCGTTGCCAAATCCTCAACAGAACGATAGACGCGCTGGCATTGTTCCCCTCACGAATTACTGGAGCTCTCCATGACTGCGATCCTCGACATACATGCCCGCCAAATTTTGGACAGTCGGGGGAACCCAACGGTTGAAGTTGATGTATTGTTGGAAGATGGCAGCTTTGGGCGCGCAGCGGTCCCATCGGGCGCGTCAACTGGTGCGTACGAGGCCGTGGAAAAGCGTGACGGCGATATGTCCAAATATATGGGCAAAGGCGTTCTGCAGGCAATCGAGGCGGTGAATGGGCCGATTTATGAAGCGCTGTTGGACCTCGACGCTGAAGACCAGGAAAATGTCGATGCAGTGATGATTGACCTTGATGGCACCGACAACAAGTCGAACCTTGGTGCCAATGCCATCTTGGGCGTCAGCTTGGCTGTCGCCAAGGCTGCGGCCGATGCGCGCGGGTTGCCGCTCTATCGTTATGTTGGCGGGGTAAACGCCCATGTACTGCCCGTCCCGATGATGAATATCATCAACGGCGGTGAGCATGCGGACAATCCCATCGATTTTCAGGAATTCATGGTCATGCCCGTGGGTGCGGGCTCAATTTCCGAAGCGGTTCGCTGGGGTTCGGAGATTTTTCACACGCTGAAAAAAGGCCTTCATGAAAAAGGCCTCGCCACCTCGGTTGGGGATGAGGGCGGATTTGCGCCTAATCTTGCTTCAACACGTGACGCGCTGGATTTTATCATGACGTCAATTGAGAAGGCTGGCTTTAAGGCTGGGGAAGATGTTGTGCTTGCCCTTGATTGTGCTGCGACCGAGTTCTTCCGCAACGGTAAATATGAAATTTCCGGCGAAGGTCTCTCATTATCTCCGCACGAGATGGCTGACTATCTTGCGGCGCTTTGCAAAGATTACCCCATTCGTTCGATTGAGGACGGAATGAGCGAAGATGATTTTGAAGGTTGGAAAGCCATTACTGACAAGATCGGTCACGAAGTACAGCTGGTGGGCGACGATCTGTTTGTGACCAATCCAGAGCGCCTCGCAATGGGCATCGGTAAAGGCCTCGCAAACTCCTTGTTGGTCAAGGTCAATCAAATCGGCACGCTGACTGAAACCCTTGCTGCCGTATCGATGGCGCACCGCGCTTCGTACACTGCGGTAATGTCGCACCGGTCAGGCGAGACCGAAGATGCGACTATTGCCGATTTGGCAGTGGCCACAAATTGCGGCCAGATCAAAACCGGAAGCCTTGCGCGTTCTGACCGGTTGGCAAAGTACAACCAGCTTATCCGTATTGAAGAAGAGCTGGGTGCATCAGCGCAATATGCAGGGCAGGGTATATTCCTCTGACCCCGATATTCTTGCCATCTTTGCTAAAATATGATTCTGTCTGAACATGGTGCGTTCAAACCGGAAGCCTGAATATGTGAAGTCGGTGATCGGTCCGGCTCTGGCACTTGTCGCTTTGCTGGGTATTGCGTCTTATGCGCTTCTTGGGCCGACTGGCATCATCGCGTGGACAGACTATCGCGCAGCTTTAAGCGAACGTAAAATCGAATTGGCAAAGTTGCAAAAAGAACGAGATGCGCTGCGAAATCGGCAGTTGCTTCTGGATCGCGATAATGTCGACCCTGACCTTGCTGGCGAATTAATGCGCAAGGAATTGAACGTCGTTGGCCCTGACGAGGTTGTCGTTCCTTTAAAGTGATGCTTTGTCCGAAGAATGAATAGCTATGCAGTGCATTCCGTTGCGGAAAAGCGCTTTTCACCTTGTCTGATTTTGACTAGGCGACAATGCATTCGCATATAAAATTCCACTAAAGGAACTTGTTTTGGCAACCTCCCCGGCGAAAAAATCGACCTCGAAGAAGGCAAGTGTGAGTGAAGACGCCGCGCGCGCAAATCGCGAGCGTCCGACCGAACCCACGCCATATAAAGCGACCAAAGAAGAGCTTTTGAAGTTCTATCGCGAAATGCTGTTAATCCGCCGCTTTGAAGAAAAGGCAGGGCAGTTATACGGGTTGGGCCTGATCGGTGGTTTTTGCCATTTGTACATCGGCCAAGAAGCCGTCGCCATTGGACTTCAATCCGCGCTGACGCCGGGCAAAGACAGTGTCATCACGGGTTATCGGGACCATGGCCATATGCTGGCTTATGGCATTGATCCCAATCTTATCATGGCGGAATTGACTGGCCGTGCGGCGGGGATTTCTCAGGGCAAGGGCGGGTCGATGCATATGTTTTCGACTGAGCATAAATTTTACGGTGGCCACGGTATCGTTGGTGCGCAAGTTTCGCTGGGTGCCGGGCTCGCTTTCGGCCATAAATATTCGAACGATGGTGGGGTTTGCCTCGCTTATTTCGGAGATGGTGCATCCAATCAGGGGCAGGTCTACGAAAGCTTCAACATGGCGGAATTGTGGAAGCTTCCGATAATATTCGTCATCGAAAACAATCAATATGCCATGGGTACGAGCGTAAACCGTGCGTCGTCTGAGGACCAATTGTACCGCCGCGGCGAAAGCTTCCGCATACCAGGTATTCAGGTCGACGGTATGGATGTCCTCGCTGTTCGCGGCGCGGCAGAGGTTGCGCTGGATTGGGTGCGCAGCGGCAAGGGCCCCGTGTTGCTCGAAATGAAAACCTACCGTTATCGCGGTCACTCCATGTCCGATCCCGCCAAATACCGAAGCCGCGATGAAGTGCAGTCGGTGCGCGAAAACAGCGACCCTATTGAGGGATGCAAAGCATATTTGGCGGAACTTGGGGTTGGCGACGACGAATTAAAGGTCATTGAGAAGGAAATCCGGACAATCGTCAACGGGGCTGCCGATTTCGCGGAGACGTCGCCTGAACCGGATTTGTCTGAATTGTATACTGATGTGCTGGTGGAGCAATATTGATGGCAATCGAACTGAAAATGCCTGCGCTTTCGCCAACGATGGAAGAAGGCACACTTGCCAAATGGCTGGTTAAGGAAGGCGACATCGTCAAGTCTGGCGATATTCTCGCCGAGATCGAAACCGACAAAGCCACAATGGAATTTGAAGCCGTTGATGAAGGCGTGATTACGTCGATTTCCGTTCCTGAGGGTACCGATGGGGTGAAAGTCGGCACTGTGATTGCGCTTATCTCCAGCGACGATGAGGCAGCGGCTCCTGCGAAAACAGTGGCAGCGCAAGCTGTCGCGCCGACGCCAGCTCCTGAAGTTATTGTAGAGGTCGCACCGATCGCTCCCAGGGCGGAACCCGTTTCTGCTGATGGAGCCGCAATGCAGTCAGTGACTTTGCGGGAAGCCTTGCGCGACGCCATGGCCGAAGAGATGCGCCGCGACGACCGCGTTTTCGTCATGGGCGAGGAAGTTGCCGAATATCAGGGCGCTTACAAGGTAACACAGGGCTTGCTGGACGAATTCGGTGCCCGCCGCGTTATCGATACGCCGATTACCGAATATGGCTTCGCCGGTATCGGCACAGGTGCCGCCATGGGCGGTTTGCGACCTGTGATTGAATTCATGACGTTCAACTTTGCGATGCAGGCTATCGACCACATCATCAACTCGGCGGCAAAGACAAATTACATGTCGGGCGGCCAGATGCGCTGCCCCATTGTGTTCCGAGGCCCAAATGGTGCCGCGGCGCGCGTCGGTGCCCAGCACAGCCAGAACTACGCCCCATGGTATGCCAGTGTGCCTGGTCTGATTGTCATCGCGCCATATGATGCCGCAGATGCAAAGGGCTTGCTCAAGGCGGCAATCCGCTGCGAGGACCCTGTTGTGTTCCTCGAAAACGAATTGCTCTACGGGCGCACGTTTGAGGTTCCTGCCGGTGATGATCATGTGTTGCCGATTGGCAAAGCACGTATCATGCGTGAGGGCACGGACGTGACTATCGTGAGCTACTCCATTGGCGTGGGGCTGTCGCTGGAAGCAGCTGATAAATTGGCGGAGGAAGGCATTAGCGCGGAGGTGATCGACTTGCGCACTATTCGTCCGCTCGATACACAAACTGTGCTGGCGAGCCTTGCCAAGACCAATCGGCTTGTCGTTGCCGAAGAAGGCTGGCCTGTCTGTTCGGTTGGCAGCGAGATTCTTGCGGTATGCATGGAGCAGGGCTTCGATGATCTCGATGCACCTGTCTTGCGCATTACGAACGAAGATGTTCCGATGCCATATGCGGCCAATCTGGAGAAGGCGACGCTCATTAACGCCGACAAGATTGTGGCAGGTGTTCGGAAGTCATTTGGTCGTTGAGGCTGACCGGTTGTTGGTTCGGTTTAGCCCCAAGGACATGACGCCGGAGTAACGCCTTCGTTGTTGTAAATGCCGTCACTGCCAGTTGGGCCGACCGTATCACGATTTTCGCGCACGACCATGGAAGCAACCTGACTGATGGTTCGGTCGGTCAGCTTTGAAAAACCATTCACAATCAATGGTTTGAAGTAATATTGCAGCTCGACAAACATCACTATCCCGCCGGGAGGCGGCGTCACCTGACGACCGGTAGGGCCAATTCCGGTAATACTGGTGGCCGTCGCTTTTGTCCCGTAATTAGATGTGTAGAAATTGGCTGTGCCAGTGCACCGTTGCCAGCGAATGCGATAACGCGGCGTAGACGCGTTAAACGGATTCACCTCTTCTACGCTTGATAAGATGATGCGTGTATTACCGCGGATTGACAGCACTCCAGTCACGGGATCCGTGTAAGAGTGGCTGCCGCCTACCGCAATGCGGTCGCCTTCGCGCAGCGATCCTTCAAACACATCTTTGATTTGCGCTTCGGAAATGGTTTTATTGGCGGTCAACGATGTTGAACCGATACGTGCGGCGCCATCTGCGGTGTGCAGCGTGATCTGGTTCAACTGCATGATGACCGACGCGTAATTGGCGGTTTCGACACCACCGACAACAAGGCCAATGAAGAAGGGCAGTGAAACTGCAAATTCGACCATAGCGAGGCCGCTTTGGTCCCGCTTGAGGCGTCGCACGGTCTTAGGAATGTGTTTCAGCATGAATGTTACACCGATGGACAGTTGGTTTGGACGGGCGGACCAAATGCAGTCTGCTCACCATAAGGCTGGTTTGCCAAAATAGAGTTCGATTCAAGTTCGACATTTGCCGGCAAACCCAGAAGACTTGCCATGGGAAATAGGCGCGGGTAGCTCACCTTGAATTTGATGATAACAATGTCTTTCGCGCCGCCTTGTCCATCGGTGCCACCGTCTGCATCCCACACGCCATTATCATTGGCATCCATGAAACTCTCGCCGGGATCGCACTTCAAATCAGCGCCTACTGTGGGCTCAATGACGGTTTCAGCGCGTGCAAGTGCTGCTTCGGAGAATGTTTTATAGTAGCGGCGGGTCGCTGTGATGGTTGCATCGGGTGCAAGCGTTAAGATGGAGTCCTTCACCCGCAAATCGACCAGCTCCTGCGCCGTTAATGTGGCTGAACCTTCTAGCGAAGAGCTGCGCGCTGCATTTTGCATGGCACCATCCAACGTCGCGCGAACGTAATAGGAATGCCCGATATCGAGCGTTCCAAGCATCATGATCATCACCACGGGGGCGATCAACCCAAATTCCATGATGGAGGCGCCATCTTGATTGCGGTTCCACTCTTTCAACATATCCATCACAGCGCCTCTCATTGTGTCAGACGGAGGGCCGAAATTTCGGCTGCGATTTGTTTGAAGTTTGAGACGAGCGAGGCGACGCTGGTTGCTTCAAAAAACTTGCCCGGTGTAGCGCAGGCTTCCAACCGATCATTGGTTGCAGAATCCACGTTACCATAAGAAACCACCCACAGGTTGATGTTCTTGTTTTTGATGGCGGTGCAGAGCGCAGCCGTTCGCGCATCTGTCATATCGTTCAACTGGGTATTGGACGGCGCGCTGCTCGTGGGCGTTTGCCGCCTATCATACCAGTGGATGCCATATGCAGAGTAATCGTCACTGATGACATTGGTTTCACCGTCGGTCATGAACACCATGTGACGTTCGATTGTCATGTTCGTCGGCGCATTTAGGGCCGCGAATATGCCAGTCGGTGACATGATGCGTCCACCCCACAACAGACCAATATCGTGATAGGTATTACCGCCAATGGCCAGACTGTTTACATAGTTACTGAAATCGGTCGGTGACCATGTTTGGTATTTGCGGGCCGCCGTTGGGCAGTTTGTACCAGGTCGCGGCAATGAGAAACCATCAGTTCGGCTCTGCCAGACGTTGTTAAGCGTTCGGTTTGAGGACAGGCTGCGGTTGCCCGAACCGTCGGTGTTTACGGCGTAACGTTCCCAAACCGCACTGGTCAGCATAGGCCCCCATTGCGTAGGAGCATTGCCCGCGGTCGGTTCTAGATCGATGTCCATGTCGAGGGCGGTCGCAGGGATGGGGCTCCAGTCATCCGACGGATTACTGTCAGGCCCGCGGAATGTTTGTCGTTCTTCGATGCACCCATTCCAGGAAACCGCAGTGTTCGCACCATCGGTGCCTAGCGGGAGCTGAAGCGAGGTACGCCAGGCGTTGTTTGCTGTGTCCTTTAATCCGCCGACATTGAATGCCACCGGCTTATATGTCCAACCTGCGAAATACGTATTCCGCACCCATGTGATGGGGGTCGTTGTGCGTGTCGTAAGCGTGCTGATATTTTGTCCCGTGTCGCGGAATTGGAGGCGGCACGTGCCTTTTTTCGACGGATTGCTGTTCGCGGTAAACTGGCGGCGGTAACTGCGCGTTGAGCTGGAAGTGTCACGTTCGTAGGTTTTGGTCAGCGTGGCATTGGGTTCGACAGGCGTATTTGGTGACTGCGAAACAAATTCGGTTGCCCCTATCGTGGTTGTCGTGCGCGTTGGCGGCACCGATAAGGCCGAACATTCGGACGACGTCGTTGACGAACTCCAGTCATAAAACACGCCGTTGACGGTAATATCTTGTCCGGTGTTGGCCCAGGCAGTGTCTGCGATCGGCGTGTTGACGGTGCTCACTGTGGTCGGCGCGCTCTCTGTCCCGTACACTGCAGTGGCATTTGTGTCCGTCGCCGTCGTTGCTTCGCGCGATTGATAGGTCCAGCTATCGGCCATGTAGTCGAGCGGAAGAAGACGCCCGACATTCACGTTCACCGCATAAGGCACGAAGCCAAAGCGGAGCTGAACGTTGCCCGTGTTGGTAGCAGACGGGTCAACAGTTTCGCCGCAATCGGCAGGCGTAATGTCCGTAATATTCTGTTTGGCCAATGCTTCATAAAAACATTTAACCGCTTTACGCAGACCGGAGATCTTCGTTTCGCTGGAACCAGATGCCGTTCCGCCCATCGACCCTGTCGTATCAAGCACAAACATAACGTCACTGTTCGGGATGCGGAGCTCTGCCTGACACGTGACCTCGACTTCCTTCGACTCCTGCCCAAGAACCTGCATCAGGGCCATGGGGACAATAACCGATGCAGTGCCTATCACATTTCCGCCGGACTCGGCGAAGCTGCGGGTCAGGCCGCTCGTACCATAGGCGCCGGTCTGGAAATTTTGGTCGAAGATGCGATTCGCCTGCGTACTCGCCGCATTGCTGTTTGCTGCCCATGTGCCCACGCCCATAGTTTTGCGGCCCATAAGCGCGCCCGCATCACAAGCACCTTGCAACCGGGATTGAGTAAGATAGAGGCGGCTCATGTCCACGCCGCCGCCAACAAGACCGATGACCGGAATCACCGCCGCTGCCAGAATGGCAATGATATTGCCCTCTTCATTCTTCAGCAGGCGCGACAAAACGCCAGACGCTTGGTTGGCATCAACTTTCTTGATCACGGTGGTAGTCCCCTGGTTTCCACAATGGATTCATGACACCCTCTACGCGCGTCATAGTAAGTGGTGTTTGAAGGAACAGGGTTACCCAACTGTTAACTATAATAAATTTATAGGTGCGTCGTGGATGACGTCATGAATGGTATATCGTCAGACCTGCTGCCGCCTCCATCAAATCTGGCTGTTGCCTACACGCCGGTGGCCTTTCGCCCGGCGTTCGCACTTTTGCTTCAATTGGATACGCGCTTTGCAGAGATCGTTAGAAAAGCGCGTGAACCGATGATCGCGCAAATCAAATTGGCGTGGTGGCGCGATGCATTTGCAGCCGAACCCGCGCTGCGCCCGAAAGGTGAGCCATTGCTGCAAGCGCTTGGCGTATGTGGTGACAAAATCTCAGCGGCTGCGCTGGAGGACCTTGTCTCGGCTTGGGAGCTGTTGCTGGGTGAGGGGGCTTGGGCCCCGCAGGATGTTGAGAAACATAGTCGTTTGCGCGGGGGGGCCATATTTGGTTCCTACGCACAATGGACCGGCCACGCATCCGATGTGCGTGCGTTGTCACAGCAATGGACGGTGGATTGGCTGCGCTTGGAATTCCCGTCTCAATTGAACGTGTTAGATGCACAACCGCTTCCAGCGCTGCCTAAAGGCCGCCGACTTCGTCCGTTGTCGATATTGGCCATGTCCGTCCGCAATGTTTCCGGACCGCGTCTCATCGCCCATGCCTTGACGGGGTGGTAGGTTTGTGGCCGTATCGCCATGACGTCATTATGAGGGGAAGGTCATGCAGCGGATATTGGTTGGCGGAGTAGCCGCATTGTTGCTCGCCGGGTCGGGACTTTGGTTTTGGCAAACGCAGGCAAATCAGCCAAATTTGATCCCTGCAGCACCCCCGCCTGCAGCTATTTCTGATGCTTTACCCAAAGCAGGCCCAAATGCGCCTGCATTTGGTCCTGCGCCGCCGACTCCGCCCGAAGCGCCAAAGGCAAGCCGCGAGGAAGTGCGCTTCAACCGCTATGATCGCAACCGGGACGAACTTGTTTCGCGCTTGGAAATGATGGGCAGCCGAACAAAAGCCTTCAAAGCGTTGGACCGGGACGGCAACAACTTGCTCACCTTTGAGGAATGGGCAGCGGCTACGGGCCAACGTTTTGCGGGTGCTGACGGAAACAAGGACCAATTGCTCACGCGCAAGGAATTCGCGCAAACGCGTCCGAAACAAGCCGCTAAACCGGGATGCCGTTGTTAGGCTGCGACTTTTTGTTGGCTGATCCAGCTATTTAAGTCAGTCCGTGCACGACCCGTCATCGCTGCTTTGCGTGATTTCTTGTGCACTTTTTCGTCAAGCGGCGCGAATAGCCCAAAGTTGATATTCATCGGCTGATAATCATCAGCGAGGGCATCCCCTGTGATGTGGCCAAGCAGCGCGCCAAGCGCGGTGGTTGGTGGCGGCGGTGTGACTGTGCGGCCCGAAATGTCGGCTGCAGTCATAATCCCGGCCATCAGTCCAACCGCGCTGCTTTCGACATAGCCTTCGCAGCCCGTGATTTGTCCGGCAAAGCGGATGTGCGGTGCGGACTTGAGGCGCAGCTGACGATCCAGAAGAATGGGCGAACGGATGAATGTATTGCGATGGAGGCCGCCAAGCCGCGCAAATTCAGCCTTTTCTAGCCCGGGTATTGTGCGCAGCAGTTCGACCTGGGCGCCGTGCTTCATCTTGGTTTGGAACCCGACCATGTTCCATAATGTGCCCTGCTTGTTATCCTGACGCAGCTGCACCACGGCATGGGCCCAGCGCCCAGTACGTGGATTATCAAGACCGACGGGCTTCATTGGACCAAATCGAAGCGTATCCAGCCCGCGGGAGGCCATCACTTCGATGGGCATACATCCCTCGAAATAGGGTGTGTTTGTTTCCCATTCCTTGAATTCCGATTTATCGGAATCGAGCAAACCTTGATGAAATGCGCGATATTGCGCTTCATCCATTGGGCAGTTGATATAGTCTTTGCCTTCGCCTTTGTCCCATCGCGATGCGTACCATGCGATGTCCATGTCGATGCTGTCATGGTAGACAATCGGCGCAATTGCGTCGAAAAAAGCCAGGCGATCCTCACCGGTTTTCGCCATGATACTTTCTGCAAGGTTGGTCGCCGTCAATGGACCAGTCGCGATGATGACCGGCAGGTCCGCCGGAATGGCGTCGATACGCTCGCGAACGATGTCGATATTTGGATTACTTTGCAGATGCTTGGTGACAGTTTCTGAGAAGACATCACGATCAACAGCAAGCGCGGAGCCGGCCGGAACCTTCGCGACTTCGGCGGCTTGCATGATAAGCGACCCCAGATCGCGCATTTCCTGATGCAGGAGGCCAACGGCGTTGTTTTCCGCATCATCCGAACGAAAGCTGTTCGAACATACCAGTTCGGCAAGGCCGTCGGTCTGGTGCGCCGGGGTCATGTCCCCTGAGCCACGCATTTCCGAGAGTTTTACCCGCATGCCGCGCTGCGCAAGCTGCCATGCCGCTTCGCATCCAGCAAGGCCGCCACCGATAATTTGAACGTCATATGATTTGGTCATGTTGGGACGGCTATCAAAAATCTTTGGCGCTGCACAGGTAAAAGCGGCAAGATGGACTATGGGATTTACGCTTAACTACACCGAAAACCGCACAATAAGCCGGCCAACGCTCGTCCCGCCGCCGTCCGACGCGCATAAATATAGCCGCGGGCATGCCATGATCTGGAGCGGACCGACATTGCGCACCGGTGCATCCCGTCTTTCTGCACAGGCCGCATTAGAGGTCGGGGCAGGGCTTGTTACCATTGTTGGCGACAGGCTCGCTCTGGCTGAGCACGCCGCACATGTTACCGCCATCATGCTGCGGGAAGCGGACGCTGGATTGGCCTGCATCGACAGCCGCGTCACAGCTTTGGCCGTTGGTCCGGCAGCAGGGACGGGGGCAAATGTTCAAACCACCGTGTTGAAGCTGCTTGAGCAGGATATCGCCATCGTCTTGGATGCCGATGCACTGACCGCCTTTGAAGATAACCCGGCTTTGCTTTTTCGGGCTACACGGCCGAATGACGTCATGACACCGCATGTCGGCGAATTTCGGCGCTTGTTTCCTGATATTTCGACAGAAGACCCCGCAATAGCGGTGCGACAAGCATCTGACCGTGCGCAATGCGTAGTCCTTCTAAAAGGGCCGCAGACATGGGTAGCTGCACCCAATGGTCAAACTTTGGTCAACCGCCACGCCTCTCCTTGGCTGGCAACCGCGGGGTCTGGCGATGTGCTCACTGGGCTTGTCTGCGGGCTGTTGGCGCAAGGCGCTTCGCCTTTCGACGCAGCATGCATGGGCGCATGGTTGCATGGGGATATCGGCCTACGTGCCGGGCCGGGGCTGACTGCGGATAGCATGATGGGCTATATTCCGCTTGTCTTGCGTGGATGTTTGAACGATGCATCTGACGATGGCTCAAGATCTCGCACATAAACGACCATGGCTGTTGGCCAGCCTTTTTGCCGGCCTCAGCTTCCCCGCGACCTGGCTGTTTCTGCCACTTGAGGGCGGATTATTCGCGGTTATCTGGAAAATGGCTGCGGTTGGTTTGCTTGTGCCATTTGCGCTACGCCGCCATCATGTGGGTGAATTCATTCTCTTGGCGGTCATGCTGGCTTTTTATGCACTGGGCGATGGTCTCATCGAGCTCAGCATGGTTGCCGGCGCATTGGCGTTCGCTGCTGGGCATCTGGTCGGCATCGCGATTTACCTCCGGCATCGCAGAATTGGCGCGGCGTTCAGTCAGAAGTTACTCGCTGTAACGATATTGCTGGCCACGCCTTTTATAGCCTTTTTCCTGCCCGATAGCCGTGACGAAGGCGTTCAGGTTGCCGCTTATAGCGTCATTCTTGCCGCGATGGCCGCCATGGCGTGGAGCAGTAATTTTCCGCGCTATCGTGTTGGTGTTGGCGCGATTTTGTTCGTAATTTCGGACTTGCTGATTTTCGCTGAGCTTGGTCCACTCGCAAATTCCGAAGTTTCGGGGATCGCGATTTGGTATCTATATTATTTCGGTGTGTTGATGATCGCCGTGGGGATCGCGCAAACACTCGTAAAACGCGGCCACTTTCCCGAAGGCGAAGAGCGCGATTGAGCTTAAGCCCGTTTGGGAGGCGTCCTAAAGCGACAAAAGCGACCAGCGACGATATTCTAGCTGTCTCGTTTGTCGCTTTAACCGTGATGTCGCGCCCTTACAAAAAGCAAAATATCGACATTGTGAAAGAGCGGACAAGCACGTTGCTAGCGTGCAGGGTCTCAAATCAAATCCTACATTGCAACCTTCATGGCAAAGACCGTTCCTAGCGGCTGCGCGCTTTCCATGCAGCCAACTGCACGGGCACCAGATCAACCATATCCTGCATAACCAGCGACACGTCGATCAGGTGAAGCCCCCAATCCTGTGCGACAAATGCGCCAAAGCGCACGTCACCGCCAACGTCGTCAATACGGGGATCAGCAGGGTCTGCGTTAATGCGGACCGAAAGCACATTGGCGCCGTTCACCGTCACGCACTGCGCCGCGTATAGACCCGGAACCGCGACGCTGGGCGTGGTAATGGGGGCATTGTCTTTGGTCCAGCGCGGGCTATCTGCCACTAAGTCGCCAATTCCAGCGCCCGCAGGGAAACGTGCGTTTACTGTAGCCATGCCACCGCCAAGCGCAGCGGGGTTGGCGCAAATCGTTTCCTGCGCTGGGTCGGATACATGGCCAAAACGGCCGTTCGCAGGTGGCGGCGTGGTTTCGCGAAAACTTGTCCACGCAATGACGCAATTGGTCTGCCCGGCTTTCCGGCAGACCGGCGTCTGTTTCAAATCGGCGCCTTGGTCTTTGCCCTTGGGTACTGCGACATTGGTACCTGCAAGCATTGCCGACAGCATCTGCGTCGCGGCGGGTTTCCCTTCAATTTCCTCGGCAATCAGGCGCTTGAGCAATCCCGAACCTTGCGAATGTCCAACAAGAACAAATGGCCGCCCCTTGTTATCCGCCGCCATATAACGCCGCCAGGCATCGCGCACGTCATTATACCGCAATTCCGGATCCATCGGGATCGGGTTCCCGGTCATGTTTGAACGCAACCAGCTTAAGGTCGATTGACGATAAATGGGCGCAAAGGTCCGGCATTCGGTACCGAAGCGCGCAAACTGCGCCTCAACGACGCGGCGTTCCTCGTCATTGGCGATCATGTCGCTATTTCCGCCCGGATCATATGACAAGGTCGGGTACACATAGAAGCAGTCGGCTTCAGGTGCTTTGGCCCGCATTACCTTGCGGACCATGCGCGTTCCATCTGGCGCAACCTCGGTTACGTCAAGGCTAGGTGTGCTGCAGGCGTCACGACGGCCTGGACGGCAAAGCCAATTCTGCTCAAGCGCATAATCATTCGGTGCAGCGGCAGGAACAGCAGGCGTGCTTTGCGTGGCGGCTGCAAGAACTGCTGCAATCACATGCCCTGTGCTCATGCTGGGTCGGTTCCATCCGGTGCAGCGACATCGACGGATGCAACATCGCTCATGTCGTCGATGGATACGTCCGCCTCATCATCGCTCTCGTCAATCTTTGCAGCGCCGACAACATGTTCATTGTCGCCAACGTTGAACAAGCGCACGCCAGCGGTGCCGCGACCAAGGACGCGCAAGCTGTCCAGCGGCATGCGGATAAGCTTTGCCTGATCAGTGACGAGCATCAATTGGTCGCCCTTGGTTGCTGGGAAGCTAGCCACAACGGGGCCGTTACGCTCGATATTATCGATATTGGTAATGCCCTGACCACCTCGACCGGTACGGCGATAGCCATAAGCCGATGAAAGCTTGCCATAGCCATTGGCGCATACGGTGAGGATGAACTGTTCGCGTTCGGCCATTTCGGAAATGCGTTCCGCTGACATCGTAGGCTCGCCTTCCTTCTCGGGCTTCCAAGGGGCAAAGCGCAGATAATCTTCGCGCTCCTCTGGTGTCGTGCCGACGCGTTGCAGAATTGACAGCGAGATTACTTCGTCGCCCTGAGCCAACTTCATGGCGCGAACACCTGTTGATGCGCGGCTTTGGAATTCACGAATGTCATCTGCGGCAAAGCGGATCGCCTTACCGTTGCGGCTTGCCAGCAAGACGTCGTCTTCAGCGCTGAGCAACTCGACACCGATCAACTTATCGTCGGCATCTTCGCCTTCGAACTTCATGGCGATTTTGCCGTTGCTTGGGACGTTGGCAAACGCATCCATGCTGTTGCGGCGGGCATAACCCTTGGCAGTAGCAAAAACGACGCTCAGGCCGCCCCATTCAGCTTCATCTTCGGGCAAGGTCAAAACGTTGGAAATGACTTCGCCTTCGCCAAGCGGCAGCAGGTTGACCATCGGGCGTCCACGCGTCGACGGGCCACCTTCAGGCAGCTTCCAAACCTTAAGCCGATAAACTTTTCCGATGTTGGAGAAGAACAGCACTGGCGTGTGCGTGCTGGTGACGAACAGTTCCGTGACTGCATCTTCATCCTTGGTCGCCATGCCTGCGCGGCCTTTGCCGCCACGGTTTTGCGCACGGAATGTCGCAAGTGCCGTACGTTTGATATAACCGCCATGCGTGACGGTGACGACCATTTCCTCACGTTCCATGAGGTCTTCGTCGTCCAAGCCGTCCCAGCTGGCGGTGATTTCGCACAAGCGCGGCGTCGAAAATTCGGCGTCAATGGCGACCAGCTCTTCGCGCAATACTGCGTACAGCTTTACGCGGTCGCCCAAAATCGCGAGAAACTCTGCGATGCTTTCAGCAAGCCCTTGAAGTTCTTTGCCAATTTCGTCTCGACCAAGTGCAGTCAGGCGATGCAAGCGCAGTTCAAGAATGGCGCGAACCTGAAGCTCAGACAATTGGTAACTATCGCCGGTAATTTCGGTTTCAACCGCTTCCACCAATTTGATGTACGAGGCAATCTCAGCAATTGGCCATTTGCGCGCAATCAGAGCAGCGCGCGCTTCGGCAGGACTGGCGGAACCACGAATGATGCGGACAACTTCGTCCAAATTGGTGACGGCAACGACAAGTCCGAGCAACAAATGCGCGCGTTCGCGGGCCTTGTTCAGTTCGAACTTCGTCCGGCGAGTGATGACCTCTTCGCGGAAACGGATGAACGCTTCGATGATATCACGCAGGTTGAGGACCTCAGGCCGTCCGCCGCGAATGGCGAGCATATTGGCCGGGAAACTCGATTGCGCCTGCGTATGGCGCCACAACTGGTTGAGCACCACATCTGTGGTCGCATCACGTTTCAGGTCGATGACGATGCGCACGCCCTTGCGGCTGGATTCATCGCGAATGTCGGAGACGCCCTCAATGCGCTTGTCCTTAGCGGCTTCGGCGATTTTTTCGACAAGACCGGACTTGCCGACCTGAAACGGAATGCTGGTCAGGACGATTGAACGACGATCGCCTTTTCCTTCCTCAATCTCGTGGCGCGCGCGCTGCATGATTGAGCCCTTGCCTTCGCGATAGGCGGAACGTGCGCCGCCGGTGCCAAGGATTAATGGCCCAGTCGGGAAATCGGGGGCAGGGACGATCTCGATCAGTTCATCAATGCTGATCGCCGGGTTGTCGATATAGGCCAAGCAGGCTTTGATAACTTCGCCCAGATTGTGTGGCGGGATGTTGGTCGCCATGCCAACAGCGATACCGCCAGCGCCGTTGACCAAAAGGTTGGGGAAGCGCGCAGGCAGAACCTGAGGCTCTTCGCGGCTGCCGTCATAGTTGGGTTGGAAATCGACAGTGTCTTTGTCGAGATCATCCAGCAGCGCATTGGCGACCTTATTCAACCGTGCTTCGGTGTAACG
>JAIXOE010000028.1 GCA_027486895.1 Sphingomonadales bacterium
ACGCCTATTTCGGTGCGTGCGGGAATGTCTGCCATGTAATCTCTCCAAATGTCTCGCAGGAGAGCGATAGGCATGAAGACCGGGGTCGGTCCTCGCCAGTCCCCCGGACTGGCTGCGGTCTCACCTCCCTACGCCCGCATCAACGGGATCAGGTTCAGCGGGTCGGATGGCGTTACCCATCCCTCTCAGTCACACGACTCCCCGAGTATGGTGACGTATTAGGCGAGCGAAGGGCGTCAGTCCAGCAGGATGAATATCGCTACCGCAATCACCATCAGCGCAAAGACAGTGCGCGCAATCGCGGTGCGGCTTTCAAGATATTTGGCAAGGGGCAATGCCACCAAATTCCCGCCTGCTTCGCCGGGGGGTCATATTTATTTGAGGTTACCCGTCAATGCGATTTGACCGCAGTTAGGCGTCGATCACTTTATCCGACCGAAGCGCCATCCAGAATATGGGCGAGCTTGCGAGGCGCAGGAATTTCTCCGCAAGCAACGGTTCAAGGCTGTCGCCGCTGGCGTGCATGACTGCGGCTATGGCGGCCTTCGGTCCGTCTTTCGACGCGACGTCGTCGGCCAATGTTGCAACCGCAAGAATGTGGATGGCAAGCTGATCGGTTTCATTGCGCGGAGCGGCGGGTTCAAGGCCGCTTTGCAATATCCGCATCCACAGACGGTGGTGCAGGTCATCAAGCCGGTTGTCTTCAATGTCGATCAGTTGCGCCAGTTTCGATCCAATCCAGCTCAAGCGTGCCTCACGCGTGAGTGCACGTGGCGCCTCGGCGGACTTGCCGGTCGCAGGTTGAGACGAACTGGACGTAAATTGACTGTGCGACGAAATCATACTGGGCACCCTTTTGCAGAGACGCGCGATTATGGCCCGAACATGATTTCCAACTCGTTAAGGCGAGTCAGAAAGTATAGCTGATCCCGCCGGCCAAAAACCACTGATCGGCATCACCGCGCAGCGATGTTACAGGTGATCGTTTGGCATCACCCGTCATTCGCGCGTAACTGATGAGGCCAAATACGCCCCAGCCGCCATCGCGGGCATCGCCGGATAAATCGACGCCGCCCAGCAGGCTTGCGCCATAGCTTTTCCAGCCACCATCGGCATCAAATTGCGGTAGCCCGCTTGCCGCGCTGCCCACTGCATCGATACTGAAATAGGTGTCGGCATAATTGCCATCGACATGTGTCGCGGAAACGCTGAGACTTGTGAAAATCGCAGTGGAGAGCGGCGTCGAATAGCTGATGCTTGGGCTAATCAAACGGCCCTTGTGCGCGCCTGCGACATCCCATTGGATGTCCGTTGAAAATGATAGATTGTCGAACGGATTAATAACCTTCGCAAAAGATATACCAAGCGTGGCACCAACTTCAATGGCGACGTCTTCCTTGCCCAACAAACGGACGACTGGGTCCTTGATATTGCTGTTGCGATCCAAGCGCACGCGGAAGAGCGGCCCGGCGAGAAATTTGATGTTGTTGTCGCTGTTGCTGTCGGCGATCAAGTCGGCATACAGACCGGGCCCGCGTGCACCAAATTCGATGCCGCCGATACTGCCCTGTGCGATGGGCGCTGGGAACAAGACATAATCGTTCGAACCCTCATAGCTTGGCGCGTAACCCACACCAATGCCGACCGTGACCCAATCGCCTGCGAATATGCCGCGCTCTGTAGTGTCTGCTGCGTCTGTCGTCGCTTCTTGCGCAAAAGCCGGAGCGCAAATTGTGGCGCTCGCAAACAAGGCTGCGACGCAGCGATTTAAAATATGCATGTTGTGATCCCAAATTATTCAGATGGGAACAACGCGCGGCGTCAGTTGGTTCCGCCGCCGCCAAAGACATTGGCGTTAAAACATGTATTTCATCTTCACCGTTTGGCTGACTTCGGCGCCATTTACCGAAAAAGCGGCTGCCTTGAACTTCGGCGGACCAGTGACGACAGCAGGATTGCGGGAAAAGCCGAAACCTTCACGCGGCACGAAAACGGCCATGTCCATTTTGCTGTTGGCGTTTTCATCATGATGAAGGGCGACAGCGTAGGTGCCGGGATTGATGCCTGTAAAAGAAACGCTGGTGGCGGTTCGCGCCGGCACGCTGCTGCGGTAACTTTTGGGATCTTTACCACAATCGGGGAAATATTTTGGATTGGCCGTCACGCAGACGAGGACATTGCCCTTTGCGCTGCGCAAGCCTTGAATATTGATGTCGATTGTCGCTGTACCTGGCGCAGCCTCAACCGCGCCGCTGAGCGTTGCGATCCCAATTGCCGAGACCAAGGTCAGTGCCGCACATTTTATCCCAAAACCTGAAATACAACCCATAATTCCCCCGATACGCGTCGTGATGCTTCTGATGATGTGTCGCTGTTATCAGCAACCGTCCTAATTTGCCGTTAACTATGAATTTCGGGAAACACTCCCACCCCATATGGTTCGTAACGCCCATTATCGTCATCACCGATAACACGATGCCCAAAGACGCAACATGAATGGGAATGACGAATACCAAAAACGGAATGACGAAAGCGCCCGATAATGCCTCCCATGGATGGAACGACATTGCGGCCCATGCCGTTGGCGGGCGGCTTTCATGATGGACTGCATGCGCCGCCTTGAACCAAAACGGGCGGTGCATCAGGCGATGGGTCCAATAAAACCATGTGTCATGCGCAAAAAGGTAAAGAAGTACCGAAACTGGCAGATACCAGAGCGGATACGCGCCAATATCGCGGTAAATCAATGTCCAGCCCAGATTGTCCCATCCCCAGGCGACGATGCCTGCAGGAATGCCGTAAATCGCGGCACTCGCAAGGCTCCAGCCGATTTCGCGGCGGATCTGTTGGTCGAGGCCAAGATAAAGACCGGGCTCACGAAATTTCGTTGCCCATGCAAAAGCACCGCTGACAAGCAAGTAGCGGACGCCAACAATTGTCGTCATCGCTAAGGTCGATAATAACAAGATGAGCCAGGAATCCATCCGACGCCTTTACCCTTTTTGCTATCGGTTTAGCAAATTGCGCGTTTCGAAATCAGCGGGACCGGAAATACTGATGATATCGCCATCATGCATGACCTTGATTGGTCCCTTATACCGGCTCGCCGCATCACCAATCAGCGCGAATTCGAGCGGCTTGGGCACCGACGGGACGATATGGGTAAAGGCCAACATGCCAGCGCCTGACGCCGTTGCGACATCCGCGGCTTGTTCGGGGCTGATATGGTAATTCTGGATATCGTCGAAGATTTTGGCACGGTTTATCATGCCAGCCTTTTGTGCGCTGTTCGCAAGGATCTTGACCATGCGTGGCGACAGCAGTTCGCTTACGAACAGATCAGAACCCTTAGCAGCCTTAGCGAGTGCGGGGGTAAATGCGGTGTCGCCTGAAATGGTGACGCTTCGGCCTTTGTAATCCACACGATAGCCAAAGGCGGGCTTGATCGGATCATGGTCCACCGCGAAGGCGGTAATACGCACGTCATTGGCATTGTAGACCACGCCCGGCTGGATCGCCTTGCCCGTCATGCCAAAGCCCGATTGCGGCACAACCGCCGCCCCGTGATGGGCGATGCGGTACGTCGAATCGATCCGGTAGGCCGCATTCAGCCCATTAGTGATTTCCGTGACGCCTTCAGGGCCCGACACAGGCAGCGGCGTTTTTGCGCTCGTCCCTGCCCATCGTTGCAACGTGAACGGGCCAAGGCCTTCAAAATGGTCGCTGTGCAAATGTGTGAGCCAGACGCCCTCAATCTTGTCGAGCGGCATCCCCATCAGCGACAAGGTCTTGCCCGATCCTTCACCCATATCGAATACAAACAACCGGCCACCGGCGATCACAACGGTGCAAGCCGCAGCGCGGTCACGGTTTGGCAAGGGCGAACCTGTGCCGCAAAATCCGACATGCAGTGCGTTTGCGGGCAAATCAGCCATGACATTGCGCGTCATCGCACTGTCCGCGGCGCGCGCGATCAATGCCATCGCCAATGCGTCGCGTTTTACATATGCCGCACCGCCAGCTACGGCCAGTCCGCCTAGGACGGCCAAAAGCCATTTTTTACGCATGATATATCCCCCCGTTTGACGACGCACTTACGCGTTTTCACTATCGTTCGCATATAGGAAAATTAGCGCTGCCTCGCTGCGCGGTCCGATCGTTGCACATAAAGCTGTGCATTACCGTGGCAGAAGCCTTCCCCTTGTAAAACGGCTGCGCTAGGGCTGCATGGTGACACGCGAAAACATCAAATGTGATTTGGCCATTGTCGGCGGCGGGCTTGCGGGCGGGCTGATTGCGCTCGCACTGGGTAAAATGCGACCGGAGCTGAAAATCGTCCTGATTGAACAAGGCGAAAGCTTTGGCGGCAACCATATCTGGAGCTACTTTGCGAGCGACATATTGCCCGAGCATCGCTGGCTGACTGCGCCTTTGGTAACTTATGGCTGGTCGGGCTATGAAGTGAAATTTCCTGCCCATAGCCGCGCGCTTGATAACATCTATTACACGATTGAGTCCGAACGGCTGGACTGGGTGTTGCGCAAGAATCTTCCTGCGTCATCATTGATGCTTGGCCGTGAAGTGAAGGCCGTTTCGCCCCGGCTTGTTGTCCTCGACGGCGCGCAGCGCATCAATGCCGGCGGCGTGATTGACGTGCGCGGCGCGGGCGATTTGAACCATCTCGATTGCGGCTGGCAGAAATTTACCGGCCAGTTGATGCAATTGTCAGAGCCACACAACTTGACCAAGCCCATCGTCATGGACGCAACAGTGGACCAGCATGATGGTTATCGCTTCGTCTATGTCCTGCCATTCGGGATGGACAAGGTGTTTGTCGAAGACACCTATTACAGCGACAAGCCCGACCATGATCCGCGTATATTGCGGCAGCGCCTGGCGGCCTATGCCGACGAAAAAGGCTGGAAAGTCGAACGCGTGTTGCGTGAAGAAAACGGCGTGCTGCCCGTCGTGATGGGCGGCGATCTGGAGAGCTATTGGGCAAGCGGCAGCGGCCGCACGGCAAAAGCTGGCGCACGCGGAGCGTTTTTTCAGGCAGTGACCAGCTATTCACTGCCCGACGCCGTGCGCAACGCCATCTTCATCGCTGAGCAACCCGATCTCGACGGCGACAAGCTCAATCTCCTTCTGCGCCAGCGTGCGCAGGAACATTGGGAAAAGGGCAAATTTTTCCGCATGCTCAACCGGATGCTGTTCCGAGGCGCGGATACATCGGACCGCTACAAAATATTGGAACGTTTCTACCGGTTAAATCCCGGATTAATTGAACGCTTTTATGCCGGAAATACAACGATGGGTGACATGGCGCGTATCCTGACGGGTAAGCCGCCCATTGCCATCGGGAAAGCCATCAGAGCGATCCGGAGCAAGAAAAAATGACGAAGACAGCAGCGATTATCGGTGCTGGATTTGGTGGACTTGCGCTTGCAATGCGGCTTCAATCTGCGGGCATATCGACGACCATCATAGAAGCCCGCGACAAGCCCGGTGGCCGCGCTTATTATTGGGAAAAGGACGGCTTTACCTTTGACGGGGGGCCGACGGTCATCACCGACCCGCCATGCCTTGAAGAATTGTGGGAGCTGTCCGGCCATAAAATGGCGGATGACATTGAATTGATGCCCGTGTTCCCGTTTTACCGGTTGAATTGGCCCGATGGTACTAACTTCGATTATTCGAATGACGCGCCCGGCCTGAAAGCGGAAATTGAAAAGCTGAACCCCGATGATGTCGAGGGCTACCGCAGGTTCCTTGAATATTCGAAGGGCGTGTTCAAAGAAGGCTATCAGAAGCTCGGTTCGGTTGCGTTCCTCGACTTCGCGTCGATGATCAAGGCTGCCCCTGCGCTGATGAAATATCAGGCATGGCGATCAGTCTATTCGATTGTCTCGTCTTACGTCAAAGACGAAAAGCTGCGCGAGGCGTTGTCGTTTCATACTTTGCTCGTGGGCGGAAACCCGATGAGCACCAGCGCGATTTATGCGCTGATCCACACGATTGAAAAAGAGGGCGGTGTCTGGTTCGCCAAGGGCGGCACCAACAGGCTCGTCGCTGCGATGGTGACGCATTTCGAGCGGCTCGGCGGGACTATCCGTCTGGGCGATCCGGTCGAAGAAATTGAAACGCGCGGTGACAAGGTCATTGGCGTCCGCACGAAATCGGGCTGGCGCATGGACTGCGATATGGCAGCATCCAATGGCGACCTGATGCACACCTATAAGGACCTGCTGACCAGCAACAAGCGCGGTGAACGGGCAACTAAGTCGCTACAGCGCAAAAGCTGGTCGCCGTCGCTTTTCGTGCTGCACCTTGGCATCAAAGGTACATGGCCGGGCATCCCGCACCACATGATCCTGTTTGGCCCACGCTATAAAGGGCTGCTGGACGACATTTTTAAAAACGGCGTTTTGCCAAAAGATTTTTCGCTCTATCTGCACCATCCGACCGTGACTGACCCAAGCCTTGCGCCGGAAGGTTGCTCGACATTTTATGTCCTCGCGCCCGTCGCGCATATGGGCAAAGCGCCGCTCAATTGGGATAGTGATGTCGGCGAAGCGTTAAAGGAACGGATTTTGGATGAACTTGAGCGCCGCCTCATCCCTGACATCCGAAGCCGTATCATGACTCAGTTCCATTACACGCCTGCCGATTTTGGCCGCGACCTGTCGGCGCATTTGGGCAGCGCGTTCAGCCTTGAGCCTGTGCTCTGGCAGTCGGCTTATATGCGTGCACACAACCGCGATGACGCGATACCTAATTTGTATTTTGTCGGCGCCGGCACGCACCCCGGCGCTGGTATTCCTGGCGTTGTGGGCAGCGCAAAGGCAACCGCCGCATTGATGTTAGAGGATGCACGATCATGAAACGTATCGCTGTCTATTGCGGCTCGGCCACGCCTGAGAACCCGATCTATATCATGGCAGCAGCCGAAGTTGGCAGGGCACTCGCCAAACGCGGCATTGGCGTCGTCTATGGCGGCGGCCGGCTGGGCCTCATGGGCGCAGTCGCCGATGCCGCATTGGCGGCAGGCGGCGAAGTGATTGGTATCATTCCCGAAGCTTTGGTTGGCGCTGAAGTTGCGCACAAGGGCTGTACCGAACTGCACGTAGTCTCCGGCATGCACGAACGCAAAGCGCGGTTCACGGACCTATCCGATGGTTTCATCACTATTCCCGGCGGTGTCGGGACGATGGACGAATTGTGGGAAGCGATTAGCTGGTCACAGTTGGGCTACCATCAAAAGCCAGTCGGCGTTTTGAACATTGCCGGTTTCTACGATCAGCTTATCGCGTTTAATCAGAATATGATCGACGTTGGCTTCATCCGGCCGCAACATGCGGGCATCATGATTGTCGATGACATGCTTGATGGCTTGCTCGACAAGATGGCTGCCTATGTTCCGCACAAGACCATCTTCCAGATGAAGGCGGACGATTTGTGAAAGCAGCGCCCATTGGCCCTTGCACAGGTTTTTGCCGTGGCTGATTTTGATCGCCCTGCCCTGGTGGAATTTGCGCAGGAAAGCATAGCGCGCGGATCAAAGTCGTTCCGTTTCGCCAGCCGCTTGTTTGACCGCACGACGCGCGAGCGCGTCTGGCTGCTCTACGCATGGTGCCGCAAATGCGACGATATGGCCGATGGTCAGGACCATGGCGGTGCGATGGAGACCGTCACTGACCCCCAGCAAAGCCTCGCCGCCATTCGCACGCTGACCGCAACCGCACTGGCGGGCACGCCAACGGGTGAACCAGCGTTCGACTGCCTCGGCGTTGTCGCGCGCGAGTGTGGCATTACCCCGCGCATGGCCGAAGATGTCATCGAAGGCTTTGCGCTAGATGCCGCCGATTGGCATCCCCGCCGCGAAAGCGACCTGTACCAATATTGCTACCATGTCGCTGGCGCGGTTGGCGTGATGATGGCGGTGGTGATGGGCGTTCGGGCAGACGACGATGCAACGCTCGACCGCGCCTGTGACCTTGGCTTGGCGTTTCAGCTCGCGAATATCGCGCGCGATATTGCCGAAGATAACGCCGCTGGACGTTGCTATTTGCCTGATGACTGGCTGGCGATGCTCGACATCGGCCCGGGCGAGCATATGAAGCCACATAATCGTAAGAAATTGGCACTGATGGGCCGCTGGCTCGCCGATGAGGCGGAGCAATATGAGGCGTCGGCACGCGTCGGCGCAGCTTATCTGCCGCTGCGCGCACGATGGGCAGTGTTATCCGCCGCAGGTATTTATGGCGAGATCGCGCGCAAAGTCCGCGCCGCTGACGCCCAAGCATGGGACCAACGGATTTTCACCAGCCGGCCCGAAAAATTTCGTTGGGTGCGCAAGGCGCTTGTCGACGCTGTTGCGAACAACCCGCGTGACATGGACCGCAGTAATTTGTGGACGCGGGCGAGGGTTTAGTTCCACAAGTTTCGTCAGACAGAACAAGCCAAATGCGAGTACCCCCCACATACGTCATCCTGAACTTGTTTCAGGATAACAGGCGATGTTGGTGTATTATGCTGAAACGCGTTCAGCATGACGAGTCTAGGGACTTTGAACACATTCAGGACCCCGACAAAATCCTAGCCGCCCGCTCCGACAGCCGCTCGACCACAGTCCCGTGTATCCCTGGCGCGCAACAGATAAGGCCAAAATCCAATGGCTTGCGCTTGTTATATATTATGGGTCCTCCAAGCGCGTCGGTTACGACTGCGCCAGCCTCCTGCGCCACAAGGTGCGCAGCGGCGACGTCCCATTCATGGCCCCAGCGCAGCGTTGCGACCAAGTCGGCGCGGTCACAGGCGACCATCGTCATCCGCATCGCGATGCTGTTGGGCTTGGTCACGGTCACAAGGTCCGCATCCAGCCTCGGCAATTCATCGGCGGGCACACGTGACCCCATAAAGTCCAGCCGCGTGCTGCCTGCCAGAGGCGCATTGTTGCACGTTACGCCTTCGCCACGCGCCGCTACCCAGATTTTGTCTTCAGCCGGCGCTGCCATCACCGCAAATACCGGAATGCCATCGGCCACCAGCGCCACTGACACGCACCAGCCGCTGCGTCCGCGCACATAGTCGCGTGTGCCATCGATGGGGTCGACCAGCCACAGCAGCCGCGCATCCAGCCGTTTCGGGTCATCCAGCGTCTCTTCGGACAACCATGCGGCTTCAGGCAATATCGCCTGCAAACGTGTAGTCAGTAACGCGTCTACCGCCATGTCGATTTCGCTCACGAAATTGTCGTGGCTCTTTTCCCAAACCTTGGCGTCGGGCACTGCACCATCACGCCAACTGGCAAATGCGAGCGCCGCTGCCTCTTGCGTGGCCGCAATTACGGCGTCTCTATCAAGCTGGCGCTCAGGCACCTGCGATCATCATGCCGTCGATCCGCAAAGTCGGCACATTGATGCTGCGGATGAATTCCAGATCATTTGCTGCAGTCATCGCTGCAAACATGTCCTTTAGGTTTCCGGCAATGGTAAACTCGCTCACGGGTCCGGCAATTTCGCCATCGATGATGAGGAAACCGGCGGCACCACGGCTATAATCGCCCGTCACCGGGTTTACACCCTGCCCGGCAAGTTCGTGCACATAGATGCCATGCTTGATGTCGGCGATCAGTTCAGCAACGCTAACAGTGCCGCCCTCCAGATGCACATTCGATGGGCTAACACCCGGCGCGCCGCTGACGCCGCGGCTGGCATGGCCTGTCGGTTCCAGTCCCAACTGCCGCGCCGATGCGCTTTCCATCAGCCAGCCAGTCAGGACACCATTTTCGATGATCGCGCGGCGTGCCGTGGGCAGCCCTTCGCCGTCAAAGGCGCGTGAACCGAGGCCGCGTTGCAAATGCGGGTTGTCGATGATCGATATTCCGCTGTCGAACAATTGCGCTCCCAATGATTCCAGCAGAAAGCTTGTTTTGCGGGCAATTGCCGACCCGCTGATACCGCCAAGCAGGTGCCCGACAAAGGAACTGCCGACACGTGGGTCAAAGACCACGGGCATCTGCCCGCTTTTGATATTGCCGGGGTTCAGCCGCTTGACGGCGCGCTCACCGGCACGTGTGCCGACGCCGGCGGGACTGGCGAGGTCAGCAAGATGTCGGGCCGAACGCCAGTCGTAATCGCGTTCTTTCGCATCGCCATCGCCCGACAGCACGCTTGCCGATATGCCATAGCCTGATCCAGCCTTTACGCCTGCAAAGCCATAGCTGGTGGCCAGCGCAAAGATCGAACGCGCCGCGCTTGCGCCAGCGCCTTCGCTGTTGGTCACACCGGGAACGGCGCGCGCGGCATCTTCGCATTCAAGCGCCGCTGCGCGCAGATGCGCCGGATCGGGGTCTTGCCCATCGTCGCTATCCATATCCGGAATTGCACCGGTGAGCAGCCGGTCTTGCGGGGCGAGGCCCGCATATTGATCCTCGGGCGCTTCTTTCGCCATATCGATCGCGCGAGCGACGAGGCCCGCAAGAATGTCGGGGTTCATATTGGACGATGAAATGGTCGCCGAACGTTGGCCGACAAAAACCCGCAAGCCAATATCTTCGCCTTCGGAACGGGCCACATCTTCCAACTGGCCCAGACGTACCTGAACTTCCGTCGATGCGTCACACACATAAACGGCATCGGCGGCATCGGCGCCGGCTTTAATGGCTTGGGAAACGAGATTGTGCGCGCGATCAAGCGCTTCTTGAGGTTTAAGCATGATTCCCGCTTAGGCGCGGGTCGTTACAGCGTCAATCAAGCGGCTTTCAAAATACCGTAAACACCACCGCTAAAAATGCAGGGATAGCCAATGCGGCCGTCCAAAGCTTCAGCCGGTCTGCTGTATATTGCGTCTGCAGCCCATCGCCATTGTATGTGGCCGCATCAAGCGCTTGCCAGCGACGCTCCATATTGCGGCATAAAGGTATGACCGCGCCGACGAAAAGCACCAGAACGAAATAAGGGAAAATCGACGTGCCACCGGATTCGATGGTCGGCGTCACCAAAAATATCAGCATCAATGTGTAGACGACCAGTGCAAATGCGACATGATCGGACATACGTTTCGAATAGCTTTTGTAGCTGCGCAATTGCGCTTCTTCGGCTTTTGCCATTTTCCTGCTCTCCTCTTCCCGTCATGAGACTGTCATCTTTGGGAACAGGTTTCAAGCACATTTACCAAGGGCTATGGCAGCCCCAAAATCTTGTGGTTTTGCAAGGACAAGCGCCATTTCGGACGGTCCATAACGAAGCGTGTGGCTTCCTCTACGCTGGCCGCATTTAGCACAGCGTCGCCTTTGTCCATTGGCTGGATGAGGAAATGGGCAAATTGCCATCCTTCCATGCGGTCCAAATCACTCGCCAATTGTGGCCAGACGAGTTTCAGTTCATCGCCGTGATGTTGAACAACTTCTGACCCTGCTTTGGGGCTGATGCAGACCCAATCGATGCCCGGATGGACCGGAAGCGTTCCGTTGCTTTCAATGGCAATCTGAAATGCTTGCGCATGCAATGCCTCGACAATCGCATCATCAACCTGCAACATGGGTTCACCGCCTGTTATCACGACATAGCGTGATTGCGTGCCATCACCCCACAAAGCCGTCACTTTTGCAGCAAGCTCGACCGCGTCATAACGCCCGCCATTTTCGCCATTCATGCCAACAAAATCTGTATCGCAAAATTGGCAGATGGCAGAGCTGCGATCTTCTTCGCGACCCGTCCACAAATTGCATCCGGCAAAGCGCAGGAACACTGCGCGGCGGCCCGCGTGGACGCCTTCACCCTGAAGGGTGAGGAAAATCTCTTTGACCGCGTAGCTCATGCGTAGATCGTGGGATCAGGTAATCCCGCATCAGCAAAGCCCTTGGCACGCAGCCGGCAAGCGTCACATTGACCGCATGCTTTGTTATCAGGCGTCGGATCATAGCAAGACCAGCTCATCCCCGCATCAAGCCCAAGCCGCGACGCTTCAGTGGCGATGTCCGCCTTGCTCATGTGCAGCAACGGCGTGTGGACGCTGAAATGGTCGCCTTCAACACCCGCCTTGGTCGCAAGATTTGCCATGCCTTCAAAGGCGCGAATGAATTCTGGGCGGCAGTCGGGATAGCCCGAATAATCGAGCGCATTGATGCCAATCCACAAATCCCGTGCGCCGCGTGCTTCGGCAAGGCCAAGGCATAAGGAAAGGAATATCGTGTTGCGCGCAGGCACATAGGTGACAGGGATGGCGTTCTCTTCAACACCCTCTTTAGGGACATCAATATCTGCAGTCAGCGCTGAGCCGCCAAAGCGAGTCAGGTCAAGCGGCAGGACGATATGTTCAATCGCCCCCAAATGCGCCGCGATGGTCGCTGCACTGTCAAGCTCAATGCGGTGCCGCTGGTTATAGTCAATCGTCAGCGCAATCAGATCATAGCCAGCCTCACGCGCCAATCCGGCAACAACCATCGAATCGAGTCCACCCGACAACAGGACAATGGCAGATTTGGCACTTTGCGGCATATTTGGCCTATTTCTCGACAGCGTGGGGGTTGCGCGGTGCGTTTATGCCCTGAATGGCAATTGGGCAACCCATAGCATATCGAGGACGCTCGTTGCGGCCACCTGACCCCAAATGCGCTGGGGTCAGTGACGCACACGATGCGGGATTAGGCGTCTACCGTTTGAAGCAGCTCAACCAATTTGTGCGCCGCCTCTTCCGACGATGCCGGATTTTGACCCGTTACAAGCTTTCCGTCGGTCACCACGAACGACGCCCAGTCCGCACCTTTATGATAGTTACCGCCATTGGCCTTCAGCATATCCTCTACCAAGAATGGAACAACATCGGTCAGGCCGACAGCATCTTCTTCGGTGTTGGTGAAGCCAGTCACATTCTTGCCCCAAACCAGTGGTTGACCATCTGCGCCTTTGGGATGCTTGAATACCGCCGGGGCATGGCACACCGCGCCAACAGGCCGGTCGCTCGCGGCAAAGGTCTCGATCAACCTGATGCTGTCCGTATCTTCGGCCAAATCCCAAAGCGGGCCGTGGCCGCCTGGGAAAAAGATCGCGTCATAGCCGTCTGCCGAAACGCTCGACAAAACCGATGTGTTTGCCAGTTCGCCTTGCGCTTCCTGATCGTCATTGAAACGTTTTGTGGCTTCGGTCAGCGCATCAGACGCTTCGCTTTTTGGATCCAACGGTGGCTGCCCGCCTTTAGGCGAAGCAAGCGTGATGTCAGCGCCGGCATCCTTGAAAACATAATAAGGCGCGGCGAATTCTTCGAGCCAGAAGCCGGTCTTTTTACCAGTATCGCCGAGCTTGTCATGCGATGTCAGTACGATGAGTATTTTCATGGAGTTTCCCTTAAGCAAATGCGGATCAAGCGGTTCGAAGTGATTAATGGAAAACGATAGCAAATGTTCCCGCGCGGCCGCGTTCTATGCGCCTACTCCGTCGGTTTGCCTCATTCCATGACCCAGAAACAACAAAGGCACCCCCGATAGGGGATGCCTGTGTAAGTGGTGCACCCGGAGCGATTCGAACGCCCGGCCCTCAGATTCGTAGTCTGATGCTCTATCCAGCTGAGCTACGGGTGCACTGGAAGGCGGCTATTAGGGTGGTGCCCTCCGTTGTGCAATAGCTAATTTGAACCTCAAACCTGCCTGCAGGTCGATTTTCTGCGGATGGCATCAACCGATGGAAAGGTACTGGCCGGAGCGACGAGTATCCGGATCAGCACCAGCCCCCTGTCATAGCCGACGCGCACGGGTTCATAACCCGCTGGCACGGCTTGGCCTGCTTTCACCAGCGCAAGCCGCGCCGCTTTGCCTTTGGTGTCCCGGTCGCTGCGCACCGCCGCCACATCTGTTCGGGCATCAAATATGCTCACGGACCAATAATGGCCGGGCACGGGCTGCACATCGACCAGCACTGGGCCTTTGGACACATCAAACACACAGGTGGAATAAGAAAGGTCGGGGCTTGGCCGGACGATCGTCTGATTTTCAGCCGTCGTCATCGGCGCAAATGCAAATTGGTTGGCCGGCCCCTGCTTGCCGACTTTCATCAACGCTGCCTGCATCAAAGCATAAGGTGTGGCCAGCAATGTCGCCTGATGGGCACCCAGGCCAAATACGGCCCCTGCCAATATTGGGAATATCCAACGCCGCATCATGCGCACTCCTTGCGTTCAATCGTTGGCAACTGCGCCGCCTCAGGTCTTTGGATCGTGGTCGTTGATGGATGGTATAGCCGAAGCGTCAGATCAAATTTAGGTACTGAACCCGTCGGGAGCCATGTTCCACTTTGCGCAGATGGCGAGACTATGAACGACCAACCGCCGGCTTCATCGACGGCGACGGCGCTTGCCGGAACCGACCAGCGCTTGGCGGCGTTTTTCACGAGCCAGCCTTCGCCTTCATATAAGGTCACGCTCCACCAGCGGCCATCGAGCTTACCGCCGCGCACGACATAATTGCAGCGACCGTCTAATGCGCGGCCATCGCTGTCCTTTTGCGCGGTAAAATACATTGCCTCTTTTGCAGGCAAGGCAAGCAAGCCCGACAAAGCAACCTTCGCGCGGGTGAGCGTACTTGCGTCGACAGTGCCGAAGCTTTTACCCGTCTCCCACGGCCCGTTCGAAACGAGGCCGTCATTCAGACCGCCGCGGACCTGCTGAACCGCAACGGCACCGCCGCCCAACAATCCTAACGCGATACAGATGCCGTACCGGTACCAAGTTTTCATAATGCTCTCCCTCGATTGAGGGTTAGGACAAATGATTACTTGCTGGCAAGTGCCGCCTGCGCTGCTGCCAATCGCGCGATGGGCACGCGGTACGGTGAGGCGCTGACATAATCGAGACCAACCTTTTCACAGAAGGCAATCGACGCCGGATCGCCGCCATGTTCGCCGCAAATGCCGAGCTTGATGTCGGGACGAGTCGCGCGGCCTTTGTTGACAGCGATTTCGATGAGCTGACCGACGCCTTCAACATCAAGGCTGACGAACGGGTCGCGCGCGTAAATGCCCTTGTCGACATAATGCGTCAGGAAACGTGCGGCATCGTCGCGGCTGACGCCCAATGTCGTTTGCGTAAGGTCGTTGGTGCCAAAGCTGAAGAAGCTACCGACTTCAGCGATTTCATCGGCCATCAGGGCGGCGCGGGGCAGCTCGATCATCGTGCCAACGAGATATTCGATGCGCTTGCCCTGCTCGGCGAAGACAGCTTCGGCTGCCTTGTCGACGACGTCCTTCATCAATTCCAGCTCGCGGCGGGTGCCGACCAGCGGGATCATGATCTCCGGCACCGGCGCGACGGCCAGTGAACAGGCGGCTTCGAAAATCGCGCGCGCCTGCATCTCGTAGATTTCAGGGTAGGTCACGCCCAAGCGGCATCCGCGATGGCCAAGCATCGGATTGAATTCGTGCAATTCCGCCGCGCGTTGTTTCAATACCTCGATACCCACACCCGCAGCCGCAGCAACTTCAGCAAATTCGCTTTCCTGATGCGGCAGGAATTCGTGCAATGGCGGGTCAAGCAAGCGGATGGTGACCGGAAGGCCAGCCATCACTTCGAAAATTGCGGTAAAGTCCTTGCGCTGTTCGGGCAGCAATTTGTCGAGCGCAACGCGGCGCCCCTTTTCGTCATCCGCCAGGATCATCTGGCGCACAGCGGTAATGCGCGCGGCATCAAAGAACATATGCTCCGTCCGGCACAGGCCAATGCCTTCCGCGCCAAAGTCACGCGCGGTTTGTGCATCCAAAGGTGTTTCGGCGTTGGCGCGCACTTTCATCCGGCGGCCAGCGTCGGCCCATACCATTAATGTGCCAAAATCACCCACCAGCTCAGGCTGCAAGGTCGGCACTTCGCCCGCCATCACTTCGCCGGTTGATCCATCGAGCGTGATGACGTCGCCTTCGTGCATGGTCCGTCCCGCAATGCGCAGCGTTTTGGCCGCTGCATCAATCTGAAGGCTACCAGCACCCGATACGCATGGCCGGCCCATGCCACGTGCGACGACCGCGGCATGGCTCGTCATGCCGCCACGCGCGGTCAAAATGCCTGTTGCCGCATGCATGCCGTGAATGTCTTCGGGGCTGGTTTCAACGCGCACCAAAATGACGGACTCGCCCCGCTCTTTCCATTTGTCGGCGGTGTCGGCGTCAAACACGATTTTGCCTGAAGCTGCGCCAGGTGAGGCAGGCAGGCCAGAGGTCAGCACATCGCGCTCTGCATCGGGATCAAGCGTCGGGTGCAACAATTGGTCCAGCGCCATCGGGTCAACGCGCAGCACGGCTTCGTCCGTGGTGATCAGGCCAGCGTCAGCCATATCAACCGCGATTTTCAGCGCGGCCTTTGCCGTGCGCTTGCCCGAACGCGTTTGCAGCATCCACAATTTTTCACGTTCAACGGTGAATTCAATGTCCTGCATATCGCGATAATGCGTTTCCAGAATGTCGAACACGCGTGCCAGTTCCGCATAAACCGCTGGCATCGCTTCTTCCATCGAAAAGGGCTTTGCGCCAGCGCGTTCGCGCGCAGCCTTGGTGAGATATTGCGGGGTACGGATACCGGCGACAACGTCTTCGCCCTGGGCGTTTATGAGATATTCGCCATAATAGGCATTCTCGCCCGTCGCTGGGTCGCGGGTAAAGGCAACGCCCGTTGCGGACGTCTCGCCCATATTGCCAAAGACCATCGCCTGCACATTGACCGCAGTGCCCCAGTCGCCGGGAATATTGTTCAGGCGGCGATAAACCTTTGCCCGATCGCTTTCCCATGAGCCAAATACAGCGCCGACCGCACCCCATAATTGGTCGTGCACATCCTGCGGAAATGGCTTACCCCATTCGGCAGCGACGAGGCGTTTGTACTCGGCCACCAGGGCCTTTAGATCGTCGGCAGAAAGTTCAGTGTCGAGATAGTAGCCTTGGTCTTCCTTGGCGATTTCAAGCGCCTCTTCAAACGCGCCATGGTCAAGTTCCAACACCACATCGGCATACATCTGAATGAAGCGGCGATAGCTGTCCCACGCAAAGCGCGCATCGCCCGATGATGTCGCCAGCCCTTCGACCGTCTGGTCGTTAAGCCCCAGATTCAAAACGGTGTCCATCATTCCGGGCATCGAAACCCGAGCACCCGAACGCACCGAAACAAGCAACGGATTGGCGGGATCGCCAAAGGCTTTACCAGTTACCTGCTCAATATGCGCAAGACCGCCCGCAACTTCTGCGCGCACGCTGTCGGGGAAGGATTGGCCGTTGGCGTAATAGGCCGTGCACATCTCGGTCGTAATCGTGAAGCCGGGAGGGACAGGCAGACCAATCGAGGCCATCCCGTCAAGGTTTGCACCCTTGCCGCCAAGGATATTCTTGTTGCCGCGAACGGTTTCATCGCCGTCAGAGACACCACCACCGAAACGAAATACGTATTGAGTCATCCCGCAGCCAATCCTTTGCGCCAGCCAGTTGATGTTGTCGTTGTGCAGTGCAGCGCGGGGAGTCAAGTATGGAGGGCAGTTATTTGTTGGATTTGTTGGCAAACAGCATGAATCGCGCCAACGGAAATTTGAACGCCAGCAGATAGAGAACATGCATGGCGACTAACGCTATCGCAAGATTGGCCAGCAACTCATGTGCTTCTTCATAGCCTTCGCCCGATTCATCCTCGCTCCCTTCGGTTTCATTTTCACTCGAAAACGAAAAGGAACTGAGCGACGTTGGCTGCAGCGCGCGGCCATTGTCCATCATTATACCCGTGCCAGTTGCACCAATCACTGAAATCGCGATGCCGGCGAGCAGGACACGGCTGATGACTGGATTGGTCATGATACCTTTAAGGTGCAGGTCCTTGAACGACGGATAAAAACGTTCCAGACCCAGTTGGGGAACACCGCTTAATGCCCAGATGAGGCGGAATAATATGAGAGCGGCGACGCCATAGCCCAGCCACGCATGGATGAGGCCCATTTCGGCAGAGAAATAGGCGGCCAGAACGGTGAGCGCGAGGAAGGCGTGGAAAATGCGGATGCGATGCATGACGGCCATGGGGATGTTCCTTTGGAGAGGAAACCATCCAAAAGCGCTTTTGGACCCATGGTCATTGATTGAGATCAACCGCCGCAAAGAATGCTGGCGCGACTATCCCTCAATCTTGGAGAAATCTGCCACCTGAGTCACTGCATCACGGAACCGCGCGAGGAGGCCCAGACGGAACGCGCGTTTGGCGGGGTCCGGGTCATTGACCATCACGCCTTCGAAGAAAGCATCTATCGGCGCGCGCAGGCTTGCGAGAGCCGCCATTGCACCTTCGAAATCTTCGACCGACAAGGCGGCTGTCGCCTTGGGTTCGGCTGCGTCGAGGGCGGTGAGAAGAGCGGCCTCTTCAGCCACCAAATCGATCGGCGCCGGCGCAGCCGCGTCAACGCCATCCGCCGCCTTCAATATATTCGCCGCACGCTTATACCCGGCCAGAAGGTTCACACCTTCGTCCGTCGTAATATATGCCTGCAATGCCTTGACCCGCGCCAGCAGCCGGACAAGATCGTCCTCACCGCCAAGGCTAAACACCGCATCAATCAAATCGTGCCGCACACCCGCTTCGCGTTGCTGGACTTTGAGGCGGTCCACCAAAAATTCTTCCAAGGTGTCGAAGCTTGTTCCGGCTCCAGTTGCGAGTAGCATGTTCTTGAGCGAACAGCGCAGGTTGTTTTGAAGCAGCAGTGACAAAAACCCGATGGCGGCGCGGCGTAAAGCGAACGGATCCTTCGAACCCGTCGGCGGCATGCCAGCGGCAAAGAACTGTGCAAGCGTATCCAGCTTATCCGCTAGGCTAACTGCTACCGTAACCGGCGCAGTGGGGACGTCATCGCCCTGCCCGACTGGCTTGTAGTGGTCGCGGACCGCATCGGCGACGGCGTCGGTTTCGCCCTGTGCGCGGGCATAATAGCCGCCCATGAGGCCCTGCAATTCAGGGAATTCACTAACCATGCCCGTGACGAGGTCGGTCTTGCACAGGCGTGCTGCGCGTTCGGCTTGGTCGGCTAAATCCTGTGTGCCCCGGCGAAGGCCGGGGTCCAGAACCGTATCAGAGGAATCGTTGTTTGCAGGCTGGGCCCCGGCCTGCGCCGGGGAGCGCGAACCGACGATACCTTCTTCGACCAACCAGCGCGCCAACTTGGCAACGCGTTCAACCTTATCAGCCACGCTGCCCAATTTCTCGTGGAACGTAATCTGCGCCAGCTTCGTCGCCTGATCGTCCAGCTTGACCTTCAGGTCCTGTTCCCAGAAGAATTTCGCATCGGACAAGCGCGCGGCAAGAACCTTTTCATTGCCCGCAACAATCGCTGCGCCGCCGTCATGCGCGTCAATATTCGCGGTGCAGACAAAGGCGTTGGCAAGTTTGCCTGCGCTATCATGGCAGACAAAATATTTCTGGTTCACACGCGCGGTGAGCTGAATGACTTCTTGCGGCACTTCCAAGAATGCTGGGTCAAAACGGCCCAGCATCGGCACCGGCCATTCGGTCAGGCCAGCGTTTTCAACCACGAGGCCTTCATCTTCAACCAACGTTAGCCCTGCGGCCGCTGCAGCCGCCTTGGCGCCGTCGCGAATGAGCGCGCAGCGTTCGGAGAAATGCACGAGTACATGTGCGTCGCGAAGCTTTTCAGCATAGTCGCCAGCGTTGCCGATGGTGATCGGGCCGCTGTGGTGGAACCGATGTCCCATTGTCGCCGCGCCGCTGACGATGCCCTCAATCTCGCACGGCACGACATCGTCGCCGAGTAATGCCACGATGCCTTGCAATGGGCGGACCCAGCGCAGGCTTTCGGTCGAGATTGATGCAGCGCCCCAGCGTTGCGATTTTGGCCATGGGAAGGCGCGGATAATGGCAGGAATGGCCTCGGCCAGTACATCAGCGGTCTGACGCCCTGCCTTTTCCACGACCGCGAAATAGACGCCATCGCGTTCAATCAGTTGGTCTTCTGTCAGGCCGGTTTTCCGAAGGAAACCCTCCATCGCCTGTGGCGGCGCGCCAACCTTGGGCCCTTTGGTTTCTTCGGACACAGCGTCTGTCGCGAGCGGCAGTCCGGTCGCAATCAACGCAAGACGGCGCGGTGTAGCAAAGGTTTCAACCGACGCCGCAGCAAGACCGGCCTTGGCCAGCGCGTCGTTAAACAAACGCGCCAAGTCTTCCTTGGCCTTCACCTGCATACGCGCAGGGATTTCTTCCGAACGAAGTTCAAGCAGGAATTCGGTCACGCCATCCATCCGTTCTTTTCCATCCATGCCTGGCAGCTGCCTTTGGCAAGGTCGCGGACGCGGCCCATGTAGCTGGCGCGTTCTTGTACAGAAATCACGCCGCGCGCCTGAAGCACGTTGAAGATGTGGCTGGCCTTGATCGCCTGTTCATAGGCTGGAATGGGTAGGCTGCGATCAAGGCAGTTTTCGCACTCCGCTGTCGCTTTCTTAAACGCATCGAACAACATATCGGTGTCGGCCACCTCAAAATGGTAAGTGCTCATCTGCCGTTCGTTTTCGCGGAAGACGTCGCCATAGGTCACCGCGGGGCGATCGGCGGTCGCGTTGTTGTACGCAAGGTCGAAAATGCTGTCCTTGTTCTGGATATACATGGCGAGGCGTTCCAGTCCGTAAGTCAGCTCGCCGGAAACCGGCTTGCAATCAAAGCCACCCATTTGCTGAAAATAGGTGAACTGCGTGACTTCCATGCCGTCGCACCAGACTTCCCAGCCAAGTCCCCATGCGCCCAGCGTCGGGCTTTCCCAGTCGTCTTCCACAAAACGGATGTCGTGCAGCAAAGGATCGATGCCAATAGCCTTGAGTGAGCCGAGATACAGCTCCTGCAAATTGGGCGGACTTGGCTTCAGGATCACCTGATATTGATAATATGCGCCAAGCCGATTGGGGTTTTCGCCATAGCGACCATCGGTCGGACGGCGGGATGGCTGCACAAAGGCGGCGTTCCACGGATCAGGCCCAAGTGCGCGCAAAGTGGTCGCGGTGTGGAAGGTACCGGCACCCATTTCCATGTCGTAAGGCTGCAATATCGCGCAGCCTTGCTTGCCCCAATAATCATGGAGGGTGAGGATTAGATCCTGAAAACTAAGCGGAGCGACGTCGGACATGGCCAGCCCTTGGCGGAGATAGGACGCTAAATCAAGTTTCGGAAAAGCCGGTGCGATATTTTGTCAGCCACGCATAGCTTTATGTAAGGTCTTGTTGACATTTTCTGCGAATCGCATTAGTAATGTCTACATGACACAAAGACATCCTTACCTGACATGAAAAACCAGCTAAAAGTCCTTCGCGCCATGCGCAACTGGAGCCAAGCGGATTTGGGTGAGCATCTCGATGTGTCGCGCCAGGCGGTGAATGCAATCGAGACGGGGAAATATGATCCGTCACTGCCGTTGGCGTTCAAAATTTCACGACTGTTTGAATTGCCAATCGAGGAGATTTTCGATGACGAATTTGACGGAGGCCAGCATGATAGATCGTGATGAGATTGCCGGTTCAAACGGCCGCAGCATTATGTGGATAATCATTTCTAGCCTTGGCATTGTGATGACCGCAGGTGCCGTTGCCGGTTATCTGGCGGAACATGAGGCGCAGGGCGGTGGCTCACTCGGGACTGCAGGAATGTTAACGCTAGGGGTCTTTGCCGCCATCATTATCGGCCTTGCGTTCGCCATCTGGAGAAATGTCAGAAAGATGAAGGCCAGCAATGAGGTTCTGACTCGCCGCGAAAAGCTGAATCGCAACTATGTCTGGGGTTTCGGATTGGCCGGTGGTGCAATCGGTCTATGCCTTGCGTTTTACGACATACGCTTTGGGACGTCAGCCACCGGACCTGCGTTAATACTGGCAGACAGTCCAGTCTCGCCAGTCATTGCTCTGATACTCGCCTTTTTCTGGGCGGTGATTATGCCGGTCACCTTATGGTTCTGGCACAAGCGCGCAATCGATGAACAAGAAGCAAGCGCCTATCGCGACGGCGGCTATTACTCCGCTTACGCATTCCTGATCGGCGCGCCGACGTGGTGGATGCTGTGGCGTGGCGGGCTTGCACCGGAGCCCGATGGCGTGGTCATATTCATGCTCTTTGCTTTATTGTGGTCGGCGGTCTGGTTCTGGAAGAAATACCGCTGACGTCGAAACCATTTACACACAGTTTGTTACTACGCCGGCTTTAAGGAGAATATCGATGCATATGAGTTTAAAGTCTTTGCTCGCCGCAACTGCAACATGTGCGCTGGCCTGGGCGATACCTGCCGCGGCGCAGACCACGCCAACCGAAGCCCCCGCCGCAATCGAGGCGCTTGATCCCGTCAAAATTCCTGCCGTTACGATCAAGGATGTCGACCCCGCTTTGTGGGTAGTGAAGGACGAAGATACCACGGTCTATCTGTTCGGTTCGGTACATATTTTGAAGCCCGGCCTTGGCTGGTTTGACGACGGCATCAAAACCGCTTTTGACTCGTCTGATCAGCTTATCCTTGAACTGGTCGAGCCACCGGCAGCAGAAAGCCAGGCGCTTTTTGGCAAATTGGCGATGGACCAGCAGGGCAAGACCTTGCGCTCCAAAATGAACGATGCTGACCGCGCAGTTTATGAAACAGCTGTGGGAAAGCTTGGCCTTCCTGTGGCCGCGCTGGACCCGTTCGATCCGTGGGCCGCAGCGATTACGCTTTCCTTGCTTGGAATGCAGAAAAGCGGTTTTGACCCGAATAGCGGCGTCGAAAAGCAACTTACTGCCGCCGCAAATGCCGGCAAAAAGCCCATTGGCGGTCTGGAAACGATGGAGTTCCAGTTGGGCGTTTTCGATACCCTGCCTGAGGCTGAACAGATCGCATTCCTTGTGGAAACCGCAAAACAGATTGATGATGCGGGAACCAACATGGACAAGATGGTGGATATGTGGGCCGCTCCGGATCCGGAAAAGCTCGGCCAGTTGATGAATGAAGGCCTGACCAGCCGGACGCTGTACGATGCGTTACTCACCAAACGGAACGCAAACTGGGCGAAATGGATTTCGGCGCGCATGGCAAAGCCCGGTGTGACATTCATGGCGGTTGGCGCAGGGCATCTGGCTGGTCCAACCAGCGTTCAAACCTTGCTGCCTGCGTACGGTCTAAGCGCAACACGGGTAGCCTATTAAATTTTGATGTGTAACGATGATGAGGGCCTGGCCATATGCGGTCGGGCCCTCAATTTTTTAGCGGGATCGCAATGGACAATACGCAACTCGACGATTCTGTGACGGCCGCGACAATGGACAGGCCGAGCTATCCGGGTCTTTTGCCGACCATTGGATTTATCGTGCTGTATTTTGTGCTGCAGGCGGTGTGCACCGGTTTGATTATGGCCGCGACGCAGGGCAGCGGTGCCATGCCCGTCATCATTATCTTTGGCCTCGTTGCCGCCGCGATAGTCCAATTGTTTCTGATGTGGCTGTATCTGCGCAAGCAGGGGCGGATGGCGATATTGGGCTTGAACAATTTCGGCAAAATCCCGCTGCGCGAAGCAACCGCGCTTGCCGTCATTCTGGTCATCGCGGCGATGGCGTTCAATTATATCTATGCGACCTATGTCATCCCCGGTGTCGGGATGCAGGAGGAAATGGCCAAAATCCTCGCATCCATTCCGCGCACGCCAGTGAACATTGCTGCGATATTTTTCGCCATCGCGATAGCGGCACCCATTGTCGAAGAATTGCTGTTCCGTGGCCTGCTGCAGAATGCCGTTGCGAAATATGTGCCTTTTTGGGCAGCAATCCTGCTGTCGTCATTCCTGTTCGCGGTCGTGCATATGCAGCTTTATGCCATCCCCGGATTGATGTCGCTCAGCATTGCTTTCGGCTATCTCTACCACCGCACAGGGTCGCTGCGCACCAACATCATCCTGCACATGGCGAACAATGCGTTTGCTTTGTTCGTATCCCAAATACTGAATTAAACGACGACGGGTTCTAACAAGCGAAGCGTTCCGGCGTCGGCATCAATTTCGGCCATGCCGCCAACAGGCAAGGTAAATTGGTCGGTAATATGCCCGAACCATGCCCCCTGATAGGCCGGAATGCCCAAGCCACCCAAATGCTGGGTCAGGACGTCATTCAGCGTGAATGACCCATAGCTGGCGCCCTTGTTGACGCAGTCGGTGCATTGACCGAACACAACGCCTTTCAGGTTTTTGAGCACGCTCGCTTGCCCCAACTGGGTGAGCATACGGTCGATGCGGTATTCAGCCTCGTCCACATCTTCGAGAAACAAGATCGCGCCTGAAAAATCAGGCAAATAGGGCGTTCCGGAAAGCGCAGAAAGCACGGTGAGATTGCCGCCAAGCAGCTTCCCTTGTGCCTTGCCATTCCCGGTTCCCAGAACCCGCGTGCGCCAGCGACGTTGAGTCAGCCGGTCCTCGTCGCCTTCCGGATTGACGAGCAACGGCGTGCCTGCATCAAATGCGATTTCGCGATAAATGTCCCAAGATGATTTGCCCCATGCGCTGCCCGCGTTCGGCCCATGCAAGGTCACAAAACCGCCCTTCGCCGCTATCGCCATGTGCAGTGCGGTGATGTCACTAAAGCCAGTGAGCAACTTGGGATTGGCACGAATGACGTTCCAGTCGAGATAGGGCAAAAGCCGTGCGCTGCCCCATCCACCGCGTACGGCAAATATGGCCTTCACGTCCTTGTCCGCAAACATCGTATTGATGTCTGATGCGCGGTCCTTGTCCTGCCCGGCAAGATAGCCGTAGCGATCCAGCAAATGCGGCGCGCGTTTGGGCTTCAGGCCCATTGCAGTAACGGCTTCTTCAACCAACTGGATTTGAAAAGGCTCGTCGCTGGCGGACGCGGGTTCAATCAAACCAACGGTGTCGCCAACACGCAAGCGCGATGGCTTGCGCGCCCCTTTTGCTTCAGGCGAGGCCGCCAAAAGCGGTGGGGCCGACAGCATTGCCGCCAGCCCCGCCATAATCTGACGCCGAGTTGCATTCATATCCATACCCGGCAATCCTTTGTTTAGAACTTCGCTTCGACAGCAAGCGTGAACGACCGTCCGCGTGGGTCGGCAACGCGTGGTTCCCAGCTTGAGCCGGCACCGGTGTTGCTGTCATAGGTGATTGCAAATGGTGGATCCTTGTCAAAAAGGTTCCGCACTCCAGCCGTCAGGCGCAAACGCTCTAGCACATCCACGCTCACCGATGTGTTGTAGATCACATATGGCTTAACCTTCGGGTTGAAATCCGGACGGACCACAGTGCCATTGGCAATACCGGGCAGTGCTTGGTTCTTGTAACCATCGCGATAGATTTGCGAGAAGCTGAAGGTGAAGTCATCCTTCGTGAAGTTCACAAAAGCGCTGTGCTTCCACTTGAGGCCCAAATCGCCTGCAAAGGTGAACTGGCCAATCAAGCTAGGCCCAAACGGTGCCGACGGCAGAAACTTCTCACGCTTTTTCAGCAGATAGGTTCCGTCCAGACCGGCGCTTAATACGCCACCCAAGGCATCCACGCCGCCGCGCAACGCAACCTCAAGACCCTCTGTACGACGCGAGCCGATATTGTCGGCGCGCAGGTCGATGAGCGTGATGATCCCGTTGGTACGAGTCACCCGATCAGGGAAGAAGCTGATATTATCGAGCAACTGGCGCAATGTCAGTGCACCAATGGTATCGTCCACCGCAATGGACCAGTAATCGACCGAGGCGCTGAAACGGCTCGATGGCTGCAGCACAACGCCAACGCTATGCTGCTTCGATGTTTCTGGTCCAAGGTTAAGATTACCGCCCGAAAGCGTGTCTGGCGTGATCGCTGCACAACCGGGCAGCAAGCTTACGGCGCCCGACGCACATGTTGTCGGGTCAACCAAAGTGTTGCCAGGATTTGGTGATTGCGTAACGCCGTTGAAAATCTGGTTAAACGCAGGAACGCGGAAGCCGGTATTGAAGGACCCACGGAACATCAGCCAGTCAAGCGGCCGGAACTTCGCCGAAATCTTGGGATTAACCGTCGAGCCAAAGCCGCTATAATCGTCAAGACGAACAGCGCCAGTCACCTCAAGCGCATCAAAAACCGGCACGAGCACTTCGGCATAGGCCGCTTTAACCGTGCGGTTTTTCGGGGTCAGCGCATTGATATTGTCAAAGGCGACGTTGAAAATGTCTGGCGTTCCCGTGACAGCAGATGGTGAACCATTGAAGCTATATGTCTCGCGACGGTAATCCACGCCAAGCGCGACCTGAACTGTTCCACCGGGCAAATCAAACAGCGATCCGGAAACCGATGCGTCGAGTTGCTTCACCTCATATTTACCGCCGTAAAGCGTTACGCCTTCGGCAGAAATCGCGTCCAGTCCAGCAAGCGCCGCATCTGACTGCGACAGCGAGAACGGGTTCAGGATACCGCTGTTCAATAGGCCAACAATGCCCGGGCGCGTTGCGCCGGGAGCCGTTGGTGCGCGTGGATCAATACCGCCAGATACTGCGCCGGCAACACCCGACGCAGCCGCTGCTGCTGCCGAGGCGAAGGTTCCACGATAATGGTACCCAGTGCCCAATACCGACGTCGATTGGCTGCGGGCATAAGATCCACCCGCACGATAGTCCCAACCATCCCACAACGGACCTTCTGCGCCTAAACCGGCGCGCAACGTCTTTGTGTTGGTTTCATATTCACGCACGCCGCATGATGTACAACGCCAGCGATACGATATCGGCTTGCCATAATTGGGAGCGATTTGCGGGAAAACCGCGACCAGCTTGCTGTAAACATCGTTGTACGTCGCTGCTGTCGTCGCGTTCAACGGATAATATAAAGGCAGGGTCGTGGCGTTGCCGGAATATTGGTTGTTGGAGAAACGCTTCGAGGAATCGGCGTCCGAGCCAGTGATTTCAGCATAAAATTGGTGGTCGCCAAGTTTCGCAGTTGCGCGTCCATAATAAGTCAGCGTGTTCAATGGCTGCTGAAGGACAGCAGCGCGGCCGGTATCCCAAGCACAGGCAAAACGGGCCGAGGTATTTGCCCACAATTGTTCATCATAAGCCATGCCACCATCCATCGATGCGCAACCTGCGCCGCCGGGGAGGTCAAGAATATTGATCCCGCCAGTCGCAGGGACAGTTGCCCCCGCCTCGAGCAAGGTAACACCGCTTAAAAGCGAGCCGGTTGGAGCAAACAGCGCATTTGAACCTGTTGCGAACGCAGTAGCAATTGGCGTTCCACGTGTGTCGACCGAGAGACCGCGATTGGGCTGGTTGCCGTTAACAAAGCTGCGTTCTGAACCGTTCAGGGCTTTACTGACGCTTCTGCTAACGGTGGCCATGATGTTGAAGCCGTCTTCGTTCAGGTCGCCATAACCACCCGTCGCCGACAGCCGATAAATAGCGCCGCCGCCTGCTTCGGCCACGTCGGCAAATTCGTTTAACACGAGGCCTTGGAAATTGGTCTTGGTGATGAAGTTGATGACACCGCCGATGGCATCGGTTCCATAAATAGCCGACGCGCCATCTTTCAGAATCTCGACGCGCTCAAGCGCGGCCATCGGAATTTGGTTCACATCGACCGCCGATCCCGTCAGTCCGTGTGCAGCCACACGGCGTCCGTTGAGCAAGACCAACGTCGATGCCGCCCCCTGTCCGCGCAAGTTGGCTGCCGAAAGCCCATTGGTGCCGCGCTGCGCACCCGAGGTGACATCAGCATTTGAGGCAAGGTTGTCGGCGCCATTTCCGTTGGTCGAGAGATAGGAAATCAGCTGTTCAGGGCTGTTGATACCCTCACGCGAAAGATCGTCCGTGGTGATAACCTGCAACGGCAGCGCGCTCTTGGCAGGATCTTGCTTGATACGTGAACCGGTCACGATAATCGCCGCGCCGTCATCAGATGTTTCAGCGGCGCTGGGCGTGGATGCATCCTGCGCAAAGGCAGGCGCCGTCAGGCATGTGGCCAGCAAAAGAATCGCCGTTCTTGAATGTCTCATATTATCCCCCTGTTATTTCAGCTCACCCCTGAGCCTTGTTTATCAGCACACGCTATGCCTACATTTTGTGCATTGCAACTATCTTTGGACGCAGCTTAGCTGCAAATCCGGTCCAATTTTACAACTATTCTTGCTTTGTCTACTTGGTGGGTTGAAAAAACAGGCCGTTCGGCCCAAAAGCGGCATATGCTGTCACAGAAAACCCGCTATGCCATTCGCGCCATGCAGCATCTTGCCGACCATTTCGGCGAAGGCCCTGTCCAATTGGCAGACATTGCCGAGGCGCAAAAAATTCCGCCAAAATTTCTGACGGTCATATTGTCCGAACTGACACGTTCGGGCCTAGTCGCATCGCAGCGGGGCAAAGATGGCGGATATTGGTTGGGCGTCGCGCCCATCGACATAAGCTATGGCGACCTCATCCGTATCATGCGCGGTTCGCTAGCATTGGTGCCCTGTGCCAGCCGTTACGCGCACGAGACATGCAAGAACTGCGTCGAGGAGGAAAACTGCCGCACCCGCGCGCTGATGCTTCAGGTGCGCGACAAGACCGCCGACCTGTTGGACGGAATCAATCTATGCGACGTCGTCGACGCTGAAGCCTTCGCACAGGCCGCAGAATAATCCTGTAAAAACCGGATAGCGCACAAACAGAACCTTTTGGCGCTGAAAGCAAATTCTGGTTTCAAAACATATTGTCAATTGAATTGGTTGAGTTTAGCTATCTGCGAATGACGAGGCGGCATAATCTGCTCGTTGCATAAGGGGTGCCCATGACCGATACTGATCAAAATCTAAGCGGCCAGCCTATCTCTGCATCGCTTTCCGAACCCATGCGCGCCGTTCTTGATGCACTCAATACGCTGCGCTTTGGTGCCATCCAACTGACCGTCCACGATGGCAAACTCGTTCAGGTCGACATTACGGAGCGCAAGCGCTTCTCCAATTAATTCTTCCTCCTCATATAAGAGGCAGACCGGACGTCCGGATGCATCTGTTTTTGCGAAAGTTAAACACATGCGTTTTCGTCCCATTGGGCCTTCATTGGCTCTGATAATTATACTCGCCTCGGCCACGCCGGCGTTCGCGGAATCTGCGGCTACGCAGGATTCGGCAATCAATTCCGACACACAAGCACAAGAAGATCCCGGCCGAGGTGATGTCATCATCGTCACCGCACGCCGCCGCCAGGAAACCGCGCAAGAAGTGCCGCTGGCGATTTCGGTCATTCGTGGTGACAGCATCGAATCCACCGGCAATTTCAACGTGGTGAAGCTTCAGCAGCTTGCCCCCACTTTGCAGGTTTACGCATCGAACCCGCGCAACACAGCTGTGAACATCCGTGGCCTTGGCGTGCCGTTCGGCCTGACCAGCGACGGATTTGAACAGGGCGTGGGCATATACGTCGACGATGTTTACAACGCACGCGTCGCCGCCGCGACGTTCGATTTCCTTGATGTCGAACAAGTCGAAGTGCTGCGCGGGCCGCAAGGTTCGCTGTACGGCAAGAATACGACGGCAGGCGCGATTAACATCACCACAAACCAGCCGACCTTTAACTTCGAAGGCCGCGCCGAAGTCACTGTGGGTAATCTCAATTTCAAACAAGCCAAGGCTGCCATATCAGGGCCGTTATCGGACACCATCGCCGCGCGCATAGCGGTATCGTCGACCAGCCGCCGGGGCACGATATTCAACGTGACAAGCAATAGGTTCATTAACGAGCAGGACAATATCGGCTTGCGCGGCACATTGTTGTTCCTGCCCAATGACGACCTCAGCATAACATTATCGGGCGATTACAGCCGTCAAAATCCTGAATGCTGCGGCACAGTCTTTGTACGCACCGGACTGACGCAACGCCCCTTGGCACGCCAATATGAAGCGCTTGCAGCCGCGCAGAATTACAGCGTGATTTCGCGCAACCCGTTCGACCGCCTGACCGACATTGACGCGCCCTTGAACGCTGGCAATATCATCGGCGGTGCGTCGTTGAAGGTAAAGTTGGATGCCGGCCCCGGAACATTTACGTCGATTTCGGCATGGCGGTTCTGGGATTGGAAGCCCGAGAACGACCGGGACTTCACCGGCTTGCCGATCGTTAGCGCTTCACAAAACCCCTCACAACAGGATCAGTACAGCCAAGAGTTTCGCTATAATTATGCAGGTGACAAGGTTGATTTCGTCATCGGCGCTTTTGGTTTTAAGCAACGGATTGATACCCAAGGCTTTGAACAGCAAGGCGCGGCCTCCAGTCGCTGGAACTTGACCGGCACGCTTGCGAACAATCCTGCGGTTCTCGCCGGCCTCACCGCGCGCAACACGCAGTTTCTCAAAAGCACCAGCGCGGCATTATTTGGCCAAGCAAACTGGAAAGTCACCGATGCGCTGACCATTCAGCCAGGCTTGCGGATCAACTATGACAAGAAATCGGGCTTTTATCAGCGGGTCGTTACCACAGGCTCAGGCGCGATCCTGACCTGCCCGCAGCCTGCCGGATCGATTGGCGCCGCACAGTGCGGCGTTTTTACCCCGCAAACCAGTGCCCCTTCGGTCAGCGATTGGAACTTCAGTTACGATCTGAATGCCAATTATAAAGTCGCGCAGGATGTCCTTGCTTATGCAAGCTATGCAAAGAGCTTCAAAACAGTTGGTATCAATCAAAATGGCCTTCCGCTTGATAGCGCGGGCGTGCCGATCGCGTCAGCTGGCGTGGTGAAGCCTGAATCGGTCAACCATTTTGAAGTTGGCGTCAAAACGCAGTTCTGGGACCGCAGGGCGACATTCAACCTGACGGCCTTCCGCACGGACATCAAAAACTATCAGGCAACGGTCACCAATGGCCAGTTGGGGGTGTTGCGGGGATATCTCGCCAATGCGGGCAAAGTGCGTTCACAAGGTCTTGAAGCAGACTTCAAAATCCGCACCAGCGACCGCTTCAGCGCCTATTTGAACGGGGCCTATACCGACGCCAAATATGCTAGGTTCGTCGATGCGCCATGCCCGCCAGAACTTTCTGGCGGAACGACCGTCGGCGCGGGCCAGACACCAAGTGCGCCCGGAACCCCCGGCGGACTAAGCCCCGCGAATTGCGACATTTCCGGCCAGAGCCTTCCCGGCGTATCGAAATGGGCTGTGTCGTACGGCGCGGAGGTCAATACGCCGCTGACGTTGCTCGCAACCGATGGCCAATTATATGTTGGATTTGACGGCAACTACCGGTCGGACTTCTCGTCCAACCCGTCACCTTCGATTTATACCAATATCGAGGGCTATGCTTTGTCCAATTACCGCGTCGGTTTCCGCGCGGATAATTTCGATATCTACGGCTGGGTTCGCAATATCTTTGACGTGCAATATTTCGAACTACTTCAGGTCGCGCCAAGCAATGTTGGCTTGATTGCGGGACAACTCGGCGATCCGCGCACATTCGGCGTGACCATCAAGTTCAACTTCTGATGCGCACCCGACATTTGTTGCGATGCCCGGCGCTAAACACATTCTTGGGTGTTCCAAACAAATTAGTGAGATACAAAGCGGTGGCTAAAGAAGTTAGTCCCGATTATGCATTCGACATTCCAGCGCAAAGGGCGAGACTTGGATGATTGACTATATTGCCAATATCGACTGGTCTGCCGTTGCGCCTTACATCGCGGTCGGCTTTGCCGCACAGTTGATCGATGGCGCGCTTGGAATGGCGTTCGGTGTCATTTGTAGCACATTGCTGGTCAGCGTCATGGGCGTCGCCCCTGCCCGCGCATCGGCTGCTGTGCATTTTGTCGAGATGTTCACAACTGGCGCATCGGGCATTAGCCATGTGTTGCACAAGAATGTCGATTGGAAACTCTTTAGCCGCATCGCCATTCCCGGCGTCATAGGCGGCTGTACTGGCGCTTATCTTTTGGCGAATATCCATACCGAGGCGGCGCGCCCCTTTGTAATGGCATATCTCACGCTCATCGGCTTTTACCTGCTGCATAAAGCGTGGGACTTCACCCATGAACACAAGCCACGCGACCCGAAGGTCACCATACCACTTGGCCTCATTGGCGGCTTTCTGGATGCATCGGGTGGCGGTGGATGGGGACCAGTCGTTACATCCAACCTGCTTATTCAGGGCGCGGATCCCCGCAAAACCATTGGTACCGTTAATACCGCCGAATTTTTCCTGACCGTTGCTGTGTCGATGACCTTCATCCTGACGATCGGACTGGAGGCGTTTACGGTTGTGACCGGAGGTCTGCTAATTGGCGGTTTACTGGCCGCACCGTTCGGCGCGCTGGTAGCCAAGCGCATTCAACCGCGCATGTTGTTGTTCGCTGTCAGCATCGTCCTGATCGCGACAAGCATGTTCAGCCTCTACAAAGCACTGGCCTGATTCCGCACTAAGCTTGCTTTTCTGCGATAACCTACATATAGGCGCGCGCTTGCCGTTCATGGTCATCCCTGGAGGCGTGGCGGCAAGGTAACTTTTTTTGGAGAATAAACATGAGCGATCAGCTGACTTTGTCGGCAGAGACGCGCAATGGGGCAGGCAAGGGAGCCTCCCGCGAATTGCGTCGTCAAAACCGAGTGCCCGCCGTAATTTACGGCAACAAACAAGAACCCGAACTCATCCACGTTGAGGAAAAGGCGCTCATCAAACTTTTGATGACTGGCCACTTTTCAAACAGCGTCGTCGAGATCGAACTTGGTGGCAAAAAACAGATCACGATTCCAAAGGATGTTGCATTTCATCCTGTCAGCGATCGTCCAATGCATGTTGACTTCCTGCGCATCGTTAAGGGCGCCAAGGTCGATGTTGAAGTTCCTGTTATATTCGTCAACGAAGACGCATCGCCCGGTCTGAAGCGTGGCGGTGTCTTGAACATCGTGCGTCATGAACTTGAACTCATCTGCGACAATGACAAGATTCCTGATGACATCCAGATCGATGTTTCGGGCTTTGACATTGGCGACTCGATCCACATCAGCAGCGTCAAGCTGCCTAAGGGTTCGGAAAGCAAGATCACTGACCGCGATTTCACCATCGCGACCATCGTTGCACCATCCGCGCTCAAGTCGAGCGATGGTGACACGACCGCCGAAGGCGAAGCAGCAGCTTAAATTAATCTCCGGGGTCGGGTTTTGGCCCGCCCCCGGATATTCCCCAAGGGATGCGCGCGATGCAATTATGGGTAGGTCTCGGTAATCCAGGCGCCACCTATGCGATGCACCGGCACAATATCGGTTTCATGGCGATTGATGCGCTGGCCGAAATTCACGACCTGCCATTGCCCGCCAAGAAATTTTTAGGCTGGGTGCAGGTACTTCGTCTCGGATCCGAAAAAATCATCCTTCTCAAACCCGCAACGTTCATGAACGAAAGCGGTCGCAGCGTGCGCGCAGCGATGGATTTCTATAAGCTTGAGTCCAAAGACGTGACCGTCTTTTATGACGAGCTCGACCTTGCGCCGTTCAAGGTGAAGGTTAAGTTTGGCGGCGGCGCTGCTGGCCATAATGGCATCCGGTCGATGACTGATCATATTGGCGCCGAATTCCGCCGTGTTCGTCTCGGCATTGGCCATCCGGGCAATAAAGACCGCGTTACGGGCTATGTGCTCGGCAACTTCCACAAAAGCGAAATCGACGATTTGGCGGACTTATTGGGCGTACTGGCTTCAGAAGCCGATTGGCTGGCCAAGGGCGATGACGTACGCTTCATGAACGATGTCGCCATGCGTTTGCAGCAGGACTAAGCCCGTGCAACGCGTGCTGGTCATTGGCCCGTGCGGTGCAGGCAAATCAACATTGGCTGGTGAACTTGGCGGGCGCCTTAAACTGCCTGTGTTCCATATGGATCAGCTCAACTGGAAACCCGGCTGGGTCGAGAGCAGCAAGGATGAAATTGCTACAAAGCTGGGCGATATCGTCGCAACTGACCGCTGGCTGATTGATGGCACATATGGCGGCACGCTGGCCCCGCGCCTCGAGCGGGCTGACACGGTTGTCTACCTCGATTTCCCGATCAGCCTGTGCGTCCGCCGTTTGCTGAAACGTATCTGGACCTATCGCGGGCGAAGCCGCCCCGACATGACCGAGGGGTGCCCCGAACGTTTCGACATTGCGTTTCTTTTCTACCTGATCCGCTGGAACAGTGGCCCGCGCATTCGCACCGAGGCCCGGCTGAAGGGTCATGAAAACAAGATAATCCGACTGCGAAACCCCGATGAATTGCAGCGCTGGATGGACTCGTTGCCCGCCGTCGCCTAGGGACGCCGCTATTCAATCTCCCACGAGGATCATATGGGCTTTAAATGCGGTATCGTCGGACTTCCCAATGTTGGCAAGTCCACCCTGTTCAACGCACTGACCGAAACGGCAGCAGCGCAAGCGGCGAACTATCCGTTCTGCACGATTGAACCCAATATCGGCAACGTAGCGGTCCCTGACCCGCGCTTGCAAACCATCGCCAAAATCGGCGGCAGCCAAAAAATTATCGAAACCCAATTGGGCTTTGTCGACATCGCTGGCCTCGTGCGCGGCGCTTCAAAGGGCGAAGGCCTTGGCAACCAGTTTCTGGGCAACATTCGCGAAGTCGATGCCATCGTCCACGTGCTGCGCTGTTTCGAAGATGACGACATCCAGCATGTCGACAACAAGATTGACCCGATTTCAGACGCAGAAACGGTGGAAACCGAATTGATGCTGTCCGATTTGGAAAGCCTTGAAAAGCGCGTGCCCAATCTCATCAAAAAAGGGACGCAGGGCGACAAGGAAGCCAAGATCAGCGCGGCGGTATTGAGCCGTGCGCTTGACCTGCTGCGCGAAGGCAAGCCAGCGCGCCTGACCAAGCGCGACGATGCCGAAGAAGAGCGGCATTTCCAAATGGCACAGCTTTTGACCGCAAAGCCGGTGCTGTATGTCTGCAACGTCGAAGAGGCGAGCGCTGCCAACGGCAATGCGCTGTCCGCACGCGTATTTGAAAAGGCGAAGGCCGAGGGCGCCGAAGCTGTTGTCGTATCTGCTGCCATCGAAGCTGAAATCTCCACCATGCCAGCCGAAGACCGCGAAGTGTTCTTGGAAGACCTTGGCTTGACCGAAACCGGCCTCGCCCGCGTCATCCGCGCTGGGTATGAATTGCTTCACCTCATCACCTTCTTCACTGTCGGCCCCAAAGAGGCGCGTGCGTGGACCATCCACCAAGGCGATACCGCCCCCAACGCAGCGGGCGCGATCCACAGCGATTTCGAAAAAGGCTTCATCCGCGCCGAAACCATGGCCTATGACGACTATGTCCAGTACAATGGCGAAGCCGGCGCGAAGGAAGCGGGCAAATGGCGTTCGGAAGGCAAGGAATATCTCGTCAAAGACGGCGATATCCTGTTGTTCCGGTTTAACGTCTGAGGCGGCACGGTAGCCCATCCGGTCACCCTGAACGCGTTTCAGGATCTTAATGTGTGACCCGTGGAGAAAGTAAGATGCTGAAACAAGTTCAGCATGACGGTTGAAGATAAATAGGCTAACTACAAGCCATGTTCCGCAACGTTTTCCTTGCGATATTTCTGTTCGCGCTGGCCCTGCCCGCGCTTGCGGTGCCCGCTGCGCCAGTAGCAGCGGCGCAAGCAATGGCTTCGGATTGCCACGGTATGCCAATGGACAGGCAAGACGACGATGCCGAAGAGCATGGCAAAGGCGTGCGGCTTCATGGCTGCATCGGCTGTATTGCCCCTGTTTCGCCAAGTTTTGCGGTATTTCAGTCGGCATCATTGCCGTCCATCACGCAAAGCGCCCCGCTCAACGAACTCCTGGGCACTATCGCAAGGCCGACAATTCCCCCTCCGCGAAGCTGAGATTTGAACGACCAATATTGTCATTCAATCTACAGGAATAATAACATGAAAATGCCGATTTTATGGGTGAGTGCCAACGCGCTTGCCCTTCACGCCGTCCCTGCCGTTGCGCAGGATCACAGCCAGATGGACCATTCGCAGCACCAAGCCGCGCCTGCGTCAAAGTCTGAACCCGTTGACCATTCGAAGATGGACCATTCAAATATGGGTCATGACATGGCGGCGACGTCTGCCAACACCGCCGAAAAGCCTGCCGAAGGCTCAGGCACTTCGCGCCTGCCCGGCAACGAAGGCGGCATGCATGGCCTTCACTTGCCTATTGCCAAGGACTGGATGGTCATGGCGCATGGCTATGCCTGGGGAGTCACCACAAGCCAGTCGGGGCCACGCGGTGACGACAAAACCTATGTCCAATCGATGGCGATGCTGACCGCCGAGCGCCAGTTCGAAGGCGGGCGGTTCCAGTTCAAATCGATGTTTAGCCTTGAGCCATTGATGTCCAATCGCGGCTATCCCAATCTGTTCGCGACTGGCGAAACGGCGGGTGGTGCGCCATTGGTCGACCGGCAGCATCCGCATGACTTGTTTATGGAACTCGCCGCGCGGGTAGATTTCGACATCGCACAAGACGCCAGCCTTTTCCTGTATGGCGGTCCGGTCGGCGAACCGGCTTTGGGGCCAAGCGCCTTCATGCACCGCGGGTCGGCCAAGCTGAACCCTGAGGCACCGATCACCCACCATTGGTTCGACAGTAGTCACATCACTTATGGCTTTGCGACCGCAGGCATTTCCACACGGCAGTTCCAGCTGGAAGGCTCGGTGTTCACGGGACGAGAGCCCGACGAAGACCGCTGGGATATTGAAAAGCCACGTTTCGATAGCTGGTCAGTCCGCGCGACATTCAACCCTTCCCCGGAATGGGCATTGCAAGTCAGCCACGGCTTTTTGAAACAACCTGAATTCACAATCCACCCCGACGAGAACGAGCATCGCACAACCGCAAGCGCGCATTATGCCAATGGCAATGGCTTGACGGCGACCGCCGCGTTCTCGGCCAAAAACCGCGATCCCGGCCCAACGCTAACCGCTTATCTGGTTGAAGCGAATTGGGACATTGACGACCATCACACCGTCTTTGGCCGCTTTGAAAATGTCAAAAATGACGAGCTGTTTCCCGATCATGACGATCCGCTGCATGAGGTTCCGTTTCGCGTCAGCAAGTTTCAGGCAGGCTACGCCTATCGGCTACCGCTCACTGGCCCGCTGAACCTCGCCTTGGGCGGGACAGTATCGACTTATGCAAAGCCCAACGCCTTGGACGCTGCTTACGGCAATAATCCGATGGGCTTCACGCTGTTCGCAAAGCTGTCATTGGGGCATTGATCTTGAACTCCTCCCCATCCACTTGCGATGGGGAGGCGTTAATCGTTTCACTCGGCGTCGGGGTCTTTGACCTTGAACGGATCAGTGACCGCTGGCTGCACAGGCAAAGGCTGGCGTGGCAGTGTCTTGGCGCTGTTTGCAGACTGCCAGAGCATTCCGGCCATCACCACCGCCGCTTGCCGCATGTCTTCGGCCTTGAGATGATCGAACGTATCGGCATTGCTGTGGTGCGTGCGGGTTGAATAATCGAGCGGGTCCTGAATGAACTGATACGCTGGAACGCCGACGGCCTGCATGAAAACATGGTCCGTGCCGCTGGTGTCGGCGGCAACAACGCGGCCAGCGTCCATGCCACCAAAAGGGGACAACCATTCCTTGAGCAATGGCACAGCGGCGGCGTTACCTTCGGCGTATATACCGCGGAATTTGCCTGAGCCATTGTCCATGTTGAAATAGGCTTTCAGGTCGTTGTAGCCCGGCTGCGGCACGATTGGGTAACGATAGGTCCAGTCGTAAAAGGCCTCCAGTCCGTTCGGGTCCTGACCAGCTTTTGGTTCGCGGCGTGCGAGATATTTCTCGGTATATGCACGCGACCCGATCAGGCCCTGTTCCTCACCGGACCACAAAGCAAAGCGGATGGTCCGCTTTGGCGTACCCATGCGCTTCAATATGCGTGCAGCTTCCATCACCACAGCGCTGCCAGCGGCATTGTCGGTCGCACCGTCGCCCGCAACCCAGCTGTCAAAATGTGCGCCAGCCATGACATAGCCGGCCTTGGGATCGCTGCCGGGGATTTCGGCGATGATATTGTAACCATTGCGGTCGCTGTCATCCGCGCGCTGGAGGAGACGATTTCCCAGCCACGGCCAAAATCAAACGGATCGCGGCGGACATTTTGCAGACCCCAGCCGTTGAACTTTTCGATGGCCCAAGCCTCTGCACGGCGCATCGCGGGCGAGTTGGTCAACCGGGGGCCAATGTCGTCGGTCATTTCCTGTGCAAGGCTCATGACTTGCGAACGATTCATGCCTTCATCGACCAAGCGATTGGTTTCATCCACCTGCGCCGCCGCTGGCATCGATGCCAAAGCAACGAAGGTGAGCGCACTGATAACCCGATATTTAAAACGCATATCTCGTCCCCATGTCTAAACAGAGGTGAATTTAGAGCGTGTTCATTGGGACGATGTAAGAGCAATAAAGTTGTCTGCGTGCGCAAATATCGGTTGCGCGGTGTTGGGTAATTTCCCGTTAGCAAGCTTTTCGATTTAGCTGCCCAAGAAGCGCGCCAGAGATGACACATCAATGGCGCAATGGCCGCCATAAAGTGGATGCCACTCAACCGAAACGCCTCGCTGCGCAGCCTGATCTGCAAGCATTTGCGTGCCCTCGAAATTTCCATATGCGTCGTACAGACCGTTTGACAGATAGAGGGCTGGATAATTTTCATCTGCGCGCTTCACCAGTTCAAGAGGTGACATGCGCTTCCACTCGGCATCGTCGGCGACATATTCTTTTGCCCAAAGCCAAACGCCGAAACCGATTTTGGGGTCAGCCCCCGTTCGCTTGAGGGTGTCTCTCATGGCTGACACAGAAGCAAAGGGAGATATGTTGTAAACACCGGGACAAAGTGACGCAATTTTAGCAAAACGTTGCGGGTAGGTGAAACCTGCAATGAGAACATTGAGGCCACCCATAGATTCGCCCAGTAATAACCGCTGCCTTGGTTTGCCGGTTTTCGTGTCGATTTCGGGCAGCTTGGTCATGAATGCTTCAAGCAACCCGCTATTCTGTTTCTTGCCCTTAGGAACCAGTAACCATGTCGGGCCGTATGATATGACCACCACTGTGGGCGGCAGAATTTTTGCCTGCTGCCAGCTCGCTTGCACCATCGACGTCCAATAAGTGTAATCATTCCAGATTTGCGCATCAAGGTTGCGACCATGAAGATGGTACACGACGTTTCCATTCGTGCCTGATTTCGAACGATAAATGCAGTATTTCAATCGTCCGGATGAATGACAGCTCTCGCTTGCCGGAATGAACGCCACTTTTTGATTGCCCTGTGGAGCGGTGAGCTGTGTCCAAGCATAATAGCCGCCCACGATTAACAGGATCAGGATAAGCCATTTGCGATAGGATTTGAGGAAGCTTGGCTTATTCATCTTGTCCCCCGTCTGATAAAATGCGCGTTGAGCAATAGCGGCGTTTACATTGCGTAATTGCGCCTCTGTCACTTCCGCCCGAACAGCTTTTCGACATCACCCAAAGCCAGCTTCACCCAAGTTGGCCGGCCATGGTTGCACTGGCCGCTGTGCGGGGTGACCTCCATTTCGCGGAGCAGCGCGTTCATTTCAGCTACCGACAAGACGCGGCCGGCGCGGACTGATCCGTGGCAGGCCATCGTTGCGGCGACATGGTCGATGCGTTCTTTCAGCGACAATGCTTCATCATAAGCGGCAAGGTCATCGGCGAGGTCCTCCAGCAGTCCCTTGGCATCGCCATCACCTAACACGGCGGGTGTGGCGCGCACGAGCATCGCAGCGGGGCCAAAGCGTTCGAGGTCCAGCCCGAATGCAGACAGTTCATCCGCGCGTGCCTCAAGCCTGTCGCAGGCAGGTTCGTCGAGTTCAACGACTTGCGGCAACAACAACGCTTGCGAAGGCACAGCACCGCCAGCCGCGGCCATCGCCTTACGCATCCGTTCAAGCACCAGTCGTTCATGCGCGGCATGTTGATCGACGATGACAAGGCCATCTTCCGCTTCGGCAACGATATAGGTGTTCGCGACCTGCCCGCGTGCAACGCCAAGTGGATGGCTGGCGCGTTCGGGCACTGGCTCGTGGGCAACGGCGGCCCTGCCCCATAATGGCGCGAGGTCTTCACCGGGAATAGCGCCCAAGTCCACAAAGCTGCTGCGGTTCTCATACACCGACGGATATGCAGAACGCTGGCCATATTGCCCCTGATAAGCCGTTGCACCTAACGCAGGAGCGCGCTCAAATATATCGCCTTGCGCTGTCTGGATCGGTTCCTGCTGCCAAGCTGCGAGCGCGTCCGCCGATGGTCTTTGCACCGCGCGGAAGCCGGACTGGTCAAGCGCGTGGCGCAGCCCCGATACGATCATGCCGCGGATTAACGCTGGCTCGCGAAAGCGGACCTCCGTCTTTGCCGGATGGACATTTACGTCGACCTGCGTCGGCGGCAAATCAATGAACAGGGCAACCACCGCATGCCGGTCGCGTGCCAGCATTTCGGCATAGGCGCCGCGTACAGCACCAATCAGCAGACGGTCCTTCACCGGACGCCCATTCACGAACAGGAACTGGTGGTCAGCAACACCGCGATTATATGTCGGCAGGCTTGCAACCCCGCCAAGGCGAACGCCTTCGCGTTCGAAATCAAGCGCCACGCTGTTTTCGATGAGCTCACCGCTGGTCAGCGCGGCGACGCGTTCGGGCCGCGCGCTGGTGGGTTGCACCGCCAGCACACGCCGGCCGTCATGCTCTACAGTGAAGCCAATATCTGGCCGCGCCATCGCCAAGCGTTTCATGGTGTCCAACGCTGCGGCATATTCGGCACGCGCACTACGCAGGAACTTGCGGCGCGCGGGCACATTGCCAAACAGGTGTTCGACGCGAACACGCGTGCCCTGCGGCAACGCAGCTGGCCCCTCGCCTGTCACGACGCCATGGTCGACCGTGCGCGTCCAGCCTTCGGCGCCTGCGGGCCTGCTTTCGAGTGTCATTTTGGATACGCTGGCGATCGATGGCAAAGCTTCGCCGCGAAAGCCCAACGTCGATACCATTTCGATATCTTCATCAGGCAGTTTCGACGTCGCGTGGCGTTCCAGTGCCAAGGCCATATCAGCAGGGGACATGCCGCAGCCATCGTCGGTGACTTCCACCAAATCGATGCCGCCTGCACTCAGCCGCACCGCGATATTGCGTGCGCCCGAATCGATAGCGTTTTCGACCAGTTCTTTTAACGCGCTGGCTGGTCTTTCCACCACTTCACCGGCGGCAATCCGGTTGACCAGGTTTTCAGGGAGTCTTCTTATTGACATACGCGGGTTCCTAGCCCAAGCGCACAGCCCAAGCGACTCCTTAATCGTTCGCAATCCAGCCAAATATCTGTTTTTAAAAACAGCAAATTCCGCTAGGACCGCGCGATTACTTGGACGTGCTCCAAAGGACTCTCACCAAACCGGATTGGGTGGAAATTAAATGGTATTTGGCAAGTTTTTCCGTTTCGCATCACAAGACATGGCAATCGACCTCGGCACCGCAAACACGGTTGTTTATGTACGTGGTCAAGGGATTGTCCTGAACGAACCTTCAGTCGTCGCGATAGAGACGCTCAACGGTATTAAGCGCGTCAAGGCCGTGGGCGACGATGCGAAGCTGATGATGGGCAAGACCCCTGACAGTATCGAAGCCATTCGTCCATTGCGTGACGGCGTTATCGCCGACATCGACGTGGCCGAGCAGATGATCAAGCACTTCATCCACAAAGTGCACGGCAAGCGCCGGATGTTCAGCTACCCAGAAATCGTCATCTGCGTTCCGTCGGGCTCAACCTCGGTTGAACGCCGCGCGATTCGCGATGCCGCGTCAAACGCTGGCGCATCCGAAGTGTTCCTGATTGAAGAGCCAATGGCCGCAGCCATCGGCGCTGATATGCCCGTGACTGAACCAATTGGTTCAATGGTTGTCGACATCGGCGGCGGAACCACGGAAGTTGCCGTTCTATCGCTGCGCGGTCTCGCTTACACCACCTCGGTACGCACCGGAGGTGACAAGATGGACGAGTCGATTGTCTCCTATGTCCGACGACACCATAACCTGTTGATCGGTGAAGCAACGGCTGAACGGATCAAGAAAGATTTCGGTACAGCGCGTCCGCCAGCGGATGGCATTGGCCAGACCTTGCACATCAAGGGTCGCGATCTTGTGAACGGCGTTCCGAAAGAAATTTCGATCAACCAGGGCCAGATTGCTGAAGCCCTTTCGGAACCGATTGGTACGATCCTTGAAGGTGTCCGCATCGCGCTTGAAAATACGGCGCCCGAATTGGCGGCAGACATTGTGGATCAAGGGATTGTTCTTACCGGTGGCGGCGCGTTGATGGCTGGCCTCGACGAATTTCTGCGTGACGAAACCGGACTGCCGGTAACGGTCGCCGAAGACCCGCTAACCTGTGTTGCAATCGGTACAGGCCGTGCGATGGAAGACCCCATCTTCCGCGGCGTCTTGCTGACCGCCTGATTTAGGTCTCAGCATGGCGCCGCCCCAACACCGGCGCCCCGGATTTTCCCGAAAGGCGCAATATGGCCTGTTCGTGACCTATGTCGTCGCGATTGCCGGAACAATTGCGGCTGCGCTACTGCTTGCGATTTCGATTGCTGATCCTGCCGGCTTTGCCGCGCTTCGTGCGGCAGGTGCAGAGATAACAGCTCCGGTCGCGCGGGTGTTCAGCACTGTCCGCGGGGCGACGCAGAACATGAACGCTACGGTGGCTGCCTATATTCACGCAGGTTCTAAAAATGCCGCGTTGGAAAAAGAAGCCAAGGCCAACCGGAAAAAACTGATCGAGGCGCAAGCGCTGCGTGTCGAGAACGCCCGGTTACGTGGACTGCTGAAATTGACTGAGGAAGGCGAAAGCCAAATCGCCGTTGGCCGCCTCATCAGTTCAACTTCCTCCAGCACGCGACGCGTGGCCACTTTATCCATAGGGCGAAACTTTGGCGTAGAACGGGCTCAGCCCGTGCGCGGACCAGCCGGATTGATTGGCCGCATCATCGAAGCGGGCCCCACCACGGCACGCATTCTGCTGGTGACGGACTCCGAAAATCTGGTCCCCGTCATGCGCGTGAGCGATGGCCTTCCTGCTTTTTCGGCCGGCCTTGGAAATGGTACGGTCCTGATCAAGCCACTCAACCTTGGCGAAAGCCCGTTCAAGGTCGGCGATGTCATCGTGACGTCGGGCAATGGCGGCCTGTATCGGCCAAATATTCCCTTTGCCCGTGTCATTAAAAAGACGAGCGATGGCGCATTGGCAATACCTTTTGCCGACCCCGGCAACACGCCCTATGCCGTGGTGATGCAACCCTATCAGGGCGAAGCCCGCGCGGCTCAGCAAGCGGCTGCGCCTGATGGTGAAACGAAAGAAGTCGCGGAATGAAAATTCCGGTGACGGCCATTCGTCTGCCCACCCGTCCGGCACGCGAATATGAATCCCGATTTGATCGGGAGCAGTCGATGCTCAAGATGCTGGCGATCCCGATTGCCTCTGTCGCCTTGGCGTCAATGATTACAGCGTTACCGATATTTACCGATGAGCCGCTGTTGCCGCCATTTGGGCTGTTGATGTTTTTAAGCTGGCGCCTGATGCGTCCCGGGCTTCTGCCCGTCTGGTCGGGTGTCCCATTTGGTTTAATGGATGACCTGTTCAGCGGTCAGCCCTTTGGCAGCGCTGGACTGTTATGGTCACTCGCTATGCTTATCATCGAGATTATCGACTCGCGCGCCATCTGGCGGGATCACGTTCAAGACTGGTTGATTGCGGCGATCCTGATCGCGGCTGTGCTGTTGGGTGGATTGTGGATTGCCGGCATGGCGCATGCCGCACCTGAACCAATTGTGCTGCTTCCGCAGATCATATTGTCCATATTGCTATATCCGCTGGCCGTGCGAATATGCGCGCGTCTCGACAGCTGGCGATTGGCAACATGAAGGTCGAAAAGCAGGTAACATCAGGACAGCTTGACTTCACCTTCACACGCCGTGCCGTTTTTGTGGGCGGCGTGCAGGCAGCGGTCGGCCTCACCGTTGCTGCGCGCATGTCCTATATCGCGGTCGCCGATAACGAGAAATATAAGCTTCTTGCCGAAAGCAACCGGGTCAACCTGACCATCATCCCGCCACGTCGTGGCTGGTTCGTTGACCGTTATGGCAAACCAATCGCGACCAATCGTGCCGATTTCCGTGTCGACATCATCCCCGACCGGCTGGTTGATAAGGAGCAGACCGTCAAGACACTGGCGGAACTGCTGGCGCTGTCGACCGACGACGTTGACCGCATCCACCGCGAGTTAAAGCAGGCACAAGGCTTTCAACCCGTTCAGGTAGCAGACGGGCTGGATTATGAGCGCTTCGCCGCCGTCAGTGTCCGCTTGCCTGATCTTCCCGGGGTCAGCCCTCGGCAGGGCTATTCACGCTTTTACCCAAGCGGTGCCGCGGTTGGCCATCTCATCGGTTATGTCGGCACGGTATCAGCCGAAGAATATCAAAAGAACAAAAATCCGCTGCTCATTACCCCCGGGTTCAAAGTCGGCAAGGACGGCCTCGAAAAGACGCTTGAGGATCGCTTGCAGGGTGAACCCGGCGCGAAGCGGACGGAGGTCACCGCACGTGGCAAGATCGTGCGCGACTTGGCCACCCGGCCCGACACACCGGGCAAGCCCGTCCAATTGACCATCGATATCGATTTGCACAATTACGCTGCGCGCCGACTTGGTCTGGAGTCCGGATCGGTGGTGATATTCGATTGCCTCACAGGCGACATACTTACCATGGCGTCGATGCCTTGTTATGATCCAAACAGCTTTTCCGACGGCATTGGCCGAGTCGAATGGAAGATGTTGAATTCGGATGACCATATCCCGATGCTTAATAAGGCATTGCAGGGGCTGTATCCGCCGGGGTCAACAGTAAAGCCCGCCGCTGCGCTCGCGTTGCTGCATCATGGCGTCGATCCTGAGGAAACGGTTGTGTGTGGCGGGGGGTACCGGCTGGGCAACCGCGTATTCAAATGCTTAGGCCGCCATGGCCCTATGAATATGCCCAACGCGCTGATGAAAAGCTGCAACACCTATTTCTATTCAATGGGCCGCCGCATTGGCTATGACGCGATTGCACCATTTTCAAAAGCGCTTGGTCTGGGGCAAGAGTTTCCTCTTCCCTTTCCATCGCAGCGATATGGCACCATTCCCGACAGCGCATGGAAAATGCGTAAATATGACCAAAAGTGGAGCGAATCAGACACGCTGAACGCGACCATTGGTCAGGGTTATGTTTCGGTTAGCCCCTTCCAGTTGGCGATGATGGCCGCGCGCATTGCGTCCGGATTGAATATCCAGCCGGAAATCATTCTGAAAAAACGCCCCGCGCCAGTCAGCCTGGGCTTCCCTGAAGAACATTTGGCGGTCGTGCGCGAAGGCATGAACCGCGTCGTCAACGGCGCTGGCACCGCCGTACGCAGCAGGCTGGATATTCCGGGCATCGCGATGGCCGGAAAAACCGGTACCGCTCAAGTGCGCCGCATTGAAGGGTCACAGCGCGGCCAATCGGGCGCGTGGAAATATCGCGACCATGGCCTGTTCGTCTGTTTCGCACCCGTCGAAAATCCGCGTTACGGCGCATCGGTTGTCATTGAACATGGCATGGGCGGCGCACGTGCTGCCGCGCCCATCGCAAAAGACGTTCTGACATTCCTGTATGACCGTGAAAAGGCGATGGCTTCATTGGAAGCCCTCGAAGCTGGCTGGGGCGGCAATATTGAACAACGCATGGCGTCCAAATATGCTGCGTTCCAAGGTCAGCCGGCTGCACCGCCACCGCTGGATCCCACCACATGAACGGCATAGTCCCTGCCCCGATCGCCGCCCTGCCGTGGCGCGTGATATTCATCTTGGCAGCTTTGGTCGGCTTTGGCGCAACAGTCCTGTATTCCGCAGCAGGTGGTCATTTTGAACCATGGGCCGGAAAGCATGTCATCCGGTTTATGGTCCTGCTCGCCATGGCCATCGCCATGTCCCGAATGAAGCTTGAATTCTGGAAGTCGATGACCTTCCCCTTGTATCTTTTGTTGCTCGTCCTGCTTGTCGTGGTTCAGCTCATGGGCTTTGTGGGTGGAGGCAGTCAGCGCTGGATCAACCTTGGTATCATCACGCTTCAGCCGTCCGAGCTCATGAAGCCTGTGATGGTGCTCGCTGCCGCATGGTTTTTCGACCGGCTTCCGCCCAACCGGATTTACGGCGTCGACGCCATTTGGCCGCTCGGCGCTCTGTTGCTGATCCCAAGTATACTGGTGATTATTCAGCCCGACTTCGACGCAGCCATTGCTTACGCCTTCGGGCTAGGCGTCGTCGGTTTCATGGCGGGTCTGCCGCTCATCTACTTCATCAGCGCTGGTGTAGGCGTCGCCGTCCTGGCACCATTGGTCTTCTTCTTTGGACTAAAGGCCTACCAACAAGACCGCGTCCTTATCTTCCTCAATCCGGAGAATGACCCGCTGGGTGCCGGCTACCATATCACCCAATCGAAAATCGCCATCGGCTCAGGCGGCATATTCGGCAAAGGCTTTGGCAATGGCACGCAAAGCCATCTCGATTATCTGCCTGAAGGACATACCGACTTTGTCTTTGCAACGATGGCAGAGGAATGGGGCATCGTCGGCGGCTTTTTCATCCTCTTCATGTACTTCCTGCTCATGCGTTGGGGCCTGAACGTGGCGATGCAAAGCAAGACACGTTACGGGCAACTCGTCGCCGCTGGTCTGACCTGCACCATTTTCTTCTACATCATGATCAACCTGTTGATGGTGGTGGGCCTTGCCCCGGTCGCGGGCATTCCCCTTCCTTTTGTTAGTCATGGCGGTTCTTCCATGCTGACGATGATGTTGTGTGTCGGAATCATCATGTCAATTGAGCGCCACCCCGGCGCAAAGCGCGGACAATTCCAATAAGTGTCTTTGTCATGCTTGACAAAGACCACGAAACCCATCAAAGGCGGCGCTCCAAACGGGCCTGCGCATCTGGCCAGCCCGAAATGGGGACGCTTAGCTCAGTTGGTAGAGCAGCTGACTCTTAATCAGCGGGTCGTGGGTTCGAACCCCTCAGCGTCTACCATTCAAGTCATTTATCACTTTGTTTTCAAAAGAATAAATGGTCTGTCCAAAAAACTGCGCCCACATTCGTTCCCACATTTTGATTTGGACATACTGGGCGGTGCTGGGTCTCGATGGAACCGAACATCGGATGACATGCTGCTTGACTGTTAATTGCGAGACTCGCTCCCCGCCCGAATCCTGACCGTGCAACGCACCGGCTGCTTCGCGTTCGCAGCAGATTTTTGACAAGCCTCGATTGCGTCTCGATTATCGCGCAGCAAATCGGCTGCCCGCTCAAGCGCATTCAAAGCCTGAGGGCTTTCGGTCCGCATCAGGCGCGTGCCTGCATCCCAGCGCGACGATTCGCCGACCATCCTCGCCGCCATTCGCTCGGGCCAGTGCCAACTCTCCGGCACGGAACGGGCGATAGTTCCGGGAAGGAACGACCAAAGCAGGATGCCGCCAAGCATTCCGCCTCCGACTGCCTGAAACACCGTGCGGCGTTGGTCCGCGCGGGTGCGGGCGTGGGCGGTGACACCGCGCATTTCCTGTGTCGCTTGCCGAAGCTCATTATATGCGTCGTTGATCCGCGTTTGATCGCCGCGCCGGGCCGCGTCCGCTGCGGCTTCGATCCGCCTACCAAAGCTATCGGGCGTCACCTGCATGGCCGGGTGTTCCTCGATGCAATCGAGATTCTCCGCCATCTCTTCGAGCCGCTTTGTCATCTCAGTCAGAGTCGCGCCATAGTCAGGGATAACGATGTCCGCTCGCTCGGCGGCAAGATGCTGGACCGCGCGCCGCATGAGGGCCAGTTCGCCTTCAAGCCGCGCGAACGCTTCGGCAGCAGGATCGCTTTCGACCTTGGCGAGCCTAGGTTTGGCCTTGCGCTTTGGTCTGGGCTTGGGCTTGGCCTCCGCTTCGGCCTCCTCCTCAATGTCCAGCGTCACTTCTTCGGTATCGGCATTATCCATTTCACTTCTCCTAAAGGCTCATTCCAATCGAGCGGGTCCGCTCGAACGACACAGACGCGGCAAGGTCGCGCGACAAATCGCGCCCCATGTCCTTGCCGAGACCAAGTTCCCGCGTCCGGTTGCGCAACAGCGATTCCACCTGTGGATCGCGTTCCAGACCTTTCGCCATGTCGGCCATGCGCCCCGCGATACGGCCTGCACCATTGTCATTGCCGCTCTGCTGCATCACCGCACGAGCCTGCCCTAGCCGCTGCCAGTCGTTCACGAAGCGGTCGGCTCGCTGCACAGGATCGGCGCGGATTTCAGACTCAAGCTGCATGGCGCGGATTGTGCCTCGGCTGCGGCCATCGGCTGCTTCGCGGGTGAGTTCAGGCTGTCGCTGCAAAGCGCTGGCAAGATCGGCGGCGGCATGGGGCCTAATCGCGTCGAGGGTCTTCCCGGCCTTGTCGAGCGCCTCGCGCTGATGAGGTAGCACCGGCAATCCTTGCTCGCGCATCTGCGCCATATCGTCGGCGGCACGGGCAAAGCGTTCGACCGCACGGCGCTGGTTCGATAGGTTGGCCTGTTCGGTTGGCAGCGGTTCCAGCTTCTGCGCCTGCGGGCGGAAGCCCGCAAAGATGGATTTCGCACGCTCGGGCAATTGCCTTGCAATCTCCACAAGTCGTTCACGAAATGTGATCCCGCGCCGCTCGGCAAATCGCTGCTCGGGGCTGTAGTCGCTCGCCATGTCTTTGCCGCGCTCACGGCTGAGTGTGCGAACAAGCTTTGACTGATCGGCGAAGTCGTCGCGGCCATAATGCAGATCGACGCGCTGCCGGTGGCGCGACAACGCAACATAGGCACCGTGGCTGTCCATGCCGGGCGTCGCCAGAACATGCGCCCTGTCCACGGTCATGCCCTGCGCTTTGTGGATCGTGGCGGCGTAACCGTGATCGACATGCGCATAGTCCTTGGTGTCGAACGCGACGCTGCGGCCATCGTCGGTGCGCACCGCCATGCGCTGTGGCGTAACCTGCTCGACGATACCAAGCGTGCCATTCTTCACGCCAAGCCCGCGCTCGTTGCGGAGAAACATTATGCGGTCTCCGGACGCAAAGGCGCGTTCACCGCGCTCGGCTTTCACCGAGACATCGCCGCCCAACTCTCCACTCGCGCGCATCTTTCCGCGCGCCGCTTCATTAAGTTCGCGCACTTCGTCATTGGTGTGGGTGAGAATGATCCGCGTATCAGTTGGGAGAGCCTGACGGTCGCGATCCCAGCGCTCGATCAGGTCACTACGCGCGGCCTCGCGCGTCTCGGCAACATGCACCATCCCCCGCTCGTCATAAACCTGAACCGCAAGGCCGGGCCGCCCTGTCGCAAGGTGGCGTGTCGCATCCTGCTGCCAGCCTTTATGCTGGCGTCGCACTTCACTGATTTCGAAACCGCCATGCCGCTCATGGATGGCGCGGAACGCCGCTCCGGCTTCGATAGCCTGCAACTGTTGCGGGTCACCAACCAGCACGACTTTCGCGCCTGCATCGGCGGCGTGTGACAGGACGCGCTCCATCTGGCGCGTGCCGACCATGCCCGCCTCGTCGATTACCAACACGTCGCGCGAAGTCAGTTGTTCGCGGCCCTGTCCCCATTGATATTCAAGGCTGGCAATGGTGCGCGAGGCAATACCCGAACCATGCTCAAGTCCCTCGGCGGCGATACCAGACAGGGCCGCACCGCGAACGGTGTAGCCCGCACTCTCCCAAGCCTCACGCGCGACGCCGAGCATCGCGCTCTTGCCGGTCCCGGCATAGCCGACAACGATACTCAGGCCGCGCCCGTCTGTAACATGCTCAAAGGCCGCGCGTTGCTCTCCCGATAGCACCAAGCCGCGCTCCTCGGCGCGCGTCAAAGCGTTCGCTTGGTCCTTCTCACCAACGCGATGCCGCTCTCGTTCTGCCATCAATTCGGATGCGCGCTGCAACCGCTGCTCGGTCTCGATCATGGCCCGCGAAGTGAACCGGTCTTCTCCGCGTCCGTCCTTGCCCAGCGCAATCAGGTCGGACGATGCGCGAACTGCACTTAGCGCCGCATCGAACTGCTCCTTCCCGTCGCTGTGCCGATGTACGAAAATGGCAAGGTCGCGGTTCGTGAAGGTGGCTTGGCTGTGCGTGATCGCATCGAGCGCGACACTGGGATTAGCAATGATCCGCTCACCGTTGCGCTGTGCGACGGCGCGGTGTTCTTCGATCCGCTCGGCCTCAAGCCCGCGCTCGCCCATGCGAGAGGCGGCGGGGCCAATCTTGTCCTGCGGCTCCAGCTGAATGCCTTGCGCTTCTAAACTGCGGTGATCGACGCGGGCGTCGATATCGAGTTCGGCGAGCCGCTGATTAACATGCTCGGCCCAGCGCTCGCGCCACTGTTCCACCAACTCGGCCTTGTTCCACTCGCGCACCTTCGCGCCGAACCCGTCCTTGCCGACCTCGCGCATGGTCAGCATGACATGCGCGTGCGGTTTCGCCTGGCCGTCCTTGCCGATATCCCAATGCACGTTGAGATCGGCAATCATGCCCTTTTCAACGAACTCGGTCTTCACAAAGTCGCGGGCCAGCGCAATGCCTTGGCTCTTGTTCATCTCGCGCGGAATCGCAAACTCGACCTCGCGGGAAAGCTGCGCATCCTTTCGTTTCTCGGCGGCTTCGACCGCGTTCCAGAGTTTTTCGCGGTCGGCAAACTCGGGCGGCGCGCCCTCGGGCAGCATCACTTCAGAATGAACGACGCCGTCCTTGTTGGTGAAGTCGTGGTAGCGGTCGAGCCGCTCGTCGTGGAGACGCTCGGCTCCGCGATAGGCCGCTGCCGCCACAGCACTGCGCCCGCTGGCGCGGCTGATGACTTTGACCGAGAGATGAAAGATTGCCATGATGGCAATCCATCTACGCCATCAAAGCCACGTCGGCACGACGTATAAGCGCGCCCTCCCATGATAAAATCCTGCTCGGGACTAGGTGGTGTCAGACTGTCTCGACAACTCTGCATCATTAGGAGCGGCGCGATATTATGATGGGTGCATCAACTCTCAACGGAGACAGAAGATGCGCAAACCCCGTGATATTGATTCGGAACTGAAGGCACTTGCCGAAAGAGCAAAGCAACTCAAAGAGCGCCGTATCCAGCAACTTGGTGAACTGGTGATTGCCACCGGAGCCGATGCGTTGGACGCAGAAACGCTCGCCGGTGCATTGCTATCCATTGTCGAGACAACCGATGCCGCAAAGAGGGAAAGCTGGCGCAAACGCGGCAATGCCTTCTTTCAAGGCGCGGCGCGAAAGCGTGGCGAAGGAGCTGAAAACAAGCTGGACGGCGCTCGCACGTTTGACGGCGGCACGGCATCGGCTTGAGGCAGCAAAGGCACGAACAGACATGCGTGAATGGCAAATCAAAAGACGCGAGCGCACGCGCCAGCTTATCGAGCTGGGCGGTCTCGTTGTGAAAGCCGAACTGGTTGAACTGACCGACGATGATCGCGCGACACTCTACGGCGCGTTCCTCACCGTCGCTGCCAAGTTGCAGAGTGATGAGCGCGAACAGGCGCTCATGCATTGGAAGCGTAAGGGCAAACGAGCGTTTGAGGCGGAAAGCGAAACCTGAAGGCGGCGGCACTTGGCCGCCGCCTCTTGGGTCAGCCGCGTTCGTCGTCGGTAGGCTTGCCGCTCGCTTTGGCAAGGATTGCGAAACCGTCGGCGATCATGTCCACACCATAGCGAGTCGTGCTTTTGGCTTCGTAGCTGGTTTGGCGAACGCGTCCGGTGATGCGAACGAGATCGCCTTTGTCTGCCTTGACGAGACGGTCACGCAGCTTGCCAAAAAGCGTAACGCGGTTCCAGTGCGGGTCGGTCTTCCATTCGTCGCCATCGCGGCGATTATAGTTTGCAGCAACCGACAGGTGCGTGACGTCCTTGGCTTCGTCGATCTTGCCAATCCGTCCTATGATGTGAAATTCAGCGATATTCTGCACGTGACTTCTCCTGATCGCGTCAGGCGAAATGTCCTGACGGACATTAAAGGGCCGCGCGCTGCCCGCGCGCAAGCCAAAAAACGGAGGCTCCATCCATGGAAACCGTAGGCGCATCGCGCCGGTTTTTTGCTTGCGGGCACAAGGGCGGCGCTGAGCGGCCAAACGTCCGTCGATCAAGGACATTCCTAACGCGGTCAGGCGGAAAGCAATGACGTCGCTCGTCGCCTATCCGTCACTGGACTTTGGCTTGGGTCAGCGATGCAAACTCTCCTCATCGCCACACGGTTCGGTTTCGGTCTGGATTGTCGCATGATGAATGTTGAACTTGCTTTCGAGCATTTCAGCAAGAGCGCGTCGTATTGCTTCTGCATTGCCGCCTTCGGCTAATGCGACATGGGCGGTCAGGCTCGCGTCGTCACCGGCAACCGACCATAAATGAAAATCATGAACGCCGGTAACGCCCTCGACTTCATTAATCGCCGAACGGATCGTTTGGAGGTCAAACCCGCGCGGCACGCCTTGCAGCAAAATATGCGTGGTATCGCGCAGCAAGGTCCAAGTGCGCGGCAGCACCCATAGGCCGATGGCGATGGCAACGATGGGGTCGATCCAGTTTAGCTTCGTCACGTAAATCGCAATCGCCGCTCCGATCACGCCAATCGAACCGAGCATGTCGGCCCAGACTTCGAGATAGGCACCCTTCACATTGAGGCTGTCATCTTTGCCGCCTGCAAGGATACGCATCGAAATAAGATTCACGATCAAGCCAAGGCTGGCAACTATGAGCATTCCCACAGACTCAACGGGCCTTGGGTCGAAAAAGCGCTGAACACCCTCAATCAACACATAGCCCGCGACCGCAAAGAGCAGAATGGCGTTGAAGGCGGCAGCCAGAATTTCAAAGCGACGATAGCCAAAGGTGCGTTTGTCGTCGGGCGGGCGCTGACCGATCTTTACCGCAGCAAGCGCAATGGCGAGCGCGGCGCTGTCGGTAAACATATGCGCCGCGTCGGAAAGCAACGCGAGGCTGTCAAATACAAACGCGCCAATTAACTCGGCGATTAGGAACGCCGTTGTTAGCCCGAGCGCGATGGCGAGCCTTTTTGTGCTCGCTCCGGCACCGTGGTTATGTCCGGCATGACCGTCGCCGCCGTGATCGTGTGTCGCGCTCATATCAATGTGCCGCCTGTCCAATGAGTGCTTTTAACAAACCATGTTTCCTCTCCGCCGTTAGTGATTGTCATGCGTGCCATCGGCTTTCGTGGTTGTTTGCTTGCCGTTCTTCGCCAGCCACGCCTTCATCTGCGCGATCTCGGCTTCCTGCGCGGCAATCACTTCCTCGGCGAGCTTGCGAACTTCCGCGTCCTTGCCATGTTCGAGCGCCACCTTCGCCATTGCGACCGCGCCCTCGTGGTGCGGGATCATGCTGCGCATAAAATCGACATCGGCGTTGCCAGTGAGTGCAATGCCCATATCCTTGTGCATCTTGTCATTCGCAGCCTTGAAAGCGGCAGTCGCAGGGCTGTTGGTCGATGCCGGAGCTTCGGCCTCCTTGTTCGCGGGCGAACAAGCGGCGGCGGCAATTGTGGCGACCAAAATCAGTTTCTTCATTTCGGATTCCTTTCGATTATGCGGGACGCGGCTTTGCATTGGTTGCGGTGCCACCGTTGGGATCGGTTTCCGCCTCGGCTTCCCGGCCATGAATCAGCCGATAAAGCGCAGGCAGCACGATCAAAGTCAGTATCGTCGAGGAGATAATCCCGCCGATGACGACGCTGGCGAGAGGTCTTTGCACTTCTGACCCCGCACCTACATTGAGCGCCATTGGAACGAAGCCCAATGAGGCGACTAATGCGGTCATCAAAACCGGACGTAACCGTGTCAACGCGCCTTCACGGATCGCTGCATCAAGGTCCATCCCGCGTTCGCGCAAGTCTTTGATGAAGGACAGCATGACAACGCCGTTCAACACCGCGACGCCAGACAGTGCGATGAACCCGATACCTGCTGAAATCGACATCGGAATGTCGCGTAGCGCCAAAGCCGCAACGCCCCCTGTAAGAGCGAGCGGAACACCCGAGAACACAATTGCGGCGTCTTTGGCAGACCCGAACAGCGTGAACAGTAGCCCAAAAATCAGAAGAAGTGCGAGCGGCACTACAATCTGGAGACGCGTTGCCGCCGACTGCAATTGTTCAAATGTCCCGCCATATTCGACATAATAGCCTTCGGGCAGCGTGACCTCGGCATCAATCTGGGTCCGAAGATCGGCGATGAACGACCCCAAATCGCGTCCCCGGACATTCGCCGTGATAACCGCGCGGCGTTTGCCATTTTCACGGCTGATCTGGTTGGGGCCAACCGAAAGCTCGATGTCGGCAACTTGCGCCAGCGGCACGAAGCCCGCCGCCCCGTCGCCCCCAATGGGGATCGGCAAGCTACCAAGCGCATCGACGTTGGTGCGTAGCTCCTCGGGAAGTCGGACGACGACATCGAAGCGCCGGTCGCCCTCGAATACTTGCCCCGCCGCACGTCCGCCGGTTGCGGTTGCGACTGCATCCTGCACATCGCTCATGTTGATGCCATAGCGGGCAAGCATGTCGCGCTTGGGCGTCACGGCAAGAACCGGCAGGCCCGTTACTTGCTCGATCTTGACGTCCTTGGCACCGGGGATCGATTCGACGACTTGCTCTACCGCGCCGCCGCTTTCCAGCAACTGGTCGAGATCATCGCCGAACAGCTTGACCGCAACGTCCGAACGGACGCCTGCAATCAGCTCGTTCATCCGCATTTGCACTGGCTGCGTGAATTCGTAATTGTTGCCGGGGATCTGTTGGACCGCCTTGTTCAATTCAGCGACAAGCTGATCGCTTGATTTGCGCGGGTCCGGCCAATCGGTTCGGTCTTTCAGCATGATGAAATTGTCCGCGACCGATGGAGGCATCGGATCGGTCGCAACATCGGCTGTGCCGATCTTGGCAAACACCCGTTCGACCTCGGGGAATTTGCGAATGCGGTTTTCAAGCGCTTCCTGCATCTTGATCGCTTGGCTTAGGCTGGTGCCGGGAATGCGCAGCGCGTGCATCGCAATATCGCCTTCGTCCAAGTTCGGGATAAACTCCGAACCCAGTCGCGTTGCACCTAAGCCAGCGAGCAAAACGAGCGCCACAGCGCCGCCGATAATCAGGCTGCCGCGCTTCATGGTCGCATCGAGCAACGGCGCGTATTTGCGGTTGAGCCAGCTCACTACGCGATTTTCTTTCTCTTCGACGCGGCCCGTAACGAATTGCGCGATGGCGGCTGGAACGAGGGTCAGCGAAAGGAGCAAAGCTGCGGTGAGCGCCATGACGACAGTGATCGCCATCGGATGAAAGGTTTTGCCTTCGATACCGGTCAACGCAAAAATCGGCAGATAGACGACGGTGATGATGATTACGCCAAAGATGCTTGGTTTCATCACTTCGGCGCTGGCGCTTGCCACTAAGCCAAAGCGTTCATCGCGGTCGAGTAAACGGCCAAGCCGGTGCTGCGCCTCGCCCAATCGGCGCAGGCAATTCTCGACGATAATGACCGCGCCATCGACGATCAAACCGAAATCCAGCGCACCCAAACTCATCAAATTGGCTGAGGTCCGCGTTTGCACCATGCCGGTCAGCGTCATCAGCATGGCGACAGGAATCACCGCCGCCGTAATCAGCGCCGCGCGAATGTTGCCCAAAAGCAGGAACAGCACGACAACAACAAGCAAAGCGCCTTCGGCAAGGTTCTTTTCAACGGTCGCGATAGTCCGATCGACCAATTCGGTACGGTCGTAAAGCGGGTGCGCGACGACGCCCGCCGGAAGCGATTTTGTCGCCTGTTCGAGCCGCTCGGCTGCGGCTTGCGCAACAACGCGCGGGTTCTCGCCAGTGAGCATGAAGATGGTGCCAAGCACGATCTCCTTGCCGTTCTCGGTGGCGGCTCCTGTTCGCAGTTCGGAACCAATCGCTACTTCGGCAACGTCGCCGATACGGATAGGCACACCGCCGCGCGTCGCAACGATGATCTGCGACAGGTCGGCTTCGTCCTTAGCCTGACCCGGCACACGGATCAGTATCTGTTCGCCTGCACGCTCGACATAGCCCGCGCCCTTGTTGGCATTGTTCGCTTCAAGCGCCTCGACAATATCGGTCAGCGACAATTTAAGCGAAGCGAGCTGCTGCGGATTGGGCGTGACATGATACTGCCGTGCATAGCCGCCGATAGTGTTGACCTCGGCAACCCCCGGAATTGTCCGCATCTGCGGACGCACAACCCAATCGGACAGCGTACGCAAATCGCTCGGGCTATATTCCGAGCCGTCCGGCTTACGTGCGCCGGGTTTCGGTTCGACCGCATACATGAAAATCTCGCCAAGCCCCGTGGCAAGTGGACCAAGCTGCGGCTCAATACCCGGTGGCAGTTGCGACTTCGCCGACTGGATACGCTCATTGACGAGTTGGCGCGCAAAGTAGGTATCGGTGCCGTCTTCGAATACGACGGTGACCTGACTCAATCCGTAGCGTGAGATTGACCGCGTGTAGGCGAGCTTCGGGATGCCAGAGATCGCGGTTTCTATGGGAAAGGTAATGCGCTGTTCGGCTTCGAGCGGTGAAAACCCCTCGGCTTCGGTATTGATCTGCACCTGAACATTGGTGATGTCCGGCACGGCGTCGATGGGGAGCTTGGTTGCGCTATAGACGCCGAGCGCGCACAGCAGCGCGACGACGGCAAGGACGAACCAGCGCTGGCGGATGGAAAAGCCGATGATACGGGCAAGCATGTCAGTTATCCCCGATCAATGGTCATGGCTCGCGCCCGACTTTTCGATGTCGGCGCGAATGAGAAATGCTCCCTTGGCGGCATAAGGCGTGCTGGGCTTGATGCCCGAAAGCACCTCGGTCCATTCGGGCGACTTGCGCCCGAGTTCCAACATGCGGACCTCGTAATCTTGACCGTAATTGGCAAAGACCACCGTGAAGTCGCGGAAGCGTTGCAATGCTTCGGTGCGCACCGCTAGCGGCACCTGTACCGCGTTGATCGTCACACGGCCACGAAGCGCCATACCGGGACGCAACCGTCCACCTCGATTGGGGACCGACGCCCGGACAAGCGCAGTGCCTGCTTCTGCATTGCCGTCGGGCAGATATTGGCCCAGCCGTGCCGCCGCGATTGCGGTGCCTTCCATCGTTTCGATCTGCACGGCCATGCCGGGCTGGATTGCGCCCAAATCCTTGGGGAAGATGTTGAACACGACCGTCGTCTGCGCAGGGTCGGTGATGACATAGAGTGCGCGGTCGAAGGTCACATCGCCGGGGTTGCCATTGCGTTCGGCAACGACGCCGCTGACGGTCGAATAGACCGGATAGACTTGCAAGGACTCGCTCGACTCGATCCGCGCCAGCAATTGACCGCGCTTCACAGTGTCTCCGACCTGTTTTGTGACCGAGACAATCCGCCCCGGAAACTGGCCGCGAATCTCCGACCTTGCGGTCGTCGCCAACTGGACTGTCCCGTATAGCTCGCGCGTCTCACCGATGGTCGCAGGCCCCACAGTTTCAATCTCGATCCCGCCCGCCTTGGCAGCGTCAGCGGTAATCCGTGTGCGGCCTTCGGGGCTAGCATAACGCCAGACATGGCGTTTACCGTTCTCGACCGCGACAACTTCGACATCGAAGCTGTGCGGTTCCTCGACCACGCCTTGACCAGTCAGATAGTCCTTCTCGGCCTTGAACGGGAACGTGTTGACCTCACCGCCCAGCCGCTTGAGCGTCACCGTCAGCTGCACGGTCTTTGCATCGACTGGTTTGCCGTCCTTTGTCGGATATATCCGGAACTGCGGCGGCACACCGTCCTCGAAGATGGTCATTTCAACCGCGAAGTCGCCGTCCTTCAAAAGTCGGCCGTTGTGCGGCCCCTTCGCTGGTTCACCTTCCTCGCCATGCTCCTCGGCGGGCTCGCGGCTGCTACCGCAGGCTGCCAAGGGCGTGATGATAAAAAGCGCGACGGCAAGCCGCTTTATGATTGTCTTTTTCATGGATTAGTCCCCCTGTCGGCAGCGGCGTCAAAGCGTCCGGTCAGCCGGTCAATTTCTGTTTGAAGGTCACGGTAGCGGATGACCGCATCGAGCCATTCGGCCTGCGCCTGAATGATCGCGTCGGCTGCACCCTGCATGTCGCGGAAATTGAAGCCGCCGCGCGCATAGCCTTCGCGCACCTGCCGGAGCGCCTTGGTCGTCTGCGGATAGACTTCAAGGACGATGGCGTCGGCGCGGGCACGTGCGGCGTCGGCTTCGGCCCCAAGGCTAGCAAGACGGCGGAGCCGGTCAAGCCTTTGCCCTTCGGCGGTAAGCTCGATCCGAAGCTTCTCGGCTTGCGCCCGTGCGATATTGCCCTGATTGCGGTCGAAGCGTCCCAGCGGGATAGTCACGCCCGCAACCACCGCGACATCATTGGTCCCGCGAAGGAAGCGTGCGCCGCCGCTGAGCGTGTAATCCTGTCGCGTCCGAGTCTGTTCAACCGCCACTGCCGCCGAAGCCCGCGCAGCTGCTGCCTGAGCAAGCTCAGCGTCGGCAACCGCAAGCTGCCGTGCCGCTGGTATGCCGGATAACACCTCGCCCTCAGTCTCAACTTCTTCGGCTCTGCCATTCCAGAACGCAGCAAGTGCCGCGCGCGCGCCTTCGCGCCTCGCTTGCGCCTCGGTCAGATTGAGCCGCGCTTGCGTCACCCGCGCCGACGCGCTCGTCTCGACGAACAGCGGATCTTTATATCCGCGCACACGGCGCAATGCTTCCCGCTGCATTTCGACTTCGACACCAAGCCGCGTTTCCGCGATCTCGACAACATAGCCTGCGATCACAACGTCGAGAAACGCACGCTGGACGGCGCTGACAAGTTCAAGCCGTGCGACCCGCGACGATGCTTGGGCAACGCCGATGTCACGTTCTGCATAGGCAACACGCGCGTCCCGTTTGCCACCGCGTTCAATCGTCTGGCTATAGGTGCCAGTGATCTCAGCTTGGCCAAAGACATTATAGGGTCCGCTGCCGATAAGGTTTTCGCCTTCGACGGTGACGGTTGGGTTGGGGCGGACGCCCGCTTGGACTCGGCCAGCTTGTGCGGCAGCGACCGCCGCCTCATTGGCGCGGATCGACGGCGCGGCCTCAATGGCCTTGGCAATGGCTTCATCCAGCGTGAACGGCTCCGCAAAGGCAGCCGTAGCCGGAATGGCCAGCGCCGCCGCCAGCAAGGCGGTGCGCAATTTGGGAAACATATTAAAACTCCTGAACCGGATGACACGTTAAAGGGTCGGGCGCGACGCCCGCCCTAACGGCGCGGTTCAGGCAGAGGGTGGTTCGGTGGGGGGTGCCTGACTGAAAGAGGTCAGCGGGTTTGCACGGTGGAATGACAACAGCGCCTTCGCGGAGGCCGCAACGAGCGCAATGTCAGTCGTCCGTGCGTCCAGCGCGGTCGGGCAGTGATGATGGTGAAGGCTTTCACCCGCACCTTCATGCGAGGGTGCTTCGTCGCCGTGATAGTCAGTCATCGCGTCATGACCAAAGCTAACGCCGTGTTCTGTGTGATGGCTTGCCGGTTCCTCATGTGCGACCGCAGGCGCATGGATCGTGCTTGCGACAAGCGCGAAAACAAGAATCAAGCGGGCGAGCAAATACTTCACAAGTCCTCGCTTAGTCGTGGCTCCCGGTTTGGGCAAATAGTTCGTCATTCGGAAGGGGCTTCAATTGCACGGCGCAAGTCGTCGGGAACAGGCATCGGTTGAAAAGCGCTGACGTTCGAACGCCCGGTATTACCGACCGGGATGCGTCCGGTCAGCGCGCCCAAAGGCGCAAGCGCGAGCCGGACAAGTTGCCCTACCGTCTCACGCCAGTCGCGTTGTTCGACCGCAAAGCCGAGCATCGACACATGACTGGCCAGATGCAGCCCCAAATGCGGCTGCGATACGATGTGCGCTCGTTCGAGGTGCAGCCATGCAGTGGCCTGCTCCCCGGACGCTCGTGCGTTGCGAAATAAGGTCATTTCATCCGCGATGACGCGGCGCATCGGCAGCGTCCGCGCAAGCCCGCGCCATCGCCGCTGCCTGTGCGAATAGAAAATCTGGGCAAACCCCCAAATGAACGGGGTCAATATTCCGGCAGAAATTTCGACGTTATCGCTATAATGTGTCCCGCCACCGGCATCCGGCGCAATCGTAATCCAATGGTCCCACTTGGGAATAAGCGTGCTGTAGCCATTGTCGCGCAACCGCTTTGGCCATTCGCCGGTTTCAGGCTCGTGGAGCGAGGTCACAATCCACTGCGTCCCGAAAGGGATAAACCCGAACAGACGCAACTTGACCTGATAGCGCCCGCCGGGCTGAAAGGCGTCGAGCGAGGTTTCGCCAACAGGAATGAAGCACACCATCGGCCATGCAATATGCTGCAACAGGGGCGCGGTCTGAACCTCTGCCCAAACGGTCGCGGTCGGCAGGTCGATCCTAGTCGAGCGGGAAACTTTCATGCTGCAACCGACCGCAATTCGGCGTTCGCCTGCCGGAACACCTGAACGCCGCCAGTGAGCGCAAGTCCCGCCATGATCGAGGCAACAATCAGGTCGGGCCATGCGCTGCCGGTCCCAAAAACGCCAAGCGCTGCCAGCATCACAGCGACATTGCCAATGGCGTCGTTGCGCGAGCATATCCAGACCGAGCGCATGTTCGCATCGCCGGTGCGGTAACGGTAAAGCATCAAGGCCACACCAACATTGGCTGCTAGCGCCAACGCGCCGATTGCGCCCATCATGGTCGGGTCCGGTTCGGTACCGTTGATGAAAGCAAGCACCGCGCTGGCAAAAACCCAGGCGGCAAAGCCAAGCATGAACAGCGATTTGAGCAATGCCGCCCGCGCCCGCCATGCCAGGGCTGCCCCGACGACCGCCAGACTGACTGCATAGTTCGCAGCATCGCCAAGAAAATCGAGCGCGTCGGCTTGAAGCGCGCGGCTGTCCGCCGCCGCGCCTGCACCCATTTCCACGAAGAACATGGCGGCATTGACGATTAGCGCAATCCAGAGAATGCGCCGCCAGCGCGGATCGGCCTTGGCCGTTTCGCTCCCGCAGGCGCTTTCGCAACAACTGTCCGCCATTCAACATCCTTCTCGACAAATCCCGAGTCGGACATCTATCTACACCCTGTAGCAACTACAGGGTCAAGCAGTAAGGATTGGGCAGTGAAAATCGGCGAACTCGCGAGTGCAACGGCAACCAAGGTCGAGACGGTGCGCTACTATGAAAAGATCGGCCTGCTGCCTCCGCCTGCGCGCACATCGGGGAATTACCGTGCCTATGGCAGCGAACATCTTGCCCGCCTGTCATTCATTCGCCGCGCGCGTGATCTCGGCTTCACGCTGGAAGCTGTGCGGGAATTGCTCACGCTGTCGGACGACAAGGCACAATCGTGCGAGGCAGTCGATGGCATCGCCCGCGTCCACCTCACCGAAATCGACCGCAAGGTTACTGATTTGACCGCGCTCCGCAACGAACTCGACCGTGTGATCGGCTCCTGCCGCCACGGGACGGTCGCCGATTGCAAAATCATCGAAACATTGGGGCCAAGAGTAAGAGCCAACATCGTTTAGCCTCTCGCTGCGCCGTTCAAAACATCTCCAACTGATTGCGCATCGGGTCCCAAAACCCGATATCCAACGCTCGTTGGCCCCGCTTGGGTTGCATCGGCTGATTGGCAAGCGAGCCAAGCCGCTCCCCCATGCTGACGGGCGCAACACCCACCATCACAATCTGGTCGGGGTCGGGCGGCGTTATCCGCGGTAACGTCTTGCGCTTGGCCATTATCTGCACTCGCTCAATATTCGTCGGCAAGCATGATGATCAGCACCCGCCGCGTGACGGCGGCGTTTGCCGCGTCCTCGCTGGCAAATTGCAATTCACGGTCATAATAATCCAGTTTCCAGAACACCCGTGCGCGCTCATCCTCCCGAACCCTCGGGCGCTCGGTCGTCCACCGCCCATTGCCAAGCTGATAGACGCACCCAAAATCGCGTTCGCCATGCGGGTCGTTATCCTCGGTAAAAGCGTCGAATGTTTCGATAAGTTCACGAACGCGAGACTGGTCAGCATCGGACAGCGACCGAAAACCGACAGTAGCAACGACGGTGCAAGCAACCCCCATCGCCTGCCGCGCAAGGTCGTTCAAACGCGCAATCCGTGCTGCCTGTTCACGCGCTGAAATAGGAGCCGCGCTCATTGCACTCGCCCTTGTCTTTGGTTGGCAGTCCGCGCGTGGCGTTCTTCGCAAATCAAGACCAAAGCGCCAAAATCTTCGCGCTCACCCAGCCGCTCGGCAATCCTCTGAACGCACTCCAGCGGCAAACCATTTTCGTTGGCCAAATCACGCAAATAATCGTCGCGGCACTCCGCGCCGCAAGCACGATAGTTCAAAAGCAAATCGGTCATCTCAAACCTTCCTTGTAGCGAAGCCGCACTGGCTGCGGCATGCGGCTCTGCCTTCCGGCGAGGATGGGAGGGGGAGGGAAAGCTGAATCGCTACCCTTGGCGCGGGCCAGCGGGCGCAAAGCGACCGCCACACGGGGGTGGCTATTCTGCTTTGGGAACGAGAGGGCAAAGCCCTTGGCGTTCCCACACGATCAATTGAACGGAGGCGGTTAGCCTCCCCTAGCCGCCACGCGGAAAAACGACTGCACCCTTGCACAAAACGACGCCAGCCGGACGCCATGCGCCCGGGCCTGTGGGCCAGCGGGCATTCGGCAAGGAGAGTGGCAAGAGCGCCAGCGGGTCAGCTCAAGAACGCCGCACCCTAGGGAGCGCGAAGCGCGGGGAAGAGTGCGACCCTAAAACCTCCCGCTCGTCGAACTCCGCTCCCGATCGTCACCCGAATGGGCCGGGACTACAGGCCCGGTCTGCGCCAGCGGATAGAGCGGGTTGCCCGTAAGGGCAGCGCCTTAGCTTTATAATTCAACTAGGTTCAAAGGCCTCGATAATCGGACATCGCCCATCGCCGCCCTCGGCACATTCATCCGCCAAGCGCCGAAGCGATTTTCGCGCGGACTGGAGTGCCGCAATTCTCTCGTCAATCTCAGCTATCCGCTTGTTTGCGAGTTCGCGCGCCCTCGCCCGGTCTTCGGTAGCGTCCAAGGCAAGCAGTTCGCCGATCTCTGCAAGCGTGAATCCTCCGGCCTGTGCCGCTCTGATAAAACGCAGACGGCTGACGTCAGTTTCGTCATACCGCCGAACCCCGCCGTTACGTTCTGGCTCAACGAGCAGGCCTCGCCGCTGGTAAAAGCGGACGGTTTCGACGCCCACTCTGCCCGCCGCTGCCAATTTTCCTATCGTCATTGCATTCATCGCTTGACTCCGTACTATGCTACGGAACCTATATAGGCTGGGTGACGTTATCTGCCAACAAGGAACACCTATGACCCAAGCCGCAATTTCAACGCCAGCGAAAGCCAGTGCCGCCGCCAAAACCGCCACCATCTATCGCATGGTGATGCCGAACCATACCTGCCCTTATGGTCTGAAGGCGCTCGACCTGCTCAAGCGCAAGGGCTTTACTGTCGAGGACCGCTGGCTGACAGCGCGCGAAGAAACCGACGCGTTCAAAGCCAAGCACAACGTCCAGACGACACCGCAAATCTTCATCAGCGGCGAGCGTATCGGCGGACATGACGATCTCCGCCGCTACCTCGGCCTGTCAGTCGCCGATCCGAAGGCGACCACCTATCAGCCGGTCATAGCGCTGTTTTCAATGACCGCCTTGATGGCGCTGGCTGCGAGTTTCGCGGTCTATGGCTCGCCTTTCACCGGGCGCGCCGCCGAATGGTTCATCGCCTTCAGCATGATCATCCTCGCGATGCTCAAGCTACAGAATGTCGACAAGTTTGCGACAATGTTCCTGAACTACGACCTGCTCGCGAAACGCTGGGTGCCTTACTCGCGCATCTATCCATTTGCCGAAGGGCTGGCTGGCGTCCTTATGGCGGCGGGCGCGCTCAACTGGCTGTCGATCCCGGTCGCTTTGTTTATTGGCGGCATTGGTGCGGCATCGGTATTCAAAGCGGTCTACATCGACAAGCGCGAGCTAAAATGCGCCTGCGTCGGTGGCGATAGCAATGTGCCGCTGGGCTTTGTCTCGCTCACCGAGAATGTGATGATGGTCGGGATGGCCATTTGGATGATTTTCGCACATTAAGTTCGCGATCTGACAAGCGTTTGGTAGAAGTCGCCCGACCAGTTGGCCGGGCGCTTCCTCAATGCAGTTATTTAGTCGTCACAGCAGTCCATTGCCTGCTCGCAACATGCGTCGAGTGCCGCGCAACAGGCGCCCACCGCGTCTGCAACAGTCGAGGCTTGGGCTGCAAAGGCAGCTGGCGCAACAAAAAGCAGGGCGGCAGCAGCGGCAAAATATTTGGTCATAAACTCTCTCCGTTGGGAAGCTGGAATAGCGTCGCAAAATATCGGCGCTATCAATGATATTCGGGCCAGAAACGCCAACGGTTACAATGTTTAATGCTTAGCAAATACGCTCGTTTTACCGGAACCGAAGGCAATGACGTTATAGCGGTCTGCCGGATATCCCGGCGCTTCCATGCCAGGCGAGCCTAAGGGCATACCAGCAACTGCTAGCCCACGGACACCTTTGGGCTTTGCTGCCAATACCCGCTTCATATCAGCGACGGGGACATGACCTTCGAAGGCCATGCCGTCGATAAGCGCGGTGTGGCATGATGCGAGGCCAGCAGGCAATCCGACCCGCCGTTGCAACGCCGGACGGTTCGCATCGTCGATGACTTTGACGCTGCGACCGAACGCCTTGCGGACTTGCGCGGCCCATTTTTCGCAGCAACCGCAGCCGGGATCACGGTGCATCACTGCCTCGCTTGCCGCCAACGCCGGTGTGGCAACGAGAGCTATTGCCAAAAAGAACTTTCGCATTTTGAATTTCCTTCAACGAAGAAACGCGGAGAGCCGTCACCAGCCCTCCGCGCCGTCTACTTACTTATGGTCCATGCCACCCATGTCATGGCCTTCATGCTCGTCACCGGACTTGGCGTCCTTGTCCTTGCAGCAGGCCATCTTGCCATGTTCGTCCTTTTTGCAACAGCAGCACTCCTTTTCAGGGGTAGGTGCTGGATCGGCGGCAAAGGCAGCGGTGGACATGGTGAGCGCGAGAGCACCCAAAAGATACTTGGTTTTCATGATTTAACTCCGATTATAGATTGAAAAAACAGTGCGCGCCGTGCCTTCGCGGAGGCGGGATTGGCGGTTTGAGTGCGCCGCCCGACAATTGCGCGCTGGCCGAAAGATTCGGGACCGCGATGACCCGCAAGAGCTGCGTTACGTCGGCGGTTGCCACGGGCGGAAAGGCACAGGCATGACACGAACGCGCCGCATCGCCACCTTTCTGTCCACCCTTTCCGTCACGATGATCGGGAATGTCCTCGCAATCCGCCATCATTGCGATTGTTTCTGTTTGAACAGGCGCGGCGCAAATCGGTGCTGCCCGCAGCACGAGCGCAATTGCGAGAAAACAGGCAGCGAGTATTTTCATGCCGTGCGCCGCTTGCGCCGAAACGGCCAGCGGATGAACAGTAACACCGAGCCTGCAACGCCGAGGATCAGGCCTCCGATGGCAAATGCCAGCAGCCACCATGTGTTGAAATTCTCATGGTTCTTCCAATCCATGATGTGGAGGCTCCAGAAAAAATCATAGAGCCGCCATGTGCCGGTGCGAACGGCGGTGATTTTCCCGGTATCGACGGCAACAAAAATACTGGTGGCATCGGGGTCAGCATAAGCGATACGCCACGCAGGCAGAGCAGCCCGATATTCAGGGCTTTCAGTCGTGACGCGCGATGCCTTGGAAACCGGCTTCTCGGCTGACTTCCACGCGGCATTCGCAATGGCCGTTGCTTGGGCGGCACCGACTGGCGGAATTAGCTCGCCTGTTTGGGCATCGAAGAGTTTGATGCCTTGGGCGGTCGTCACTTCCGCAACCGCGACACTTCCCATCATGTGCCAGTTGATAGCTTGGACCGGCGCTCCAGCCATTGCGTTTATCTGCGCCGGATCGGCGAACTTGATGCCTGCCGGAATGATCATCACCGTTTCACGGTCTACCAAATGCTCACCGCGCACCTTCTCGATGGGCAGGAAGCTCATAATTACGCCACTGGCGAACCAGATCAGCAACTGCGCGCCAATAACCAAAGCCAACCATTTGTGGATACGGCTTGCCGTTAGATGGATACGGGTGCGTCTGCTGCTCAGAACCAGATCCTTATCCCTGCCACAAGGCTGATAGTTTCAGGATCTTCGCCTGAAGCCCGAGAAAAGCGCGCGGTTGCACCTGTCTGCTTGCGCCATTCCACGCCAATGTAGGGCGCTATTTCCTGCTCGATCTCATAGCGCAGGCGTAACCCGGCTTCGAAATCTGTCAATCCTGACCCGACACCAATAGCGCGAATGTCCTGAAAAGCGATATTGGCTTCGATCCTCGGCTGCAAAATCAGCGATTGGGTGATCCGCTGGTCGTATGATGCCTCCAGCCTCGCGCGCACCTCGCCCTTGTTCGAGACAAAGCCAGCCGCATTCATCTTGAACCAATAGGGGGCTATGCCCTCCACACCGGCGACAAGATAGGTGCGCGACGGGTCGGGCTTTATGTCATACCGGACACCGGCTTGCAGGTTCCAATAGGGCGCTATTGCGCGCGAATAGAGTGCTTGCAACTCCAGATCGTCAATGCGTTCACCGAATGCGCCTTCGCCTTCAAACTTCACCCCAAACCGGTTGATGTTACCGCCGGTAAAGGCCTCGCCTTCAAACCGGTAGCTTTCTTCACCCTTTTGGAAGCCGACTTCGAGCAGGTCGATGGTCACCAACGAATAGCCCATGCCACCTACTTCATAAGCCAGCTCCTTGCGAGACTTTGCCATAATGTCAGCGCCAAATATCGCATCAGCCGCATGATCCTCTGGCGGGGCTGGCGCTGGCGCATTACCGACCTCGTCGCTCGGAGGCATTTCAGCCGCACTTGAACCCATGTCATGACCGGCATGGGGATCGTTTTCGGGAGGTGGCTTGGTAGGCTCGGCCTTGACGGCGGGCATGTCATGCCCCTGATGCCCCGATTGTGCGAACGCGGGGGTTGCCAGCAATAATGCGGCAGGAAGCAGCAACAAGGTGTTCATTGCCCTTCCTCTTCATGCCGCACAGTGACAACACGGAACATTCCAGCGTGCATGTGCATAAGCATATGGCAGTGGAACGCCCAGTCGCCCATCGCGTCCGCCGTGAAATCGAATGTCACCTTGGCACCCGGCAGTACGTTGACCACGTTCTTACGCGGATATCGCCCTTTCTGTCCGTTCACCACTTCGAAGAAATGGCCGTGCAGATGGATCGGGTGCGGCATCATGGTGTGGTTGATGAGGTTCACCCGCACCCGCTCATTGTGGCGGAACGGCAATGGCTCAGTCTTCTCGCTATATTTTTCGCCGTCCATCGACCACATATAGCGCTCCATATTGGCCGTAAGGTGGACGTCGATTTCACGCGATGGCGTACGCTGGTCGGGATTAGGTTCAAGCGCGCGGAGCTGGCTAAGCGTCAGCACGCGGTGCGGCACTTTCTCCAAACCGGTTGGCCGCTCGCTGTTCCGATCCAATGGCATCGGCGCAAGACTGGCTACACCCGGTCCCATCTTCACCTGCGGCGCGACCGACGGGTCACGCATGTTCATAGAACTGTGATCCATGCTTCCCATTGCAGCCATTTCTTCCGGCATCATATTGCTATGGTCCATGCCTGCCATGTCGCCGCCACCGCTGCCATGATCCATGCCCATGTCTTTCATGGTGAGCAAAGGACGTTCACGAAGCTCGGGTATTGGTGCGGTCATGCCCATTTGCGGAGCCAAAGTTGCGCGGCACTGGCCTGAACGGTCAATCGATTCAGCGATAAATGCGTAAGGAATCGCTTCTTTAGGCTCAATGATCACGTCCCACGTTTCGGCAACCGCAATCTGGAACTCGTCGGTTTCAACAGGCGTTAGCGGCAGCCCATCCGACGCAACAATCGTCATCGGCAGGCCCGGAACGCGAATGTTGAAATTGCTCATCGCCGCTGCATTGATAATGCGCAGCCGCACCCGCTCGCCGGGTTTAAAAATGCCGGTCCAATTGCCCATGCTGTCATGGCCGTTGATCAGATAGTGATAATAAGCGCCGGTGACATCGGCGATGTCGGTCGGGTCCATCAACATCTGGCCCCACATCATGCGTTCGGACAACGGCTGATCTTCGCCTTTGGCAAGGCCAGCAAAGGTCTGTTTACGCTTGTTGAAATAGCCTGCCTTCTGCTTCTGCTTGGTAAAGTTCACATGCGCGTGCGCGAAACTCCAGTCCGACAACACCAGGACATGTTCACGGTCATAAGCAATCGGGTCTTTGCCCGCAGGATCGACGATCAACGCGCCATACATCCCCATCGCTTCCTGCATATGCGAATGGCTGTGATACCAATAGGTGCCGTGCTGCTTCATCGGAAATTCGTAAGTGAAGCTCTCGCCGGGGCCGATGCCGGGATAGCTTACGCCGGGAACTCCATCCATGTGGAAAGGAAGCAGCATCCCATGCCAGTGAACCGACGTATCTTCGTCGAGCGTGTTGCGCACCACGAGCTTTACATTCTGGCCTTCACGCAGGCGAATGAGTGGTCCCGGTAGCGTCCCGTTGATGGTATAGGCATGGCCGGTTTTCTTGCCGATCTTGAACGCCGATTGCCCGACGCTGACTTCGATATTATCGCCCGATAACATGCCGGGTTTACCGGCGAGGCTGTGCAACCCATGCGACCCACTTTTTGCCCAAGCGGGAAATAAAGGCGCAAGCGCCATCCCACCGCTCGCAAGCGCTGCACCGCGCAAAAGGTGTCGGCGATCTACCGGAGTTTTCAGGGTCATAGGGAATCCATATTTAGGTGCTGACCATGATACGCAGGTCAAAGACTAATCCCTCAATAATTCGTTCAAGCTTGCGCGCGCACGGTAAAGCCGGGTTTCGACGGTTTTCTCGGTAACGCCCAACGCTTCGGCAGCCTCGGCCTGCGACATGCCTTCTATAGCGCGCAGGATGAGCGCTTCTCGGAGTTTCAAGGGTAAGTAACCGATGGCAGCACTCACGCGGCCCAATTCTGCGCGGTCGCCTGCTTCTGTTTCGGGCGAAGCGCCGTCGCTTGCCAAGTCGAAGGCGTCTTCGATGGGCTGCGCACGGGTAAAGAAGGAACGCACCGCTCGCCGCCTTGCCCAATCGCGGCATTTGTTGATCGCAATTCGCGAAATCCAGAGTTTGAAAGGCCGCTCGCGATCATATCGCTTCAACGCGGCGAAGGCTGAGACGAAACTCTCCTGCGTGACATCGAGCGCCTCTTCGCTATCGCGGATTGTGTTGCGAACAAGCCGATATACTGGGTCTCGATAGCGCCGCAGGAACTCGCGATACGCTCGTTCCTGCCCACCGAGTGCGAGTGCCGCCAGCTCGCCATCGCTACACTGGCCTAAATCGAGGCTCACCGCGCTTCGGCGGTCAGCGCCTTGACCACGGTCTTGTCAAAGCGCCGCGCTTGGTCGGGATTCATGACAGCGCGCATCTCGAACAGATGTTCTAGCGTGGATTTTTGCATTTCGCCCATGACATGATGAACATGATCGACCGCCGCCGTAACCTTGGGGCCATAGCCATGTTCGGCCTCAATTGCTTCGGCAAGCCGCGCGTTGGCCGCGCGCATGTCAAGCTCCAGCGCCTTCTTTCGCACGGCAAAGCGCGCCTCTATGGCTTCGATTTTCGCTTCCTGAGCGGCGTCCAGCTTCAATTCATTGTGCAAAAAGGCATGAAGCTCGCTCTCGCTCTTGCGCGGCTGCTCGCTGAATGTTCGTGCCGCATATACTCCCGCTACGGCTGCGATGAAGGCAATCAGCGCAATCAGCCCGATCCGCCACCCCGAACGCATCAAAGCAAATCCAGCAAAGTCGATGGCGCGAGCGCGGTTTCTGCAATCACCAAATCACCACCAGCCGCGCGCGCCGGGGTTGGCAGTATAGAGCCGCCTGCATAGCCGATGCCAAGGGCAACAAACGCAGCAGCCGACAAGAGCCGCGATGTCGCGCGTGCTTCGCTTTGGCGTTCGGCCAAGCCAGCCAGAACGGCGTCATCAAGCTGCAACAACCTCGCCGGGACCGACATTGCCCCTAGCCTTTGCAATAAATCGTCCATCGAATGGTCCTCATGTTCTTAGTCCCTCTTATACGCAGCGCGGCCCTCTCGCCCTCAAGAAAAATTGAGGGGCGTTGCCGCGACATGCGTATTGTTACATATGACCCACTGTTTTGGAGATTTCTAAATGCCCCGCAAGTTTCTAGCAATCGCAGCCGCGCTGCTCGTCGCCTTACCCGGCGCGGCAATGGCGCATGTCAAGCTGACTGCCTCGACACCAACTGCAAACGCCACGGTCACTAAGCCCGTGCGCATCGAGCTCAAATTCAGCGAAAAGCTGATCGCGCCAACCATCAAGACCGAAGTTATCATGACTGGAATGCCGGGTATGAAGGATCACCCGCCAATGCCGATGCCGCATAATTCGCAAATGGGCAAAGACGGTAAGTCGATGACGTTGATCCTCAAAAAGGCCCTGCCGTCGGGCAGCTACACCGTAAAATGGTCGGCAGCGGGCGCAGACAGCCACCGCATGGGCAGCGAGTTCAGCTTCAAGGTCAAATAGGGCATGACCGACTGGGGGTTGGTTGCTATTCGGTTCGCGCTTTATGCGGACCTGATGCTGCTCGTCGGATTGGCGGCGTTTCCGCTCTACAGTCTGACCCAAGCCGAGCGCGACGACCATGCAATTCTGCCACTTGGCGGAAGGCTGGCTTGGCTGGCGGTGGCGGCATTGCCGCTGTCGGCAGCGGGTTTCGCAGTATCCAGCGCCGCTATGATGGGCGTGCCAGTAAGCGCGCTCGACTTTCCAATGCTGGTGTCGATGGCAGGCGACACCGAACAAGGCGCGGCATTCCTCGTCAGGATGGCGGCGCTTGTAGCGACTCTCGCCGCGCTCGTCCTGCTGCGACCGTCCCAAACGCCTCGATACGTCGTAGCTATGGTAGGTGGTTCGATTATGCTGGCGACGCTGTTGTGGTCCGGTCACGCCGCCGCCACCGAAGGCGCGCTTGGCACCATCCACCGGATCAGCGACATCGCGCATATGATTGCCGCAGCTTTATGGATTGGGGGAATAGCGGCCTTCTGGATTTTGCTCGCTCGCCCCGTGCAAGGCGAGGCGCATGTTACACTCGCCGCCCGTTCGCTTGCAAACTTCGCGCGGGTGGGAACGGTGGCAGTCGCAATTATCGTGCTCACCGGCCTGTTCAACGGTTACGCGATTCTGGGCGCGGACATAACGACGCTGTTCCAATCGACCTACGGCCTCCTGTTGGCGGCCAAGCTCCTGCTATTTGCCGCAATGCTAAGCCCTGCCGCCAACAATCGTTGGAGATTGACGCCTGCGCTGGAACGCGCGGCGGCAAGCGGCGACTCCGAAGGCGCGTGGACCCGCTTGCGCATCTCGGTCGCGCTGGAAGCCGCTGCCGGTGCCGCTGTCTTGGCGCTGGTCGCTTGGTTGGGGACGCTCGCGCCAGCAAACTGATGCGCCCAAAGTGAAGCGGGACATTCGTGGAATGAAACTTTGCATGCGGCGACAACGTCCGGCTCGGGCGCAGATCGCGCCCTCCACTGACTGAATTTGCGCGTGCGTTGGCGAATTTTGTCAATGATAGAGCAAGGTCACCGCGAACAGCAAAAAATTTTGCCCACTTTGCTCCGCCAAGCGTCACCGTCCATAGTCGGTTCTATTCTTTCATAGCCATCCCTTGTCGTTCGCAGCCCACTGCCGCTTTTCCTTCGCCTGCGCTCACTGTCCCCAAAAACGCTCTTGCGCGTGCAATTTTCTTTGCCAATTCTCGGCTCATGGGGAGCCAATGACTGTCAAAGAATGGAACTGCGTCCCATGTCCGAACACGAAAGAATTATCCGCCTCAAGACCGTTTTGTCGCGAACCGGCCTCTCCCGCTCGACGATGTATCGCAAGATCGCCGAAGGCACCTTCCCGTGTCAGGTCAGGATCAGTATTCACGGGGCGGGCTGGCGCGAGTCCGCCGTCAACCGCTGGATCGCCGATCCGGTCAGCTTCCGCAACGAAAGCGCCGTGTCATGATTGCGCCGCTTCCTCCCGACCCGATATGCGTGAGGATAAACGACGCTGCTCGCATGATCGGCGTCGGTCGCACCAAGCTGTATGAGCTGATTGCGACAAACGAGATTGAAGTCGTTAAGCTCGGCAAATCGACGCGCGTTACAACAGCAAGTCTGCGCGCGCTAGTCACGCGGCTTCGCGCATTGGAGTAGCTTCGACTGCCTCTGCGCGGGCCGTGTCGAGATGCGCAGCCCAACGCGCCATCAAGTCGCGGCGCTTTTCGAAAAAGTCGGTGCGGCGATACGCGGCTTCGACCCGGTTGGGCAGCTTGTGCGCCAGTGCCTTTTCGACGACCTCCTTCGGAAAGGCAGTAGTTTCCGCCGCCCAATCGGTGAATGCAGAACGAAAGCCGTGCACGGTCACGCCCGTTATGCCGTCATCTCGCAGCAGCTTGGTCATAGTCATGTCGCTGATCGGCTTTTTACCGCTATTCGAAAACACAAGCCCATCGTCGCTAGTTCGCTCATTCCATCGCCTTCGAAGCAACGCCACGACGGGCAATGAGAGCGGCACGATATGTGTCTCGCGGGCCTTCATGCGCTCGCCGGGTATCGTCCAGATGGCTTTGTCGAGGTCGAACTCGCTCCACACGGCAAAGCGCGTCTCGTTCGATCTGACTGCGTTATAGATGGTGAAGCGCAAGGCGTCGCGTCCTGTCGTCGCTGCGGCGGCCGCTAGCCTCGTCATCAGCGCTGGAACGTCAGCATAGGGCATGGCGATGAAGTGCCCGGCCTTTTCGGTTTGCCGGGGTAGCCCCTTCCGCACGGAGCGCAGAGAAACCTCTCCGGAAATCCATCCTTTGATGTGCGCGAAGTCCAACACCACGCCAATCCGCTGAAGGATGCGCCGCGCAGTTTCTGGAATTTCTAGCCAGATAGGTGAGAGCACTTCGACGACACACGCGCTGTCCACCTTATCGACCGGCTTTCTACCGATGCGGGGAAACACATGCCGTTCGAAACCAGATAGCCAGCGAGAATGATGGCCGTCCTTCCATCCATCTCCCAAGGTTTCGTGGCAAGCCCGTGTCGCGGTCTCGAAGCTGGGTATGATTCTTCGAGCCTTTTGGCGTTCTGCGACGGGGTCAAAGCCATCGCGTACCCGGCGACGCAATTCTGCCGCTGCCATTCGCGCATCTGCAAGTGGCACGTCATACGCTGACCCCATGCCGTAGTCGCGGCGTTGCCCGTTGAGTTGCATTCTCAAGACCCAAGTGCGCGAACCGCTCGGTTTGACAACCAAGCACAGACCCCTGCCATCGACATGGCGACCGGGCTTCGCATTCTTCACTTTTAAAACTGTTAACGCCATAAAGTTCGATTCCCTGACAGGAAACCATACCGCCAAAACCGGGGGTATTTCGGTCCCACAATCTTTCCCACATTTCAGCGAGAATTCAGGCAAATCAGGGCGACCGACCACGAACGACTTACAACATAAATCATTGTTTTTACAGTGTGCTTAGAGACGCCTTGAAATCGCTTGACACGAAAGTTATAGCGCCTCAGCGTCTACCATTTTTCTCAATGGTTTAGCGAATAAAAGACACATAAGAGTCGCGCTGTCTAACATTCCGTCTAACGTTTTGACCGAATTTTTCTTTTCTGCGGAATTGAGAGATTCGCTTAGAATCCGGTCAATTGAACGCGCTTGATCCGGTCGTTGCGCCTCAGACAGCCATGGCGGACAGCATCTGCGCCGTGTTCGGGTCCGGTAGAATCGACGTCTTCAACGCGGTTTTGGTCGCGAGCAAGATACGGGACGGTTGACCAAAAATATTCGCAGGATCGGGATACATAACGGCCCAGCACATCTGGCTTGCCAGCGTCAAACCGCATTGGGGCGCAAAGCAGACATTGCAATGGGTCCTATAAAAACTGTGTATGGCTGAAGCAGCTGCTTCAAAACATCATCTGCGCCAACTGGTCGATTTGCCCTTCGACAAACACATCGCGCTCCATGAGCCGATCCACCAGCCGTTCCCGCGACTAGCTTAAATCCGGAATGTTGGTTGAAGCCGATACGTTGCCCGGCATCACCGAGACTTTCTATGCGGTAACATTGAAACGGCGTTTTCCAGATCCCGTCGTGCAATCTTTGATTTCAGACGCAAAAGGTGACGTCATCAGGATATAGTCTCCAAAGCTCACCTCCTATTCCCCAGCGGTCCGAGCAATGGGCGTTAGTATCGCTTATTCCAACCCGAGCAGAGCTGCCGCTGCGACTTCGCCATCCTGCTCTGAACTCCCGCCGCTAACGCCAATCGCACCGACAATCCGGCCATTGATGACGATCGGTGTACCGCCTTCGATGGCAACAACACCCGGAAGGCTCAGAACAGCGTTGCGGCCTCCCGCGACGGAATCGGAGAAGGCTTTCGTGCTCCGTTTGAAGCGCGCGGCTGTTCGGGCCTTTTCGCGCGCGACCAGTTCGGATCCATATTGTGTGCCATCCATCTTGTGGAACAGGACAAGCTCACCGCTTGGTTCGACCACGGCAAAAGCCATTGTAAAATTGCGGGACTGTGCGGACCGTTCAGCGGCTGCTACAATCGTTTTTGCCTGCTCTAGGGTTATTGGGTTACCATAAGACACCGGCAATTGCTGCGCACCTGCGGAAGCGGTCAAAGCAATCGCGGCGACAGCAGCCAAAAACATCCGGTTCATAATTACCTACCCTTTGCAGCGGTTTATAAAGCCGGTGGTAATTGTCAGATATTTTACGCGTGCGCCATCGGTAAAGTGCAGCTGACATCACAGCAGTTGCGCCATAACAAGGCCGTCCGGCCAGCAGCTTCAACCGGCATGTCGTTTCAAATGCTCATGACGGGCGGTGCGGCAAACACTTACGGGGTCTTCGGCGGCGATAATGTCAGCGATGCTTGCCTGCGACTGCGCAATGAAATCGAGCTGCTGCAACGCGGTGATATGGCTCGTTATGACAGCGGGATCCGCGCACAGATGCTGGCCAAGAGCCTCAAGATTTTGGCTCATGCCCCGCAATTCGTGCGCAAGAACGAAAAACAATTGTTGTTGCGAAGGTGCCATTACGATGTCGTCCCGCTTGCATTCAATAATGTATTTGCGATCGCGCCAAGCGCGACGGAGTGATCAACTGCACCAGCCGCAACAGCAGCGGCGGGGGCTTCGTAAACCATCGCCGTTGCTTCATCCTGCGCAATGGCAAAGCCGCCAGCGTTACGCAGCGCTTTCAGGCCGGCAGCGCCGTCGCTCCCCATGCCAGTCAGAACCGCGCCGATTGTTTCTGTGCCGGTTTTTGCCATCGAGGCAAAAAGCAAACTCGCCGATGGCTTAAAGCCTTGAACGGATTCCTTGTCGAGGAAACGCAGGCATCCTTCAGGCCATTTGTCGACCACGACATGGGCCAACGGATCGGCCGCAATGTAGACGCAACCTTGCTCCAGCTTCATGCCGTCCTGCGCCTGTTTCACATCCGCATCGATCTCGCCTTTCAATCGCGTGACCAATGGCTCGATAAAGCGAGGATCGATACGCATGAGTGCAATCGTCGGCGGGCAATTGGCGGGAAACGATCGCAATATTTCGGATATGGCTTCGATACCGCCGGTCGAGGCGCTCAGCGCGACGAGTTTGCCATCCCAATGATAGGTACCGTTGAACTTCTGGTCATTAGCCTTTTTGGGCGTTGTAACTTTACCGTTGGCGGCGGCAAGGACAAGCTTGCCAAGCTTCGCAGAAATCTTTGCGAACTCTGCTGAATTGGAATTTTGCGGCTTGGGAAAACAGTCGACCGCACCGAGTTCGAATGCCTTCATGGAAGTCGCCGCGCCTTTTTGTGTCAATGTCGACAGCATGACCACGGGCATGGGATGATTTTCCATGACTTCGGCAAGAAAATCGAGGCCGTTCATGCCGGGCATTTCAACATCGAGCGTCAGCACATTGGGCCGTTCGCTCAGAATCATCTGGCGCGCCTGATCGGCGCCATTGGCGGTACCAACCACGACAATATCCCTCGTTTGTTCAAGCGCTTCGCTGAACAAAGCACGCATCGTGATCGAATCGTCGATCACCAGTACTTTTGCAATCGCCATTTTATTCTCCGTCTTTCAGATGATATCGCTGAGGCGCGCTTCAGGCGGCCTCTGGCAACGCCAATGGATCAAGGACCAAGGCCAGCTGATCGAGTGCAAGGACCATGACCATTCGATCTTCGATGGAAGCGAGACCAAGAATATATGAAGCCGCGTCTTCTCCGGCCATATTGGGTGGCGGTTGCAGATCGGCATCTTCAATAGCCACAATGTCATTGACCGCGTCGACGATCAGCCCTTGCAGCTGGTCCTGAATACGCACCACAATGATGACATGGCGAACGGATGGTTCGGTCTTTCCCCAGCCAAGACGGGCGCGCAAGTCCATGACCGGCAACACAGTGCCGCGCAGGTTTACGACGCCCTGCACATGTTCAGCGACGCGCGGCAACGCCGTCGTTGGCGACCAGGCGCGGATTTCACGAATGGCCATGATGTCGATGCCGAAATACTGGTCGTTGATTTCGAACGTGATTAATTGTCGGGTCATGTTTGCTTTCCTGTTCGGGCAGATATTTAGGTGACGCGGCGCACAGCGGTGGCCAATTTTTCAGGATCGAAAGGTTTCACGATCCAGCCGGTCGCACCGGCATTGCGGGCACGGCTTTTCTTTTCGTCCGAACTTTCCGTGGATAAAACAAGCATGGGCATGTCGCGAAAAACGTCTTGGGCGCGCACTGCTTCGATCAGGCAGAATCCATCCATATTCGGCATGTTGATATCTGTGATGACAAGGTCCGGCTTGCCGTTGGCGGAAAGCCAATCAAGCGCGGCCAAACCATCTTCTGCTTCCGCGACGACATGCCCTTCGCAGGTCAATGTGTGTCGCAACAAAGCCCGCATGCTAGGACTGTCATCAACGGTTAAAATGGAAATTGCAGACATGGTCTTACCTTTCGATCACTAGAATAATTCGACATCGCCAACAGGGCGCGATGGCGGCTTTACGGATTTTGGAACATCGGCTGCCGTCATCGGTATCTGGCGACACCTTGCCTGTCCGGACACAACACGGAATTCAACGCGGCGCGCACTGTTGCCTCCCACATCTTCATGCGAAATCAGGATTCTGTCGCGCTCCAGAAAGTTGCGGGCGAAGGCCCGGTTTGCCGTGCCTATGCGCTCCATTCCGGGACGCAGCATGCCGCCGCCGTAGACATGTGCGCGCATTGTTTCCCGGCGCGCGCCGTTCTTGATCATTTCGTTGATCAACTGCTCCATCGCAAACGCGCCAAAGCGTTCGAGCGAATGAGAATCCACGGCATCACCGGCCGATGGTTCGGCCAACAGGAAATGGTTCATTCCTCCCAGTCGTGCCAGCGTATCGTAGAGGCAGACGGCAACGCAGCTTCCAAGGACAGTGCTCAGCACGTCGCCTTCGCGGCGGCTAACCTTGAAGCTGCCTTGGATCACATTGATCAGTCGGGCAGGGCCCAGCAAATCCTCAGTTCCGGTTAAGTTCGGCATAAAGCGCGCACCTTTTCAGTAATTCCGCCAATCGGCAGCATATGGAGGGCAGCACCATTTTCAGCTGCAGCGCGCGGCATTCCGTACACCAGCGAAGTCCGCCGATCCTGCGCTATCGTCGCGCTGCCGCTCTGGCGCATTTTCAGAAGCCCCTGTGCGCCATCGCTGCCCATTCCGGTCATGATGATGCCAAGCGCACGGCCAGGCATTGTCTTCGCAACCGAGGCAAACAGCTTGTCGATGCTGGGGCGATGGCCTGAAACTTCCGGGCCTTCGAGCAGCCGCGACATCGGGCGATTGGTGCCGCGCACGACCAGATGCCGTTCGTTGCCGGGTGCCACATAGACATGACCGGGTTTCAAGAACGTATCGGTTTCAGCGACCCCAACTTTGGCGGGGCATATCGTATCGAGACGGGCAGTCAGCGCTTCGGCAAAAGATCCGAAAATGTGCTGCACGATTAATGTCGGCGGGCAATTCTCGTCCCAATCCGCAAGCAACTGGGTCAGCGCCTCGACACCCCCCGTTGATGCACCAATGGCGATCAACTCTGGCGTCGCCGAAGAGACAGGCCCATTTACAATCGGAAATGCCGGTGCCCCAACTTCAACCGGTTCCAAAGCTTTTCCTTTTAGACTGGTTCGCCCATGCCGCGCCGCCAAATGGATTACGCGCGAGAGCATGCCGCCGTCGGTCGCGATCAAATCGCCGCCTAAACCTTGGGGCTTTACGTAACAGTCAAAGGCGCCGAGCTGCAGCGCCTGCATCGTCGTATCAGCACCCTTCGATGTCAGGCTGGACACGATAATGACCGGCATCGGCCGCAGCGTCATGATCTTGTCGAGAAATTCGAGGCCGTTCATGCCCGGCATTTCGATATCGAGCGTAATGACGTCCGGGCTCACTTCGCGGATCATTTTGCGTGCTTCATTGGCATCCGCAGCTGCGCCTACGACTTCGATATCGCTATCGGCCTCCAGCAGCATCTGCAGGATTGCGCGCATTGTTGGGGAATCGTCCACGATCAAGGTCCGGATCGCCATTATGCCGTCCTCTGATAGATGGTTTTGCCAACAGCCGTCAGATAGTCCTCGGCGGGTCCGGACAGCCGTTCGCTGTGGCCGATATACAAATAGCCTGAAGGGGCGAGCTGCTGGGCAAAGCGAAGAAGCAACTGCTCCTTCGTAGCGGTATCAAAGTAAATCATAACATTCCGGCAAAAAATGGCGTCGAACAATCCGGTGAACGGCCATTGATGAAGCAAGTTTAGGCTGCGGAAGCGGATGAGATTCTGAATCGCCGGTGCGATAACTGCTTCGTCGCCAATGTTTTTCGTCCAAAGATTGCGAAGATCAGCTGGCACTGGCGTCAACGCACTTTTGGCGTATGTCGCGGCGCGTGCTGTCTCAATCGATTGATCGTCCAGGTCGCTTGCCAGAAACCGGACGTCCTTGCTTGCTATGCGCATGCCTTCGCCCCGGTGTTCGCCCAGAAAAGCCATGCCAAGCGAGTAAACTTCTTCGCCGCTCGAACATCCTGCCGACCAAATGCGAACTGGTTTGCCGCGCATCGCCTTGTCGATCAGATCCGGCCGCATTGTATTGATGAAGTGATCGTAATGATGTTCTTCACGATAGAAATATGTGTGATTGGTCGTCAGAAGATTGACCATGATCCGCCGCTCGGCTGCGTTGTTTGCGACGAGCATGATATATTCGCCAAAGCTGGCTGTGCGATTGATCTGCAACCTTTTTGTCAGGCGCGAATAGACCAGCATCGCTTTACCTTCCGGGTAAACATTGCCGGACTCGCCGTAGACGATCTCCGCAATCGCGTCGAAATCGGCACGCGAAAAAATGGCGCTGTTGGTACCGTCAAAAGGACATAAGGATGTAACGGCCAATGCGCTCATGCCGCTACCTGCAGATCATCGACAATCATGTCGCACGTCGCCAATGCTTCAATGTCGGCGATCAGCGCGATGCGGCCGTCACCCAATATTGTTGCACCAGCCACGCCATCGACGGCCCGGTAATTTGTCTCAAGACTTTTGATGACAACTTGCCGCTGGTCGCAGATAGTGTCGACCATCAGGACAACCTGACCCCTTGCTTCGGTTTCAACAACAACGAGGACTGCTTTCGACGGGTCGCTTTCGGCTTCCGCAATGTCCAGCGCTGCTGCCACCGACTGTATCGGCAAGAACCGCCCGCGCACATCGAGCACGTTGCGCCCGGGGCCAACGGCCTTCACGTCGCCTGGCTGCGGCTGCAGGCATTCGACGATATGTGTCAGCGGCATCACCATCGTTTCCGTACCCACCTTCACAATCATGCCGTCGGCAATTGCTAGTGTCAGCGGCAACGCGAGTGTGAATGTTGAACCTAAGCGGGGGTTCGAGACGATTGTAACGCGCCCGCCAAGCGCCTGAATATTCTGTTTCACCACGTCCATGCCGACACCGCGACCGGAAATGTTGGACACGGTCTGTGCCGTCGAAAAGCCCGGCGCGAAAACCAGATTGTCGATCTCTTCGTCAGTCAGCTTGGCATCGCGCGCAACGATCCCGCGTTCGATTGCCTTGGCAAGGACGCGTTCACGGTTAATCCCGCGACCGTCGTCAGCAACCGAGATGAGAATGCGGCCGCCGCGATGCTCCGCAGATAGCCGGATGACGCCTTGTTCAGGTTTGCCCGCAGCGATACGTTCATCAGGTGTTTCGAGACCATGGTCGACCGCATTGCGGATCAAGTGAGTCAACGGTTCGGCAATGCGTTCAATGACGGTCTTGTCGAGTTCAGTGCTTTCGCCTTCAACATCGAGACGCACATTCTTGCCGGTTTGTGCTTCAACTTCGCGGACGATGCGCGGAACGCGGCTGAACACCGCGCTGATGGGCTGCGCACGCAGAGACATCGCGCAGTCCTGCAATTCGCGCGTCAGATATTCGAGTTGCGACATTTCATCGCCAGAGTTCACCCCGAAGCTCTCGAGCCGCTGGACGAGCATGGCCTGCGTGATGACAAGCTCACCAACGGTGTCGACCAACCGGTCAAGCTTGTCCAGGTCAACGCGAATGGTGGGCGTCGACGCGACCGGCGTTACCGCTGACTTTGTGTGTGGTTCAATGTCGACAGGCCCATTTCTGGGGTCGAAAGCGGGCAGCACAACGGCCTCAGGCTCAAGCTTGGCTTCGGACGCTGTGGCGGCTTCGCTGACGGACAGGATATAATCATCGGCAACGAAATCGAAAATTTCGTCAATATTTGCGCGATCAACGGTGCCATCAATTTCTACCGTCCAGATCACATAAGATTGATCGGCTTCGATGGCATCAATGTCGGGCAGCGCAGAAATATCGAGGTCGACGACTTTGCCGCCGATGCTGCATAGTTCGCGGATCACCCGCAGCGGCTCACCGCCATTGGCCATGGCTTCCGCCTTTGGTTGCACCTTGACGATCCAGGCGCGCGGCGTTTCAGCCGGATCGTCACTCAAATCAAAATCAAGGTCAGCCAGCAGCAAGTCAAAGTCCGGCTCGCTGTCGTGGTCGGAAGCATCTGCGTCTTTTTCGACATCCGACACAGGCCGGGCAGTTTCAGCCACGTCTGATCCTACCGTCTGCGCAGCGCCATCTGCAATCGCGGCAAGCTCGGCGCAGATTTCCCGGTCATCCGGATCGTCCGCCTCGCCTTTGATTGCGCTGACATGATCGCTCAGCATATCGAGCGCCTGAAACAGGATTTTCAGCAACCCGCTGTCCAAAGTCCGGTCGCCATCACGGACCTGTTGCAGCACGGTTTCAAACTTGTGCGTAAACGCCTGCAGGTTGATGAACCCAAATGCACCTGCACCGCCCTTGATTGAATGCACCGCACGGAAAATGCTGTTGATAGCCTCGTCATCGGTCGGATCAATTTGACAAGCTGTTAGGCCCTCTTCGGCAGCAGTCAGCCCCTCGTCACATTCCAGCAAGAATATGTTCTGGATTTCTTCATTTGTCATCGAACGGTCCCGATATGGATAAGGTTACGACAGTCCGAGCAAACCGCTCGCACCCGCAAGGCTTGCAGCGGCATTGAAGGAATCGCTTGGTTGCGTGATATCGAATTTCGAACCACGCTGGCGGGCGCTGGCAAAGCCGGTCAGCAAGATCTGCAAGCCGGCTTGGCCGATATGCGTCACCTTGCTGCCGTCGATTATGACATCTTTGCCTGACTGAATGGCCCCGGCGAATGCATGTGCCATTTCAGCTGCGGCCGAACGGTCGACATTGTCGGGCAAAGCAAATGCAAACGCCGGGGTCGTTGCGCCGGTCAAAACTCGGTCCAGTCTTCGCTGCTCGGCACCGCTTTCAATGCAAGATTACCCGATACCCGAGGCGGGGCCATTTTGCGAACGCCGGCTGGCTTGCTTTTGGTTTTCGGGGCAGCTGCCTTTTTGGCCGTGAAGTGGGCAACAAGCTCAGCCAACTGATTGGCTTCAGACGCAAGACTGCGCGCTGCCGCCGTGCTTTCTTCGACCATTGCCGCGTTTTGCTGAGTCATCTTGTCCATATCGCTAACGGCGACGTTGATCTGGTTCAAACTCGACGCCTGCATTTCCGCTGACGAAGATATTTCACTCGCGAGCGCATTTATCTCGCCGACCTTCTCGACAATCCGCCCGAGCATATCGCCAGTCTTATCGACCAGAGAGACACCGCGTTCGACCTGACTGGTCGATTGCGTAATCAGGTTTTTGATATCCTTCGCCGCATCAGCCGATCGTTGTGCAAGGGCGCGCACTTCGTTTGCGACCACCGCAAAGCCTTTGCCTGCATCACCGGCACGCGCCGCTTCTACACCGGCGTTGAGCGCCAGCAAATTGGTCTGAAACGCGATGCCATCGATGACGTTGATGATCTGTGCGATCTCTTGCGCGCTTTGTTCAATGTCGCCCATCGCGGTTACGGCCTGACGAACGATTTCACCGCCTTCAGTGGCTTCGTGATGGGTGTCAGAAACAGATTCGCTGACGTTTTGCGCGCTTTTGGCGGTTTCGCGGACAGCAGCCGTCACTTCACTCATGGCTGCGGCGGTCTCCTCAAGCGACGCTGCTTGTTGTTCCGTCCGCCGGGCAAGATCGTCCGACGCGGCGCTGATTTCAGCGGATCCGGTGCTGACGCTTTCTGCCGAGCCGGCAACCTGTCCAATGATGCTGCCCAGTTCTTCGGCGGCATGGTTGAAGTCAGCGCGCAATGCTTCGTAGCGATCGTCGAATTCGGTTTCGATGCGATGATCCATTTCGCCGCTGGACAGAGCCTTCAACCCCTTGGCGAGCTCCCCTACCACTAGGTTTTGGGCACGCTCGTCAGCTTGTTTCGACAGGGCAGCTTCGCGGAAAAATTCGACCGACTGTACCATCGATCCAATTTCGTCATTTCGGGCCGCACCGTGTACACTGACGCTGTAGTCGCCCCGCGCCATGGCCGCCATGGCACCCGAGGTTTCGGCTACGGGAGCAACGATTTTGCGAACGACAAACCATGCTGCTGTGCCTATGGACACAAGCATCAGCAGCGCAATAATGGCAGCTTTCCAGATCGCCCATTGCAGAGATAAAGCCGCGTCGGCTTGCAGTTCTCCGATTTTGGAATTTACGTCGACGACAAGCGCATCAATAGTCTTGCGTTGTTCCTTATAATGTTTGGTCAGCCGAGCATGGCTTGCCTTCACCGCTTCGGAATCGCCGCTTTCAGCGGCCGGCAGGAAGACGTCGTTCAGTTCAGCCCAAAACCGGTCAGCCGGTTCGACTGTATCGACGTCGATCTGCCTTTTCAGATTGGGGTCCAACGAGGAATTCTTCCAATGTTGGTGGCGATCATCATACGCCTTTTGCTGCTGGACAAGACGCGCCTTACCTTCTTTTAACGATTCGTCCGAAAATGCGATCGCTGTGGCCTCTAGGTAAGGCTCTATTACATAGGCGGGTGGCGGCAAGATGTCAGCGAGCAGGTCACTTGCTGTCTGGTTGTCGACCTGAAGTGGACCGCCGAAGCGGATGTTGTTGATGGTGCTGCCGGTCAGCAACATGCCAATAATGAAGATGGCGGCGAGTGTTGCCGCTCCAACCTTGCTTACGCGCTGAATAGTCATTTCTGTACCAATTCCCCAGATGCAATATTACGCCACCGGCGCAGCGCACTGGAGGCATCGCGGCAGGACGCCGCTCCGATGTGAACGGCTGCCCGCTCAAAAGCTTTAATGGGAAATTTGGGGGGCGCGCGATCAGTGATGTAGGTCATCTGCGGGGCAGCCATCGCCCTATCCAGCGTGAAAACAAAGGGCCGCGCACGATGACTGCCTTTGGGCCCGAGGGCATTGGATGACGTGTTCTCCTGGCCTTTTGCCGAAGTCGGCGACGCCACGCACATTGTGTCAGCAAATATTATGAAGCGTGCCCGCCTTTGCATTGACACAGACGTTCAAATGCCGCTAAGCGCGCCCCCTACCCTGTGCCCGGATGGCGGAATTGGTAGACGCACCAGCTTCAGGTGCTGGCGCTGGTAACGGCGTGGAGGTTCGAGTCCTCTTCCGGGCACCATTTTCGTGATGGCGCAAATTCTTGCGGGACCGTTCAAGGCGAGACGCCTGTGCTGGACGTCCCGTCAAAGGCTCATGCAGGCGCCGGGCAATATTTCTTCAAATAATCGCCGTGCGAAGGCATATGTTGGACAACGAACTGGATCGATTTTTCCATTTCGTCGATTTCCCGGCGCGTAGTTGGTTCCTTTACGGCATCTGCCATCGCGTTATGGCCGCCCATTTTGATGCCCTGCCCCATCATGACCGCAGCCCAGCTGGTTTCGGTAAACAGCTCATCATCTTCACGGAATATCTGGCCGTTTTGACGGAACAATTCGACCTTTTCGGTTAAGCTGTCAGGCACCGGCATATTACGGCAATAGTTCCAGAACGGACTGTCGTCCCGCGTCGTGCTGTTATAATGGAGGATAAGGAAATCGCGGATGCGCGCATATTCCTTGCCGGTCAGGCGGTTGAACGCATCTTCCTGCGCTTGCGTCACACCATCAAGAGACAGCAGCGCAATCAGCTTATTGATACCGGTATTCACAAGGTGAAGCGAGGTTGATTCCAAAGGTTCCATAAAGCCCGACGCCAGCCCAAGCGCGACAACATTCTTGTTCCAGAACTTCTTGCGCCTACCCGTCAGAAAGCGAAGGAAATTTGGTTCAGCGCCGGGTTTGCCAGCGATGTTGTTGACGAGGATGCTATGCGCTTCATCGTCCGACATATATTCATTGCAATATACATGGCCGTTGCCATTGCGATGCTGCAGCGGCACTTGCCATTGCCAGCCAGCCGAATGGGCGGTGGCACGGGTATAGGGCAAAGGCCCGCTGCCATCTTCGCGCAGGCATGGCAACGCCACCGCCCGATTGCACGGCAAGTAATTGGACCAGTCATCATATCCGGTTTTGAGCGCTTGTTCGATCAGCAGGCCACGGAAGCCAGAGCAATCAATGAACAAGTCGCCCTTCAAAACATCGCCATTGTCCATCGTTACGGACGATACAAAACCGCTTTCATTGTCCAGCGTGACATCGTTGATTTTGCCTTCACGCCGAACCACGCCTCGGACTTCCGCATAATTGCGCAGGAACTTCGCATAACGGCCAGCATCGATATGGTACGCGTAATTGACCGGCGGAAGATCCTCACGTTGGTAGTCCTCGGTACGGGCGAAGCGGCCAAAATGTGCCGCCATTGTTTCCACATTGAAAACCTGAATCGGGCGCTTGTCGCCTGCTTGCTGATATTTGTGCCAGACATGGTGAAATGAAATCCCGTCGACCTGATAACCGTAATTACCAAAGGGGTGGATATAACTATCGCCAATCTTGCCCCAGTTTACGAACTGGATGCCAAGCTTGAAGCTGCCTTGCACCATCGACAGCATTTCGCGTTCGTCAATTTCGAGCAGACGGTTGAAATCCAGAAATGGCGGGATCGTCGCCTCGCCTACGCCAACCGTGCCGATTTCCTCCGACTCGATGAGTGTAATCTCCACTGGCCGACCAGCGCGGAGGCGCGACAGCGCGGCAGCGGCCATCCAGCCTGCAGTTCCGCCGCCAACGATGATGATTTGCTCGATTGCCATCTGCACTCTCCCTTGATCTTCTGCATAACGATATAGACCAGAACTGCAAATTGTGAACGTTCATTTTGCCTCTTGTGAACGCTCTCAATTGTGGATATGTGTTAGGATGAAGGGGGAATTTATATCCTCCGAATCAACATCAGGGAGGATCATTTGGCACGCAAATCTTTTTTTGGAGCATCGCAATTGCAGCGCCTTGCTGTATTGACGACCGCTTCCAGCATTGCACTTTGCGCGGCACAGCCCGCTTTTGCGCAAGCTGCTGATCAGCCTGATGAGGCTGCTAAAACCGATGAAGCCGAAGACGCCATCGTCGTTAGCGGCTATAAAAAGTCTCTCGCAAACTCCCAGAGTATAAAGCGCGATTCTGACACATTTGTTGATGTGATCACTTCCGAAGATATTGGTGCGCTTCCTGATCGTTCCGTTGCAGAAGCGTTGCAGCGCGTTCCTGGCGTCAACATCTCACGTTTTGAGCAGCGCAATGACCCGGATCGTTTTTCGGTTGAAGGCTCAGGCGTTGTTATTCGCGGATTGCCATATGTGCTGTCGAACCTGAATGGCCGCGAAATCTTTTCGGCCAATGGTGGCCGGGAATTGTCGTTCAACGACGTTTCGCCTGAATTGTTGGGCCGGGTAGAGGTTTTCAAAAACTCGACCTCAGACATGTTGGAAGGCAATATCTCTGGTTCCGTCAACCTTGTGACGCGCAAGCCACTCGACAAACCCGGCTTTCATGTCGCTGGCGCGGTTGAGGGCAACTATGGCGATATGGCGAAAAAGTGGTCGCCGGGCTTTTCCATTCTGGGTTCAAATACATTTGAGACAGGCATCGGTACCTTCGGCTTGCAACTCGCGTACAGCCAATCGGAACTGGCGACCCGAACCGACGCATCGCAAATTACCGATCCTTGCTATCGTGACCGTTCACTGACTGGCCCATGTATCCGTGTACGCCCTGTCGGATCTGGCGGTTTTGGCGGTGGTACGCCTTTGAACGCGTCCAACTTTCCACCTGCAAATTCGGTTTTTGTGCCGAAAGGCGCCGGCGTTCGCACAACCGACCTGACTCGTGACCGCAATTCATTTTCGGCGGTTGGTCAATGGGAAAGCAATGACGGTCGTGCTCAAGTCACTGTCGAATATCTGCGCGCAGAGACCGCAGCGACTTTGAATGAGTTTGCGGCCCTTGCTTTGGTCAATGACGACGCGCTGTTCCCGGTACTGGCGCCAGGCACCACGGCCATCTATGATGGCAATCAGTTTGTTGCTGGTACACTGACGCAGCTGCAGCCATTCACCGGTGGCCGAGGCATTCCGACCGAATTGTTGCGCTTCCAACGCGAAGACACTGCAAAGACAGAAGATTTTTCAGCACATATCAAACTGAGCCCAACTGATCGGTTGCGTTTCAACTTTGAAGTACAGCACATTAAATCAGACCGAACCGAAGATGGCTTTATCTCGGCGATGCAGACTTACACGGATCTGCGGATAGACAACCGCGGCAGCACACCTTTGGTCGAGTTTCTTCAACCCGGGCTCACTACGTCGCCGTCGACCTATTTCAACGATCCGAGCAAGACCTTTTACTGGTTCCTCATCGACAATCAGGTGAAAAACGAAGGCGCATTGACCAGCATGCGCGCCGATGCCGAATATGACGTCAGCGATGAAGGCTTTATCAAAAAAGCACGTTTTGGCGCACGTTGGGGTGATCGTAACCGCGTAACGCGTAGTTCGAACTTCTCCAACTGGGGTAACTTGGGTGCGCCTTGGACTGGACGTGGCGGCAATTGGAACTGCGGCGACTTCCAAGCCTTTGGCTGCGGTGGCGCTTATGTTCGTGATTTCCCGACGTCGGCCAATCTGCGCAACCCGTTTGGTGACAGCTTCCAACGTGGCAACGCGCCAACGCCGTTCGGCGATGGTTCCGCCTTTTTCTTTGGCGGCGACAATATGGTCGCTGACTATCTGAGCGGTGCAATCCGCAACCAAGCCAATGCAATCACAGCGTACACTTTGACGCCGAATGCATGGTTCCCGATTTCGGCACGCACCGGCAACCTGCCGGGTGGTCCTTGGACAGCCGGCGAAATTTCGGATGTGGAAGAAGGCACATTTGGCGCTTATGCTCGCGTCGATTTTGGAACAGACATTGGTGGAGCGACACTCAGCGGTAATGTCGGCCTGCGCTATGTCAGCACCCAAGTTAGAAGCGGTGGCTCGTTCAGCCTTCCTACGCCAGAGTTTTTTGATAACAACGGTAACCGTGATGGCATCGTCCAGTTGGCAGAAGTTCAGGGCTCTTGCGCCTTTATCTTAGCCAACAACATCACACCGGTGCCCGGCTACTGCGGTCTGTCTCCAGCACGCCAAGCCACATACGCATCATTGTTTACAGGCGAGGTCATTTCCGACCCACTCAATATCCGTTACACAAACTGGCTGCCCAACTTCAATGCCAAGCTAGATTTTGGCAATGGTGTCCTGGTTCGCGGTGCAATCTCGAAGGGTATATCGCGACCAGATCTATCGGCATTCACATCGGGTGGCGGTGCATATGACAACACCAACAACCTGCGTGCCGGCGGGCTTTTGGCCACGGGTCCATTGCTTGCCATTAACACGGGCAATCGTTTCCTGCGCCCTGTCGAGTCAATGAACTACGACCTTTCGCTCGAATGGTATTGGGCAGATGTTGGCTCGTTGACCGTCTCCGGCTTCGTTAAGGATATTTCGAATATCGTTAACAGCGGCGCTATCGTACGTCCCTTTGTGACGCCGAAGGGCGTCAACACCGATATTCTGTTCAACACACCAGTGAATAGCGACGGCGGAACATTAAAGGGTGTCGAGGTCGCCTATCAGCAGGCCTATGATTTCCTACCGGGCATATTGAGCGGTTTGGGTGCAGGGCTGACATACACCTATGTTGATGCAGGCGATTTCAACAACGCTTCGCTTGGTTCTGAACAGAGCCCGCTGTCAGGCGGTCTGCCGTTGGCCGGGGTATCGAAGCATACGATTAACGCCGTCGGATTTTACGAAAAAGGTCCGTTGTCGTTCCGCTTGGCTTATAATTGGCGGTCTGATTTTGTGCAGACACCGCGCGACGTCATCTTCCCGTTCTCGCCAATTTACGGCGAAGCGACAGGCCAGCTCGACGGGTCAATATTTGTCTCTGTGACCAAGCAATTGAAACTGGGCATTCAGGGCGTAAACTTGCTCGACGAAGTTACGCAAACATCGCAGGTTATTGACTTCAGCGGAACACGGGCAACCCGCTCGGCCTTCCGCAATGACCGGCGGTTTACCTTCTTGGCACGGTTTGAATTCTAACAGCCCGTAATCGGTGTCGCAAAAGAACGGGCCTGGGTCATAAGACTTGGGCCCGTTTTCTTTGAAATCAAGTCACAGGAGAAATCAGATGCAGTCCAAAATTGTCTTACTCACCGCTATGACTGGATTGACCGCCTGCGCGACAACAGCAGCCAAAGCAGAATCTTTAGAACATGGCTGGAGCCTTGTGTGGGCCGACGAATTTGATGGCACCAAATTGGACCGCAAAAAATGGAAGCCCGAAAAATCATGCTGGGGTGGCGGCAATCAGGAGCGCCAATGCTACACAGATAGACCGGAAAATATTAAGGTCGCTGATGGCAATCTGCAGATAATCGCGCACAAAGAGACGTTTACCGGTCCCGACCTGCCCCCCGAATTTTCGAATAAGCCGTATCCGCAAAAAACGCAGGAATACACGTCCGCAAAAATCCGGACGCTCGGTATCTCAAGCTGGAAATACGGCAAAGTCGAATTTCGGGCAAAGCCGCCCAAGGGCCAAGGAACCTGGCCTGCCGTCTGGATGATGCCCGCCAAAAGTGTCTATGGCGGATGGCCACGCTCAGGCGAAATCGACATCTTGGAAGGCGTTAATCTGGGCGCCACATGTGACACGTGCGCGGGCGGTATCGGCGAAAACCGCATGATTAGCGCGATTCATTTTGGCGATTATGCCCCGAAAAACAAATTCCACGATACGCGTGTCGCCCTGCCATCGAACGCTTTGCCTTCCGATGAATTTCACATCTGGACGTTCGAATGGGGCGAAGGGGTCATGCGTTTCTATCTCGATGGCCGGAAATATTGGGAACGGACCAGCGCTGATTGGGAAACAGCTTCTCCGTTAGCAAAGTCAAATCCCGTTGCGCCGTTTGACCAGCCCTTCTACATCATGGCCAATCTTGCCATTGGGGGTGGCCTGTCGGAAAAAAACAACGATAAAGGCGTTGCAGATAATGTGACACCGGCAACGTTTTTGATCGACTGGATCCGCATCTACCAATGTAGCAGCGACAAGGAAAAAGGTCTGGCCTGCATGCAGGGCAGCAAAGAAAGTAAGTAATTTATGGCGAGACGCCGCCAGGCCGTCACCATCAAGCATGTCGCAGCCGATGCAGGGGTATCCCTGCAAACGGTAAGCCGCGTCATCAACAATGAACCCAATGTTCGGCCTGCCATGCAGGAGCGCGTACAGGCATCGATTGATAAGCTTGGCTATGTCCCGTCAATCGCGGCCCAAAGGATGAGCGGATCACGTTCGTACCTGATCCTTGCCATCAACGACCGTGAACGCACGATTGCAGATTGGCGCAATCGCCAAGGGTCAGACTGGGTAGACCAAATGCTTTTCGGCGGCATGCTGAAATGCGCCGAACACGGGTACCGGATGATCTTCGAACTGGTCGATACCCATAACGACCATGTCGAGCGCGAATTGGGCGCGGCTATTGCGGCGCTTCAACCTGATGGCGTTATCCTGACGCCGCCGCACTCTGAAAATCCGCTCATCACTGGATTTCTTGCCAAACGCAAAATTCCCTTCGCTCGCATTGGATCGATGACGCCAGGCCCCGGCATCGCCATGACGATGGACGATGAAGGCTCGGCGCGGCGTGCAACGGAACATCTGATCGCGCTTGGCCATAGCAGGATCGGTTTTATCGCCGGCTCTGAAGAATATGACCTGTCGAACTGGCGTATAAATGGCTGGCGTGACGCTATGGCCTCGGCCGGCCTTGCCTTTGACGCGTTTTGCGTCAGGGGCGATTTTAGCTACGACAGTGGCGTTTTGGCGGCGAACGCGCTGCTCGATCTGGACAATCCGCCCACCGCGATTATCGTCAGTAATGACCAGATGACGCTGGCCGCTTTGGACACTGCCAAGAAGCGTGGGTTGAACGTGCCGGACGATCTGTCTCTCATCAGTTTCGACAATACGCCAGTTGTGCGTTTCACGGTGCCTGAGCTCACAGCCGTTGATCAGCCGATCGCGGCGACCTTTTCCAAGGCAGTGGAGCTGTTGATCACAAACGGTGAGGCGCCTGTACCGCATCAACCTGTTGTTATTGAGGGCAGCCTCATTGAGCGAAGCAGCACGGCACCGCCCGCCCCGCATGGTCGCGCTTAACCCCGACAATAAAGGCCGACAATCGGCCTCGTTCATGTATCTATACACGCTCGCCGCAGCTGGCGGCGCTGTCGCCTATATGCCGTTTCTGACGATCTTGCTGCCGCTACGTGCCACCGACATTGCCGGCAATGGTGCCTTGGGCATGTTGGCGATGGCAGCGTTTCTGGGCGCAATTGCCGCAAGCGTGGCGAATATCGGGTTTGGTTGGGCGAGTGATAAAGCTGGCAAACGACGCCCGTGGATATGGGCTGGGTTAGGCTTGTCGACGGCTTTGCTGCTGACGACGCCTTATGCCACGAGTCCCGCGGCGTTGATTGCCATCATCATTCTCTGGCAGATTGGCCTGAATATGATGCTGGCGCCATTGAGCGCGTGGGCTGGTGACAGCATACCCGATTCCCAAAAGGGCTTCCTCGGCGGACTGTTGGCGCTGGCGCCTGCAATGGGGGCGCTTTCCGGTGCGTTTGTTACAATGACTGATGTTGTACCGTCCGGCCACCGTGAAGTCGTCGTCGCGCTGTTGGTTGTAGCCATGGTCAGCCCCGTTCTTATCTTCGGCAAACCGAGATCGATGCCGGACTTAACGTCCGAGATAGCCGATGAAAAAGCGGTTGCGGTGCACAGCCCGATAGCGCACCGTCCTGCCGTCAGAATGTGGACCGCGCGTTTATTGGTACAAATTGCGGAAGCGTCATTATTTGCGTTCCTCCTTTTGTGGTTCCGCAGCGTCGATCCCGATTTTGGTGAAAATGACGCTGCAAATATCTTTGCGCTCGTTCTGGGTACGGCTGTTTTTATAGCCTTAGCTGTCGGTCGCTGGTCCGACCGTGCAAACCGCCCCATATTTCCGCTCATCTGTGGTGCAGCGGCAGCCTCGGCTGGACTGCTCATCATGTCCCTTTCGACATCTTTGCCCATGGCGATTGCCGGCTATGTGGTCTTTGGCTTGGCGAGCAGCCTCTTTCTGGCACTGCACTCGAGCCAGACCTTACGGGTGCTACCCCGTCCACAGACGCGCGGACGGGACCTAGGCATTTTCAACCTGACGAACACGGTGCCATCGCTTATCATGCCATGGCTGACGCTGGCTTTGGTGCCGACCTATGGTTTTGGCAGCCTGTTTATGTTGTTAGCGGGGCTGGCGATCGTCGCGTGCCTGTTGTTGGCAACGATGCCGCGCCCGCTTGCGCTCGGTTAAGCAGGCTTACGCGCGTAGATGCCGAAGGCTGCGATGATCGCATAGCACACCATCGGTAACGTGAACGCGATGGCCAGACTTCCGGTCAGGTCGGCAATAACACCGGTGAGCAGCGGAATAACCGCGCCACCGACGATAGCGACGTTGATGATGCCCGAACCATCTGCAGCTCGTGAACCCAATTTTTCACACGCCAGCGTGAATATAGTGGGGAACATGATGGCGTTGGTCAGGCCCACGGCCAACAACGCATAGCCCGCAACTTGGCCAGTACTCTGTGTCGAGAAAATCAGCAGCGCAATCGCAGCGACCGACACGGATGCCAGCACTTTACCGGGGCTAAGCAAACGCAGCACCGCCGAACCAATGAACCGCCCAACCATGGCGCCGCCCCAGTACAGACCAATCAGCTTTCCAGCGTCCTGCTCAGGCAGCGCCATCACATGGTCCTGCATCAGATAGCTGACGATAAGCGACCCAATGGCGACTTCCGCGCCAACGTACAGAAAGATGCACAACGCACCGAAACCGAAACGGGGGCGCTTTAACAGGTCAAGTCCAGCCAGCCCTTCGCTCGCTTCGTGCTTTTCGCCCTTCAGCGCGTTACGGAATAACCAGACGACGCCAGCGACAACGGCAAGTGCAACGGCAATGGCGAGATATCCATTTACGATCGCCTGACTTTCCGCCGTGCGATAGGCATCAAGTTCGACGCCTGAAAGCTGGTCTGCAGTAACGGTGGCCAGACTGCCCAGAATGAGGATCGATCCGACGATCGGAAAAACGGTCGTGCCCAGCGAGTTGAACGCTTGCGCAAAGGTCAGGCGGCTGTGTGCCGTGGCAGGTTTACCGAGCAACGAAATCAATGGGTTTGAAACGACTTGGACAATGACAACGCCGCTTGCGAGCACAAAAAGCGCAAACAGAAAAACGCCATAGGTTGCCGTCTGGCTGGCTGGAATAAACAACAGGCAACCGGCCATCATAGTAAGCAGTCCGGCGACCGCGCCGCGCATATAGCCGATTTTCTTGACCAGCCGCGCGCCCGGAATACCAATGACGGCATAGGCCGCGAAGAAGCAGAACTGCACCAGCATCGCCTGCGTATAATTCAGCGTAAAAAGCTCTTTAAGTTTCGGGATGATGACATCATTCAGACTGGTGATGCCACCGAAGATGAAGAATAGGCCCATCACAAACAGTTGCAGCTGCGGTGCATCGATGTGCGTATCGCCAGTATCTGCGGACGCCGCAGCGCCGGGTGCCAAAGCCATCTTCTCTCTCCCTATGTTTTAACGCGCTTTGCCGGGGCAGGACGCGCTTTCTTTTGTCGTTTCGATATGAACGTTGCGTATTGTTGCAACAAGGCCTTTCGCCGCCTGCATACGTATGGGTGAGCCAACGGCATCAAATTTTGCCCCTGCCTGTGCAAAGCAGCGCAACGGAATGCGCGTTTGCATGGCGGTTCCCGTTGGCGATGCGCGCATGGCTTTTTGAATATCCAGCGCTGCCCCGCCAAAGGTTAGCTTCACGGGTCCCGATGATGGCTGGTCAATCCGCCAGTCTATCAACAACGCCCAGTCCTCTTTCGCTTGCTTGCGCAAGTCAACGGCAGGCCCATTGACGACCAGCGCGCCATCGGCATTCCACGTAAATTGCCGCGCATCTTCTTGCGCGGATAAATCGACAGCACGGGTGCTGATTGCACCATCCATCTGCAAATTCCACGGTGCGGGTACTTTGCCGCGAACGAGATAATGGGTGGCGATGGTCAGTGATGACATGTCGACACGCGGATCTTCGTTCACAGCCGCCAGGGCACCTGCTTTCGTATAATCAAGGCCATAGCCAAGCGGAAATAATGGCGCGGTAATCGGCGAACGCGCGTCGGCTGGCCAAGCAAAGGACAGGCGCCCCGTAAAATCACGCGCTGGCTTTCCGTTTGCGCCTGCAACCAACACATCGGCAACACCGCGTCCTTGCGTCCCCGGCAACCACGCCGCCACAAAAGCATCGGCTTGGTTAATCAGCTTGCCCGTGAACATCGGTCGGCCCGACAGAAACACGACGACCACCCGAATATCCTGCGCCTTCAAACGTGCGATCAATTCTTCTTCGGCCGCTTGCGGCTGGAACGCGAGATGCGGCACATCGCCTTCAAATTCGGCGTAGGGCTTTTCGCCAAGCACAACGACTGCCACATCGGGCTTATCGGTATAATCACCGCTCGTTGAAACAGTAGCTGCACCGCCACCGGCTTTCACCGCATCGGAAATGGCGCGGCCAATTGTCTGGCCGTTCGTAAAGTCTGCTGCCGTGGTGTCGGTACCCTGCCAACTGATGGTCCAGCCGCCCGCCTGCATGGCCATATTGTCTGCGCCAGATCCTGCAACCAAGACTTTCGCACCGTTGCGTATCGGCAAGGTGCTTTTGTCATTTTTCAGCAGCACGAGAGATTTTGAAACCGCCTCACGTGCAAGATCTAGATGCTCTTGCTTGCCAACCAGCGATGTGTCCCCGCGGACGGTGCGCGCATCACCCATGAGGCCCAATTTATATTTCACCCGCAATATGCGGCGCACGGCATCGTCCAAGCGCGTTAGTGAAATGCGTCCGTCGCGGGCTGCGCCCAGCGTTGAAGCGAACAGGCCTTTCCAACTGTCGGGTGCCATGAACAGGTCAAGCCCAGCGTTAATTGCTGCTGGGCAGTCAGTCGCCGAACACCCCGCAACATGGCCATGGCCATTCCAATCACCGACAACCAGCCCTGCGAAACCCATCCGGTTCTTCAAAACATCCGTCAAAAGCGAAGCGTTTCCGTGGTGCTTAATGCCATTCCAGCTTGAGAAGCTGGCCATCACCGTCAACGCGCCCGCGTTAATGGATGCAGGATAGCCTTGGGCATGCTTCGCCACCAGTTCCGCTTCATCAATTTGGGCATCGCCCTGATCACGGCCATCCATCGTGCCGCCATCGGCAAGAAAATGCTTTGCGGTCGCTGCAACATGGGTGGCTTTCAACGGCACACCGCTTTCCAACTGCCCTTGCAGTCCAACGGTCATCGCGCCGGCATATTCGGCAATCAACGCCGGGTCTGACGAATAACCTTCATAAGCCCTGCCCCAACGGAGGTCTTGCGGCACCGCCAAGGTTGGCGCGAAGGTCCATTCAATGCCGCTACCCGAAATTTCAGCAGCCGTGGCGACGCCAATACGCTGAATGAGGTTGGCATCATGTGCCGCACCAAGTCCGATATTGTGCGGAAATATCGTCGCTTGCGGCAAGTTGGAATGGCCATGGACAGCATCGACGCCAAACAAGATGGGAACGCCGGCGCCGGATTTACGCGACACATCGCGAAACGCATTCACCAGCTGTGCCCACTGTTCGGCGGTTGCGCGTTCATCGCCATAGGGCCCTGAATTACCGCCAGCCAGAATGGAGCCAAGCGGATAGCTGGCGAGATCTTCTGGCTTTATCGCACTGATGTCCGCCTGAATGAGTTGGCCGACTTTTTGCTCAAGCGTCATCTTTGCAATGAGCGCAGAAATGGCGTCTTCTGTTTTCGTATCCGTAATCGCCGCTGGACTCGCCGCACTTGGCCAAACGCTGGGATTGGCGGTGGCGCGCGCACTGTCGGCAATGGTAACGGAAGTCACCGAGGACGTCGTTGCAGATACACACCCTGCCGAAGCGAAGGCAATAAGTGCCATCGAGTTCGTTAACCGCATCAAATCCACTCCGAGCCTTATTGTGAACGTTATCATGATTTGATGGCAGCAACCTATCGTAAAATCAAGCGGCATCATCGTGCTGTGGCGTTGGGGGTGCGGTCGCCACAACACCACCGCAATTTGCTATTGCCACGACATGCCCATGGCGTGCGGCCAAATGCTATCGCTAAATCATTTTGGATATCTGCCGTTTGGTCCGTTATGGTTGATAAACAAGATAATTTGCGCGAATCTACGAGCGCCAGTTGCGCGCATCAGGATACAAAACTGAACCGGAATTATTGGGGGCAAGGTCGTTCCGGCTTTGCCGTTCGAAGCTTAATCCAACGTATGCCCAAGTTTTAACAATGCGCAGTACGTTACCCCGCTTCACCATAAGCTCGCTCTATCGTTTGGAAACCGACGATGCGGAATTGGCGAGAGCCCAGTTTCGGACATTTTCGAAACAAATGCCGCTTTTATACTGCATTTTAGTTTTCAATGCCGGGGCAATCATGTGGGATTTTTATAATCCCGAAAAGCTATTTGAGACGTTTTTGTTTCCTCTGGCCATGTGTGCTGTTGCCCTGGTTCGCTCCTTCTGGTGGTTTCGCCAAGGCGACGGTTCGCACTTTTCGGACAAAGAGATCGCCCATTATATCACGCGCACGTGCGGCCTCGCGGTCATAATGACTTTCAGCTTCGAATTATGGTGCATGTGGATATACAAATCAGGCAGCATTTATGCGCGCGGGCATCTGACATTTTTTCTGGCGCTCACAACCGTGAGCACCGTTTTTTGTCTCATGGCGATACGCGCTGCAGCGATGCGTGTCGCTGTTACCAGTACCATTGGATTTATATCCTATTTTTCGTGGGTTGATGACGGCATGATGCTCGTTCCGGCAGTTGTTCTCGCTTTTGTAAGCTTTGGGATGATCGTCGTTACGTATCGCTATAATCAGGATTTTTCTGAGTTGGTGCAATCACAGCGCGATCTGAAAACGCGCCAGATTGAAACGGAAAAGCTAAGCGAGGAGAACCGTCAAATAGCGCTAACCGATGCGCTGAGTGGTTTGCCAAACCGCCGGCAGTTTCTGACCTATCTTGATGGGCTGGAAAATCAGACTGACCCGACGGCCAATAGTTTAGCGATTATATTTATCGATCTGGACGGGTTTAAAAAAACCAATGATTCACATGGCCACCAGGCCGGTGATATCCTTATTCGCGAGTTGAGCGAACGGCTGCAGAATATTTGCCCTCCTTATGCCAAATTGGCGCGGGTTGGCGGCGATGAATTTGCCATCGTGATTGAGTCAGTCGATGCCGCAGATCAATCTTTCGCTCTCGCAGCCAAGATACATGAAGCTATCGGTTTGCCGGTGCTTGTAGACAGGTATGTGCTGCAAGTTGGCGCGAGTGTTGGCATTGCGATAAATGCGGAGGAGCCGCTTCGTCCGCAGGAACTGCTGCGACGGGCCGATACCGCCATGTACCATGCCAAGATGAGTGGCAAAGGCGGAACGGCTCTCTATGACGCGGCCTTTGATAAAGGGCGCATCCAAAGACTTACAATCGAGGACGAAATTGGTCAGGGGTTAGACCGAGGCGAATTCGATGTCTTTTACCAACCCGTTGTGGACGCGAATAGCGGAACAATCGTGGGTGCTGAAGCCTTGATAAGGTGGCCTCGCCGACCGGCTGGAGAATTGCAACCCAGCGAGTTTATCGAGATCGCTGAAGCAACCGGGCAAATTCATCCGCTGGGTTTATTTGTGCTGGAAGATGCTTGTGAAAGCTTTAAATGCTTCGACAATATCCAACTCAGCGTAAATGTTTCGCCGGTACAGTTCCGTGATCCTGCTTTTGAACAGCAGGTGGAGACAATCATTGCGCGAACCGGTTTCCCGGCTGAGCGATTGCAACTTGAAATCACCGAAGGCTATTTGCTGACAGACCCCGAACGCGCCATCAGCGCGATCCAGAATTTTAAGTCGATGGGCATGTCTATCGCGCTCGATGACTTCGGCACTGGCTTCACCAGCATCCATTATCTTCAATCTTATGGCTTCAGCCATATCAAAATCGATAAGTCGTTGTTGGACGGACTAGGGCCCGACACGCGCGCATCCTTGTTGATCACAGGTGCTACCTATCTTGCGAGTGGCCTTGATATGGAGGTCATCGCTGAAGGCGTAGAAACCGAGGATCAGGCCGCCCTGCTACGTTTGGCGGGATGCCATAAGTTGCAAGGTTTCTGGTTCGGCAAGCCAATGGCACTGGACGACTTTCGAACGGCTCTGATCGATAGCGATACCATGAACGAAAGCGCATTCGCCTTTCAGACGGTTCCCACAAATGCGAATGCGCTCGCTTAAGCCTGTTTGTCGGGATCGACGTGAAGCCAATCGGCGTGGCGCGGCGCTTTTTTGGTTTCGCTCCATTCCTGAAGCATGAGCGGCGCAACGCGTTTCAGTTCGGCATGTTGATCAGCTGTGCCAATGTTGCAGGCCAGTTCAAGCCTGTGGCCGTTCGGATCAAAGAAATAGATTGACCGGAATATGCCGTGGAATGTTGGGCCGACCACATCAATGCCTTGCGCTTCGATATGTGCTTTCGCGGCCATCAGCGCGTCGAGGTCAGTAACTTCAAACGCGATGTGCTGGACCCACGCCGGGGTATTGGGGTCCTTCCCCATTTCGGGTTGGTTCGGCAGTTCAAAGAACGCGATGACGTTGCCGCCGCCGCAATCAAGGAAGATGTGCATATAGGGATCATATTCGCCAGTTGACGGAACATGATCCTCAGCAAAGGCGGTGGTAAATTCCATGCCCAATACATGTGCGTACCAGTCCGCTGTCGCCTTCGCGTCCTTGCAGCGGTAGGCTACATGGTGAATGCGGCTAAGTGCGATTGGCGCGGTCATATCGCCGCCTCTTCAACCTTCAGCGCGCCGCGCTCAATCTGGTCGCGCTCAATGCTTTTGAACAACGCAGTGAAATTGCCCTCGCCAAAGCCTTCGTCCTTCTTGCGTTGGATGAATTCGAAGAAAACAGGGCCAATCATCGTCTGCGAGAATATTTGAAGCAGCAAACGCGGGTCACCATCTTCGGTCGAACCATCGAGCAAGATACCGCGAGATTGCAGTTCTTCAACTGGCTCACCATGGCCGGGCAAGCGCTCTTCAAGCATGTCATAATAGGCTTTCGGCGGTGGCGGCGCGAACGGCGTACCCAACGCCTTCAACCGGTCCCAGCAAGCCGGCAAGTCGTCACAGGAGAAGGCGATATGCTGAATGCCTTCGCCATTATAGGCACGCAGATATTCTTCAATTTGCCCGCCGCCTGCTTTGCCTTCTTCGTTCAACGGAATGCGGATTTTTCCGTCAGGCGCAGTCATCGCACGGCTTGTGAGGCCGGTATATTCGCCCTTGATGTCGAAGTAACGGATTTCACGGAAATTGAAGACACGCTCATAAAAGCTGCCCCAATGCGCCATCCGTCCGCCATACACATTGTGCGTCAGGTGATCGATAATCTTGAAACCGGCGCCAACAGGGTTGCGGTCAACGCCTGGCAAATAATCGAAATCAATATCGTAAATCGACAGCGCGTCACCATAACGATCGACGAGGTAAATCATCGCGCCGCCAATGCCGCGAATGGCGGGCAGCCGAAGCTCCATTGCGCCCGTACGTGTCTCGACGGGTTCAGCGCCGCGTGCAATCGCTTCGTCATAAGCCACCCGCGCATTTTTAACGCGAAAGGCCATACCGCATGCGGAGGGACCATGCTCGGCCGCAAAATAAGCCGCCGGGCTTTTGGGTTCATAATTGGCAATCAGGTTGATTTCTCCCTGACGCCAAAGGTCGACGTCTTTCGACCGATGCCGGGCAATCCGCGTAAAACCCATGCGTTCAAACACGGGTTCAAGCAGGCCTTTTTCCGGTGCGGAAAATTCGATGAATTCGAACCCATCCAACCCCAACGGGTTTTCGAACAAATCGGCCATGCTTATGCTCCTGCAAAACTGGTTACATTTGCAACCAATTTACGGCACTGCCGTTCAGGAGTCAATGCGCTCGGGTGCTAGGTAAAGTGAAGTCGCCGGTATTTGCCACGGAAGTACAGCAACGGATCGCGGCGGGGTTCAAAGCTTGCCTTTTCCACGCGGCCAACGAGGATGAAATGGTCACCCGCCTCATGCAGCGTATGCCGTTTGCATTCAAAGATGCCGAGCGAACTGGGCAAAATAGGCGCGCCATATTCGCCGACTTCCCAACGCGTTCCCGAGAACCGATCTTCGCTCTTTCCGGCAAAAAGATTGGACACAGGCTGCTGGCCGATTTGCAGGACATTGACCGCAAAATCATCAATCCCGCGCAAAACCTCGGCGCTGCCCGAATTGTTGGCGATGCACACCAGCAGCAATGGCGGATCAAGCGACACGCTGGTGAAGCTATTCGCCGTTAGGCCAACTGGCCGTCCATCTGGCGCATGGGCCGTGATAATCGTAACGCCCGTTGCAAAACAACCCATTGCATCACGAAGGGTGCGCGCATCGGAACCCGAACGATATTCGGGAATAAAGCGTGGCTGTTTGCGCTCCAGAAAATCGATCAGCAGGCCATTGAAAGCTTCGGTTCGCTCCGCAATGATCAGCAGCCCGCCACCGTCGACATCAATGGCTTCGACATTGGGAAATGTGGAGGCGAAGCCAGTTTGTGCGTCGATGACATCAGGCGCGCCAAGTGCACCGCGCACCAGCAATACGGGAATGTTGATTTGCGGGGCCGCTTGCTCAAGCCGGGCTTCAACACCGTCGGTACCGAATGACGCGAAGAGCTTGCTGTCATATTCGGATGGCGCAAGCCCCTGCCCCAACGCTGCAGAAAGCGCTTCCGCCGAAACCTTTACCGCCTGCGCATCGGTATTTGCAGGCGGGTCCAAAAGTATAAGTCCCGATGCCAATGTCGCCGCGTCTTCAGCAAGCGCCATCGTTGCAATCCATGCGCTGTGCGTTGCCGCCACGACCACCGGTCGCGTCCGCATCTGACCCAGAACAGCGCGCAAATCTTCGACATAGGCATTGATGTCATAGCGGCCGTCGGACGGCCAGTCGCTGCCGCCATGACCACGCAAATCGACATTGATGACATGCCGCCCAGCCTGTTCAAGACCGACTGCAACATCTTCCCACACCTTACGCGTTTGTCCAAAGCCGTGAAGTAGGACGATGGAGGGTTCATCAGCGGAGCCGATATCGTCCGCTTCAAGCCTGATCCCGGCAAAGCCCTTAAATTCTCTCACATATCGTAGCGACATTCGCCTGCACCCCAAATTCTGTCTAACGGTGTCATATAGTGTTTACACGTGAACCTCAACGGCCCAGCACGCAATATTCTAAGCGCGTTCTGTGGAAATAACGGCCATTGTAATTCGCGAAATGCAGACGAGCTTTCCGGCCTCGTCCTCAATACGAATGGACCAGATTTGCGTCGTCCGGCCAATGGATTCGGCTTTGGCCGTTGCAAAAACCATACCGTCTTTTGCGGGGCGGATATGGTTCGCGTTGATTTCCATACCGACGGTCGCAAACTTGCTGCGGTCGACAGTCATCGCCGCGCCCACTGATCCTATTGTTTCGGCGAGCACAACAGAAGCGCCACCATGCAGTCGGCCATAAGGTTGCTTGGTCCGTTCGTTGACAGGCATGCTGGCCTTGATCCAGTCGTCGCCATAGTCAATAAATCGGATGCCGACATAGCCGGGCATACAATCGTCACCATTTTCGGTGAGCGAATTGAGATCAAGTGCATCGTCAAACCAGATTTTTGCCATGGGTCGCAATTAACCGGACAGGCGGCTATTGCAACCTAGTCTTTTGCCAAACGAAGCGCTGCGATGACGTCAGACCAACTGACCAACTTAAAATTCTGCGTGGCTGGACGATTATCGCCATCTTGAACAACCAAAAGTCCACCGGGGAAATCAGGTCCGAAACTGCCCAACATCAATTCAATGCCATCGGTTTCCTGCACGCCATCCACTTTGCCGTCGATGATCCGGAAACGACCGACATATTTTGCATCAGGCAATTGATATACGGCATAGGCATTATCGCCTTGGCTCGACACGATCACATAGCCGCCATCAATGCCCGATGGCGCCAGCGCCACGCCTTCGGCATCCATCACGATTTCGTTGCCGTCTGCTTTTGCAATTGCGGTGGGGGTCATAGAACCGTCTGGCGACGCGCCAAACTTCCACAGGCCGACATCTTCTTCGGCCACGTATAAGATGCCCGTTCGGTCATCGACCACACAGCCCTCGGATTGCGTGCCAAGCTTCAGGCTGCGCACCAGCTTTCCGGTCGGAAGAGCGCCACTGGTGTCAATCGCGATTTGGTCAATACGGCCATCTTTGAGGACAACAAAGCCGAACAGTGCTTTGTCCGAGGCGCGCTGCCACAGGCACATGCCATAGGCTTCGCCCTCACCGACGGCTATCGAACCCAACGGCACCAGCCGTTGGGCATCGGTATCGAGCCTAAACATCGCCATTTTCGCGTTGAGCACATCCTGACGGTCACTCGCCGCCGCCAATACACCAACATTGCCCCCGACATCGCGCAAGTCGACATTGTTGAGACGTGGCGACGGGGTAAAGCTAATTTGCCGCCCTTGCAGGTCATAAACATGAATACCCGCACGTTTGTCGGTGGCGATAATCAGGCTTTGCTCTGGTTTCGATGCGTTCCGCCAAATTGCCGGGTCATCCGCGGCATCGTCCAAGCTTGCGACTGGCTGCGTTTCCAACTGCGCACTTACCGATGCCGTCGGAAGCGGGCTCATCACCGGTTGCGGGGTAGCGCAACCGGCGAGAAGTAGGACGGACAGGAGGCGAAAGTCGCGCATCAGAAGTTGACGCGGATGCCACCTGAATAACGGCGACCAAACCGTTCCCATTCAATCGTATATCGGCTGGTGAACGGGGTCGAAACGCCCTGCGCATTCAGGATATTCGATGGATCGGAATAGCGACGGCCAGGATTGTTCAGCAAGTTCGCCGCATCGAAAAAGATTTCTATGCCATTTGATACTTCATACCGTGCGGAAAAATCGAGCTCATCATCTTCTCCCCAATAGGTATCACCTGCGCTATCAAGATTGTCGGCAAAACCATCTGCCCATGTCGTCCGGTTCTGGTACTGCAACCGCAGCGATAGACCGTACTTCTCATAATAAGCGCCGACATTGTAAACGACCTGAGAAGTACCGGGCAGCGGCACCTTGCGCTCGGGTGAGATGATCGCACCTGCCGCATCAAGCACCGCTGGCTTCGTTACTTCGCTGTCATTGTACGTCGCATTTGCAGTGATACCGAAGCCGCCCATCCAATCGGGCAAGCCGAGATCGCTTACATAAGGCTCCAACTGGAACTGAGCAGCGGCTTCCATACCGAATACACGGCCTGAACCGCCGTTGGTAATCCCACTGAACGCGTACGCCGAGCGATCAATTCCGTTGCTGTCGAGTGCGTTTGAACCAAATGTGCTGCGCGAGGTATACAATACATCCTCTACCTTTTTGTAGAAGGCACCGAGCATGAAATAGCCCTGTGGCTGGACATAATATTCATAATAGGCATCAACACCATAAGAACGCTCTGGCTTAACTCCGGGGTTACCGCCGGAGATACGCTGGTTGCTGTCATCAACGACTACGTTCGGACGCAATTGATCATAATCGGCACGCGCAGCGCCGCTGGTGAAGCCAACGCGCAGCTTTGTGTCGCTTTCGACGTCAAAATTGAGGTGCAAGCTCGGGAACACTAGTGTTCCGGTATTTTCGGCAGTTACTGGCGCCATGACTGTACCAATCGTGGCGACCGCAGTGCCGCGGTTCTTCACACGCTCAATACGCGCGCCGCCCACAGCTGAACCCCAGTCATAGCGCACAGTCCCCATCAGGTAACCGGCCATAACCTGTTCCTGCACGTCGTAGATATTCCCGAGCGCTGGGTTGAAGACGAAATTGTTGCGGGCCGCGTCACTTGCTGCACGCATTTTATCCGCGTCGAAATAGCGGAAGGTATAACCCATCGGTATCTTGCCCTTGAACGGCGTATCAAGGCTGAAACCATTGTAGCTGGTGGGGATGCCAATCGTCGCAAACTGTGCTGCGGTATTCAGCAGGATGTTGCTTTCATCGACTATTTTGGTGCGCTGATCAAATTGGAACCCGGCTTTTAAAACCGCATCGCCGCCCAAAAATTCGGTCTCGCGCGAAACGACAAATTTCGCAGTGTAGGCCTTTGTGGTGTCAACGGCATCGAGTATGTTCAGCGACGTCAGCGGCTTTGTGAAGCTGTCGATGTCGGTGACCGGTGTGCCAGCCTGATAACGCGTTGGGCCACTCAACTGAACCGTAGTGAACAAACGCAAACGCGCAAAGTTCGGGTCGGTAAAGTCATAGGCAACCGTTGGACGCAGGTTACGCGTGCTTGGGCTATCCCACGAGGTTTCGCCAACAACAGAACGGTCGTCTTTTGATTCTGTGTAATTACCAAGCCAGTTCAATTTCCAGCCATCGCCAAATTCATGCGCGCCTTCGATTGTGTTGGTGAAGATCGATTGTTCAAATGCACGAAGCGTTGAGCGCTGACGAATATCGATGCCGTAGATGGTGCCTTGGAAGGGTGTGTTTCCAATACAGACATCTGCGTACCCAGTGGTCGTTGGCGTCGGGTTTACCCCAGTTCCACACGCGGCCGTATTAGCCACCAGATCACCCTGACGGTCATCGAGGTCGAAGCGGTAGTTGTCGCGCATTTCGTCGTCGGTGAAGGTCGTGTAGATTGAACGCAGCGAAATGGTGTTATCGGCGTCAGGCTTCCAATCCAGTCTACCCGACAATGACCAGTTGCGGCGTGTCAAACGGTATAGCTTGTTTTCGGTTTCGTGCGCCCAGAAGCGGTTGATTGCGCCGGGGCGCTGATCCTGCGCCACCCGTTCGAAGTCGGTTTCGAAATTGTCAGTAATCATAGCGCGCTGATAATAGCTGCCCGACACAAGCACACCGATTTCGCCTTCGCCAGCAGGGACACGCGTCGAAACGACGGCCGAGCCTTCATATTGGGGGCGGTTGCCAAGCTCGGCGATGCCGTAGCCAGCCTTGCCTGCAAAATGGAACCCGTCATAATCGAACGCGGATCGCGTGATGACATTGACGTTACCCGATACGGTTTCGCCTGGCATGTCGGGTGTTACGGCCTTTGATACGACGATTTGCGCCGCAATTGCCGAAGGGATGGAGTCAAACCGCGCATCGCGGCCTTCGGGACTGACGACGTTGATGCCGTCGAACGACAATGTGGTCCAATAGTTCGGCGCGCCGCGGATGCTGATATAGCGCGCTTGTCCTTGGTCGCGTTCAACCGCGACACCGGGAAGACGGCCCGTCGCCTGCGCGATGTTTTGGTCAGGAAGGCGGCCAGCCGCGTCCGAAGACACAACGCTAACTAGGGAGTCTGAATTTTTCTGCGCCTGCAAAGCGGCAGCTTCTGATTCTGCAATTGGTCTTGAGCCTGTGACGACGATTGCGTCACCATCTGCTTCATCTGCAACGGGCGCTACCTGTGCTATGGCGGCAACTGGCAAGATTGCCAGTACCGCAGCGCTGCAAAGCATTGCGTTACGAACAAATGCGCGCGAATTCGTGAACCGACTTTGCATAAATTACCCCCCAAACGTGCCTCGATGAATACAAGGCCCATTAGGCAGGGGTTGTGACTCGTCAGTATATGAACGATGACAATTCAGGGACAATACTGTTACAACATTTGAAACTGCCGAAATTGCTGCCGTAAATATGTAATGTTTTCATGCCACCTCGCGGTAGCCGTTTAAAAAGGATTGATTTTCGTGAAGCCCGTGCCCGCTTTAAGCAAAGTGAAACCGATGAAAATGCCTGCTGACGCACGCTATTTTAACCGCGAATTATCCTGGCTGAAGTTCAACGAACGCGTGCTGGAAGAAGCGTCGAACCCGGCCCACCCGTTGCTTGAGCGGCTTCGGTTTTTGTCGATTTCCGGCACAAACTTGGATGAATTCTTCATGGTTCGCGTGGCTGGCCTGCGTGGCCAACAGCAGCGGAAAATTGAAGAACTGTCGATTGACGGGCGCACCCCGTCTGAACAGCTTACCGCAACTGTCGCCGCAGCGGACCGGTTAATGATCCAGCAGCAAAAGCTGTGGCGCAAATTGATGCGCGAACTATCCGCAGAGGGCATCAAGATTGTTCAGCCATCCGCTATGGGCAAAAGTCTTCAAGCTGCGGTCGGAAAATATTTTCAGGAACAGATTCTCCCCGTTCTGACGCCGCAAGCGCTTGATCCGGCCCATCCGTTTCCGTTCATTCCCAATCAGGGCATCAGCCTGATTTTCGATATGCGCCGGAAAAACGATGGCGAAGTGGTTCGCCAGTTGGTGATGATCCCGCAGTCTCTGGCGCGCTTCATACGACTGCCTGGCCCCGGAACGCGCTTTGTGACGATTGAGGCTTTGATTAAGCATTTTGTCGGCCAGATGTTTCCGGACTATTTGCTTGTCGCTGCGGGCGCCTTCCGCGTTATCCGTGACAGCGACATCGAGGTTGAGGAAGAGGCAGAAGACCTCGTTCGCTATTTCCGCAGCGCCATCAAGCGCCGCCGTCGTGGCCGCATCATTCGGCTTAAGCTGGAAAAAGGACTGCCGAACGAACTGGCGACTTTAATCCGGTCCGAGCTTGGCGCTGGCGCGTCGATCGTCGTCGAAACCGTCGGCTTTTTGGGCATTGGTGACCTTGGACAATTGGTAGACGAAGATCGGCCAACGTTGAAATTCCCGCCTTATTCACCGCGCTTCCCCGAACGTATCTTGGAACATGACGGCGACTGCTTTTCGGCGATCCGTCAGAAAGACATCGTCGTCCATCACCCCTATGAAAGCTTTGATGCTGTTCTCGCATTCTTGCAGCAGGCGGCGGTGGACCCGGACGTCGTTGCGATTAAGCAGACATTGTACCGCGCTGGCAAGCAATCCGCGGTCATTCGCGCGTTGTGCGAGGCCGCGGATGCAGGCAAATCTGTAACGGCTATCGTCGAATTAAAAGCACGATTTGACGAAGAGCAGAACCTGCACTGGGCTTCACAACTCGAAAATTCCGGCGTGCAGGTGGTCTACGGCTTTGTCGACATGAAAACCCACGCCAAGATATCGTTAGTCGTGCGGCGCGAGGCGGACGGTTTCCGGACCTATTGCCATTTGGGAACCGGCAATTATCACCCCATCACCGCGAAGGTGTATACCGACATCAGCTTCTTCACGGCTGACCCACGCGTGGGGCATGATGCGGGGCAGATTTTCAATTACATCACAGGCTATATCCCGCCGACCGAACTCAAGCTTTTGACCATGAGTCCGCTTGGCCTGCGCGAGAAAATCATGTCGCTGATTGATGATGAAATCGCGCATGTTGCAGCAGGGCGCTCCGGCGCGGTGTGGGCAAAGCTGAACTCGTTGGTCGACAAGGCCGTTATCGACAAATTGTACGAAGCCAGCGAAGCGGGCGTCGAGATTGACCTGATTGTGCGCGGCATTTGCTGCCTGCGTCCGGGCGTTAAAGGCATGTCTTCGCGCATCCGGGTGAAGTCCGTGGTTGGACGTTTTCTTGAGCACAGCCGTATTTGGGCGATGGGCAATGGCGCAGACCTTCCCAACCCCGATGCAAAAGTGTTCATCTCTTCAGCAGACTGGATGTCGCGCAATTTCGACCGCCGTGTAGAATATATGTTGCCGATCGAAAATCCGACAGTGCATGACCAAATTCTCGATCAGGTTATGGTTGCAAACCTGCTCGACAACCAGCAAAGCTGGATGCTGCGGTCAGACGGCCGGTACGAGCGAGTCAAAGCAGGAAAAATGCCTTTCAATTTGCACCATTACTTCATGACCAACGCGTCGCTTTCAGGACGCGGAGGCGCGCTTGCCGATGACAAGAAGGTTCCAACCCTGAGCCTCGTCCGACAGCGATGAAGGCGGTGCGTCAGGCCGTCATCGATATTGGCTCCAACACAGTTCGACTTGTCGTTTACGCAGGGCTGCCGCGTGCGCCGATGCCGATTTACAATGAAAAAAGCCGTGTAAAGCTGGGCGCCTGCCTGGCTGGCGATGGCATCATCGACAAGGCGACGATGAAAAAGGCGTTGGCCGCTCTTGCGCGCTTTGAAACGCTGGCGAGAGCCATGAAGGTCGACACCATGCGCGTTGTCGCCACCGCAGCCACACGAGAGGCTAAAAATGGCCGCGAGCTGGTGGAGAAGGCAGCAGCGCTTGGTATCCGCGTAGATGTGCTTGACGGCGATGCCGAGGCAACGGCTGCGGGGCTTGGGATATTGAGCGATAACCCGCACGCCAATGGATATGTCGGTGATCTTGGCGGTGGCAGCCTTGAGCTCATTCGCATTGCGGACGGGAAACTTGGTTCGCGCGTATCCCTGCCCCTTGGCACGTTGCGGCATGACATATTGAAGGGCAAAACGACCAAACAGATTACGCAGATGCTGCGCGATGATATTGCTGCCGCAATGGGTAAGGGTGATTTTCCCATAGAAACCGGCCTTCCATTTTACATGATTGGTGGATCGTGGCGGACGTTTGCGCGGCTCCACATGCACGAGAGCGGATACCCCCTGACGATCCTGTCCAATTACGAAATGCCAGCCGACGCGCCAGAATTGATGATGGCGGTGATTAACGACAAGGACGCCCTAACCCGATCCAACGTCGTTGCCGCGGGCCGTATTTCTGCGTTGCCGGGCGCGAATGCCTTATTGGCTGGCATTGCGGGTCTGTTAAAACCCAGCAAGCTCGTCACCAGCATTTATGGTCTGCGCGAGGGACTATTGTTTGAACAGCTTAGCCCCTCCGAGCGCCAGCAAGACCCGCTTATCGCTGCGGCACGATTTGAAGGCGAACGGCTTGGCCGCTTTCCATTTCATGGTGATGCGTTGGCAGAATGGATTGCGCCTGTATTTGCGGGACAAAGCCCCCATGACGCGCGGCTGTGCCGCGCGGCTTGCCTACTTTCCGACAGCGTGTGGAACGTAAACCCTGAATATCGCGCTGACCATGCATTGGATCTGGCACTGGACGGCAGCTGGCCCGGCGTGAACGCAAATGATCGCGCCGTGATAGCAGCTGCCCTGTGGACGGTGCATGCGGGTAAGCGAACATTGCCGGAAATGCTGACTGCCTTGGCTAAGCCGGGCGCGCTGGCTCAGGCCGTTATCTGGGGCCTCGCAATCCGTCTCGCGCACCGGCTTGATGGCGGCACAGGCGGCGCGCTGGCCGACAGCCGGATTGACGGCGATGGCAGCATATTGCGCCTTCACCTCAGCCGTTCGGCCGTGCGGCTTCAGTCCAACAGCGTCCAGCGCCGGTTACAGGCACTGGGCGAAGCGCTTGGTTATAAGCAGTCCGAAATCACTGGCTGACCACCGCGAACGGAGTCACCCCATCGGATATAAGATTTCTTTCGTTACCTTATGAACAGCGGTCATGACTTCGGCGCTGAGCGTCAGATCAATGGCAGCAAAGATATCGTCCAACTGATCCTCGGTGCTGACACCAACGATGGTCGACGCGACAAAGTCATGTTGCTTTGACCAAGCGGTAGCCAACGTTACCGGCGACATGCCAGCTTCCTTCGCAATCTCGACAATCCGCATTGTGCTCTCAAGCGCCCGCGGCCCGGCAAAGCGTTGCGCCATTTCGGCCTGACGTGCGCCAGCCATTTCCAGATAGCGTGAGAAACGTGCGCCTTCTGGCCGTGCGCCGTCGAGATATTTGCCCGACAATACGCCGCCGCCCAATGGCGAATAAGGAAGCAGTGAGACGCCTTCCTGACGGCACACTTGCTTCAGTTCATCTTCAAACCGGCGGTTGTTGATCGAGAAGTTATTCTGGATGCTGTGATAGCGTGCCGAGCCAAGGCGTTCCGAGGTCGCCAACGACTTCATCAAGCCATAGCTCGTTTCATTAGAACAACCCAGAACGCGTACTTTTCCGGCGCGCACCAGTTCGTCCAGCGTCTCCATGGTTTCATCATAACCGGTGCCATGATCGGGCCAGTGGGTCTGGTACAAATCGATATAGTCGGTCTGCAGTCGGCGCAGGCTTTCTTCGACAGCAGTAATGATGTTGTGACGATCAAGCGCGGTCATGCCGCCGCGTTTGGGGGATTTGAACCAAGTGTGGCTTGGACCGGATACTTTTGTTGCCATGATTATGGCATCGCGGTTTTTGCCCTTCATCCAGCGACCGACAATGTCCTCTGTCCGGCCAACCCATTTGATGTCTGGTGGCACAGGATAGCCTTCGGCGGTGTCAAAGAAGTTGATGCCGGTATCAAGGCAGCGGTCGAGTATTCTATGCGCGTGCGCTTCATCAGTTTGCGACCCGAATGTCATCGTCCCCATGCAGATATCTGAGACGTAAACCGCACTTTTACCAATACGACGATGTTCCATATTCTTCTCCCTAATATTGTCCGGCCGCACCAACGACCAAAAAAGCTAGCGCAGCGAGTAACCCCGTCATCCGGTTTGATCTGAAATGACCAAGGGCGTTGCTGCCATCGGCCCGTAATGAAGTCACTTGCATAACCAGATGAAAGGCGACGGGTACAAGCGCAACCAAAGCCTGTTTTTCGGGCCTGACGCTCCAGATGGCCATGCCCCAGCCAGATATTGCCAAGATATAGAATGCAGTTACCCCTGCCCGCACGCTGCCGCCCAAGCGCAATGCGCTCGACTTGATGCCCACCAGCGCGTCATCTTCGCGGTCCTGCATGGCATAGATCGTGTCATAGCCCACAACCCAGAATATCGTGCCCGCGTAGAGCCAGAACATTGCTGCATCAGCCTGACCCGTAATCGCAACCCAGCCAACCAACGCGCCCCAGCTGAACACCAACCCAAGCCAAAGCTGGGGCCACCACGTAATGCGTTTCATAAATGGGTATGCCGCGACAAGCAGAAGGCTTCCCAGCGCCAGAAGCTGGGCGTTGAGGTTCAGCTGCAGCAAAACAGTCAGTCCGACCAGCGCCAGCAAGATTAGCCAAGCCCATGCCGCTTTGCGTGAAATCAAACCGCTTGCCAACGGGCGGTTTGCAGTGCGCGCAACTTGCGCGTCGAGGTCACGATCAATGATGTCGTTATACACACAGCCCGCGCCGCGCATCGCCACAGAGCCAAGCAACATCCACAGCGCCAAATCCCAACGCGCAATCAGCCCACCCGATAGCGCCAAGCCGAACACGCACGGCCAAAATAGCAGCCACCAGCCAATTGGCCGGTCAAAACGTGCCAGCAGCGCAAAGCCGCGTAGCTTTGCCGGGAGCAGTTTCATGATGCCGGTATATTCGCTGTCGGGCACAAAATGCGTGGTCATAGGAAGGCCCTGCCAAAATTTATCCCGTTCGTCATCTGGAAGTTGGCAGATGACGCCACGGAGTTTTGTGTTTATGCGCATGCCATGCCCGCAACACCCGCCTGGCCCCCAAAATCAACGCCGCGGCTGTTTGTCGAACAGCCGTTGGTCGAGGGCGCGACTTTAAACATCAGCGGCAACAGTGCCCATTACCTCATTAGCGTGATGCGTTTGAAAGAGGGTGCGCCCGTCAAATTGTTCGATGATGTTTCGGGTGAATATCTTGCGACAGTCACCGAAACGCACAAACGCGACGTCGTGCTGACAATCGGCGCCAAATTGCGTGACCGGGAATTTACGCCAGACCTTTGGATTTGTCAGGCGCTTATCAAGAAAGATCGTTTCGACTGGATCGCCGAAAAAGCCTGCGAGCTTGGTATTTCGCGATTTGTGCCTGTGCTGACGGCACGTTGTGTTGTCGACAAGGTGAAGGAAGATCGGCTGCGCGCGCATATGGTCGAGGCTGCCGAACAATGCGAGCGGACAGCCTTACCCGTAATCGACCCGCTCTCTCGCATTGACGTAATGCTCGGAAAATGGCCGGCAGACCGGACCCTATATTTTTGCGATGAGCGCGGTGGCGAGCCTTTTGCAGATGCCATCCGTTCCGGCCCCGGCGCAATCCTCATTGGCCCTGAGGGCGGATTTACCGATAGTGAAAATGCCGCAATCCGGGCGCATCCTTGTGCACGGCCGGTGTCATTAGGTCCGCGCATCTTGCGGGCTGATACAGCCGCTGTTGCCGCGATTTCTGTATGGATGTCCAAAAATGGCGATTGGGCCGCTTAGGCCCGTCGGTCAGTCAACTTGACCGGTAAAACTGAATGAAAAGCTAGATGGTCCAGCCGCAGATGCAGCCGCCATCGTGCCCGTTGGCTGAAACCGCAGGCCAGTCAGCGCGGCGTTATAACCCGTCCCAAGCGGCGCGGTATAGGGTGCTCCGCCGCTCACTTGGCTTGAATAGGTGACCATTGTTCCCTGATTAAAGGCGGAAAGACCGCTTGTCCCCACATTCATCGTCATAGGCGTTGATGCATCGAGCGTGAAATTTGGCGGGAACGGATCCGCGATGATAATGCTGTTGGCATCGACTCCCAAATTGCCCGTGTTTTGAACGGTAATCGTATAGCGAATGCGCGCGCCCGGCACCGACTTTGGGTTCGAAACACTGACACCATCGCTCAAAACCGCAGACGTTTTGGTGACGAGCAACGTCGCATTGGCGGCGCGCTGTGTGTTGGTGATGGTGCACGTAATCACATCGCCGAGCACGGGCGTGATGTTTCCCGGGACTGCGGTGGGGAAAACGGTCGTAATACCGTTCGTGCCATTCGTGCATGCCAGCGTTGCGGTATATTGGGTAAGACTGCCTGGTCCGGACATCACTTCATTCAGCGAATAGCTTGTGCCGGCCACCAATTGAACAAGTCCGGTGTCGCCGCCAGATACGACATTGGTCGCACCCGTTGTTGTTGCTGAACTCACGACGGTGGCGCCTTGATTGATCCTTACAGTGAACTGGTCCGATGAGAACCTTCGGCCACTGGCGGGGAGTACCTTACGCAGCCTTAGATGAGGAAAGGCAGCGTTGGTAAAAGTGCACTGAACGGTATCGCCAAATTGCAGCGCGCCGAAATTGTAGGATGATGTTGCCAGATTATTCGGCAATGGCGTCGAACTCGCTGAGCTGTTTGTACAGGTTAACCGGTTGCTGTACTGGGTGAGTGCGCTGACGCTCCCGCCTGCCATAACTTCGGTGAGCGTCAACGGGATCCCAGAGGCGAGTGAAACAGCCGCGGCTGTAAATGGGCCGTTGCTTGTTCCGGTAGTCGTTCCGGTTGCCAACACACTGCCAGAAGACGTCGCTGCGATGCGGAAGGTAAACTGATCGGCGGCATCGATGCGCGCGCCGGTAATCTGCTTTGTCAGCCGTATCGAGGCAAAGCGCACGGCAAACATCATCCCCTGCAGTCCTGAACCGGTCATCCGCGCAGTCACCTGCGTTGGGCTATTCGTCCCGACGATAAACCCGCCGACATTCCCCGTTTGGCCGCCACCGGTCGTTGTGAAGGTGTTGGTGCCAATACCGGCCGAGGTCGGGTATTGGTTGCCGGTAATTGGATTAACCCGGTCGAGTTCAATCCAGCCGCCTCCATTTGTGCCGAAAACAATCTGTTCAGCACCATCGGTCGACTCTGCATCCGCAGCAACAAAGGCATATGCCGTGACAACGGGCGCGCCGGGCGGAGGCGTTATGAGAATCGACGAGATAGTGAAGTTCACGGTCGAACCATTGTTATTCATATATAGGATCGGCCGTCCGGGAATGCCGAGAAATGCGGAGTTTCCAACCGCGGCGCCAGTCCATGATGGTGCAGCGGTTGCGGTCGCCGCCGTTGCAGCGGTGCTGGTCGCACGAAGATTGAGCGAGAGCACCGAGCCGTCCGACAGTGTGAACGAAAAATTCTGTCCGGCGCCGGACCGCGCCGTTGCATCATTGTAAGTTGCAAAGTCGAGCCAGCAATATGTCTGCCACCCGGCAGGTGCAGTACCCTGCGACGTTGCAGGCGCACAGCTTTGCGCCTGGGCCGGCGTCCCCCATAAACAAAACCAAAGCGCGCAGAGGCCCGCGAGGTTAAAAAATAGACGTTTAAAACTGCCCATCACATCCACAAGGCCGACTGGCCAATTCCCACTCGGCCGCCATAACAGGACATGGTTAACAACGTGTAATGACGGTTAAATTTCGAAGCCTAGCCAAATAAATTTGTGCGCAAACGGCGTTTAATACGGCATTTTTATCATTAATTTAATCTTTCAAAACTAACGGGTTGCTGATGCGCATAGGGTGGAAATTGCGGTGACGGGAAGCTGGAACAATTGGCCATTGTGCGTGGCGTCGCGTTTTGGCGCCTTCCTAACGTTCATGTTGCTTTGCCTCATGCCTTCTTTGGCGTCGGCGCAGACCGTGACCCAATTTAGCAACACCACCGCAGGTGCGATTAACAACGCGACCACGTGCACAGCGCCACTGGTGCGCAACTTTACCGTTGGTACGAGTTTCACGGTATCCGATGTGGATATCGCGATATTGGCCACACATACCTATCGGGGCGACTTGCAGATGACGCTCCAATCGCCTTCGGGGACGAGAGTCCAGCTGGTAAACGGCAATAGTAACAGCATTGATGGCGACAATTTCAACGTCACATTGAATGATACCGGTACGCAGGTGGTAAACACCGATGGCAACAGCACGAACCATAGCGCCACGGCACCTCCATATCAGAATAATTTTTCCCCAGACGCGGCCCTGTCGGCGTTTGCAAACCAGAATTCCGCAGGAACATGGCGTTTGGAAATTTGTGACCTGTTTCCCACTGCCGACAATGGAAACTTTGTGCGTGCGGATCTTTTTCTGACATCGGTGCCGGCCAACTTCGCTGACTTGTCGCTGACCAAGACAGTCAGCAATGCGAACCCCGCGAGTGGCTCGAACATTGTTTACACCCTCACGGTAACGAATGCCGCTACGTCGAACTTGACGGCAACCGGTGTAACGGTGCTCGATATTCTGCCAGCCGGGACCACGTTTGTGAGCGCATCTGGAACGGGCAGCTACGCCAGCGGTACTGGCATATGGACCGTCGGAACGCTGGCGCCCGGAGCATCGGCGTCGATCAATATTACCGCAACCGTGAACGGGACCAGCGGGGCAACAATCATCAACGGCGCCGAAATAAGAACCTCCTCGGTGGTTGATAGTGATTCAACGCCGAACAACGGCTCCACGACCGAAGATGACGACGCGTTTGTCAGCCTTACTGTCAGTGGTACGCGGACCGCGGGAATACCACCGACTCTGGTCTGTCCTGCTGGATCGACAGTCCACGACTGGGATAGCATAAGCTGGCCCGCAGGAACCACCAGCGGCAGCTATCCACTAACCGCGATTGGAACGATGAATTTCAACATCACGATCAATGGCGGCGTGTTTCTAAACAACGCAACATATGGCGGATTATCGCCAGCGCGGCAAAATGCAGTCACAGGAGGGCTATCGCCTGCGCAATTTTCGATATTCGAGATTGTCGATATGACCAGTCAGGCGGGGGCCGTGACCAATGTCATTTCGCTTCCTACGGCTGTGCCGGGCGTGCAATTCCGCCTGTTTGATATTGATTTTAATGCCGCGCAATTCGCCGACCGCGTAACAGTCACCGGCACCTTTAATGGTGCGCCTGTCACGCCGACCCTAACAAACGGTTTGGCGAACTATGTACTCGGTAACAGTGCCTATGGCGACGCAACATCGGCGGATACAAGCGCAGATGGAAATGTTGTCGTAACGTTTTCGACGCCGGTCGACACCATCACGATCACATACGGAAACCACAGCACCGCGCCCGCAAACCCGGGCCAGCAAGCCATTGCCATTCATGATTTTAACTTCTGTCGTCCTCAAGCCAATTTAAGCGTAACTAAGATTAGCACGGTGATCAGCGATGGCGTGAGCGCCAGCAACCCCAAAGCATTGCCCGGCGCAATTGTCAGATATTGTATTTTGGTCAGCAACGCAGGCAGCGCAACCGCAACGAACATCGCTATCCTTGATGCAATCCCAGCCACTGCGATATATATTCCCGGATCGATGTTGTCGGGCACGAGCTGTGCCACTGCGACAACTGCCGAAGATGACAATGCCACGGGCGCCGACGAAACTGACCCCTATGGCGTTTCAATATCTGGCAACACCATTAGCGGGACTGCGGCATCAATGGGGCCAGCATCCGGATTTGCTATCATATTCAACGCGACACTGAACTGACCAACGGAATCTGCTGGCAATATAGCCGCTACATTTCTAAACCGCCGCGATGAGCACAAAAACTGTTTCGGACCGCCAAGATCCCGTCATTGAAACGCGCGACCAACTCGTCGCTGCGATCGCCAAAGGCGAAAAGCCGAAGGACCGCTGGCGCATTGGTACCGAACATGAAAAATTCGTCTATAACCGCAGTGATCACCATGCCCCGTCTTATGAAGAGCCAGGCGGTATTCGTGATCTGTTGATGGCACTCACCGAATTTGGCTGGGAACCTGTTTACGAAAACGGCAAAGTAATTGCGATGAGCGGCACCGATGGCGCCGTCAGCCTTGAGCCTGCAGGGCAACTTGAACTGTCGGGTGCCCCGCTTGAAAACCTGCATCAGACATGCGCGGAAACCGGGCGGCATTTGAAGCAAGTCAAGGCAATCGGCGACAAGACGAACACCAGCTTCTTGGGTCTTGGACTATGGCCCGACAAGACGCGCGCTGAATTGCCGATCATGCCCAAAGGCCGTTACGAAATCATGCTGCGCCATATGCCGCGTGTTGGCAGCATGGGCCTCGACATGATGCTGCGCACGTGCACGATTCAGGTCAATCTTGATTTTTCAAGCGAAGCCGACATGGCCCACAAGTTTCGCACCTCGCTCGCGCTTCAGCCGCTGGCAACCGCGTTGTTCGCAAACTCGCCGTTCCTTGAAGGCAAGCCAAACGGCTTCCTCTCCTACCGCAGCCACATCTGGTCCGACACCGATCCGCAGCGCACAGGCATGCTGCCGTTCGTATTCGACGAAAACTTCGGATATGAGCAATATGTGGACTATATGCTCAAGGTACCGATGTATTTCGTCTACCGTGACGGCAAATATATCGACGCCTCGGGGCTCGACTTCCGCGACTTCCTAAAGGGCGAGCTTTCGGTACTGCCGGGCGAAAAGCCGACAGTTTCCGATTGGGAAGATCATATGTCGACCGCGTTTCCCGAAGTACGATTGAAAAGCTTCCTTGAGATGCGCGGTGCCGATGGTGGCCCGTGGAACCGTATCTGTGCCCTTCCCGCCTTCTGGGTCGGATTGCTTTACGATCAGGGCGCGCTTGATGCTGCCTGGGACGAGGTAAAGCATTGGACGATGGAAGAACGCGAAACATTGCGCAGTGCGGTGCCAGCGCAGGGCCTAAACGCAGCGATACCCGGTGGCGGCAAGCTGCTTGATCTTGCGGGGCGCATTCTTGATATCTCGTCGCAAGGACTAACCGCGCGCAACTGTCTGAATGCCAGTGGCGACAATGAAACTGGGTATCTCGATCCCTTACGCGAAATCGTTGCCAGCGGCAAAACCGTCGCGGAACAGATGCTCGACAAATATCACGGCGAATGGGCTGGCGATCTGTCACGCGTGTATGACGAGATGAGCTTCTAATATTTGGTGCTGAACGGCCACAGTGAGACTAAAATTGCAGTTTTGCTGCAAAGCTTTGTTGATTCTGTGACGGGCGACCGTAAGGGGGCGGTTGAGTATCAGGAGCGCGATTACGATTCCCGCTTCTTTGCCAATCAACTCGGGAGAATATTATGCGTTCTGTACGCTCAATCATGGCATCAACCGCCGCTATTGCGGTCGCCACAACCAGCCTTTTCATCGCACCCGCCGCTTATGCGCAAGACGAGACTGCGCAGAACAGCGCGGCCTTAGGCGAAATCGTTGTCACCGCGCAGCGTCGCGAAGAGAATCTTCAGGATGTGCCGTTGTCCGTAACCGCCGTAAGCGGTGACCAGCTCGGCGCGATTACCGCTGGCGGTGTCGATATTCGTGGCATTTCTGGCCGCGTGCCAAGCTTGCTGGTTGAATCGTCGTTTGGCCGTACCTTCCCGCGCTTTTACATTCGTGGCCTCGGCAACACCGATTTTGACTTCAACGCATCACAACCCGTCAGCTTGATTTATGATGATGTCGTTCTCGAAAACCCTATCCTCAAGGGCTTTCCAATCTTCGATATGGAGCGCGTTGAAGTTCTGCGTGGACCGCAAGGCACCTTGTTTGGCCGCAACACCACTGCGGGTATCGTCAAGTTTGACAGCGTAAAACCAAGCGACGTCGCTGGCGGCTATGGCAAGATTTCCTACGGACGTTTCAACGCGATGAACGTCGAAGGCGGCTTTGGCGGCCCATTGGGCGAGAAGGTCAGCGTCCGCGTATCGGGCATGTACCAACGTCAAGACGATTATGTCGACAATGTCGTCCCAAGCAAGACAACCAAGGATGCGTTCGAAGGTTATAAGGAATATGCCGCACGCATTCAGTTCCTGGTCAAGCCAAGCGATGACTTCGACATTTTGCTGACTGGCCAGTTCCGTTCATTGGACGGCACGGCACGCTTGTTCCGCGCCAACGTTTTCACGCGCGGTCAGGAAGGCCTGAACGCAAACTTTAACCGTTATCGCGTATCGACCGACGGCAAGAACGAACAGCGCGTCGACACACAGAATATCACTGCGCGTATGACCTATGACGCAGGTCCCGTGTCATTCGTTTCAGTAACCAGCTACTGGACTGGCAACGCGACATCGGTTGGTGACGTTGACGGCGGCTTTGGCGCCAACTTCTTGCCACGCAATCTGTACGGCCCCGGCGAAATTCCGTTCACCGCCGAAACCCGCGACAGCGTGCCAAACCTGAAGCAGTTCACGCAAGAATTCCGCATCGCGAGCAACAATGACGGCGCGTTGAGCTATCAGGCAGGTGTTTTCTACTTCAACGAAAATCTGGACATCGTGTCCAAAAACTACTCAACCATGGGTGACCCGAATAACGCAGTGGACGGCGTGAACATTATCGTTTCGCAAGCCCAAAAGAGCAAAGCCTATGGCCTGTTCGGTTCAATGACCTATCAGTTGACAGACCAACTGAGCGTCACTGGGGGCCTGCGTTACAATGACGACAAGCGTGACTTTGTCGCCGTGCGCAGCAAGGATAGCCAGTTCCCCGGCTTCCTGCAGAACCCGCTTGGCACCGTGCGTCGTAATGTCAGCGACAACAACCTGACTTGGGACCTCAGCGGAACCTATGCCGCCACGGACGATGTAAATCTGTATGCCCGCGTTGCCCGTGGCTATCGCGCGCCATCGATCCAGGGCCGAATCCTGTTTCCGCCAGCAACATCGACACCGCTGGAAAGCGGCGTAACTGTAGGCCAGTCGGAAACAATCACATCCTATGAAAGCGGCATCAAATCGACGCTGCTCGACGGACGTGCCCGTTTCAACATCAACGGTTTCTATTATGAACTGAAGGATGCGCAGCTGACTGCGGTCGGCGGCGGCGTAAATGCCAACCGCTTGATCAACGCAGATATGGTGCGCGGCTATGGTTTTGAAGCCGACATCGAGTTCAAGCCTGTGCCCCAGCTGCTGCTGACCGCTGGCCTGAGCTACAACAACACCAGCATCCAAGACACAGGTCTGACCACCGCTGCCTGTGGCGCCACGCGTGTTGACACGTTCCCGAACGTGTCGTTGTGCACACCGCTTGACCCAATCGTTGTTGCTGCAGCCCCGTTCTCGGCGGCGATCGTCAACATCGACGGAAACAGCCTGCCACAGAGCCCCAAGTGGATTGCAAACTGGACAGCACGTTACGGCGTGCCGGTCGGCGACGGTGAAGTCTATGCCTTCACCGATTGGGCGTATCGTTCGAAGATCAACTTCTTCCTCTATGAATCGGTTGAGTTCCAGGACAAGCGCATGCTCGAAGGCGGCCTGCGCGTTGGCTACAAGACCGATGCTTATGATGTCTCGGCTTTTGTCCGCAACATCACGAAGGATACGTCCGCAGTCGGCGGGATCGACTTCAACAACCTGACTGGCTTCGTCAACGAACCACGTGTCTGGGGCGTCGAAGCCGCGTTCAAGTTCTAAATTCCGACAATATAATGCAAGAACGGGGCGGGTTTGCGAAAGCAGACTTGCCCCGTTCGCATATCGGCGTTAAGGGCGCTTCTCTTCGCTGAAAAGCGGAGTGCAGGAGTTTAGCTCAGTTGGTAGAGCATCGGTCTCCAAAACCGAGGGTCGTGGGTTCGAGTCCCCCAACTCCTGCCATTTTCTTACATCGTTAGAAATGGTCGCTGCGTGATAGCGGTGCCTGAGCCATTGCCAATTGCGCTGCTGTATAAATCGGCAGTCAGCGCGACGTTGCGCGCCGCATCTGCCTTGCCGGCCTCAATAGGCCTTACTTCGCCTTACGCTTGGGGATCATATGATGGACCAAGACGATCACGGCGCCAATGGTCAGCCCTGCAATGCCGCACAATGCCGCATCCACAACCCACGCCAAAGCGCCTTCATGCAGGCCGAAAAACTCCGCTGGGTGAAAGCCAAAGCCGTGAACGACAATTTGGCCACCAACCCATAGCATCGCGGCTGTGCCAACCGTTGACAGTGCTGTCAGCAATTTGGGCATGCCTTTCACCAAAGCGCGTCCGATTGCCTGAGAACCTCCATTTTCACGCTGCGCCATGTGCAGGCCAATGTCGTCCATCTTCACGATCAAACCAACCACGCCGTAAACCGCAATGGTGATGGCAATCGCGACAAAAGCCAGAACGCCGGCCTCAAGCCAGATTGACGTTTCGGCTAAGCTCTTCACCTCATTCAGCGCAATCGCCATAATTTCTGCCGACAGAATGAAATCGGTGCGCACTGCGCCTTTCACCATATTTTGTTCATGTTCGGAGCTGGTCAATTCCGCCAGTTCCTCGGCGAGATTTTCTTCCTCATGCGGGACGATTTTTTCCCAGACTTTCTCAGCGCCTTCAAAACAAAGATACGCCCCGCCCAGCATCAGCAACGGCGTAACCGCCCACGGCAAAAACAGGCTCAACAGCAATGCCACTGGCAATATGATTACCAGCTTGTTGAAGAACGACCCCTTGGCAATCCGCCAGATAATCGGCAGTTCGCGGTCAGGGGTAAATCCAGTGACATATTGCGGCGTGACCGCCGTGTCGTCAATTACCACACCTGCGGCCTTGCTACCTGCTTTCCCCGCAGCAGCGGCAACATCGTCCAATGATGCGGCCGCAACCTTGGCAATCATCGCGATGTCGTCAAGTAATGCAGCAAGACCGGATGGCATTTGGATTTTCCCTTGATGAGATGAAGCCTTGAGGGATAACCAAAAACCTTAACAGTTCAAGGCCGTTTGATATGATGCGCTTGACGCCCGCGCTTTCCCAAACGGACTTGCCTGCGTTTGTTTGGCATCTTGCGTTAAGGCGAATCCATCGCTAAAGGCCTAGTCTTTCCGAAATCGGAACCTATATCGCTCTCGACCCGCCGGTCGGAGCGCTGGCGGCTATCCTCGGGATCGAACAGGAAGAAACGATATGGCAAAGACAAGCCCCGGTGAATTCATCCGTCAGGTACGGACCGAAATCGGCAAGGTAGTATGGCCGTCAAGGCAGGAAACCGTGCAGACCGCGATCATGGTATTGATCATGACGATCATCTTGGCTGTCTTCTTTTTGGGCGTCGACGCGGTTTTTGCCGCAATCGTAAAGGGACTGCTTGCGCTAGCCGAAGGCTAAGCCGCAGCCACTCGAAAGAGTTTTGGGGAAAAGAAGAGATATTATGGCACGCTGGTACATCATTCACGCTTATTCGGGTTTTGAAAACAAAGTCCGCGACCAGATTCTTTCTGAAGCCGAGCGTATTGGCCTCTCGCAGCTCGTTGAAGCTGTCGAAGTTCCAACCGAGCAAGTCACTGAAGTGCGCCGTGGCAAGAAGATTAAGGCCGAGCGCAAATTCTTCCCTGGTTACGTGCTTGCCAAGCTGAACATGAACGATGACGTTTATCACTTGGTCAAGAACACGGCAAAGGTAACTGGCTTTCTGGGCGCGGGTAACAAGCCACAGCCAATCAGCGAAGCCGAAGCAGCGCGCATTCTAAACACGAAGCAGGAACTCGAAGCAGCGCCGAAGAAGCGCGTTTCGGTCGACTACGAAATCGGCGATCAGGTCAAGGTACTTGGCGGTCCATTCGCAAGCTTCAACGGCGCGGTCGAAGAACTCGATTTCGACAAGAATCGCGTGAAGGTATCGGTCAGCATCTTTGGCCGTGCGACACCGGTCGAACTGGATTTCGAAGAAGTCGAATTGATGAAGTGATGGCCTTCGCTGGCCATCTTTTTTTCCTGTGACCTCCGCACTCTCGCCTGAACAGATACAGGCGCGCATCGAAAAGGCGAACGCGGCACACAGCGCGATACCCGCTGACAAGCTGGTTCGTGGCCTTGTGCGGCTGTTCGACTTTTCCGCTGCAGACGAACCCGACGAATTCACCTTTCCGGCATTCTCGCGCGCATCGCGCGATCGCATTTTCGGCGGGCAGATTATAGCGCAAGCCATGATGGCAGCCGCGCGTACCGTTGACCCTGACAAGCAAGTCCATTCGCTTCATGCTTATTTCTTGCGCGGTGGTAGCGAGGCTCTTCCGCTGCACTTTCGGGTCCACCGTGATTTTGATGGACGCGCGTTTTCCAACCGGCGCGTTGTCGTCCGGCAGGAAGGCAAGGTCATCTTCAATCTGACAGCGTCTTTCCAGAAGCCAGAGCCAGGCTTTTCACATCAGGTGCCGATGCCTGATTTGTTGCCGCCCGACAAATGCTGGGATTATTCGGACGCCATGGCGCGCAATCCCGATATCCCTGATCATATGCTTGAGCGCATGGCACATCCGCGGCCGTTTGAGCTGCGCAGCTTTCGTCCGGCAGCCGATGCCAAGGCCACAAGCCATTATCAATGGTTCCGCTTGCGCGCACCGATTGAGGGTGACCAGTTGCTGCACCGGGCACTGCTGTCGTTTGCTTCCGACATGGGCCTGCTGTCGTCAGCCATGCTGCCGCACGGCCTGCATTGGGTGACGCCCGGTCTGTTTTCTACCAGCCTTGACCATGCAATGTGGTTCCATAACGATGTTCAGGTCGACCAGTGGTTCGTTTATGTCATGGACAGCGACTGGACCGGAGGCAGCCGCGGCATCAATCATGGCTGGATTTACAGTGAGGACGGCACGCTGGTCGCTTCGGTCGTTCAGGAAGGTCTGCTGCGGCTCACACCGCCGGCATAACCGCGCAAAGACTTGCATTATACCCACATTGCGGATAGTGGCACCGCTTCTCGGCGCAATAGCGACGTGATTCCGTGTGGGAGGACATCTTGTGATGTCTGTTGGACCACTTAATTTGACCCGTTTTCGCCCTTTCAGGGCACAGCGGCGATAGAATGAAAGGACGCCATTCATGGCAAAGAAAATTGACGGCTATATCGGCCTGCAGGTTCCTGCAGGTTCAGCCACCCCATCCCCGCCAATCGGCCCAGCACTGGGTCAGCGCGGCGTGAACATCATGGAATTCTGCAAGCAGTTCAACGCTGCGACAGCTGACATGGAAAAGGGTACCCCTATTCCAACGAAGATCACTGTTTTTGCTGACAAGAGCTTCACCTTTGCGATGAAGTCGCCACCAGCGACATACCTCATCAAGAAGGTTCTTGGCATCAAGTCGGGTTCGAAAGAGCCAGGCAAGATCACCGCTGGCAAAATCACACGTGCGCAGCTTGAAGAAGTCGCAACCATCAAGATGGCCGACCTCAATGCGAACGATATGGACGCAGCAGTTAAAATCATCGCAGGCTCGGCTACCGCCATGGGCCTCGAAGTAGTGGAGGGCTGATCCGATGGCCAAGCTGACCAAAAAAGCAAAATCGCTCGCGCATCTTGATGCCGACAAGCTCTATGGCGTTGATGAAGCGCTGAAGATGATCAAAGAAATGGCTACCGCCAAGTTTGACGAAACCATCGAAGTTGCAATGAACCTGGGCGTTGACCCACGTCATGCTGACCAAATGGTTCGCGGCATGGTCTCGCTTCCAGCCGGTACCGGCAAGGAAATGAAGGTCGCCGTGTTCGCACGTGGCGACAAGGCGACTGCAGCAACTGCTGCTGGTGCAGACAAAGTCGGCGCTGAAGACCTGATGGAAGACATGTTGGCTGGAAACCTTGATTATGACCGCGTTATCGCAACGCCGGACATGATGGGTATCGTTGGCCGCTTGGGTAAAACCTTGGGTCCAAAGGGCCTGATGCCAAACCCTAAGCTCGGCACAGTCACCATGGACGTTGCTGAAGCCGTAAAGGCTGCGAAAGCTGGCCAGGTTGAGTTCCGCGTTGAAAAGCAGGGCATCATCCACAGCGGCATCGGCAAGAAGAGCTTCTCTGACGCTGACCTGCGCAAGAACTTCGACGCGCTGGTTGACGCCGTCATCAAGAACAAGCCAAGCGGATCAAAGGGCAAATATGTCCGCCGCGTTGCTGTCAGCTCGTCAATGGGCCCTGGCCTCAAGATTGATCTGGCGGACGTCGCTGGCGCCTAAGCCACGACATCAAACAATTATCAAAAGGGCTGGAGGGAAACCTCCGGCCCTTTTTTATTGCCTGTCAGGCAAACCAAAAAGGCAATAAAAGTGCCGATGCACAGCTGCCACGGGAAGGCCAGCATTTTCCAGCTTTGCGGAAGACCAAAGCTGTCGACGATATAATGCTGTTGCAGCAATATAGTGACGAATCCTGCAATCAAAGCCGCGATGACGGACCATGTCGCCCCCCTGCTCGTAAACACCGTCACGGCATACACGCCCAGCAAGCCCGAATAAGCGAAGACCATCACGCCAAGGACGAATTCCAACAACGGCGTGTCACTATATTGCTGCCAGAAGAAGCATAAAACCGACATCGCAAATAAGGCCAATGCGAGCACAAGCATCGCAGCTCGCCCTGCGCGCACATAATGATGCTCGGATATGTGCCCGCGCCTTTCCCGCCACGGGCGATAAAAATCCGACACGACAACTGCAGACATGGAGATGAGGCCAGAATTGATCGCTGCGGCGGCAATGACGCCGACGGTTATCAATCCGCGCAGACCGGGCGGAATTTCTGACAAGATAAAGGACATGAAGACCGTGATCTTCTCGCCGCTAAACGTGCTGGCAACGCCGCCGCCGGTTCCCATAAGGTCTGGGCGATTGTAGAAAACATGCAGTAGCGACCCAATGGCCATGAATACCGCAACGACAGGAATTGCCGCCCACATGCTCACATATAGCGCGCGCTTGCCGGCTTGCGCGTCTCGGCACGCCAAAAATCGCTGGGTGGTATCCTGATCGAGTCCGGCATTTCCGATGTTAAGTAAGACTAACCCGGTCAAAATAGCCCACATTGTAAAAGGCTTGGAAAAATCGAGGGACCAATCGAACAGGCGCAGTTTGTCGACGCCACCGGGTGCATTTTGCAGACCGCTTATTATCTCGGACGCCGGTGCCGGAATTTTGAACCATAAGAACGCCAGCACGAGCAGCGCACCACCTAGATACAGCATAACCTGAACCAAATCGCTCCAGATAACCGCATTGAGGCCGCCGAACAGGGTGAATGCAACGCCGAAAATGACCAGAACGGCGGACGCAATCATGATGTGTTGGGGGTCAGTATCAAGGAAGATAATCATCGATACGGCAATGGCCGCCAAATATAGCCGCGCTCCGCTCGCTAATATGCGGCCAATCAGGTACATCCCAGCCGCTGCACGGCGCGCAGTCGCATCGAAACGCACCTCAAGAAGTTCATATACCGTCGTTGCCCCAATCGCGTAGAAGCGCGGAATTAAAAAGCGGGCTACGATAAAGGCGGCGATGATGGCCGAAAAATTGCTGGTCAAATAGCTATAGTCGCCCCGGTAGCTGTTATCAGGTGCACCAAGGAAGGTGGCGGCCGACTGCATAGTGGACAGGACGGACACCGCCACCAGCCACACCGGCGCATGATGGCCAGCCAGGAAATAGTCATCAGCTGTTTTGGTCCGCCGTGTCGCCTGATAGCCGGCAAATGCCAGCAATGCGACATAGGCACACAAAATGCCCCAGTCGTAAAAGGTGAATGCTAACGGCACGAATGCTCCCCCCGCCTCAGCCACTAACGAAACACGCCTGTTTGTTCAAACGCGCTATTTCGCCAGATACCGATCCAGCGTCTCATGATAATGGCGGATGCGGCTTTCTTGGTAACGCGCCAATGTCACGCCCGGTTTCTTCGACGCGCGCAGACCTTTTTGGATCCGCTTCAGATTGTCGGTATCCTGATCTGCGACCATTGCGGCGGAACCAAGCTCAGGTGCATCAGCCCATTTCTGATCCAGTCCCAGCATGGTCATTTTTGCTGGTTCCGGATGGGAACCATCGGGTGCTTTGGAAAACAGGAACATGATTTCCATGATCGAGCTTTCCGGATCGTCGCCATTCGGGCGGAAGCGGTAGGTGATGGGTAGCGCCTGCCCACCCCACGGAACCATATTGGGAAAAAGCATATATTCGATCAGGTCGAGCGATTCCGAGTCCGATAGTGCTGACATGTCGCGGCCAATCGAACGCGAAATCCTCTCGCGCGCACGTTCGGCCAGCTTGGCCCGCGCAGTTTCGCCCTCGCCCACTTCAATGGGCTTGCCGGCAAAAAAGGGCACATCACGGCGCATTTCCTGTATGGTTTGCTCAGGCGTGGTTGCTGGCTTGGACGGGCTTGCAACACCCTGAACGCTGATCATACGGCTGACATGGCGCACATCCGGCCAAACGTCATATTGGGTGTTACTGTCACCATAATAGCTCAGCACCTGTCCATGCGCGAACGGCACATGGTAAGCTTCGACAAAAGCCTCCATCGCCAGCTTCCAGTTGCACGGCATAATCTTGGCAACATGCGCCGCGACATACCGGTCCTCCAGATTGAACGAAGCAAAATGCTCGGGCAGATTTTCAAGATAGGTTTCGAGCGGTTCGGCATCGGCATCAAAATTAATGAAAACAAAGCCACCCCACGTGCCGACGCGGGCTTCAGGAAGGCTCATCTTGTCCTTATCAACATGCGGAAAATCCCATTGGCCCGGAATTACCGATAATGCGCCATCTAGCTTCCACGTCCAGCCGTGGAATGGGCAACGAAACTGCTTAACGCACCCGCCTTCGGTGCGGAGCATCGTTCCCCGATGCAGGCACGAATTTATATAGGCTTTGATCTCATCAGGACCTGTACGAACAACGATGAGCGAGTCATGCACAATGTCGTAGACAACATGGTCTCCGACATTTGGAATATGTTCGACGCGGCACGCAAGCTGCCATGTCTTGCGCCAAACCTTCTCAACCTCCCGGTCGTGCCATTCCTTGGTGAAGTAACGCTCAATAGATACATCTGCACTGCTTTGCCCAATGGCTGGTGATTCCACGCGCATGACCTCAGGCGCGGGATTGAGGTCGCCGTCGAACACTTCCTGAACCGATGGGCCTGGACGGCGCGCAATTATGTTGTCCAAAATGCTCTCTCCTCGATATTTCTTGCGCCATCCTGCCGCCATGGTAGCAACTGTGCAATGAACAATTTACAGCATCGCCACCTCATTACGATGACCCTAACCGTGGATTTCGCAGGCATGGTCAGCATCGGCCAGACCCCCGCCGGCCTGCGCCGCATCGCACCCGTCACCGGCGGCCACTTTGCTGGCGAGCGACTGAATGGCAAGGTGCTGCCCGGCGGAAATGATTGGGTCGTCAACCGTCAAGATGGCGTGATGGTGATCGACGTTCGCCTAACGCTCCAAACCGATGACGCTGCGCTTGTTTACCTCAATTATCAGGGTCGCTTTCTGGCCGCACCCGAAGCAATGTCTCGGTTCGCGAAAGGCGCATTGCTGAACCCGGATGAATATTCACTGGCAATCGTCGCTAAATTCGAATGCGGCGATACCCGCTACACTTGGCTCAATAATGTCATCGCCGTCGGTACCGGCGAACAAACGGCGGCAGGTCCGGTCTATTCGATTTTCGAAATAGGCTGAAAAAATCTCGGCCATAAAAGGCTTAACGCCAATCCGCCCATGACCAGCGCAGCAGCGAGCAATTTCCAACTTTGCAGCGGTTCGCCCAAGAACAAGGCGGACGCCCCCATCCCGAATACCGGCACCAACAGAGCCATTGGCGCGACGGTTGCCGCCGGATGCCGCGCGAGAAGCCATCCCCAAATCCCATAACCGAACATCGTATTGCCAACCGCTTGCCAGACCACCGCGGCCCAGGTTGTCGCTGTTGCTGCGTGGACACCCGCAATCAAGGCCGACGGGCCTTCCAATAATAAGGCGAGGGTGAGCAGTGGCGGCACGGCGAAGATGCTGGCCCAGACCACATAGGCAAGCATGTCGACCTTACCCGCGGCGCGCGAAACCATATTGCCACTCGACCAGCAAAATGCAGCTGTTACCACTAGCATCAACCCCAATGGCGTCGCGCTGCCGTCCGAATGGGTCAGAATGACAGCCAGCCCGCTTGTCGCTAACCCGAGTGCAGCCCATTGGAACCTGCGCACCCGTTCACCCGTCAGCCGCATCGATAGGGCAATAGTGAAAAAGACCTGGATCTGGACGACCAGTGAGGCAAGGCCCGGGGTGATATCGCCTTTCATCGCCAGAAACAGCAGTCCGAATTGCCCAGCCCCGATCAGCACACCATAAGCCGCCAGATTGGACAAACGCACGGCAGGCCGTTTTAGGAAAAATGCCGCTGGTAGAAATGCGCATGTAAAACGCAGCGTCGCAAGCCACAAAGGTGGTAAATGGGTCAGCGCCAATTTGATGACAACGAAATTCGTTCCCCACACCGCCATCACCGCGAGCGCGAGCAGAAGGTGCAGGCGTGGTAAGGCGGCATTTTGTGGCATAGAAGCCCCCCTAACCGCTCCGCCCATTTTTGCGAACAGTTAATCCAGTGGCACAACTTCTAAGGGCAGATCGCTCGCGTTGGCCCCACAATATTGTTCGGGCCAATGCGCAAAGGGGCGGACGGCCCCTTCGGTTCGCCAGCGGTTCACGCGCGCAAGATCGGCGTCTGCAATGACCCACGCTCCCTGCCCCTCGGTTCCGATCGCCACGATCCCGTCATCAGGGCTATCGCCATCAGGCGGAACGAACAGCCCAGCCGCACCATAATTTTCGTCAAGTGCCGGCGACCATGGGGCCATGCCGACAGTCGGTGCCTGCACCACAAAAATCTGGTTTTCCAGCGCGCGCGCCTGTGCCCCAATCCGAACGCGGTAATAGCCCTGCAGACTGTCTGTGCACGAGGGACATAGAATGGCCTGCGCGCCAGCGGCTGCCTGCGCCCGCGCGATCATCGGGAATTCGATATCATAGCAGGTAGAGAGGCCAAGCATTCCCAAAGATGTACGAAAAACGCGCAGGCTTTTCCCGCCCTTAATGTCCCACGATTCACGTTCGAACCGGGTCATCATAATCTTGTCCTGATGCCCTGTTTGCCCATCCGGCATATACAGGGTCGCCCGGTTCACAACCTGCCCGCCGTCATCGTCACAGGGTCGTGTTCCGCCGAGCAGGACGACCCCAAACTGCCGGGCCAAATCAGCATAATGGGCATCAATTCTTGGGCCAAGTGCGACAACTGCGCGCAACGAGGCGTGCAAATCGCTTGCAGTCGACCTGTCGATCGCGGCCAATTCCATCGCTGCATATTCGGGAAACACCAATAGCTGTGCGCCTTGCGCGGCTGCATCGCGCACCCACTGTCCCACCTTTGCTTGCCAACTGGCAAAGCTATCGGGTTGCCCTATGGGATATTGGGCTGCCGCTATCCGAACCGCCGCGGTCACAGGTCGCGCATCCAGAATTGCATTGGGTGCGCGCTTTCGGCATCATCACCCAGATCCTGCCATTCAAGTGTTCCGGTCAACCCTTCCACCGGCGCGTAGCCACGGGCACGCCAGAACGGGTGCAAATCGCGTGGTGCTTCGGGCCGCATCGGATGATCTTCGGGGCGGATCACCGCACAAAAAGCAGTCTGACGTGCCCCTGCGGATCGCGCTGCGTCTTCGCGCGCGTCGAAAAACTGGTGACCAATTCCTTGCCCCTGATATTGCGGCAGCAGAACGGATTCCCCGAAATAGAATATCTGCGCAACATCCAGTCCTGTGTCGCGGAATGGATTCTGGATTTCCGGCTTATGCCCCTCCAATGGGGAAGCAGTTGCAGCCCCAATGATGGATTCCCCGTCCTGGGCAACGACAAGCACGGAACCGGGTTCGCGCACAAAATCCGCCATGTAACCCGCTTCATATTCTGCGGTGCCATCATAGAGATAGGGCCAGTTGCGAAAAACCTGAATCCGCAAATCAGACAGCGCGGCAATGGCGGCCCAGCGCTCCTCGGGATCAGTCAAGGAACGGACTTCGACCGTCATGAAACCTGGGCAATCCATTCGGCAAGATTATAGTAAACAGAGACGCGCGTGATTTTTCCGTCTGCGACCTCAAAGAAACCGCCAGCTGGCAAACTGTAGCTCTGACCGTGTGCTGCAGGAAAACCCTCATCTGCAACCTTGTAAATGCCGTCGACGATGAATTCCGCTGCCGCACGCCTGCCATCCTGACTGGTCATAACGGCAATGTCATGCAACTGCTCACTATATGCATGATCCATCCGGGCTAGAAAGGCGCGGAAGGCCGCCTTGCCGGTTTCACGGTTCCCTTGATTGATATCATGCGCCACGTCGTCATCGAGGCACGCCAAAATACGTTCAACATCCATGGCGTTGAAAGCAGCATAATATTCGCCAATCAGCGCGGCCGTTTTTTCACGAGTGTCCGACATGTACCATTTTGTCCTTTAACCTGATAATTTCCAGATCGATTAAGTCAGCGTAGCAAGGCTTGTCCAGTAAGATAAATTGTCCGGACTTTCATAGGATTTTGAAACTCCATTGCTGCGGACGGCGATCAAAGCGGCAGCCACCCTTGACTCTCCATCTAACCCTGCTAATGCCCGCCTCGTTCGGTGGGGCGACGGTCCCACCGGCAACCGTCCGAGACAGTTGGTGATGGGAATTTGCCCATCTTAATTTCCAGCCTAGACGGGGATAGAGATTTCAGGATTGGCTTTTGCCGTCCTTCGCCATTCACTCCCGATTTCATATCGTGTGAGTTCGGCATGAAACTTCCCCACGGACTGAAGTCAGCGGATCGCCCAGCCGGGTGTTTCGCTTTTCGTGTTGGATTTTGTCGGTTCGCCGGCGAAATCTGAAAAAGGAGTAATGCATGAACCGTTCTGAAAAGACCGAAACAGTTGCATCGCTGAACGCCACTTTCAATGAAGCGGCGGTTGTCGTCGTCACCCGGAATCTCGGGTTGACGGTTGCACAATCGACCGACCTTCGTTTGAAGATGCGCGATGCGGGCGCAACCTATAAGGTCGCCAAGAACCGTCTTGCCAAGATCGCCCTTGAGGGAACGTCATATGGAGCGGTAGCTGAATTGCTTACCGGACCTACTGCGCTCGCCACATCGTCGGACCCGGTTGCAGCTGCAAAGGTTGCTGTCGAGTTCGCTAAGACCAACGACAAACTTGAAATTGTCGGCGGCGCGATGGGTGACACGTTCCTCAATGTAGATGGTGTAAAGGCGCTGGCTTCGTTGCCATCGCTCGATCAACTGCGCGCTACGATTATCGGGCTTGTACAAGCACCGGCAACGAAAATTGCACAGCTGTCGACCGCACCTGCTGCGAAACTGGCACGGGTATTTGGTGCCTATGCTGACCAAGAGGCAGCATAACTTTTTTAAAATAAACCGGCTGCGTCCCATGGTTTTAACCGGCTGGGCGGGCCCTACAGATATGACAGAAAATCGGAGTGTTATTTAAATGGCTGATATTGAAAAGCTCGTAGACCAACTTTCGGCGTTGACCGTTCTCGAAGCGGCTGACCTTGCAAAGGCTTTGGAAGAAAAGTGGGGCGTTAGCGCCGCTGCTGCTGTTGCCGTTGCTGCGCCTGCCGCTGCTGCTGCAGCAGTTGAAGAGCAGACTGAATTTGACGTTATCTTGACCGGCGACGGCGGAAACAAGATTGCAGTCATCAAGGAAGTCCGTGCGATCACCAACCTTGGTCTGACCGAAGCAAAGGCTCTTGTTGAGTCCGCGCCAAAGGCGATCAAGGAAGGCGTAAACAAGGCAGAAGCCGAAGACATCAAGGCGAAGATCCTTGCTGCCGGCGGAACCGTCGAACTGAAGTAATTCAGTTTCCCTTACGGGGTACAAAAATGGGGCGGCCTAGCGATAGGCTGCCCCTTTTTTATGTCTGTTCTCTCGTCATCCTGAATGGGTCAGGATAAGAACGCACCCGCCGCAACGATAACCAAGAGCATCAACACGCGCGGCGGGATCGATATCTTGAACGCAAGGATCATGCCCCTTCTCCATCGGCGTCAAATCCCAACAAATCGCCGGGTTGGCACTCAAGAACTTTGCAAATCGCCTCGAGCGTTGAAAAGCGAATGGCCTTTGCCTTACCGGTTTTGAGGATAGACAAGTTAGCCAACGTAATATCCACACGCTCAGCCAACTCCGTTAACGTCATCCGCCTTGCGTAAAGCAGGTCATCAAGTTTTACGGTGACTGGCATCAGACCGTTCCTTCCAACTCTTCACGCATATCGGCGCCATGTTCAAAGATGCCCGCCAGGATGAAGACCAGTAATATTGCTAAGATGCTGTTGATCGGGAGCTCGAAGCCATCATAAGGTTTGCCCCTCAAAGCTAAAAATGTACTTCCAGCGATTTCCAAGGGGACGCCAGCAATTTGAATCCCCACCATGAGCCAGCCGATTGCCTTTAACCTGACAGCGTTAGCTCGGACGAAAGGATTTGCCTCCTCAACGCTGCCAATAATTGCCAGCAATTTGCGCAGGATCGACCAAGCTAAGCCCGAAATCAAAACCCACAAAGTCATGATCGCCAAAAAATTGGACAACAAAAATGCAGGATCAACCGCTGGGTAGGATTTGCTCAACCCCAAAAATATCGTGGACCAAAAAAATGGCACGAGGGCGCTGCCGCCAAGGGCAATGGCTCCCAACAATGCTACTAACCCCATCATAAGGTACACGAACAATTTTGTTATCCGCAATATGCGGTTGTCTGCAATTTGGCTCATATCGCTCTCCGATGCGTGTATTATTGATTATCAATATGCAGTACATTGCAAAACGTCAAGAACATTATTGTTTATCAATAAACAAAGTAGGTATTCCCTTTTCTTTTGAAAATTTGGCGGGTTGAGGGCACTCATGGCCCATGAATAGCAACGCCGACCTTGCCGCCCTGATTCGCAACATTCCGGATTATCCCAAGCCCGGTATCATGTTCCGCGACGTGTCGAGCCTGCTGCTCGACGCGGGTGGCTATCGCATGACCATTGACCGGCTAGCGGCACTGGTGGACCCCGATACGCAGCTTGTGGCGGGGATTGAGGCGCGTGGCTTTATCGTAGCGTCCGGTCTGGCTTATGTGCTTGGCCTTGGACAATTGATGCTGCGCAAACCAGGTAAGCTTCCGGGTGAGAAAATCGGCACGGACTACACACTTGAATATGGCAC
>JAIXOE010000055.1 GCA_027486895.1 Sphingomonadales bacterium
GTCCGCAACCCGGCTTGCCGCAGCATTTTAGCATTAAACTGGTCTACATCTGCTTGCAGTGCGACTAGCCAGTCCGCATAGCACCTCGATGTCGCATGCTTTTGAATTTGGAGGCCAGTCGTTTGAGGTTGCCGGAGAGGCTGCCTTATACTGGCCTGCTCAAGAAGCGCTGCTCGTGTCCGATTTGCATCTGGAGAAGGCCAGCGCATATGCCCTGAACGGCCAGATGCTACCGCCCTATGACAGCGTCGCCACGCTGGAGGACATTGCGGCGCTCTGTGCCAAATATAAGCCGGCCAAAATCATCTCCTTAGGCGACAATTTCCACGACGATGACGGCGAGGCCCGGCTGGCGGAATCGGCGGCGGCATTGTTGGTCGACTTGGCCTGCGATACCGAATGGCTTTGGATTACCGGCAACCATGACCGCGCGGTTTCGGGCATCTGGGGTGGTAAAACGCACGACGAGATTTGTCTGTCAGGCATCACCCTGCGGCACGAGGCGCAACGCGGTGATCCCAATCCTGAAATATCAGGACATTTTCACCCCAAATTCCGTCAGGTCTTGCGTGGCCGCATGGTGGCGCGGCGATGCTTTGTCAAAAGTGCGCGCAAAATCATTATGCCCGCATTTGGTGCACTCACGGGCGGCCTTGATGTGCAGGACAGTGCGATCATGCGCGCCTGCGATTTGGCCGACGGCGAGACGGTTGAAGCCTTGGTCGCGACCAAGGCGGGCTATGCGCGCTTTGCCTTAAACAGGGCTGGTGCGCTCACCAAATAGGGCTGTACCAACGCGGATATAGGTCGCACCCATCATGATCGCGGTGTCGAAATCATCCGACATCCCCATGCTCAGCTGCCGCAAATCGTGGCGCGCCGCCAGCTCGGCAAGCAACGCAAAGAAGGGCGCTGCCTCAATAGATGCTGGCGGTATGCACATCAGCCCTGCCAAGGGAATGCCGCTGTCCTTCACCGCTGCAATCAATGCCGGCAGCTCGGAAACTGCGCATCCACCCTTTTGCTCTTCAGCCCCGATGTTGACCTGAATGAAGCAGGGAATGTGGCGCGCCTGTTTTTCCATCGCCTTGCCAAGAGCGGTAACCAGCGAAAGCCGGTCAACCGAATGAATCACATCGAACAGTGCAACAGCTTCATCGGCCTTGTTGGATTGAAGCTGCCCGATCAGATTCAATTGAACGCCGGGGTGGCGCTCCTTCAACGCTGGCCATTTCGTCGCGGCTTCCTGAACGCGGTTTTCGCCGAAGAGCATCTGGCCTTCGTGAATAAGCGGCTCAATATCCTCTGCAGCACGGGTTTTCGAAACCGCGATAAGGTGAATGTCTTGCGGCGCGCGCCGGGACATCTTGGCGGCTGCCGTCATGCGTTCGCGGATGGCCGTCAAACGGCTGGCGGATGTTTCTGGTGTCGCTTCCTGCATAGCGCGACGCTATAGGCAGAACTATGCCGCGAAGCCACCCCTTGCCGAAGATCTGGCTGATGACCGATGAACGATTGGGTGATGACCTGTTGCCCGCCATCCAGCGACTTCCGACGCAATCGGGAGTCATCTTCCGGCACTATCATTTGAACGAAAAAGCGCGAAAATCACTGTTCAGGCAGGTTATGCGCATTTGCCGGCGGCGCGGACATATTTTGCTGCTGGCCGGTGATGAGCGGACAGCGATGCGATGGCACGCCGATGGATTTCATCAAAGGCGCCGTCGCACGTCGCGATTGCTGCACAGCGCGCCAGTCCATAATGCGCGCGAAATTGCGGGCGTGAAGGCGGCCAGCCCAGACCTATTTTTTCTGTCGCCAGTCTTCGCGACAAACAGCCACTCCGGTGCGCGACCGCTTGGGCCACTGGCCTTTAGCCGGCTCGCAAAGTTGGTGTCATCTGACCGCATCATCGCCTTGGGCGGCATGAATCGCCGAAATGCAAAGATGCTTCCCCCGCGGTTGATCCACGGTTGGGCGGCGATTGATGCTTTTAAGAGAAAGACCGCTTAGAAGCGGATTTTGGTTCCGACATAGACAGCTTCGCTGTCCTTGCGGTTGTCCGCCAACGGAATGACGCGGTCATTTTCGCTGGCATAACGGACACCGGCGGTGACGTCGATCTTACGGCTGATCGAGAAGCTTCCGCCAACATCAAGCTTATAATCACCCGACGCTGCGCTGCCACGTGCTGGAGGCGCCATTTCGCGGCTCTGGTCCAATTTGATATTGGTGCTGAACTTGCTTGGCTTACGTGCGGCTTCATCCAGTGAGAAGCCACCTTTTCCAAGATCGCTCAGAGGCATTTTGACTGCGCGACGCTGCGACGCAGGCAATGCAAAGTCTTGCCAGCCCTTAGAGGCGGTCAAACGATAATCTACCGCCGAGAGGCGATCGCCCTTGCCCGCACCAACTTCGCTGCTTGCCAGAACATTGCGGACGGAAACTGCGCCAGCGGTCAAACGCGAATTAGCGCGCGCTGCAACGGTAATCGTGCGGCTGCGGCTTTCACCAGCGCTAGCAGGCGTGAACGGGAAACGCGCATTTGGTTCCATGCGCGCCGCCGAGAATTTTTGTGCCAATATGCTGTCACCGCCGGCAGGCGTGAACATGGAAATCCAGTTGGGTCCGGCTGACTGTTCGTCAGAAAAAGCTTTTGCAGCAAATGCAGGGACAACGAGGGGCGAAACGGCGAGCGAGGCCGTTGCTAGCAAAGCTGCCGCAATGGTTGCGTATTTCCGCTTATATGCCCGCTTCACGTCCATGATGCTCGTTCACCGACTCCCCTGTCTTTCATTGGTATACGCCTGCTTTTGGGGATTCAAAAGGGGCATATCAATTTTATTGGTCGAATAACGCGATTTTTGACCAAATGTTGCATGATGTCCACAATCGCCTAGCTGGCCAAAGCTGAGCGCAGCATTAATTGCAGGCCGTTCAGCAGCCAGAAAGCTTGCTCCGGACAGCAAGCCGCTATAGAGGTTTCAGATATTCATAGTTCAAGGACATTTTATGCGCACCACTCGCTTGGCACTCATTATTGCGACCGGCAGCCTGTTAAGCTTGGGGCTGCTGTCCGGCTGTGGCGGAAGGGAGCGTCCGAAGGCGGATCTTGCTGCCAGCCAGGTCACCACGATCGGCGTGAACAGCTATCTGTGGCGCGCATCGCTTGATGCCTTGTCCTTCATGCCACTTCTGCAAACCGACTCGTCGGGTGGTGTCATTGTCACCGACTGGTATGTGAACCCACAAAGCCCCGGCGAGCGCGTTAAACTGACGGTTTCCATCCTTGATCAGGATTTGCGCGCCGACGCACTGCGCGTCGCCGGCAGCCGCGAAGTTTCGCAAAATGGCCAGTGGGTAGCGGCGCCGCTGCGTGCAGCAACCGTTCAAAAGCTTGAGGCGGTTATCCTAACCAAGGCGCGTGACCTTCGCCGGTCTTCAATCACCGGATAATTTTTATGACGAATGTTGAGCGTTTTAATCCGCACGTCGCCGACGCGCGGTGGCAAAAGATTTGGGAAGAACGCAGCAGCTTCGTTGCGGACGATAACTCGACAAAGCCCCGCGCCTATGTGCTGGAAATGTTTCCCTATCCGTCGGGCCGAATCCACATTGGCCATGTGCGCAATTACACCATGGGTGACGTGTTAGCGCGGTATAAGCGCATGACCGGACACGAAGTGCTTCATCCCATGGGCTGGGACGCCTTTGGCATGCCTGCCGAAAATGCGGCGATGGAGAAGAAAGTCCATCCCGGCGGCTGGACGCGTGACAATATCGCGAACATGAAAGCGCAGCTGAAGCGGCTTGGCTTTGCAATTGACTGGACGCGCGAACTCGCAACTTGCGAGCCCGAATATTACGGCCATGAACAGGCACTGTTCCTGAAGCTTTATGCTGCCGGACTCGTCTACCGCAAAGAATCCGCCGTCAACTGGGACCCTGTCGACATGACGGTGCTTGCGAATGAGCAAGTGATCGATGGCAAGGGATGGCGATCGGGTGCACCCGTTGAACGTCGCAAGCTGAGCCAATGGTTTTTGAAGATTACCGATTTTGCCGAAGAGCTGCTTGCAGGGCTTGGGTCGCTTGACCAATGGCCGGACAAGGTGCGGCTGATGCAGGAAAACTGGATTGGCAAATCACAGGGTTTGAAATGTCGCTTCCGTTTTCCGGGTGGCAATGACGGCATTGATGTGTTCACCACACGCCCTGACACCATGTTCGGCGCGAGCTTTGTCGCCATTGCCGCCGACCATCCAGTCGCGCAAAAGCTTGCGACCAACGCGCCTGAGTTGCAGGCGTTTATCGAGGAATGCCGCAAAGGCGGGACCACGGCAGCTGACATTGAAACCGCTGAAAAGCTTGGGTTCAACACGGGCCTTACGGTTGAGCACCCGCTGGATCCAAGCTGGCACTTGCCTGTCTATGTCGCCAATTTCGTGTTAATGGATTACGGCACTGGCGCGGTCTTTGGCTGTCCAGCACATGACCAGCGCGACCTTGATTTCGCGCGCAAATATCATTTGCCGGTTACCCGCGTCGTTGCCGATGGGGATTTGACCGACAGCAATTTTGAAGGAAATATTGCCTATACCAATCCCGGCGTCATCGTGAATTCGCACTGGATGAACGGCATGACCGTGGATCAGGCGAAAGCCGATGTGATCGCGAAAGCAGAACAGGAAGGCTGGGGTCAAGGGCAAACGCAATATCGCCTGCGCGACTGGGGCGTTTCGCGCCAGCGTTATTGGGGTACGCCAATCCCGATCATCCATTGTCAGGCATGTGGCGCCGTCCCCGTGCCGAATGACCAGCTACCGGTGAAATTGCCCGAAGATGTCAGCTTTGACATCCCCGGCAACCCGCTTGATCGTCATCCAACTTGGAGCAAGGTTGACTGCCCGAAATGTCACCAAGAGGCACGCCGCGAAACTGACACGCTTGATACGTTTGTCGACTCAAGCTGGTACTTCATCCGCTTTGCCAGCCAGCCGCACGACAAGCCGTTTGACCGTGCGGCTGCGGAAAAATGGCTGCCGGTTGACCAATATATTGGCGGTGTCGAGCACGCGATTCTGCACCTGCTGTATGCCCGTTTCTGGACCCGTGCGCTCAGCCACATTGGCATGATTGATGTGAAAGAGCCGTTCGCGTCTCTGTTTACGCAAGGCATGGTGACGCACCAAACCTATCAGGATGCCAATGGAACTTGGCTGAGCCCTGAACAGGTGCGGCGTGAAGGCGACATCTGGACAATCATCGACAGCGGCGCCCCTGCGGTCGCGGGTCGCATCGAAAAAATGTCCAAATCCAAGAAGAATGTCGTCGATCCAGACGATATTGTTGACCAATATGGCGCCGATGCCGTTCGTTGGTTCATGCTGTCCGACAGCCCGCCCGAACGCGATCTTGAATGGTCCGAAGCGGGCATTGAGGGTTGCTGGCGATTTGTGCAGCGCCTTTGGCGACTGACGAGCCAGGTCAGCAATGCTGAAGGTGTCGACAAGGCATTGGACCGCAAAACCCACCAGATTATTGCTGGCGTCGGCACAGATATTGAAGCGCTCGCGTTCAACAAGGCGGTCGCAAAAATCTACGACCTCGCCAATGCCATTGAAAAAGCAGCGCCGTCGGCAAGCCGCGACACCGCGATCCGCACCATCGTGACATTGTCTGCGCCGATGGTTCCGCATTTGGCCGAAGAAGCATGGACTCAGCTTGGCGCGGCATCGGGCGGAGGCTTAATCGCGGATGCACCTTGGCCAGCGGTCAACCCACAGTTACTCGTTGAAGATGAAGTGACCATTGCCATTCAAGTACGGGGCAAGCTTCGCGACACGCTAACGGTCGCCAAGGGCTTGCCGCAGACCGAAGTGGAGGCGCTTGCGCTTGCCAGTCAAAAGGTTCAGCATGCCATTGATGGTGCCGATATACGGAAAATCATCGTCGTGCCCGATAGGTTGGTCAATATCGTCCTATGAACCGTTTCATCGCCCCAATCCTGCTCGCTTTGATGCTGCCCGCATGCGGACTGCAGCCTCTGTACAGCGGTGGATCAAAGGGCGCGGTGGCGAGTGCATTGGGATCCGTATCGGTCGCTCCAATCGAAGGCAAAAACGGTTGGCTGATGCGCAATGCATTAACAGACCGGCTTGGCAGCCAAGACAGCAACGTCGCCCAATTCCGTCTGGTGGTTACACTTGATGACCGGATTGAGGGTTTTGGCGTGCGCGCAGACGACACCGTGACGCGTGAACGGCGAACATTGCGTGCGCGATATCAGCTGGTCTCCGTCGCGACCGGTGAAACGGTGCTTGATGCGACTGCGGGGTCCGACGCGGGTATCGATGTTGTCAGTTCGGAATATGCAACCATTGCTGGCGAAAACAGTGCGCTGGAAAATCTGACGCAGAAGGTTGCAGATCAGATTGTAACCCGGCTTTCGATTTACGCCCGCGGCGAATGAGCAACGCGAAAGAACGCAGCTTTATCAGTGCCATTGGCACGCGTCCCGAGATTCGGCTGTTTTTCATTTTCGGACAGGATGAGTCGGCGGCGGCTGACATCGCATCGCAAATGTCCGCGGCACTCACAGGGTCGGAGCGGATCGATATCGACAGCGATCGTATTCGCAATGACCCAGCGCTTTTGGCTGACGAGGCGTCGTCGCTTTCGCTATTTGGCGATAAGCGTCACATCCGGCTGAACTTCCGACGCGAAGAAGGCGTTGCTGCAGTCGAAAACCTGTTGGCGCTGGAGGGCGACGCCAATCCGGTCATCGCCACCGCAGGCAATCTGACCAAGGCCAGCAAGTTACGAAAGCTGGTCGAGGCGCATCCCCGCGCCATGGTGCATATTTGTTATATGCCTGAAGAAGGCGATGCAGCAGCCGCCGTGATGGCGTATGCAGCAACGATGGGCCTGAAGATTGACCGGCCGCTGGCAGCGCGGATCGCGCGCTACACTGGTCAGGACCGGAAACTGGCGCAGGCCGAAATCGAAAAGCTTTCCTTATATTATGATTCGTCGCCGCAACGGCCGGCAACTGTTGAAGTCCCTGCATTCGAAGCCCTGTCGGCCGAAACAGGCGAGGAAAATATCAATGGCCTCATTCATCAAGTTATGGGCGGCGATTTACGCGGGACGGGACGTGAGCTTGTCGCGGCACGCGACATGGGGGTGGATGCCATCCGCATCATCCGGGCGATGCAGCGGCGAGTGACGTTACTCGCTGCCATGCGGGCGAAGGTCGACAATGGTTCAAACCCCGGTGCAGTCGTAAAAGCGACGCGTTCGATATTCTGGAAAGACGCCGACTTATATGCGCAGCAACTGATGCGCTGGCCGTCGGTGCGGCTTGCCGGATTGAACAGCCATCTTCTTGAGGTTGAATCCAAGCTTATGCACGTCCGCGATGGACTGGCTGGTACGATATTAGAGGAAGAACTTGTCCGTATCGCGCGCGCAGCGGCGCGCCGGGCCTAGTTACTGATATTGTGCCGTAATCGGAATACGCGCACGAAATGTGCCCGATACATTTCCGCGCACAACAAGCGTGCCCCCGAAAGAAAATTCCAACCGCCCTGTGGAATCAAGCCGTGATGCACCCATCAGGCTGGTGCGAATGCCAGTGATTTCGACAACGCCGCCTGCCGCCGACGTCATGCGCGCGCTTGTTGGCATATCGATACGAACGGCGCGGCCGGGCTCGCCTGTCACGATAGCTGATCCGGCCAAAGCGGCTCCGCCCAAATCCACCATTCCGCCGCCAACCCGTTTGTTGCCACTTTGCGGATCAAGTTCGATTTGGCCGCCGCCCGAAGCTGGCAAAGCTGCGCGGCTGAAATCAAGTTTGGTGGTAATTTCGATCGAAAGTGGCGCGCTGCGATCGGTTTCGGTCAATGCGGTTGGTGCGCCGCCGCCTGTGCAAAGTAGGCAGCTTCCCTCACCCGCCGCGAGCAGCAACGGAAATAGCCCCAACGCCCCCACAGCGCGTAGCTTACGACCTGGTCCTGTCATAGCTTGGGTGGCATATGTCAAACATGGTAAAATATCTGTTAAACTGAGCACTTGAACCCGGTGGCAAACAGCCCCACATTCGCATCAACGAAAGGCCGTTTCATGGAAAAAATTATCAAGTCCGAAGCCGAGTGGCGCGCAGAATTGGACCCGGTCCAATATCATGTCCTACGGGAGGCTGGAACCGAGCGGGCCTTTGCGGGCCAGTTGACCGATGAAAAGCGCGAAGGCGAGTTTCGCTGCGCCGGATGCGGTACGACCTTGTTCGCATCGGACACCAAATTTGATAGCGGTTCGGGCTGGCCAAGCTTTACCGCGCCTGCCGACGGTGAAGCCGTTGATGAGCACACCGATGTTTCGCACGGCATGGTCCGCACAGAAGTGCGTTGCGCCGCCTGCGAAGGGCATTTGGGGCATGTATTCCCCGACGGCCCGGGACCAACAGGGCTTCGTTATTGCATCAACAGCGCAGCGCTTACATTCGACCCCGAATAAGAACGCGCTTGTCGGCGAGTCCGTGACCGATTAACACTCTGCCCAATGGCACGCGCGCGCAAGATTTCGAAAGAACGTGGCCCAATGGGAACGTGGATTTTACGTATCATCAAAGGCGGCGTGATCGCGGCGCTGCTTGGTGTCATGGTGTTGGGTATTTTTGTCGCGATTGCCCGCGGCGAGATCGACAGCTTTGAAGATCTAAAGGCATCGCCCAATGGCCAGATGATCCGCGTCCGGGCCGCAGACGGGACCGTCATCCAGTCGCTTGGGCCAAGTTTCGGACGTTGGCTGAACATCGGTCAGTTGCCATCTGAAATGAAGGACGCAATGGTCGCGGTTGAAGACCGGCGTTATTATATGCATCCGGGCGTGGACCCCATCGGCATCACGCGGTCATTTTACGTACGCGCAATCGAGGGCCGCTGGACTCAGGGTGGATCGACGATCACGCAGCAGCTGGCCCGAAACATATATCTGAACAGCAACAAGGAATTCGGCCGCAAAATTCGCGAAATTATCCTCGCGCTGGCAATGGAAACCAAATTCTCGAAGGACCAGATACTCGAATTATATCTGAACAAGGTCTATTTCGGCGGCGGCGCTTATGGGGTTGATGCGGCGAGCCGGAAGTTTTTCGATCATGGCGCTGAGGAACTGAGTCTCGCCGAAGCAGCAATCATTGCTGGCCTTGTAAAAGCGCCTTCGCGCTATTCCCCGACAGCAGATGCACAGGCCGCACTTGATCGCGCCACGGTGGTGGTCGAGGTCATGCAGGATGCCGGAATGATTTCCGCGGCCGAAGCCGCTGAGGTGAAGCCCGCAGAAGTCAAAATGGCAAAAGAGCAACCGCAAGACAGCGTCCGCTACTTTACCGACTGGGCGTTGCCACAGCTGGATGGCCTGATTGACGAGACCGAAAAACCCATCGATGTCTGGACGACGCTTGATCTGAAAATGCAACGCGCGGCAACGGCAGCGATAGCGGCAAATGCACCACGCGGCGCGCAAGGTGCGCTTGTGTCGATTGATCGCGATGGCGCTGTGAAGGCCATGGTTGGTGGAACGGATTATGTGACCAGCAACTATAACCGCGCCGTCACAGCCGTTCGCCAACCGGGTTCAGCTTGGAAATTATTTGTCTATCTGGCCGCATTGGAGGCCGGATTTCGCCCCGAAGATATGGTCGAAGACAAGCCTGTAGAAATCGACGGATGGCAGCCCAAAAACAGCGGCGGCAATTATGCTGGCGAGATTTCACTGCGGACTGCATTCGCCTATTCCAAAAACACCGTCGCTGCGCAAATCGGCCAAGAGGTTGGCACGAGCAGCATTGCCAACATGGCACGCCGCTTTGGTATTTCAACGCCCATTAATACGCAGCCTTCGATGGTACTTGGTACATCGGAAACCCGCGTTATCGATATGACTCAGGCATTTGCCTCGGTGGGGGCGAATGGTCGCAATATTACGCCTTATGGCATTTCCAAAGTGACGACGATTGACGGCGAAATTCTCTACACAGCAAAGCCCGCGAAATCTGTGCAACTGGTCGAAGATTGGGTCGCTGCTGCGATGACGGACCTGATGCAGACCGCAGTTGCAACGGGCACTGGCCGCGCCGCCAACATTGGCCGCCCCGTCGCCGGTAAAACAGGCACCACGACCAGCAACAAGGACGGTTGGTTCTTGGGCTTCTCCAGCGGGCTGACAACGGGTGTCTGGATGGGCCGTGATGATGCGCGGTCGATTGGCGGATTGGAAGGTGGTCGTGCACCAGCGCAAGCTTGGGCAGCCTATATGCGCGTTGCCGTCTCCGGCCGACCGGTTGAGAATTTTGCGACCGAAGTCACCTTCCCCGAACGATTGGAGGGCGAAGAACCTCTGCTTGGTGAAGAGGGAGAGGGCCTGCTGCTCGACGAAAATGGCATGCCTATCGAAGGCGACCCTGCGCTTGAGGACCCAGCGTTAGTGCCAGCGAATGATCCGGAACCCTTGGATGATGCGTTCATTGAACGCGCGATTGGCCGCCGGGATCCCAGATCTTCACCCGAAGAAGAAGGCTTTCGCGAACCGCAATAAGGTTCAAATAACGAGGTCTTCCAGCATGCGTATGGAGACGATCTCCAAGCCATGGTCGTGCCGTTTTACGATGCCTCTGCGCAAAATATGCGCCAGTGCGCGGGATGCAGTCTCCCGCGTTGTGTTCACGCCCACGGCCATCGCAGATACAACTGGCAAAGGCTTGATCCAGCCGTCTGAATCAGCCCGCGAGAGCAATGCCTGATAGAAGCGGCCATTCGCAGATAGCCCAATGCGGGCTGCCATGCGATCGAGCAGCAAGTCTAATTGGCGCGCCATAAACTCTGATATGCCCTGCGCGATGCGGGCATGCGACCGGGCCAGTCTAGCGATAAATGCTGTCTCCATCATCAATACGGACAGCGAACCCTGCGCAGTGATATCTGCACGGTGCCGGGCAGGCGTCGGGTAAGCACCAAACAACTCGCCCGGACCATATCCGGCCAATCGCGCATATTGCCCGTCGGGGCCGTATAGGTCCGCCGAGGCGAGGCCATCCAGAACGAGATATAGATGCGCCGAAACGTCGCCGCGAAATGCAACAGGGGCGCGATGGGCATATTCCCGAAATTGCGTGCCACCCAGAATGAGGTTTGCCTCAAAATCCGGACAGCGGAAACAGGCCGCAATCTGCGCCACATGTTCCGTCTGTTTCAAGTAAAGCCCCCGGCTTGCCGCATTAGACGAGTTAATCACGCGGGGATGATTAAGGCAAGCGGCTAAAGCGCGTGACCCGTGCGGCTCTTCTTCGTTTCGAGATAATGTGCATTATGCGGGTTCGCGGCTATTTTTAGCGGCAATCGCTCTTCAACCGTTATGCCTGCGGCCCCAAGACCTTCGACCTTTTCAGGGTTATTCGTCAGCAACCGTACGTTCGACACGCCAAGCAATTCAAGCATGCGCGCAGCAACAGAAAAGTCGCGCGCATCAATGGCAAAACCCAATCGGGTATTGGCGTCGACGGTGTCAAATCCCTGATCCTGAAGCGCGTAGGCTCTCAGTTTGTTGATAAGACCAATGCCGCGGCCTTCCTGGCGCAGATATAAAAGTATTCCCCAGTTCGCGTCCGAGATTTGCTGCAAAGCTTCGTGCAATTGAGGACCACAATCGCACTTCAGGCTGCCAAGGACATCACCCGTCAGGCACTCGCTATGCAATCGGACGACAGGGGGCGTGGAATCGCGTTTGCCCATGAGCAACGCGACATGGTCTGACGCGTCTACATCAGTTCGAAACGCTACGATTTCAGCATCGACATTTGCAGCAACGGGCAACCGTGCGCGCGCCGCGATATGCAAAGCCCCGCTGTCATCAAAAGCGGCAACATCCTGCGGTGTTACTGCTACAGACGAACTGCCGGAATCCGCCAACACCAAAAAGGCGGGAAGCAGCCCCGCGAGTCTCGCAAGCTCAATTGCTGCTGCAGCAGATGATCCGTCGGCAAGAGGTAATGCCTCAAACGGGCCCTTCATCGGGTAGCGCAAATCCAGCGTTGGATCCGCCACCGCAAGTGCAAGGTTGATATCAAGGTCGGCCGGTGCCTTTATCATGACAGGCAAAGCCGTGTCGGCGGCGGCGCGCTGGTTCATGAGCTTCAATGTAGCTGCGCGGCTGGCGGAAAGCAGTATCGCCTGCGCACCCGCAACATCGCGTGCGGTTTCAATCGGCAAAAGAGACAGGCGGCGGCCCGAATGTTCGACGTTGATAGCCCAGCCACGACGCAGCGCGTCAATCGCTATCGCAGCACGGCGCGCATCACCGTCAATGGTGGGCGCACCGTTCAAAAGGCAAATTCCGTTACGATGGGCGCATGGTCAGACGGCTTTCCCCAACCGCGCACATGCTTATGCACCACATGTGACTTGGCCTTTTCCTTTAGGTCAGGGGTCACCCACATATGGTCAAGCCGGCGCCCCCGGTCGGATGTTTCCCAATCCTGCGCGCGATAGCTCCACCATGTATAGAGTTTCTTTGACGGTTCGACAAAATGCCTTGCGATGTCGACCCAGTCCGCAGCTTCCTTGATCGCCGCAAGATGTTCGCATTCAATCTTTGTGTGGCTGACAACGTTGACCAGTTGCTTGTGGCTCCAAACATCCTGCTCAAGCGGCGCGACGTTGAAATCACCCGTCAATATGGTCGGGTGAGTAACCGCACGCGACCACTCGGTCATGCGCGACAGGAACCCAAGCTTTTGCCCGAATTTCGAGTTCACTTCGCTGTCGGGAACTTCGCCGCCTGCCGGAATGTAGACGTTATCGATCCGGACACCTTTTGCGGCATCAACATTCAATTCCGCACCGACATGCCGCGCTTCGCCATTCGCTTGCCAATCTTCAACACGGCGGTTGATTAAGGGCAGTTTGCTCACAATCGCGACACCGTGATGCATGGGTTGGCCATTCAAAACCATGTGGCGATAGCCCAGTTGCCGAAACAGCCCTTCGGGAAACAGGCTGTCGATGACTTTGGTTTCCTGCAAGCACAGGACGTCGGGCGCTTCTTCTTTCAAAAAGCGTTCGACAATGTCGATGCGGGCGCGAACCGAATTGATATTCCACGAGGCGATACGGATGGTCTGGGACATAAGTATATGGCCCTAGATGCCAGAAGCGACTGGAGCAAGTCGGTGAAGTGAAATCAGTCCCAAAAAAGCAAAGCCCTCATCCCGGGGGCATTTGGGATGAGGGCTAAGCTTGCGTTCGTCACGCGGGTATCAGCCGTGATTTAACGTCGTGGGCAACAGGGGGAAAACCACACGAACTCTCAATCGCTGACCCTCGATTTATACGATGACTTTCCTGTCGTTCAGATGAACAAATCTGTTCGGGTTAGCAGCTTGTCGGCACTCAGCATCGGTTCATCGACCGATTTTAAGATTTCCGTCTGACGGGCCGTGGATCTTTCCACGAAAACGCGCTGTCGGCGATTGCGCCGTTATAGTTGATGTTGCTGAGTCGGATGCTCGTCCGGTTATTTTTGGAATCAAGCGCAACCCAACCAGTCAGCGTCAATCCACCGGGCGCACCGGCCTTGCTGACAAAGACCATTGTAATGGTGCCATATTCAGGCCGTTTGGGATCGCGTACCTCGACGCTGATCACGTCATCTGTCGATGTGGCCGCAAGCTTGCCAAAGCGCGACAAATCCTTGCCCGGGTCAAGCAAAGCGGCGAGCGGGCTGTTCTTGATTGGCCAGCGTTGCACTTGTTTGACTTCGTAATCGACCATCGTCAGCGCGCGACCGTCTGCAACGATCAGCAACGGCACGTCTTTTTGATATTCGAAACGGACATGGCCCGGACGCTTAAGCAAAAGCTTGCCCGTTAACGCCCGGCCATTGCGATCCGTCTGGGTGAAGTTGGCCGTCATGGTGCCCACTGTCTTCATATGCGTGGTCACGCGCGCCATGCGTTCGGACTGTGATTGCGCAGTCGACGGCGCGGCTGCAATCAGGGCAACGGGCGCGAGCATTAAGGCGTAATTTCGAAAGGTCATTCTGGTTTTCCTTGGGAGAAGTCCACCGCCGTTAAGGCTCCGGCCTTGAACCCCGTCTTAACGTCTAAAGCGGGTCGCCGTTCCGGTCACGAAGCACTTCGCGGCGGCCAATATGGTTCGGCGCGCTGATAAAGCCATCTTCTTCCATGCGGTCAATCAACCGCGCGGCGCTGTTATAGCCAATCCGCAGCTGACGCTGAATCCAACTGGTCGACGCCTTCTGGCTTTCAAACACAATCTGGCAAGCCTTGCGATATTGCGCGTCTTCCTCGCTGTCATCGCCGCCCATTCCGCCGAAGTCGAAGCCGCCATCTTCGGGTTCTTCGGTCACCGCCTGAATATATTCGGGCTGCCCCTGGCCGCGCCAATGGTCGGCAACGCGGCGGACCTCGTCATCAGATACAAACGGACCGTGAATACGTGTCAGCCCACGGCCGCCGGCCATGTACAGCATGTCGCCCTTGCCCAGAAGCTGCTCCGCGCCCTGTTCTCCCAATATGGTCCGGCTATCGATTTTCGAAGTGACGTGGAAAGAAATACGCGTCGGCAAGTTGGCCTTGATAACGCCCGTGATAACATCGACCGAAGGCCGCTGCGTCGCCATGATGAGGTGAATACCGGCAGCACGCGCCTTTTGCGCGAGGCGTTGAATGAGGAATTCAACTTCCTTGCCCGCGGTCATCATCAGGTCAGCCAGCTCGTCCACAATGATGACGATCTGTGGCATTGGCTCATAGGCCAAGCTTTCTTCCTCATATTGTGGCTGGCCCGTCATTGGGTCATACCCAATCTGCACCTTGCGGCCCAACGGCGCGCCCTTTGCCTTTGCAGCGCGGACTTTTTCGTTGAAGTTTGCAAGATTGCGCACACCAAGCGATGACATCATCCGGTAGCGCTCTTCCATTTGCTCAACCGCCCATTTCAGCGCGCGGATGGCTTTGGCAGGCTCGGTTACAACAGGGGAAAGCAGATGCGGAATATCGTCATAGCTGCTCAATTCGAGCATCTTGGGATCGATCATGATCATCCGGCACTGGTCAGGTGTCAGACGATAAAGCAGCGACAAGATCATGCAGTTCAGGCCGACCGATTTACCTGACCCGGTGGTCCCTGCGACTAGAAGATGCGGCATGGGTGCAAGATCGGCGATGACCGGGTCGCCCGAGATATTCTTGCCCAAGATTATTGGCAAAGCACCCTTTTGATCGGCAAAGGCGTCCGACCCGACCATTTCCTGAAACACCACAGCTTCGCGATGTGCGTTGGGCAGTTCAATGCCCATGACGGTCCGGCCTGGAATCGTCGAAACGCGCGCAGAAAGCGCGGACATGTTGCGCGCAATATCTTCTGCCAGCTGAATAACGCGGCTTGATTTGATACCCGCCGCAGGCTCCAGTTCGTACATTGTGACGACAGGTCCCGGACGCACGGCAACAATCTGTCCTTTGACATGAAAGTCATCGAGCACCGATTCAAGCAAACGCGCATTTGCCTCAAGCGCCGTTTTGTCGAGCTTTGGCACGGAGATGGTCGGCGGCGGATCAAGCAGATCCAGCGATGGCAAAACAAAGCTGCCAAAAAAGTCACCCTGTCTGGCCCCGGTCGAGAACGCAGCTTTTTTCGGTGCCAGTGTGCGGTCTTCGATCACCGGAGGTTTGCGTTGTTCGGGTTCGACAGCCTTACGTGGCGGCTTTGGCTCGATAATCTGGGCAACGTCGGAATCGCTTGCATCAAAGGCACGGGAATCCGTTTTCGAGGCTGAAAATTTAGGCATGCTGAGCGAAGGAATACGGAACAGCGGACGCTCCAACTGAAGCGAACGAATAATCAGCGCCACACCGCCACTTAAGCTGCCCAGAATCAGCAGAACACGCAAGATCGTGCCCACTACGCCCTCGATTTGGCCAACAAGGGCGACTGCAGCATTGCCTAACAGCAATGCAATCGCGCCGCCCCATCCGGCGGGTAAGCCGATGTCGCTGCCGTGCTGCCAATAGGCCATGCCAAACCCGATGAGCAGCATTCCGACAATGCACAATGCCAGTTGCCGTTTCCATTGCGGCTGCGGAACTGCGCGCCATAAGCGTCGTGCAAACACAAGCATCAACGGCAGAAGGAAAATGGCTGGAACGCCAAAGAGAAACAGCATGATGTCGGAGACATATGCGCCGCTTTGGCCCATCCAGTTGTGCTGCACGTCGGCAGCCGCACTGTTATAAGCCGCATCACCAGCCGAATAGCTCAGGACCGCCAAACCATAAAATACCGCAAACAGGCCAAGCACTGCCGCGCCAAATAACGCGCCGCTACGAATCAGCGACGCACGCATCATCTGCCGCCAATTGGCCATGTTACTTTTTGAGGTAAATTTAGAAACGCGCGAGGCCATGATCAAAATGCCATATATGGGCGGCCGCCAATGGCCGAATACGCCCTTTTCGCCTTCGCTGGACTCGCCGTCAAGTATTACAGGTCGAAGATCGCTGCCAACACGGCCGGGCTACAGTCAAAATCCTCCTTTGAGTCCGCCGGTCGGTTGCGGCATAGAGCTATTATGAATCACAAGGCAGACGTCATCATCATCGGCGGTGGGCTCATCGGGCTTACGCAAGCACTGGCATTGGCTTCACATGGCATCACCAGCCATGTCATTGACCGCGCCGATCAAGCGAGCATGTTGCAGGCGGGCTTTGATGGTCGCACCTTCGCCATATCAAGTTCAAGCTACAAACTGTTCGAGGCTATTGGATTGGGAGAAGCATTGGCCGGAAAAGGCTGCCCGATTGAAAAGATTTGGGTGAGCGATAGCTTAAAGCCCGGATCGCTTGATTTTGCACCAGCCGAGGATGACGGCTTCCTTGGCCAGATGTTTGAAAGCCGCTATCTGCGCGGCGTTTTGTACAGCGCTGCAATGGCAAGTAATGAAATCCAACTGCACATGCCCGCCAATATCGTCAGCAAGTCGCAGGATTCAGGATGCGCAACCGTCCAGCTCGACGACGGCAAAGTGCTGACCGCTGATCTCATGATTGTCGCAGAAGGCCGCCAAAGCCAGACTCGCGAAGAAATGGGAATCAATATTGCGCACTGGCAATATGACCACAGCGCAATGGTCGGTGCGATCTTCCACGAACATTCACATAACAACATTGCTTACGAGATTTTTTATCCATCCGGACCATTTGCGGTTTTGCCAATGTTGGATGCGGATGACGGGCGGCACCGTTCGGCCATCGTATGGTCAGTCGATGCCTCAGATGCGCCGGGCTATATGAAATTGTCGCCGCGCGGATATGCAGCAGAGCTGGAAAAGGCGATGGGCGGCATATTGGGTCAGGTTGAAATCGCCGCGCCTTTATCTTCATACAAGCTTGGTTTCCACCATGCGGCGAATATCACTTCTGAACGGCTGGTGCTCATCGGCGACAGCGCACATGGTATTCACCCCATCGCGGGTCAGGGTCTGAACCTCGGCCTGCGCGATGTTGCGGCGTTGACTGAAGTGTTGGTCGACGGGATGCGGCTTGGCCTTGATTTTGGCGATGCGCAGTTGCTTGATCGCTATAGCCGGTGGCGCAGCATCGATACGTTGCTGATCGCGGTCTCAACCGATGGCTTGAATCGCCTTTTCTCCATTCCCGGCAAAACCGCGTCTGCGGTCCGGCGTTTCGGGATGGCAATGGTGCAACGCGCCACCCCGGCCAAGGCGTTTTTCATGGCCGAGGCGCGGGGCGAAAGTGGCGCGCTACCCAAATTGCTTCAGGGTGTTCCGGTCTAAATCCAAATTAGCCCTGGGTTACAGGGACAAGACGAATTTCGACACGGCGGTTTGCCGCACGACCGGTTTCGTCAAGATTGCTCGCCTTGGGTTGGCTCTCACCATAGCCACGCGTTGCAAGACGCGCGGACTGAACGCCACGCGAGGTCAGATAGCTCGCAACAGCCGACGCTCGGCGTTCCGAGAGCGATTGGTTATACGCATCTGAACCAGTTGAGTCAGTGTGGCCCATGACGTCGACATAGGTTTTTTCATATTGCGTCAGCGTGGACGCAACCTGATCCAGCGTGTTGCGGAAACCCGCATCGATGTTCGAACTGTCGACACCAAAGGTAACTTCCGAAGGCATATCCAGGACAAGGTTATCGCCATCGCGAATAACATTAACGCCTGTGCCTGCGGTTTGCGCGCGAAGCTTGCGTTCTTGCTCATCCATATAATAGCCAACGCCCGCACCCGCGATGGCGCCGATACCAGCGCCGACAATCTTTTCAGTGCGATCACGGCGGCCACCAATAAGGTCGCCGAGCAAATATCCGCCCAACGCCCCGCCGACCCCGCCAAGCGCAGCTTTCGAAATCGTGCGATTACCGGTTTCCGGATCAGTGACGCAGGCCGATAGCGGCAGCATTGCAGCCATCAATGACAGCGTTATCAATTGATTTTTTTTCATAAAATTCCCTTTCAGCTAGGATGTCCCATAAGCGACACCAATGATGAACCTGAGATTATTTTTTGTTTGGTTACATCTTTTGACCTTAACACATTTTTCGGCATTTTGTTGCCAAAGCGCTGGCGTTGGCACTATGGGAATGGGGTCCCTATGGAACCTCTTCATCCTTTCCCGTGGTTTGATGCCGCGACTATATTGGCTCTCATTGCCCTGAACGGTGTGTTTGCCATGTCTGAACTCGCCATCGTTTCGGCGCGAACGGCGAAACTAAAGGCCATGGCGGAAGACGGAAAGCGCGGCGCTTCGGCAGCTCTCCGTCTGGGACGCGATCCGGGCAAGTTTCTGTCCACCGTGCAAATCGGCATCACACTGATCGGCATTATCGCCGGTGCCTATTCGGGCTCGACCCTCGGCGGGCCAGTGGCAGAGCGCATAGCGCTTTTGGGCATTGCCAAGGAATGGTCAGAAACTTTGGGTTTCGGAATTGTCATTAGTATTACCACTTACGCGTCGTTGGTGGTTGGCGAACTGGTTCCCAAGCAATTTGCGCTCATTGCGCCCGAACGCATTGCCGTCATCATGGCCGGCCCGATGGAATTGCTCGCACGCGTGACCGCGCCGATTGTTTGGACGCTCGACAAGTCCAGCGCGACCATCTTCCGCGCGCTTGGCCTTCGCCGGGATACGCGTGACGCACTGAGCGCCGAGGAGCTGCGCATGGTGTTTGCCGAAGCCACGCATGCCGGAATCATCGAAGAGCATGAACATAAGGTCATTGCTGGCGTTGTGCGACTGGCTGACCGTCCGGTGCGTGAAGTCATGACGCCGCGCACCGATGTAGACCGAATAGCAGCCGACGCATCTGAAGATGATGTCCGCGATTCGCTGTTAAATTCGCTGCACACGCGGCTGCCAGTCACAGGCGAGGACGGTGACGATATCATCGGCGTTGTTCAGTCACGCGATATTGTTGCTGCACAGATTCGCGGGGAAAGCCTTGATATCCGTAACCTGATGCGTCGCGCAGAGATCATCCCGGACCAACTTGACGCCATGGATGCACTCGAAATTCTGCGTTCTTCTGATGTGCCCATGTTGCTTGTCCATGATGAATATGGGCATTTTGAAGGAATCGTAACGCCGAACGACCTGCTGGCGGCGATTGCGGGCGAGTTTGCATCGGATCAGGCGCAAGGTAGCGCGCCCAACATCATCACGTTGGATGATGGCTCCATGCTTGTTTCCGGCGCAATGTCTGCTGACGCAATGGCAGAGGCGCTGTCGATTGATTTGCCCGAAGACCGAGATTACGCGACCGCCGCCGGCCACGTTCTGCACATATTGCGACACTTGCCGGTAGAGGGTGAATCCTTCCGCGACCAAGGTTGGCATTTTGAAGTTGTGGATATGGATGGCCGCAAAATCGACAAGCTGCGCGTTCGACTTGCAGAAAAAGCAACCCGAACGGACACAGTTGAGGGCTTGTGATTGCACAAACGCTTGGTTAGGGCGTTCGGCAGATATGGAATTACACGTCACGACGACAACAGGATATTGATATGGCCGATTTCTTCCTCCCAAAGAACAGCA
>JAIXOE010000060.1 GCA_027486895.1 Sphingomonadales bacterium
CAAATGCCGGTCGCCATGATCTCGACCAGAACCTCGCCGGCCTTCGGCCCCTCAAGATCAAGCTCGACAATCTCAAGCGGCTTCTTGGCTTCAAATGCAACAGCTGCGCGGGTCTTCATTTTGGTGGGGTCTCCCTGTGACTGCCAACGGCTTTTCCATTAACCGCGCGGACACGCAAGCCTAGATTCCGGCATACCACTCATAGTCGCCTACATCTTCCCAATATCCACCTTTTCCAACATGGAATTTTGTCAGATCATCGGTCGCTTCGATGCGCATGACATATTTCGCCTGTTTGTAACCCAGCTGCCTTTCAACGCGCAGGCGAACAGGTGCGCCATATTTCACCGGCAACATTTCGCCGTTCATGCCCCAGGCCAATATCGTTTGCGGGTGAAATGCATCAATCAAATCAATCGACTCATAATAAGGCGCAGCGCCGTAATTGTCGGCGCAGTGGAAAACGATATATTTGGCGCGCGCCGATAACCCGGCTTGCTGTAACAGTAAACGCAGCGGTGTACCTTGCCACTGGGCAATGGCACTCCAGCCTTCAACACAATCATGCCGTGTTATTTGGGTTCGCGCGGGCATCGCCCGAAGCGTATTCAGGCTGACATCCATGGGGTTGGCAACCATGCCATCAACACGCAGCTTCCAATCAGCAAACTTATTGTCGACATGCGCAAGATATTCCGCAGACGTCCCCGTCAGCGACCCGTTGGTTTTGAAAACAGGCGAAATGTCGGACGCAATAAATTCGGGCGCAAGCGCAGCGCGGTCCATCAAGCTTCTGTGTACCACCTTGTTGAGAGACTCGGCTGTGCGCAACGCCGACCGAAATGTGTCGCTTTCATTCAAGGCATCGCAACCACTGAGGATCAGCGCGCTGCCGCCCAAAGTTGCGCCGCGCAAAAGGGCACGTCGTCCGATAGCGTCACGGTCGCTCTTCATGATTCCACTCCCGTCGCGTTGACTTGAGGTGCCTGCCGAACTTTGCCGGTAATCATCGAACGAATGCCGTTGATTGGCCCCGACAGCAGCACCATCACCAGATGCAGCAGAACAAAACTGCATAAAAGGGCAGCGCAAATGAAGTGGATCGAACGCGCAGATTGCCGGCCGGCAAATATATCAAGCAACCATGGCAGTGCCGCATTCATAGCCGGCGACATCGCAAGTCCTGTGAAGATCATCAGCGGCAGCAAAATGAAAATCACCCCTACATAACTGAACTTCTGCAGGATGTTATAGGTGCCTGCACCGTGCGCGTCGAAGCGCAGCCGTGCATGATTTTTAATATCGCCCCATATATGCCCAAGGCCCCATTCTGCCTTGCGGATATGCAAATGCCGGCGGATGTGCCCATTCAACAACGACGCCGCCATGAAGCCAGTCAACCCGAGTGCGAACAGCCACGCAAAGGCAAAATGCCAACGCCGCGCTGCGCCAAGATTGTAGCCCGTGGGTATCGTCGCCCAGCCCGGGAAGGCAACGCGGCGGACTTTGTCATTGGCGCCCAATGACAATCCCAACACGCCCGTCGTCTCCAGCGTCGCCGAGCCGACTTTCACAAATCCGGTTGTCCTCGTGTCATCAATTTCCAACCACGCGCGGTCTTCGCGCGATCCATATTCGCCCCAATAGAGACGCGGATGTGCATTGAAAATCATCAGACCACTCATCAGCAACACCGTAAGCGCAACTGCGTTCAACCAGTGCCAAATCCGCGTGGTGGCTTTGTGCCGCTGTACCAGATTATCCGCCATCGACCGTTCGCCCCATGATTGATCACACTGGACATTATGCCAATGTCGTTATGACCACAACAGATACGCAGGTATAACGACATTGGATGCGCTTGGTCGAACTAGGGCCCCTGTGCGTTTGCGGTCTCACCATTCAGCATAGACGCAAGTCGCGGAACGAGGCGGGCGATTATAATTCCCATATCCACCGTGCCACTGGATTTGCCCAAGGCAGCAACGCCTGACAATTCTGGAACCACGCCAATGATGTTGGCCGACAGCGGTGCAACTCTGAGCTTATAATTCCCGTAAGGAATGAACTCGAAGAGGAAAAAGCCATCAAATTCACTGCGCGTCGACTTCACAACGCGCCCATTTTTATCGACAAGCTCTAGGTCGACGCCGCTGAGCGCTTTGCCACCCTCGCGCTGCAACGTTCCGGATATTTCGCCTGCTGAAACAAGCGGTAGTTCAATTATCGTCGGAATGCCTGGCCGCGGGGTCACCACAATACCGCTATTGGCAGGTTGCACGAAGGGATCGGGTAAGCTCGATGCATCAATGCCGATCAGAATCTGCTCATAGGGCTGAAGGCCGTCGATGATCGTGCGGCCTTGGCCATCGGTTGGCAATCCCCGGCCCGTCGAACCAGCGGTGAGCTCAACATCCTTATGCAGCGCTTCACCGGGCTGGCGGATACCATCAGCGTTATCATCTTGAAAAACAACAGCAAATGCCTGTCCCGATGACGCGAGCTTTTCGGCGGCAACGCGAATACCGCCGCTATGGGGATTTGGCCCAAGGCTGAAGGCAAGGCTTAGTCCAGCAGCGACGGATCCATCACTGCCGGCCTCAATCTGCCCGGTGACCGCAAAATATTTAAAGCGCCGACTATGACCGAGCGATAGGCGCGCGCGTGAGTCGCCCGCCGAATAGCCCGCCTCCACTTTCCAGTCGGAATATTCGCCAGCGCGCCACTCGCCGGTGATTTTGGATTCCCTAAAGCCGGCATCACCTGAAAGGGCAAATGTCGCCTCCCCCCGCAAACGCAGGCCACCTATCCGCCCCGATAACCGAAGCGCCGAGTCCAACCGAGATGATGGCGTATCACCGCGCCCACTGTGTTCCTGCGTCCATTCAAGTTCTGCGCTTGCATTTAATCTATTGATATTAAATGACATTCTTGATGCCGCTTCAATTCGGCTGCCGCCATCCGCGCGCTCAATATAGCGAATTTCGCCACGCAGCGGGATATATTGCCGCCCCAACTTCAGCGCATGATCAAGCGATATGCTGTTGAAACGCCGAACATCGCGATCATATCGTTCACTTTGATAGTTCCCAAACAGCCAGGCGCTTTCACCGGCAATAAGCGCTTGCCCGACCTGCGCCAGTACTTGCCCCCGCAGTGCGTAACCCCCAACAAGGTTTGCTGCGCCAGCAACTTCGACCAGCGTTGGTCCAACCGCACGGCGGACCGATGCTTCAAGATAATATTGGCGCTGCCCGCGCAGTTCCGATGTAAATAGCGAAGCCGCAACTGACGTCTTGGGGTCAAGTCCGCGCTCAAGTCCGAAACCGCCGCGCCATCCCAAAAAGTCGCTCGGTTCAACATTGCCCAGGTCGATGAGGTCGCGCCCTGCGTCTTGCACAGCGGCCCAATAATAGGTTTCTCGGGGAGGAATGGAGTCGAGCCCGACCGGGATCATCTTCATTTCGCGGCGCACCTGACCCTGCGGCCCATAGAGCACGACTTCAAAGCGGTTCTGGCCGTAGGACAATTGAACATCAAGAAACTCAAAGCGCCCGTCACCACGGCTTTGGACATAACCAATCAGCTGATCATTGCGGTATAGCTCCGCTTCCCAACCATCGGGCAATTCCCCACGGAATACCGTTCTGTCGAAGCTGGCGGGTCGGTTAAGAGGTCGATTGGTAACAAATGCGCCACGCCCCGCCGTAGTTTGGATGCCAAGCGCGGTCGCATTGGTCGCGACATCGCCGAGCGCGAAATGTGTGGCACCCAAGGGTCCCAATAGGGCGCCATCGGGATCCGTCCGATAGGCACGGAGGCGCAAGTTCTCAGGCATACCGCGCCCGTTTGACGATAGGCGGGCATCAACCGAGGCGCCAGCAATCTCCCCACTCGCATAAATTTCATAGCGCGCGTCAACCCGGTTCCCTGACCTTTTGTCACGGGCAGCGCTCATAGACGCCACGACGTCTATGGAGGGTGTACGGAAGAATTTATACGGATCGCGCGATTGTGGCAGACTGCTGAGGTCAAAATCTTTGGGCGGTTTGACTTTCCCGGCTCGCGCTTTGCGTTCTTCCGCGAGCTCGAATGGCAACTTACGGTCAGCGCTTACAAGAATGAGCGCATTGGATTGGTCAGCCTTGATGTTTACATCCAGCCATTTTGCCATGACATCAACGTCAACGCACCAGCCTTCAGGGACGTCGCGTACGTCGGCAGGGTTCAGGTTTTGTATTTTGTTCACGATTTGTACTATATTGGCTTCGCGGTCGAGCGTGAAAGTCCGGCTTTCTTCAAATAACCAACCAGTTGCGCGGCGCGACTTCTTGTCCAAACGCACAGGAAGATCGAAAGCGATGATGATATCCGCCAAGTCAATGCAGACGCCGGTATCGGTTTGATAGCCCCGCACGCCGTCACCAACCCGCCATTGGCCAACGCGTACATCAAAAAGCAGCGCATCATCTTCATTGGCTTGCCAGCCCGCGGCAAACGCAGGTGCAACCGGAGCCACGAGGACCCCGGTTGCAACGGCGATTGCCGTTAGTGCCTTTAAGGCCTGATGAAAGATGCGGCGCATAGGGTTTTAAGTGACCATGCGGTCAGGGAAGGACAGCGCGAACCTGGCTGATGAGGCCGCCACCGGCTTCTGGCGCTTCATAATAGGATATGACGATATCACCGCGAACCTGAGCGGCCAATTCCGGCGAAAGCGGAATCGAGACGACACGGCGGCTTATCTCGGGATAGATGGCGATACCCTTGCTCACATGCAACGGCTCTGAAACGCCCGGTTTCGTCACGTGAATTTCGCCGAACAATGACCGGTTACCCGACCGGTTCATGTCGAATTCGAGCGTAGGTCCTTCATTGTCCTTGCCAATACGGACATTGGCCAATGCAGCAGTAGCCGACACATTGCCCTTGCGGACAATGACCGGAATACTGATCCCGTAAATAGGAATGATCTGGATTTTTAAGCCCTCAGTCGGGCTAGCTGCGGCGTCCACTGGCGTGGCTTTGGGAATGGCGCGAAATAGCATATGCGCTCGGTATTCGCCGTCAGGCAGCGCTTCATTCGGCTGAAGCCCAATCCGGATAGACTGCGGCTGGTTCGGAGGAAGGGTAACACGCCGTGGTGCATATCGAATAACATCCAAAGCCGACTTTTCTTGATCAGTCGCTTTTTCAGCATCGACATCATCAAGCCTGCCTTGCGCGTTCATACGGCGAAGTTCGAGCGTGATCCGGTAGGTCGCCTCTTCGTTGCCGATATTGTTCAAGATGACCTCAGTTCCACGACGACCGTCGAGGACCACGCGCGTAGGTGCAATGAGCAGATCACCGGCGGCATACGCAGCTGTTGAAGCCACGGTAAAAGAAATTGGAAGAAGGATTGCCAACTTCACACTCTGCAGCGCAGTTAGCCAACATGCTTTTCCAAGCAATTTAAACATATTATTTCACCCACATTGATGCACGAGGGGGTCGATCCGCCGTGCTGGTCCACGCTGCCAATGTGGAACAATATGGTTACCATCCCGCTAACGATGTTTTGTCACGGGCACAAAAAACCCCCGACAGCTTGGCCGTCGGGGGTAAGATGCTAGATGATTGCGTCCGCAGACGCAGACGTCTTACTGATAATCAGCGGAAACGTTGTATGAGCCTGTGTAGGTTCCGGCAGCTTGGTTAGCGCCAACTGCAAGCGAACCACCGACGAAGAATATTTGTGGTGCACCAGTGGAGCTGAACGAGGTCATCGATGGTGCCAATGTCAGCACCATGTTATTGCCGCCCGAGGTCAAAGTTGTGGTCGCTGGTACGTTGATCGCAACAACATAACCCGAGGTTGCGCCGCTTACGGTGAAGCGGCCACGCAGCGCTGTACCAACGCAGGTAACGCCAGCCGAGCAAACCCGTGTGTTGGAAGCGGTCGGCAGCACAACTGTTCCTGCGGTACCGCTCGAGGCGACAACACCGAAATCAAGGCCGTCGTTTTGAGCCAATTGTACGGCTGCGACAATATCAACTTCAGCCGATGCGGTTTGCGTAGCAGCCTGCGCGCCAGTCGAAGCCATTGCAGCGGCGGCGACAACACCCAAAAGGGCGAATTTCGTCTTGTTCAACATATTCTGGTCCTTTGTGACTTAGCAGATTCGGAATGCCCCACTGCATTCACGGTCCTCTATGCACATCGAATCATAAATTTTTGCTTTCCATCATGGTTAATGAAAGCTTTCAGCCAAAGCTTAGATTCTGTCATTGACCGGTCAGAAACCAAAGCATTTCCGCCAACAATCAGAATATCGAACGGCAAGCCCAGATATCAAGACACAGCTATAATATTGAAAAAATATCAGAATTTTTCACCCGTCAGGCGCTGACACAGCATGTCGAGCTGATCGAGACTGCCATATTCAAACGTCACGGCCCCTGCACCCGTGGCATTTTTCTGAACGATTCGCACGCTCAAGCCCAACAGGTCGCCCAAATGGGATTCCACGGCGCGGATGTCCGCATTGTCACTCGGACCTGTGCTCTTGCCTTTTTTGGCAGTTGGTGCGCGCTCCTTCTGCACAAGCGCTTCAGTAGCACGGACCGACAGGCCATTTTTGATGACCAACATTGCCAGTGGAACCGCATTTTCGCTTCCCAACAGTGCCCGAGCATGGCCCATCGTCAATTTCTCTTCGATGACCAAATCGCGCAGCGGCATCGGCAAATCGAGCAGACGCATCATATTCGCCACGTGGCTACGCGACTTGTGGACCAGATCCGCCAACTCGGCAGCACTATGCCCGAACAAATCCGTCAGCTTTTTGTAAGCTTCAGCTTCTTCAATGGGGTTGAGATCCTGGCGCTGGATATTCTCCAGCAATGCGATTTCAAGCGTTTCAGCATCATCGAAATTGCGCACGATCGCCGGCAGGTCGTGCAGCTGAACCCGCTGTGCCGCGCGCCAGCGGCGTTCTCCGGCCACGATTTGATAGCCATCCTTAAATGGACGGACGACGATTGGTTGGATAACGCCATGCTTTGCAATGCTGGCCGCCAACTCGTTCAGCTTATCGTCCGAAAAATGGCGGCGCGGCTGATCCGGGTTTGGGCGTATCTCGGCCACTGCAATTGTCGTGACGCCCAAGCTGCGTGAATCAATATTTGCAGACGCGCGCGCAGAAGACGAATCGCCGCGCAATGCTTCACCAAGCAAAGCATCCAGACCACGACCCAATCCCATTTTCTTTTTCAAAGGGGATTTTTCCGATGGATTATCATTCGTCACGCTGCGAGCTCCCGAGCCGGTAACCGGCCAATCAATTCTCTTGCCAATTTCATATACGCCTCTGAACCCGAGCAGCGATGGTCATACACCAACGCCGGAAGCCCATGGCTTGGTGCCTCGGACAAACGCACGTTCCGCGGGATGACTGTTTCGAACACCAGTTCGCCCAGGCAACTGCGGACGTCATCGGCAACTTGTTCAGTCAGTTTGTTGCGCTTGTCATACATCGTCAACGCGATGCCCATGATCGTAAGCGCCGGGTTAAACCGCGCTTGAATGCGCTCAACTGTCTGTAATAGCTGACTTAAACCTTCCAATGCGAAAAATTCGCATTGTAGCGGCACAAGAATCGAGTCGACCGCTACCAGCGAGTTAATCGTAATGAGCCCAAGCGACGGCGGGCAATCGATGATGCATATGTCCCAGTTGGAATCCGATTTGTCGAAAGCCGCCTTCAAGCGTCCGGTGCGGTCCTCATATTCGACAAGTTCGATTTCAGCCCCGGACAGATCGACCGTTGCAGGCACAATATCCAAATTGGGAATGAGAGTCGGGATAGCTGCATCCTTCAGAGACGCATCACCGAGCAAAAGATCATAGCTGCTATGTACCCGCTGCGCTTGCTTCAAGCCAAGGCCGGTTGACGCATTTCCTTGAGGATCCAGATCAACCAATACGCAACGCCAGCCACTTGCTGCCAATGCAGTAGCCAGGTTGATAGCCGTCGTGGTTTTGCCAACGCCACCCTTTTGATTTGCCACTGCAATTCGGATCATGGTTTCTGTCCCTTTGCTCCGGCCTTACCGCCACCTGTGCGCTTGCCAGTCAATGTGCCGACAAGGATACCGGCGTCTGCATCCGTTATGCTTTGTTTTACGCTGAATTCGCCATCCCAGACTATCTCAGCATCATCCCACTCTGCAGCAGCGTTACGACCCTTTGGCAGCAGCCACAAAGTATTATTTGTAGAGAAACGCGCGGCCAGTTCAAACAATTTGGGCAAGGGTGCAAACGCGCGCGCGCTAATGACCGAAAATGGGGCGGTTTTCATGCGCTCAAGCGGCATACCTGCCACGGTCACGCGTCCACCGATATCGAGCATTTCAACTGCACGCTGCAAATATTCAATGCGACGTGCGCGCGACTCCACAAGAGTCACTTCAAAATCTGTAAGAAACGCGACAATTAACCCCGGAAACCCAGCACCCGATCCGAGATCCAGCCATTTTGTATCCGGCCGACGGCTCCCCATAAAGCTGAGCAACTGCGCACTATCCAGGATATGGCGTGACCAGATATCGTCTATTGTCGAGGCCGCAATGAGGTTCTGGCTCACCGACTCGCGCTTCAAAAACGCAACAAATGCTTCAAGCGCGTCCATTGTTTCACGTGAAACACCCGCAGACGAAGTCAGCCAATCTTTCGCTTCTGCTTCGGTCATGCCACTTCAGTCACTGCGCTACGCGCTCTTTTGGCGTGCACCAATATAGCGGCTAACGCTGCAGGGGTGATACCGCGGATGCGCGACGCCGCAGCCAAATTTTCTGGTTTTGCGCTTTGCAGTTTCTCCACCATCTCATGGGAGAGCCCCGCGATTGCCGCATAATCAACATTGCTCGCCAGCGTTATCTTCTCGTTGGCGGCAACGTCTTGAATCTCGGCCTCCTGCCGAGCTAGATATGGCGCGTAGCGACCGTCCTGCTCAATCTCTAACAGAAGCTCGCGCGGCCATTTGTCACCTTCCAACCCCATCAGGTCGGTGATCGAAACATGTGGGAAACGAAGCCACTCCAACTTTGACATCTTTCCTGCATCGGGTTTAACCGCCACACCCTGCTTCATGAGGATGTCGGCACTGACCTGGACCGACATGATATCAAGCGCATTAGCTTTCATCCGCTCTCTATCTTCGAATGCACGCATACGAACTTGGCCGACCGCACCCGCCCCAATTGCCAGAGGAGTCAACCGCGTGTGGGCATTGTCTGATCGGAGCCGCAAGCGATACTCAGCGCGGGCCGTTAGCATCCGGTATGGTTCGGTAACGCCCTGTAGCGTGAGGTCATCAATCATCACGGCGATATAGCTGTTGGTGCGGTCTATTGATGGCATAGGCCGATCGAGCAATTTGCAAGCAGCACCTAGCCCCGCGACCAGTCCCTGTGCCGCGGCTTCTTCATAACCCGTTGTGCCGTTGATTTGGCCGGCACAATATAATCCATCGAACGCGCGCACGGCGAGCGTTGAATCGAGACAGCGTGGGTCAATGTAATCATATTCAACGGCATAGCCCGGGACAACGATTTCGCACTGCTCAAGCCCGGCCATCGATTTGACCATGGCTTCCTGAATGTCCGTTGGAAGCGAAGTTGAGATGCCATTGGGGTAAACCAAATGGCTATCTAGACCTTCGGGTTCTAGGAATATCTGGTGACCATCACGATCACCAAAACGGAATATTTTGTCTTCAATAGACGGACAATATCTTGGGCCCCTGCCCTCAATATCTCCCCCAAATAAAGGTGACCTGTCGAGACCTGAGCGAATGATGTCATGTGTCACTGCATTGGTGCGCGTCATCGCGCAGAATATCTGGGGAACCGATCGCCGTTGATTTGAAAATGACATCGTCCAATCATCATCGTCGGATGGCTGCTCTTCCAGCATTGCCCAGTTAATCGTCCGGCCATCAATGCGTGGCGGTGTGCCTGTCTTTAGCCGTGCTATTGGCAATGCCGCATCGCGCAGCTGCCTAGACAGAAGCATTGCGGAATCTTCGCCTACTCTGCCACCCTCAAACCGCTCTTCGCCACGAAACAGCTTTCCACCCAAGAAAGTACCTGTCGCCAATATGACGGCCGAGGATGTTATGATTGACCCATCGCCAAGGACCAAGCCACTCACTTTGTTGGATGACCCGGGCACAAAATGCAGTGCTGCTGCCTCAGACTGCAATATCGTCAGATGTTCAATCTCACCGAGCTGGCGCTGAATCGATGCCTTGAATAACGAACGGTCTGCCTGAACGCGGGGCCCCTGCACTGCAGCGCCTTTAGACGCGTTGAGCATTCGATAATGGATCGCAGCATCATCTGCCGCGCGGGCAATCAGGCCGTCAAATGCATCGACTTCTCGAACAAGGTGCCCTTTTCCAAGGCCGCCTATTGCTGGATTGCATGACATGGCGCCAATCATGCTTTTATCGAAACTGACCAGTGCAACGCGGGCACCCATGCGCGCAGCGACGGCGGCGGCCTCAGTTCCGGCATGCCCTCCGCCAACTACAATGATGTCGAAATCCGTCTTCATAGGTGGCGCATAGACGAACAAGGCGCATCGGTCAAAACTCTGCGTCAGATTGTTTCACGTGAAACAGCGCGTCATTTCCCAACGCAGAATTTACCGAACAAATTGTCCAGCAGCTCTTCGGTATGGGCGCGGCCCGTTAGCGCATCCAAAGCCAGCCGCGCTTGCCGCAAGCTCTCTGCGACGATGAGCCAATCTTCGGTCGTCCGACAAGCACCAAGAGCAGTTGCGCACTCTGCGAGCAAATTCCGCTGGCGCTGATTGACCGAGAATTGGTCCGGTGGCGGCAGAAGCTGCCGTGCCTTTTCCGCTACGGCTGTTTTCAAATCGGTAATGCCTAATCCGGACAAGGCCGAGACCTGTATCGCGGCGCCCGACTTCTTCACACCATCGGGGATGTCGGACTTGGCAGCCACTTCAATCATATGCGGATGATCAGGGCCACTTCCTTCGGCCCCAAGCCACAATAGGATGTCAGCCCCTTGCATCGCGGCTTGGCTTCGGTCGATGCCGATTCGTTCAATGACATCGTCTGTATGATCCCGTAAGCCCGCTGTATCGGTGAAAACAAGCGCTATGCCATCCAGCCCGATCGGCACTTCAATCATGTCCCGTGTCGTACCGGCGATGTCGGACACAATAGCCGCCTCGCGCTCGACGAGGGCGTTTAATAATGTCGACTTCCCACAATTTGGTGGACCGCCCAGTACCACGCGAAGGCCATCCTTCAGTTTTTCAACGGAGGGACTGGACAATATATTCTCAATCTCATGCTGGATATGCATACAAGAGTCTGAAATTATTGTATTATTTTGAGATTCGACATCAGACTCATCTGAAAAATCAAGCTCAGCCTCGGTCAACGCCGACAAGCGCAACACTTCTTGCCGCCATGTTTCTATCGCTGCACTGAATTTGCCACCAAACATCAAGGTTGCAGATTTGCGCTGCCACTCGGTTTCGGCCGATAACAAATCTGCAAGACCCTCAGCTTCGTTTAGATCAAGCCGGCCATTGGCAAAGGCCCTTCGCGTAAACTCGCCAGCCTCTGCCATGCGAACTTCGGGAAACTGCGATATGGCTTTTTCGACAGCGCGAACGACTGCACGCCCGCCATGGATATGAAATTCAGCCAAATCCTCTCCGGTTGCACTATCAGGACCCGGAAACAGCAGCAAAAGCGCCTGATCGAGTAACTCTCCACTCCCTGGTGCCTGCAACACAGCCAAAGACGCACGCCGCGGCGCAGGTGTACGCCCCGCAAGCCCGCGTACCACATCAAACGCCGCAGGGCCGCTGATGCGAATAATTGCTATGGCAGCCGGAGGCGCGCCGCTGGACAGCGCAAAAATGGTATCGGTGGCAGACATCAAATTGCTATTTTTTGTCTTTGCTGTTCAAGCCCGACATGGCGGCCTTCGCACCCGTCTCAATCAGCTGTTGAAAAAGCTGCAATCCCATTTGCCCCATTGGGGCGATCTGCTTGCCAAGCTCCTGAAGCTGGTCGATGCCACCGGCTCCATTCATCAGGTTGGTTACCTTTTCCACATAGGCTTCATTGGCCTTGGTCACGTCGGGTAGACCCAACAGCGCACGGGCCTCTTCTGGAGAACAATCGATTTCTATGTTCATCTTCATGGCCCGGACTCTCCTATTGTTGGTAGGACATAGTATAAAGCCAACATCGAATCACGCAATTGCGGAGAATATCCGCACAGGAGCAAGATATGGGCGACATGATAAAGATTGCGGCACTCAATGAGGATGCCCTGTTTCCGGCGTATCGCGCCTCACCCGTCGGCGCAGCGAAAGCGGCCATTATCGTCATACCTGAAATATTCGGCGTAAATGCAGGCATTCGCCAAAAATGCGATCGTTTGGCTGATGAGGGATATCTGGCGATTGCGCCTGACATTTTCTGGCGTTTCGCGCCCGGCGTCGAACTTGATCCCGATGTCGAAGCACAGCTGCAAGAAGCATTCGGTTATTTTGGGCAATATGATGCCGATGATGGCGTCAAGGACATCGAGGCGGCCATTCACGCAATACGCGGCGGTATTTCAGGCCATGATCCCGTTCAGAAAGTGGGCTGTGTTGGCTACTGCCTCGGTGGACGACTAGCCTATATGGCGGCGACGCGTACCGACATCAGTGCATCGGTTGGCTATTATGGCGTAATGATCGACCAGATGCTCGGCGAAAGCCACGCCATCGCTAACCCGCTCATGCTGCATATCCCGACTGCTGACCATTTTGTCGGACCTGAAGCGCAGGCCGCGATCCATTCTGGGCTGGGAAGCCATCTTAAGGTCACGCTGCACAGTTACGACGGCCTGGACCATGGCTTTGCAGCAGAAATGGGCAATCGCAGGGATGAGACAGGCGCTGCCTTAGCGGACACCCGCACAGCAGCGTTTTTTGCAGAGCACCTAAGTTGAGTGCTATCTGACTATCGTCAGATGCCCTCAACTATTAGCGGCTGATCATTGCGATGACATAGCTGCCGATCCCCAATTCGGGATCGGTCCAGCCTTCATAAATCATCTTGAGCGCAACATATACAATGACCGCCATGCCCAACCATGCAATCCATTTATAGCGTTCGATATACTGGGCGATGATATTCGCTGCGATACCCATAAGGGCAACAGCAAAAATCAGACCGACAATCATGATTCCTGGATGATCCTTCGCTGCACCTGCAACGGCGAGAACATTGTCGAGGCTCATAGACACATCGGCGACAGCAACTGCCCACGCCGCAGCAGCAAAGCTTTTAGCAGCGGGGATACCGCTATTTTCGTCACCTAAAACTTCAGGAGAGCCCGGGGATTCTGTTGCTTCGCTGCGTTGAAGGTCGCGGTACATCTTCCACGCAACCCAGATCAGCAACAATCCGCCGACGAAGATGAGGCCAATAACACCCATCAACAAATTGACCATCAAAGCAAACACCACGCGCAAAACAAGCGCAGCGATAACCCCTATGAAAATAACCTTTTTGCGCTGTTCCGCAGGCAGACCCGCCGCCAATGCGCCGACAACGATCGCATTGTCGCCCGCAAGCACGAGGTCAAGCAAGATGACCGAACCCAAAGCGGTCCATGCACTGCTGGTATTCAGATTGGAGAAATCATTGACGATATGCCCCCAAATTTCGGCGGGGCTGCCAAGTGACATAGCCGATGACGCGGTCGCAATCAGAAATTCAAACATCATGACGTGGCCTATTGCTTACTGATTCATCGAATCGAAGAAATCTTCGTTGGTCTTCGAATCCTTCATCTTGTCGAGCAAGAATTCCATCGCATCGATGGTGCCCATTTGCATAAGGATACGGCGGAGGACCCACATTTTCTTCAACTTGCCTTCCTCGACCAGCAATTCTTCCTTACGCGTGCCGGATTTGCCGACATCAAGCGCTGGGAAGATGCGCTTGTCCGCAACCTTGCGATCCAGAACGATTTCTGAGTTACCCGTACCCTTGAACTCTTCGAAAATAACTTCATCCATGCGGCTGCCCGTATCGATCAGCGCCGTTGCGATGATGGACAACGAACCACCTTCCTCGATGTTCCGGGCCGCGCCGAAGAAGCGCTTTGGACGTTGCAATGCGTTCGCATCTACACCGCCGGTCAACACCTTGCCAGACGATGGAACCACGGTGTTGTAGGCACGGCCTAGACGTGTGATGGAGTCGAGCAAGATGACAACATCATGCTTGTGCTCAACCAGACGTTTTGCCTTTTCTATAACCATTTCAGCAACTTGCACGTGGCGCGTTGCTGGTTCATCAAAGGTGGAGGAGACAACTTCACCCTTTACCGAGCGCTGCATGTCGGTAACTTCTTCTGGGCGTTCATCGATCAACAAAACGATCAAGAACACTTCCGGATGGTTTTCGGTAATGGCGCGCGCAATGTTCTGCAACAGCACCGTCTTACCTGTACGCGGCGGTGCAACGATGAGTGCGCGCTGACCCTTGCCTTGCGGACTGACGATATCAATAACGCGTGCTGACTTGTCCTTCACCGTTGGGTCCAGCGAGTCCAAAATCAGCTTTGAATCGGGATAAAGCGGTGTCAGGTTGTCGAAATTGACGCGGTGACGGACGGCATCCGGATCGTCAAAGTTGATTTTCATAACCTTGGTCAGGGCAAAGTAACGTTCGCCATCCTTAGGTGCGCGAATTTCGCCTTCGACGGTATCACCGGTCCGTAAACCAAATTGGCGCACCATATTCGGCGATACGTAAATGTCGTCTGGTCCAGCAAGATAGTTCGCTTCCGGCGAACGCAAGAAACCGAAGCTGTCGGGCAAAACCTCAATCGTACCGAGACCCATGATCTGCTCGCCATCTTCGGCAAGCTCTTTCAGGATGGCAAACATAAGATCCTGTTTGCGCAAGGTCGACGCGCCCTCGACACCAAGCTCTTCAGCCATCGATACGAGGTCAGCGGGGTTTTTGCTTTTCAGCTCTTTCAAATGCATAGATAATTCCGTTGAATGGACCATTGGCCCAGATTGCAGGTGGACAGTTTGTCCGAGTGAGGGCCGGTTTTAGAAAGACAACCAGCTGAATATTGAAAGTTGGTGGCGCGGTTGTTGTTAAAGTCGCGCCTCACGCCCAGGACGGGCTTGGGCTCGCAAATACTCTGCGATGCGTGCGCAGTCAACTGTTCTGCAAAAACGCAGGCGTGAACGCATTTAGAAAGGTTTGGCAACGACCAGTATGACGATGATGGCTGCGGCAATGCCTGGCACTTCATTAAACAACCGCAATTGCTTACCCGTTAGCTTCCGTTCGCCGCGCGCGAGTTTCTTCGCATAACCAACGATCCAGCCATGATATCCGGACAGACCAAGTACGAAGAGCAACTTGGCATGGAACCAGCCTTCGGTCATCGCGCCAATATTCCAAGCCAGCAAAAGTCCGATCACCCAAACGACAATGATTGCCGGATTGAGGATGATTTTGATGAGCTTTGACTCGCGGTCCACCCATTTGGCAGCCTCTTCAGACCCTTCGGCACTTTCCTGATGATAAACGAAAAAGCGCGGGAGCATAAACAGCCCCGCCATCCAGAAAATCACGAAAATAATATGGGCAGATTTAAGCCAAATATACAGCACAGATAGCGTTTCCGTCATGAAAACGGCCTTTATGGGTTAACCCTTGCGGACCAGATTAAGAAGCATTTCGACATTTTCTATCGGCGTATCAGGCAAAATACCATGTCCGAGATTGAAAATATGCGGACGGTCCGAAAATGCCGATAGAATATTATCCGCTGCCTCTTTCAGGACCTCGCCACCTGCAATCAGCGCAAGTGGATCAAGATTGCCCTGCACCGGCAGGCCCTTCGGCAACTCGCGGTTCGCCCAATGCGGATCAACGGTTTCATCCAATCCTAATGCGTCAACGCCTGTGCCTTCGGCATAGGCAGCGAGTTTTCCGCCCGCGCCTTTTGGAAAGCCAATGATAACCGCATCGGGATTACGCGCTTTCAAACGACGCACGATTTCAGCATTTGGCGCAATGACCCATTTTTCGAACTGAGCTGGTGATAAGGAACCTGCCCAGCTGTCGAACAACTGGACGGCATCAACCCCAGCATCAATCTGATCGCCAAGATAATCGACCGTTGCAGAAATGATCGCCTCGATAAGCCCGCCAAAACGCTGCGGCTCTGCATGCGCCATTCTGCGGGCCTCTGCTTGGTCTTTGCTACCCTGACCATGCACCATATAGGTAGCGACGGTCCACGGGCTTCCAGCGAAGCCCAGGAAGGTTGTTTCTGCTGGCAGCCCGGCAGATACTTTACGCACCGTGTCTATGACAGGAGCAAGCCGTTCGGGGGCCGGCACGAATTCTTCAAGACGCGATTCCGCAAGTCGAGGCGCCAACCGAGGACCTTCGCCAGTTTCGAACCAAAGATCCTGACCCATGGCGTGCGGAATGACGAGAATGTCTGAGAACAGGATGGCGCCATCAAAACCAAAGCGCCGGATAGGCTGCAAAGTTATCTCAGTCGCGGCATCGCTGTCATAAGCAAGTGCTAGAAATCCGCCCTTCTCAGCACGTAGGGCACGATATTCTGGAAGGTAACGGCCGGCCTGTCGCATGAGCCAAATAGGAGGTACTGCTTCTTGGTTGCCCTTAAGGACGTTAAGCAGTTTTTTCGAGGCTTGCACTGACATAAGCGGACGAGATCCAATCAAAATATATATTTATATAAAGGATGATGAAAGATGATGTGCTGTTGATATCACAATCCTTAAAAGCTTTTGCGGATATTGCCAACATCTTGACGCGCAAGGGCAAACGCAATCCAAAGGAGTCGCAAATTCCATCCCCATTATCCACAGCCTGTGCATAGCGAAAAGCCCCTGTGGATAGGCTGTGCTCGAATCGAGAGGTTATTCGGTGGTAGTGGGGAAGATATGATGGGTAGAAACTTGTCCCTTGATTTATCCCCAGCCTACCAACAAGACTGTGAGTCATGAGCGAACGTTTTCACCTTCACCTGCTTTCGGACTCAACAGGCGAGACGCTTGAAAACATCGCGAAGGCAGCGTTGGCGCAGTTTGACGGCGCAGAAAATGTCGTAAAGCATTTCTGGCCTATGGTCCGTTCGGAAAGCCATCTCGACCGTATATTACTCGACGTCGCGACCAATCCTGGCCTTGTCCTGTTTACTTTGGTCAACCGCGACACCCGCCGCAAGCTGGAAACACGATGCCGTGCAATGGGTTTGCCAGCGGTGGCTGCGCTTGATGCCGTTAGTGATGCGATGTCGAATATGCTTGGGCAAGAGGCAAAGGCGCGTCCCGGGCGTCAACATGCTATGGACGCTGCCTATTTTGCGCGCGTTGACGCTATCCAGTTTACTATTGCGCATGATGACGGGATCAATGCGCAAAATTGGGAAGAAGCCGACATTGTCCTCGCTGGTGTGTCGCGGACATCGAAAACACCAACGAGCATTTACTTGGCCAATCGTGGTTATAAGACCGCGAATATTCCCATTGTGCCCGAAGCACCGCCGCCACCGATATTGTTTCAGCTGAAACATCCTATGGTGATTGGTCTTGTCACCAGCGCCGAACGGCTGATCCAAGTGCGGCGCAATCGCCTGCTATCCTTGAACCAAGCGCCCGATACCGATTATGTCGATGAGGAAAAGGTAAAGGCTGAGGTCGCGCATGCACGGCGTATGTTTGCTGATAATGGCTGGCCCGTTCTGGATGTAACCCGCCGTTCGATTGAAGAAAGTGCTGCTGCGATCATTAATCTATTCAACGAGCGCGAACTAGCCGAGGCTGCAAAAATATGACTCTCATCCTCGCGTCGCAAAGCGCTGGACGGATTGCGATGTTGCGCGCTGCGGGCGTTGATGTTCAGTCTTGCCCTGCGCACGTAGATGAAGACAGCATCAAAGCCGCGCTTATCCAATCAGGGGCAAAGCCGCGCGATATTGCGGACGCACTTGCCGAAGCCAAAGCGCTCAAAATATCACGCAAACAACCGACTGCGATGGTGCTTGGCTGTGACCAAATATTGCTGAGTGCCGAGGGCAAAATCTACGATAAGCCCCAAAATAAAGACGAAGCACGGGCACATGTCGCGGAACTATCGGGCGCATCCCATAAATTGATAAGCGCTGCGGTCATATGCGAACAAGGCGCGCACGTTTGGCGGATTGTCGATACGGCGCAGATGACGATGCGCGCGCTCAGCGCCGAATTCATTGACCAATATGTCGACGAATATTGGGATGAAATTCGGCACTGCGTCGGGTGTTACCGCATTGAAGCTGAAGGTGCGCAGTTGTTTGCCAACGTGAGCGGCAGCCAATTCACCATTATCGGGATGCCTTTGCTTCCTATTCTTGACTATCTGCGAGTGAGGGGTCTTTTGCCGATATGACTATATATGCCGAAGTTATCGGACACCCGATATCACATTCTAAATCCCCCCTGATTCACGGCCACTGGCTTCGGCTTTTGGGAATATTTGGGGAATATCACGCGCATGATGTGTTGCCTGAAAATCTCGAACAATATTTTGCGACCCGCGCAGCTGATGGCAATTGGCGCGGATGCAATATCACCATACCGCACAAGATTGCCGCGCTGGATTTCGTGAATGACCCAGGTGACGTCCGCAGTTCGATAGGTGCGATCAATACTGTGTTTCGCAATGAATCAGGCGCGTTGGTCGCAACCAACACCGATGCAGGCGGTTTCTACGGACCTATCGCAGATGTCCCTATTGCTGGCGAGACCGCCGTCGTGATTGGCGCTGGTGGGGCTGCACGCGCGGTGCTTTTTGCTTTGGCTCAGGCGGATGTCGGTGAGGTTGTTCTGTTAGCGCGCAATGCGTTGAAGGCCGCAGGCTTACTTGCCCATTTCGGTTTGAAAGGCAAAGTGATTGGATTTGATGCACGCCTTCCCGATGCTGCCTTGCTCGTGAACGCAAGTCCGCTGGGTATGGTGGGGCAAGAGCCGCTCGATATCGACCTGTCGCCGTTGCCAGAACATGCGTTGGTCTATGATCTGGTTTATGCGCCCATTGAAACGCCGTTGCTAAAGGCTGCGCGCGCACGTGATCTGGAAACGGTCGACGGGCTTGAAATGCTTGTGGGCCAAGCCGCCATTGCGTTTGAATTGTTCTTCGGTGTTGCTCCGCCAGAGGAGGGCGAAGACGAACTGCGCGCGTTGCTTCTGAAATGAACAAGCCACTCATCATCGGGCTCACCGGATCTATCGGCATGGGCAAATCGGCCGTAGCGGCCATGTTCGCTGATGAAGGGGTTCCTGTTTTTGATGCGGATGCTGCCGTGCATGACATGCAAAAGGCTGGCGGCGAACTTGTCCACGAAATTGAGGCTGCTTTTCCGGGAACGACCGGTGCGGATGGTGTTGACCGCAAGGCATTGGGTGCAGCGGTCTTCGGTTATCGCGACCGGCTCGCCAAACTCGAATCTATCATTCATCCTGCCGTGGCTGAACGCCGCAAAGCGTTTCTCGCGGCGCGCAAAGACGCCGATATGGTGTTGTTTGACATACCCTTGTTATTTGAAAAAGGCGGACAAGCCGGTGTCGACGTGACCGTGGTGGTATCTGCGCCTGCGTCCGATCAACGCGCGCGTGTGCTTGCCCGCCCGGCTATGCTGCCCGAAAAATTCGAACAAATATTAGCACTGCAAATGAACGATGCGGATAAGCGCGCGCGCGCCGATTACGTGATTGATACCGGTCAGGATATGGCCGGTACACGGCACGACGTACGCGCTCTTGTCAAAAAGCTGCGTGCGGGTCTTGCATAAGGCTTCAAACAGGCTCACATCTCATTACAGAATGCGTGAAATTATATTCGATACAGAAACGACTGGATTTGACCCTGCCACCGGGGATCGCATGGTCGAAATCGGCTGCATTGAAATGATCGGCCGAGTCATGACCGGCAATCATTATCACGCATATTTCAATCCGCTTCGTCCAATGCCCGCTGCAGCTGAACAGGTGCATGGGCTTTCCGACCGTTTTTTGTCGGACAAGCCTGTATTTGCGGAAAAAGCAGATGAGTTGCTCGCGTTTCTGGGTGACAGCCCATTGGTGGCGCATAATGCCAGTTTCGACTTCGGCTTTTTAAACCATGAATTGCAATATTGCGGCCGCACACCCGTTTCGATGGACCGGATGGTGGATACTGTCGCGCTGGCGCGAGTCAAAAATCCCGGCGCCAAGCTGTCTCTGGATGCGCTGTGTACGCGCTATGGCATAGACCGCAGCCACCGCGTCAAACATGGTGCGCTGTTGGACGCAGAACTGCTCGCGCAATTATATATTGAGCTGACCGGTGGCCGTCAGATTGGTCTTGGCCTCGCCGATAATGACATTTCTGATAAAGCCTTGGCTCAAACGGACGTTAGCAGCGTTCAGATAACGAAAATTTTCCGGCCCGCGCGTGCGCATACTGCTTCGGCAGAAGAATTGGCGCGACATGCGGATTTTATAGCGAAGATTAAAGACGCGCTTTGGCTCCAGACGGGGTCATCGCTTTAACAAAGGAGACAGGCATTGGACATCAGGGTTTCAGGACATCAGGTCGACACCGGTGAAGCACTCCAGACCCACGTGGAAACGCGACTTGGATCCATTGCTGAAAAATACTTTTCAAAGGCATTGTCTGCGCATGCGACATTTGGGCGCGCGCCGCATGATGGCTTTACCAGCGACATTGTTATGCACGTAATGCAAGGCCTCGTGCTGAAAGGAAGAGGCGAAGCGCAAGACGCGCATGTCGCATTTGACCGAGCTGCGGAGCGCATTGAAAAGCAGTTGCGCCGCTACATGCGCCGGTTGCAAGATCGCCACGTCCAGACCGCTTATGCGCTGGCGCAGGAAGAAGCAGCCTATACGGTCTTTGATGGCGGTGATCGCGATCAAGAGACGCCGGAACCCGACGCACCAGTAATCGTCGCCGAAATGCGCACCGATATTCCCGAATCTACAGTTTCGGATGCCGTTATGTTGATGGATTTACGCAATACGCCTGCATTGTTATTCAAAAACACTGGAACTGGACGGCATAATATGGTTTACCGCCGCGAAGACGGCACGATCGGTTGGGTTGAACCAAAATCCGCGCCATAAATACCGGTCACATTCGTTTAGTTTTCTTTACCAATTCAAATATTTAGGGATTGTGCTGCTTGTTGAAGCAGGCGCGTTTGAAAGAAATATGATCAGACTTTCTACAAGGCTCGTTGAAGGGGCCGTTGCTGCTGACATGGTATGTTCGGGGAAATCCGACCTGCTTGCACGTCTATCGGTGATTGCAGCCGAAAATTATTTTCTGGATTCTCATGCGGTGCTTGAGGGCATGGTGGAGCGCGAGCGACTTGGCCCCACGGGTTTTGGCGGCGGCACCGCGATTCCCCATTGCAAGGTGTCGGGTATTGATATGCCCGTTGCCGTATTTGCGCGGCTGGCAAAGGCTGTGCCCTATGATGCGGTGGATGATGAACCGGTGGATTTGGTCTGTGCGCTGATATCGCCAGCCCAGGACGGTGCGTCGCATTTGCGTGCATTGGCCGAAGTCTCCCGCTTGTTCCGTGATGAGAAATTCCGGGCCCAACTCCGCGGTGCAGCCGATTCGTCGGCCATGTTTGCCGTACTGACGCTTTCCGAAGAGCGCGACGCCGCTTGATTGAACCGCGGCTCGCAAGTGGCGTGCAGATATCTGCGATGAAGCGCTTGGCAGAGGCGGACGGCGGCTTTGCGACAGTATTAAAAAAGGGCGACGCGACATCAGGCGCAATCCTGCTTATCGGACAGATCCGCGGCGCAGAACCGCGCCTGTATGACCGTTATCCCTCATTGGATGGCAAAACCGCATGGCAAAGCGTAGATTTGGCTGAAACAGGTGATGCCGCAATCCAGAATTATTGGCAAAACCGCTGCGCGCGCGATCCGGATTTGTGGGTTTTTGAACTGGATGTCGCATCCGCTGCACGGTTGGACGGACTATTGGCCGCGTTTAATTGACTTTGTTGCGGCGCATCATAAATGCGCGATGAACGAGTAGCGAAGGTTGTCGTACGGGAACGCAATAGGGGTGACCAGACAAACACGCGAGTCGGACACAACAAAAGACGAATAAAAACAAGTATATAGCAATTCGTCCGCTGTTGTTGCCGCTTTATTGTACGTTAAATGTTGAAATTTTTTCGGGCTGCCTCTGTTGCGGCCGTAACGTTTACCCTGGCTTCCGCAGTTATCACTGCAGATGCAGGTTTTGCTTTTGGTAATAACCAAAGCACTGCGTTAAATGCGACCACCATATTAGTGGACGCCGCGCAAATCTCCGCTGATCAAGCCCAAGCAGACTTGGCAAAAAGCGGTAAGGTTACTGCGACCCTCGCCGACAATGGCGACATTATTTTCACACCAGGCATTGGCGAACCATCCAACATGGATGCCCTATTAACGCCGGCTGATGACAATGAAGCAATCTCGGCTTCGTCACTTGCCGACCTCGTTCGTCAACAAGATACCACCGATTCGCTAAGCGCTGAGCAACGCTGCCTTGCGGGTGCTGTGTATTTTGAATCAAAAGGCGAATCGCTCACCGGACAACTCGCCGTTGCCCGTGTCGTGATGGCGCGTGCCAAGTCCGGCCGTTTCCCCACCACATTGTGCGGTGTTGTTTTCCAGAAAAGCCAATTTTCCTTTGTACGCGGGGGCGACATGCCGCCGATAGCCATTGGCAGCGCGCATTGGCGGAACGCCGTCGCGATCAGCAAGATCGCGTTGGACGACCGTTGGGAAAGCCCCGTTGAGGGCGCGTTATACTTTCATGCGCGGCATGTGTCGCCAGGCTGGCGCCTGACTCGTCTTGGCAGCATCGATAACCATATCTTCTACCGCTAAGCGCCAGTGAAAGCTGAGAATAAGGGCCCCTAAATGGGGCCTTTATTTTGTTCTTCTTTCGTTCTATCCATTCGGAATGAACGCGCACACTTCATCACTGGCGATAGGGGCTCCATCTGTTGCCCGCGGAACGTCACGTCTGTTTCTTCGCAATCAGATTATGGTTCAATCCGAGGTAAGCCTTCGCAATGGTCGGCGCGCAGATCTTATGGGCCTGACGACCAAAGGTGAAATCATCATCGTTGAAATCAAATGTTCGCGGGCAGATCTTTTAGGCGATCAGAAATGGCCCGAATATCTTGAATATTGCGACCGGTTTTTTTGGGCAGTCCCGGTAGGGTTTGATATCGGACCATTGCATGGCGAAGCGTTCATGCCTGAACGGGCAGGGCTTATCATCGCAGATGCCTATGACGCCGAAATAGCGCGTCCAGCGGCACTCGTTCCATTGGCAGCAGCGCGGCGCAAGACCGAAACGCAACGGCTTGCGCGGCTTGCCATGCGCCGCCTGATGGGTATCGCTGATCCTGACCCGATCCTCGCTGAAATCGAAGCCGAGTAGAGACGGAACTAAGTCTTCTTTGGATTAAACCAAATCGGCGAAGAATAAGCCCGTTCTTGCGCTTTCAACTGAGTGCCGGGAAGCAACTTTGCTCCATAACGCAGGACATCGAACAGCACCCATCGCGGCGTCGGAATTTCAATGACGCGCACATAATAAAACGCCCTGATAGACGGATTAAACTCGGGGTCAGTCCATATCGTGCGCAATTCAGGATCGCCAATGCTGTTGGTGTAACTGGCCTTGGCTATGTTGACGGTGTCGCCCACTGGTGAAAGCTTGCCATTGGCGCCTTTGGTGCGCTTGTCGGCGTCCGACCAGACAACATCGAAGACTTTCTCTTGCAGCGCGCCTGATGCATTTACCCAGCCTTTGACGACTTGCACGCGATCAAGGTTCGCACCTATCGGGTCTTTGAGTGCCGAAATCATGAATTTGGGCGCGCCGCTGCCGGGCTTTAAATCTGCGCCCATCGGCACACCGCGCGCATAGCCAGCCTTAACCCAGTCGCGTGTGAATTCTTTCTCGGTAAAGTCCCAACCACCAAAGAAACGCAATGTGATGCGTGGTCCGGTAGTGGCATAAACCTCACGCCGCGTCATAGCATCGAAGATTGCCGCGCGCGTATTTGCTGTGGCCCACACCGCAGCATACCCACCGGCGAGATAATTCCAACCAAAGCGGCCAGTCGTGTTCCCCAGATTTTGGGCCTGGCTTGCGCGCTTTGCATTAGGTTCACCCCCAGAATGCTTACCGAAGAAGTTGTTTTCATCGGCAGTAGCAAGTCCCGTGTGACTATCGGTTGAACCGATAACCCCAAATTTATAGGGATTCACGCCAGTGCGCGCCTCAATCGCAAGCCCGCGTTTCAAAGCCTCGCGAATATATTCGCCAGCATAATCCTGATTCTTCTTTTTGATCTGCATCGTCAGGTTGCCAAGTTCCCAACCCGCAGTGCCAAAGCCTGCAAATTCGTCATTTGGCGACAGAAATGGATGCGATTCGCTATCGCCCTTAATTTGCGTGATTTCCGTTACCGGTTCGTGCGCAGCGCGGCGTCTGGCATATGCGGCCGTCATCGGTCCGCCATCGGGACCAACCAGTTCAAACATCAGGCCATTGGAAAGATTGCTGTTGTGCGGAATCGCCAACACCTTGCCGCCTGTGACCTTTTCATAATTGTCCATATAATCCCACAGTTGGCTGACGGGCGTGTCGCCTTGGCCGGGATCATAAGGGAGGACCTTGTCGGTCCGGCTTTTGCCATCACGGAACATGACAACTCGGTGCAAATTGTTGCCACCGGGCATCAACGTATATTCAAAGCCCATGAAGGCAGTGAACTTGCCTGGTTCATTATATCGCTCGACGAGCGTGCTGTGGCCTGTCCAGATGCTGGTCGATGTTTTGCGTTGCCGTTCAGGGTCAGTCAGTGCGGCTGGCAAATCATTACGGCCAACACGGTCGATGAGTTCCGCCGTGACGCGTTGCATCCCTTCCTGACCCTTGTGCATTTCGTCGTGCCAACGGCGAAGTGTTGGATCGCGGATAAGAAAGCCTGGTGCGTCATAGAGCATTTTGGTGGCGCCGAGCCCGCCAGAGTGGTCGGCAATCACCAGAAAGTCGAGTGGGCGTTCCAGCTTTGCTTTCATCCCGCCAGTCGACATAACTTCTTCACCGCGCGCAAACCGCAACGCGTCTTCAGGGCCAAGCTTCACGCCAAAACCAAAGGCGTCGATGGAATTTGCCGTGTGCAAATGGGTGTCACCCCATAAAAGCTTGTCAGCGGGACCCGAGGTCACCTCGCTATCGGACGACGCTTGTGCAGAGCGTGAGTCATCCATGATGCTCTTCTCGCGATATTGCTGCCAACCATAGGCCAGTCCAGCACCGACCGCGACGACAGTCACCGTGCCCAAAATGATGTTGCGCAATTTCGCCATTTTATATTCTCCCCGCCGCGAAAATGCGTCGGAAAACAGGGCAGGTCAAGCATAGCCGAAGCGACACCAAAATGACGCTACGTCATTGGCTGCTTCATGCTCCAGATAAACGACGCTGGCTGCCGATCGTCGAATTGGGATAAGCCGATTTTCTGATTTTCGGCACCGACGGCGGATTCTGCACGATAGGTGCCAAACAGCCGGTCCCAAATCGACAATGCAAAACCGAAATTACTTTTTTGTTCGGCTACAGCCACGCTGTGATGCACCAAATGCGTATCAGGTGTTATGAAAAAGACGCGCAGAATGCGGTCAATTTTCGAGGGTAGCCGAATGTTGCTATGATTGAACAGCGCATTGGCGTTGAGCCACAATTCGAACGCCAGCGCTACGATGACTGGCACGCCCAACAAAATAACAATCGCGGATTTGTAGAGCGTCGACACGATCAATTCGAATGGGTGAAATCGCAATGCCGTGGTGACGTCCAGGTCTCTGTCGCTGTGATGTACGGCATGCATCCGCCAAAAAAATGCGAATCTATGCATAGCAAAATGCTGAAGCCAAACGGCGAAGTCTAAAACGACAAAGGCCAGTAAAGCCTCAGCCCAGAAAGGCCAGTTTAGGACGTGCAGCACTCCGAATCGGTGCGTGCTTGCCCATGTCGCAGCCACACCGACAACGACCACAAAGGACAGTAACCTGCCGACAATGGCGTTCGTTGCGAAGAATAAAGCATGGGTCCGCCATCGCGGATAGCGGCCCAAGACCAAGGCACGGCGCGGCCACATCAATTCTGCACCAGCCAACAATACCAGCAGCAAAGCGGGGATGGCTATTGCATATATACCAAGCCCCGCTTCGACCATCTGCGTTACGCGTCCGCCGCTTCCAGGAACGGATAATCCGTATATCCTTCGGCGTCTGGTGCGTACCATGTCTTGAAGTTGTCCGGAGTCATCTCTGCGCCCGTGCGCAGACGTTCGACGAGATCGGGGTTGCTGATATACCGACGGCCAAAGCTGATCGCGTCAGCCAGTCCAGACGCCAGATCTTCATCCGCCAATTCCCGCGTGTATTCCTGATTCAGCACCAGCGGGCCTTTAAACACCTTGCGGATCTCAGGCGAAATACGCGGCACGTCGGTCTGCCCGAAATTGCCGTACCCCTTTATTTCGCGCAGTTCCAAGAACGCGATGCCGATGTCTTGCAACGCAGCGGCGGCGGCGGTGAACAATGGCACCGGATTGCTATCATTCGCCCCTTGTGTTTCGCCATTGGGCGACAGCCGTACCGAGGTTCGTTCCGAACCAATCGCATCGACCACGGCTTGGGTAACTTCGCGCAACAGGCGGATACGGTTTTCGATTGAACCGCCATATTCATCGGTGCGCAAATTGGTGTTGTCGCGCAGGAACTGGTCAATCAGATAGCCGTTCGCGGCATGAATTTGTACGCCATCAAAGCCAGCAGAGATCGCGTTTTTAGCGGCACTGACATAATCTGAAATGATGCGCGGAATTTCCGAAGTCTCAAGCGCGCGCGCTTCGGTATAATCTTTTTTGCCCTCTGCAGTGTGGGCATAACCCGGCGCTGTCGTTGCAGACGCGGACACGGGCTGGGCGCCGCCAAGGAAGTCTGGGTGTACGAGGCGTCCCATATGCCACAGTTGCAATATGATCCGGCCATCGGCCTTGTGTACTGCTTCCGTCACGGGCTTCCATGCTTCTATTTGTGCATTCGACCAAATGCCGGGCGCAGACGGCCAGCCAAGGCCTTCTTGGCTGATGCCTGTTGCTTCAGCGATGATAAGGCCAGCAGTGCTGCGTTGGCTGTAATATTCGGCCTTTAGGTCTGACATCGGAACATGTTCACCAACACTGCGTCCGCGGGTCAGTGGAGCCATGAGGACTCGGTTAGGCGCGGTGATCGCGCCGAGTTGAATGGGATCAAACAAAGTTGCAGTCATGCGATATCCTGTCATTAAGCGTTTCTTTGCCGCCAAGATGCGGATGAAAGTTGCAAAATGCAACGGGGGTTTATGTCGCAGAAGATTTTCCATCAGCAACCACGGAGATTGCTAGCCTTCGCCGCACTTCTTGCTGGTAACGTTGCTATTGCCTTTGGACCACTTCTGGTTCGCTTTGCCGATAGCGGTCCAATCGCGACGGGTTTCTGGCGATTGGCATTGGCCACACCGTTTTTGTTTTTTGTCGGATATCGATTTGGTTTTCGTTTTTCGGGGCTTGGCAAATCAACGATCTGGCTTGCAATAATTGCGGGTCTATTTTTCGGCGTTGATATCATCCTGTGGCACATCGGCATTTTCCAGACGAAAATGGGCAATGCGACTTTATTTGCAAACTGCGCCAGCCTGCTCCTTGTGGTTTACGGCGTCATCATGGCGCGCAAAATGCCTAGCAAATGGGAAAGTGCCGCAGTGCTTTTTGCATTTGTTGGGGCTGCTCTTTTAATGGGGCAAAGCCTTGAGCTATCCCCTTTGCATTTCCAAGGTGATGTCCTGTCGCTCGCCGCCGGCCTGACATATACAGTATATCTGCTGCTTATGATGCGTGTGCGGCAGAATACGGAAAGCTGGGGTGCCTTGGGCATGGCCAGCGCCGTTGCCGCGGTGGTTCTGTTGGCTGCTTCACTTTCCGCTGGGGAGCAGGTTATCCCGACAACATGGTGGCCAGTTGTGTTGCTGGCATTCTCCTCGCAATTTTTCGGGCAAGGATGCCTAACCTATGCCTTGCCGCATTTTAGCCCGCTGGTGATCGGATTGGCATTGCTGCTTCAACCTGCTTTGTCGGCGGCTGCTGGTTGGCTGGCTTTCGGCGAAACACTGACCACGATGGATTTTGCGGGCAGTGCGTTGGTGATGATCGCGCTTGTGCTGGTGCGCAAGCAATAGACCTTTTCTTGCGGGCACCGAACGCCTACATATTGTTCATGTCTATATCACCTCTTCCTGCCGACCCGACGCTTGACGAAATTCGCGCTGCCCTTGCCCCAATCATTGCGCGCAACGCGGGCTTTGATGGCTGGTCGGAAGCCGCCGTACATTCGGCCGCTGATGAAGCTGGCGTCGACCGCGATGTTGCGAAACTTGCGTTCAAGGATAACGCGATCGACATGATCGACGCATGGATCGACAGCATTGACTTGGAACTTGCGCATCGTTTGCCGTCAGAAAAACTCGGGGCCATGAAAATCCGTGACCGGATTACAGCATTGCTGGCAACGCGGTTGGAAATCATGGCACCGGACCGCGAATCCCTGCGGCGGGCAATGGCGATCATGGCGATGCCTCAGAATCTGGTGCGCAGTGCAAAGATCGGCTGGCGGTCTGCTGACCGTATGTGGCGTCTTGCCGGGGATACCGCGAGCGACTTCAACCATTATACCAAACGCATGACGCTTTCGGCGGTATATGCGAGCACGCTGAGTGTTTTCGTAAATGATGACAGCGACAATTTTGCCGATGCACGTGCGTTCCTCGATCGCCGCATTGATAATGTGATGCAGTTTGAGAAGGTGAAGTTTCAGGCCAAACAGCGTCAGGAATATGTACCAAGCCTCTCGCGCTTTATCGGCCGGCTTCGCTATCCCGCGCGTTAATCCAAATCTCTATTGATGTTATTGCGAATCGGTTGCAAATAGGCGCCCGTGCAGCTTGACCATCTTCCATTAAACCGCGCCGCGGTTATTCGGGCCATCGATTGGGATGTTTTGCCCGATCAGGAAGGGCATCGTTTGCGTTCGCTTGGCTTTGAACCGGGGGTCGCCATAGAAGCATTGCACAAGGGCATCTTGATGTGGCGTGACCCGCTTGCCGTGCGTGTTGGCCGAATGACCGTAGCCTTGCGCACCAATGTTGCCGCAGCCATCGATTGCGAGCTCAAGACATGACTCAAATGCCGCCGCTCGTTGCCCTTGTCGGGAATCCCAATGCCGGAAAAAGTGCGCTGTTCAATGCGCTGACGGGTGCACGACAGAAGATTGCAAATTATCCCGGCGTCACGGTTGAGCGCAAATCGGGGCGGGCCACTTTCGACGATGGCCGACCCGTTGAAATGATCGACTTGCCCGGTGCCTATAGCCTCGATCCCGATAGCCTTGATGAAGCCGTGACCCGCGATGTCGTATTGGGAAATCTGGAGGGCCATCGTCGCCCTGATGCGCTTGTGATCGTTCTTGATGCCGGAAATCTCGACAACCATCTCCGCTTCGCGCTTGAACTGATTGCGCAGGGACTGCCAACAGTGGTCGCACTGAACATGGTGGATCTTGCCGAACGTGATGGCTTGAAGTTGGATGCAGATAAACTCTCCCGCGCCTTGGGTGTACCCGTTATTGAAACGGTTGCCGTCCGCCGTCGTGGTCTCGCACCTCTGATGGCGGAGCTTGAACAAGCACTTAAAGCGCCACGTCCACCTGGTGACCCTGTTGCAATATCGTTTGGCGCGCAGAATCAGCGCGCGCGCGACATTGCCCGTTCGGTGATCATCAGCGAAACGGCTGGCCGTCAGTGGACCCGCAGAATGGATTCCGTCTTGTTGCACCCGGTTGGCGGGGTGGTCATTTTGCTCGCTTTGCTGTTCCTGATGTTTCAGGCGGTTTACGGCTGGTCTGAGGCACCGATTGGCTGGATTGAAAGCGGTTTTGCCCTGTTAAGTGATGCCATTACGGGCGCGCTGCCTGATGGATTATTCCGGTCATTTTTGACTGACGGTGTCATTGCGGGTGTCGGATCGGTGATCGTTTTCCTTCCGCAGATTTTGATCCTGTTTCTGTTCATTCTGCTCCTTGAGGCATCGGGTTATATGACGCGGGCTGCCTTTGTCATGGACAGGGTGATGGCGGCGGTTGGCCTTTCGGGACATAGCTTCATTCCGCTTTTGTCGTCCTTTGCCTGTGCGATCCCCGGGATAATGGCGACCCGCACCATCATGGATCAGAAGGAGCGGCTGGCAACGATATTGATTGCACCGCTGATGACCTGTTCCGCGCGGCTGCCGGTATATACCGTTATCATTGGCGCATTCATTCCAGCAACGACTGTTGGACCCGGAATCGGATTGCAGGGCCTTGTCCTCTTCGGCCTGTATATCTCAGGCATATTGGGCGCAATGCTCGCGGCATCGGTCATCCAGCGCTTTGTGACGCAAAGCCAGACCAGCAGTTTTCTGATTGAAATGCCCCGCTATCAATGGCCGCGATTGAACGATATCGCGCTTGGTCTGTGGCAGCGCGCTTGGGTGTTTTTGCGCCGCGCAGGCACGATTATCTTTGCTGCGACCATCATATTGTGGGCGCTGTTAAGCTTCCCCAAGGCGCCGGAAGGCAGCGGCGTTTCGCAAGTGGAATATTCGGTTGCTGGCCGCATTGCCGATGGTCTTGAACCTATCGTCCGCCCAATTGGCTTCAACCATGATATCGCGCTTGCCCTTATCCCTGCCATGGCCGCACGCGAAGTGGCGGTTTCCGCATTGGCCACGGTCTATGCAATTGATGCTGCGGACGACGAAGCGGCAGCGACAAGTCTTGGCCCCAAATTAGCGGCCGATTGGTCGCTCGCCACGGCGTTGGCGTTTCTCGCCTGGTTTGTCTTTGCTCCACAATGTATTTCGACAATTGCTGTCACGCGGCGCGAAACCAACGGCTGGAAATGGCCGATCTTCATGGTCACATATCTTTTTGCATTGGCATATGCTGCGGCGGGCATAACATATTGGACAGCGCGTTCCTTCGGCTTATAGCAAGTTAACAAGAACATTTGCATTAGAGGGCAGGAACATGGCGGGAAGCGTCAATAAAGTTATCATCGTTGGCAATTTGGGCGCTGATCCCGAAGTGAAATCCTTTCAGAACGGTGGACGCATTTGCAACCTGCGGATCGCAACATCGGAAGACTGGAAAGATCGCACGACCGGCGAGAAAAAAGAACGCACGGAATGGCATAGCGTCGTGCTGAATTCCGACGGCCTTGTCGGCGTTGCTGAACGCTTCCTAAAAAAGGGTAGCAAGGTGTACATCGAAGGCCAATTGCGCACACGCAAATGGCAAGATGCTTCAGGTAATGACCGTTACACGACCGAAGTGTCTGTCGCTGGTTTTGATGGCAAGCTGGTCATGCTTGATGGTCCAAAGGGCGGATCGGGTAGCGGCGAAGGCTGGAGCGGCGGCGCATCTGGCGGTGGTTCCTCGGGCGGATCATCGGGTGGAAACAATTGGGGTGCCGGCGGCGGCGGTGGCGGAAGTTCTTCCGGTTTTGGCGGCGGTGATTTTGACAACGACCTTGATGACGACGTACCATTTTGATCGCTAGTCAGGTGCCAATACCAACGCGAGATTGAACAGGGGCCAAAATGAAAAAAGCAATTTTGGCTCTTGTCCTGATTGGCGCGATTGCTGCCTATTTCGCGTTTGATTTGGGCCAATATCTCAGCCTCGAAAACTTCAAGGCGAGCCAGGCAGAAATTGTCGCGGCCAAGGATGCGAACCCAGCTTTGTATATCGCCGGGTTTTTCCTTCTCTACGTCGCGGTGACGGGATTATCGATTCCCGGCGCTGCGATAATGAGCTTGGTTGCCGGCGCTTTGTTCGGCGTTGTCATTGGCACGCTTATTGTGTCCTTCGCATCGACCATCGGCGCGACATTGGCGTTCCTCAGCTCGCGTTATTTGTTGCGCGATTGGGTGCAAGGCAAATTTGGCGAACGCTTGCGTGCAGTGGATGACGGACTTGAAAAAGACGGCGCATTCTATCTTTTCACGCTGCGTTTGATTCCGGTCTTTCCGTTCTTCGTCATCAACCTGCTGATGGGTCTTACACGGATTAAGACCGGCACATTCTTCTGGGTGAGCCAGATCGGCATGTTGCCGGCAACGATCGTGTTTGTGAATGCCGGCACCCAGATCAGCCGCATCGAAAGCACGGCTGGTTTGTTGTCTCCGACCTTGATTGCATCGTTCGTCGCCTTGGCGTTTTTCCCGTGGGCGGCAAAGGCTATCGTAGCCATCGTGAAACGCAGCCGTGGCTGAACGCTGGCAAAAGCCAAAGCGGTTTGACCGCAACCTCATTGTCATTGGTGCAGGATCGGCGGGCCTAGTGTCTGCGTACATCGCGGCTATGGTCAAAGCGAAAGTGACGCTGGTCGAAGCGCATGACATGGGCGGCGATTGTCTGAATACCGGATGCGTGCCGTCAAAGGCGCTCATCAAAAGCGCTAAGGTTGCGCACCAGGTTGCGGACTCGGCCCGCTTTGGTATTCAGAATGGCGCGCCAGTCGTTGACTTCCCTGCGGTCATGCGCCGTGTCCGCGATGTCATTACCGCGATTGAACCGCATGATAGTGTTGAGCGCTTTACGGGTCTCGGCGTTGATTGCGTGAAGGGCTATGCCCGTTTCATTGATCCGTGGACCGTCGAGATAAATGGCGAGCGACAGTTAACCGCAAAATCCTTCATTATCGCCACGGGCGCAGCGCCGTTCATCCCGCCACTCCCGGGTGTGGAGGATAGCGGCTATCTGACGAGCGAGAGTTTGTGGGATGCCATGGCAGTTCGGCCAAGTGCGCCCAACCGTCTGGTGATATTGGGTGGCGGCCCGATTGGCTGCGAACTGGCGCAGGCATTCCAGCGTCTTGGGTCGCAGGTAACAATCGTCGAAATGGCGGACCGGTTGCTGCTTAAAGAGGATGCTGATGCCGCTGCATTGGTGACCACGCGATTAGAGTCCGAAGGCGTAACGATTCACACAGCCCACCGTGCCGTGCGATTTGAGCCGGGAAAATCGTTGGTCGTTGAAGGACCACAAGGCGCAACGTCGATAGCCTATGATGACATCATCATCGCGGTTGGTCGCAAGCCGCGGGTGTCGGGCTTTGGTCTCGAAGAATTGGGCCTCGTTGTCGATGGCAAGCTTGAGAATGATGATTTCCTGCGCACGAACATGCCGCACATATTGTGTGCAGGCGACGTTGCCGGACGCCAGCAACTCACGCACGGCGGCAGTCATGAGGCATGGTATGCGAGCGTAAATGCACTTGTCCAGCCCTTCAAAAAATACCGCACCGATTACCGCGTCCTGCCACGTGTAACCTATACCGAACCCGAGCTTGCGACTGTTGGCTTGACCGAAGCGGAAGCGCGCGCGCAAGGCCTGTCTTTCGATGTCACGCGTTACGACCTTGATGATCTCGACCGCGCCATTGCCGAAAGCGAAGCGCATGGCTTTGTCAAAATCCTGACTGCGAAGGGCAATGATCGCATTTTAGGCGCAACGATCATCGGCCAGAATGCAGGGGAAATTCTGGCCGAAGTAACCTTCGCGATGAAGCACAAAATGGGTCTGCGTAAAATCCTCCAGACCATTCACCCCTATCCAACTTGGGCTGAGGCTAACAAATATGCTGCCGGCCAATATGGGTTGGCGCGCAAGCCCGAAGGTTTGCTGAAATGGGCGGAGCGTTGGTTCCGGTGGCAGCGTGGCTAGCTGAAGCTTTTTGCGGCGAGTGCAATACGTTGCGCAACGGTCATTAGACACAAAACGGCAAATATAATCGCCAAACTCGGGAAAAATCCCGGGAGCAGGCAGAATAGCAGAAAGAATGCGATGGTTTCCGCGCCCTCCATCAAACCGGTTGAATAGATAAATGCTTTCGGGCCGTGCGCACCATCATCAGCATTGCGGCGCGCGGCGATTGCTGCAAATCCGAGAAAGCTTACTGCCGTCAGTGTGAAGCTGGCAACCAGTGCGAGGGCTGGCATTTGATTGTCTGCACTGAGAGTGCCGAACGCGACCGGGACGGAGACGTAGAACAGAAAGTCGCACAGCGAATCCAAATATCCGCCAAACTCAGTCGGCCCGATAATGCGTGCAATCGCGCCATCTAGGCCGTCAAAAATGCGGTTCAGCACGACACACACCAAGGCGGCTGGAAAATTGCCCTGTGTGATGAAAAACGCTGCCCCAAGTCCGATTGCAGCACCTGTTAAGGTGAGGGTGTTCGCAGAAAACCGGGCGTCTGCCAGCATGCGTGCCATGCGGAACAGCGTAGGGTCAACCAGCCGGCGAAGCGCCACATCAAACATGGCGGAGCACCATCATTTTTTCGCCAGCAAGTCCTTCAGCCCAGCGAGCGCGCTCACCGGAGCAACATCTTCTTCGCTTTTTACGCCCGCAGCCCTCAAGATTTTCTCGGCCTCGGGACTGCGTGGATAGGGATTGAGCGCTAGACCCAATGACTGCGCAACCGCCTCGCCCAAATCAATGGTCTGGCCGTCGTGGAACATTGTGTCGCAATCTTCCGGTGCGAGTTCGAGTTCAACTTCGCCGTTTAATGTAGGTTCAGCAATAAACTGGATATGGATGGCCTCGTCCAACTTTGCAGGAACCGGATCATGCGTTGCGATGCAAAATTGCGCGAGGCTGGCCGTGAAGCGTCCGGTTGCAATCACTGCATCGCCTTCATGCTTCAACGATATTTCAGCCTCAAGATCGTCGAGCGCGGCAAGATCAAACCGCGCCATTAGGCCACTGCGTGCAGCTTCATCCGCCGAAAGGCGAAGGTTGCGGCTGTGGTTTCCAACTTCGGAGATTTTGATGACATAGCTGAACTCGTTAGCCGTCACCATTTGGCGTCACCTTCAACGATCATATCAGGCAATTGCGAGCCCAATGCACGTTCGACATCAAGCAAACCTTGGCGTGTGTGCGCAAGCGGACCAGCGTCGGGTGCGACGCCCCTGTACATATTGCGTATGATGGCTTCATCGAGTTCGGTCGTATCTGACAGAGCTGTCCGCAACGCGCCGAGGCGGCCGCCGACAGCACTCATAATCTGGCCGATATGTTTGCCAACAATCATGTCGCCGATGCCCACTTCACGCAGCTGCCCATCCATGTCGTCGACAAACACTTCAGTCAGGCGCGCCATGTCGAGTGCGTAACCACCGCTGTCCTCAAGCCGCAGCAGAACCAGCGACAATATAGCAGCAACCATATCGAAGCGTCCGTCAATGCTGTCCGGAACTTGCCCTTCGATATACCAATGTGGCTCACGGGCCTTAGCGACGATCTGGTTATAAAGGGGAATGAGCTTAAGCTTGGGGTCAGGTTCCCCTTTCCCGAAAAGTCTTTTCAATAATGTCATTTTGACGCGTTTTCATCCTTACTCATCGGGCATTCATCTGGGATTGCATATTGATATTGCGCCTTAAGGATGCAATGGCAAAGGCACAAGTTTAGTGGATTAGCGGAGAAGTTTATGCGCGCGTCGCAAATTGCAGGTTTTGCAGCATTATTAGCCGCTATGACATTGGCGTCGGGTTGTACTCGGCTTCGTTCGCATCAGGGCTATATTGGCGACCAGACTTTGCTGAACGCCATCCAACCAGGCGTCGACAACAAGGAATCGGTTCAGGCATCGCTTGGCCGTCCTACATTTGTCGGTCAGTTTGATCAGAACGACTGGTATTATTATTCCCGCGACACAAAGCAGCTCGCGTTTTCGCAGCCTAAGGCGGATTCGCAATATGTGCTGAAGGTCCGGTTTGACCCTGCAGGAAATGTCGCCTCAGTCGCGCAAACCGGCAAAGAGCTGATTTCGAAAATCAGCCCTGAAGGCGATGAAACGCCAACGCTTGGCCGCAACACCAGCTTCTTTGAAGAAGTCTTCGGCAACATCGGTTCAGTTGGCGCAGGCAGTGGCCAAGGCGCAACGCCGAACAGCCCGAACTGATTCTGATCTAGCTTTGCGCTATGCGTAAAGGCGGGGACGATCGCCCCCGCTTTCTTCTCCGCTTATTCGGTTACACCTGCCGCAGCGAGTACAGCCAAGGTCACCAAATCGCTGGTGCTTGATGCCATGGTGGCCACTTGTACTTGACGCTCGATGCCAAGCAGCATTGGTCCGATGACTTGATCTCCGCCCAATTCGCGCAATAGCTTTGCCGACAGGTTTGCCGATTGCAGGCCAGGCATGACGAGCACGTTGGCAGGTCCTGACAGCCGGCAGAATGGATAGTTTTTCATCAACGCAGGGTTGAGCGCAACATCTGGCGGCATGTCGCCTTCATATTCGAAGTCAGGACGGCGGGCATCTAGCAAAGCAACGGCGTCGCGGATGTTATTAAGCCAGTTTCCAGCCGGATTACCAAAGGTCGAGAATGACAGGAACGCCACGCGTGGAACATGGCCCATGCGGCGCGCAACGCCAGCAGTTTTCTCGGCAATATGCGCCAGTTCTTCTGCCGTCGGGCGTTCGTTGACTGTCGTATCGGCGATAAACACGGTATGTGTTTTACCGACCATGACGTGAATACCGAACGGTATCGCATCCTTCTTCGCATCCAGCACGCGCCGCAGTTCGCGCAAGGTTTGACCAAAGGTGCGGGTGACGCCAGTGATCATCGCATCAGCTTGATCCATCTGAAGCAGCAGTGCGCCAAAGATGTTGCGATCGCGGTTGACCATCCGCTGAATGTCGCGGCGCAGATACCCCCGACGCTGCAAGCGGCTGTACAAACGGTCGACCATTTTATCGACCAGCGGACTTTGGACGCTGTTATGGATTTCATATTCGTCCGGATTGGCGCCAAGTTCGATAAGCTTCTCGGTAACCCGCGCATCGCGTCCGATAAGCACGGGAACGCCATAGCCATCCTGTTTGAATTGAACGGCTGCGCGCAATACGACGTCTTCTTCAGCTTCGGCAAAAATGACGCGCTTTGGCTTTGCCCGGGCGGCCTCATAAACTTGAGTCAGAACGGATGTTGTCGGATTTTGACGCGCGCGTAGGCTCGCACGATAGGCGTTCATGTCGGCAATCGGCTTTTGCGCGACGCCAGAGTCCATTGCCGCCTTTGCAACTGCCGAGGCGACGATTTCCATAAGGCGCGGGTCAAATGGCGAGGGGATGATATAGTCCCGGCCGAATTTGTGCATCATGCCGCCATAGGCCGCCGCGACTTCTTCGGGCACGGTTTCACGCGCCAACTGCGCCAATGCATTGGATGCCGCAATCTTCATTGGCTCGTTAATCGTGGTGGCGCGAACATCTAGCGCGCCGCGAAACAGGAATGGAAAGCACAGGACATTGTTGACCTGATTGGGAAAATCCGACCGTCCCGTTGCAATGATCGCATCGGGACGTGCTGCGCGCGCAACGGGCGGCGAGATTTCGGGATCTGGGTTTGCCATGGCAAAAATGATGGGTTCAGGCGCCATCGACTTCACCATATCGGCGCTCAACGCATTGGCGGCAGAAAGGCCAAGGAAAACGTCCGCGCCGACAATGGCTTCGGCCAAGGTGCGCGTAGTGGTTTTTGCGGCATGCGCCGATTTCCATTGGTCCATGCCTTCCGTGCGACCTTGATAAATCACACCGGAGCGGTCGCACATGATCACATTGCTGTGCGGTACGCCCATGCCTTTGATAAGCTCGGTGCACGCAATGGCAGCCGCGCCCGCGCCATTGCAGACGACCTTAATATCTTTCAACGAACGGCCGGTAAGTTCGCACGCATTGATCAACCCTGCCGCCGCGATAATAGCTGTGCCATGCTGGTCATCATGAAAGACGGGGATATTCATCCGTTCTTTCAGCGTCTGTTCAATGATGAAGCAATCAGGCGCGGCGATATCTTCAAGGTTGATGCCGCCAAAGGTCGGTTCCAGAAGTTCGACGGCGTCAATGAAGCGCTGTGCATCTTCTGTCTTCACCTCGATGTCGATTGAGTCCACATCAGCGAAGCGTTTGAACAGCACCGCCTTGCCTTCCATGACGGGTTTGGATGCCAATGCACCCAGATTGCCCATACCAAGAATTGCGGTACCATTTGAGATGACTGCGACGAGATTACCCTTTGCGGTATAATCGTAGGCCGTTGCCGGATCGTCATAAATGGCCTGCACGGGAACGGCTACGCCTGGCGAATAAGCGAGCGACAAATCGCGCTGTGTCGCCATTGGCTTGGTCGCCACGATTTCGATTTTCCCGGGGCGGCCTTGGGAATGGAAATCCAAAGCTTCCTGAGCTGTAATTTGGACGTCGCTATCGTTCATCTTTGGCCCTGACCGTATTTCATAATTTAAAGTGCCCTAACGCGGTGGTGCCGCTAGGGCAAGCATTGCCCCGCAGGAACGGCTCCGCTATCGCGTTGCCTATGACGGGGACAATCAAAACGACATCGGGACCGACACCAATGATGGTGCAGTATCTGGGGCTGAAGGCGAAGGCCGAGGATTGCCTGTTGTTCTACCGCATGGGTGACTTTTTCGAGCTGTTCTTTGATGATGCGCGTGCGGCGGCCGCGACGCTTGATATCGCGCTGACATCGCGCGGCGAACATGATGGTAGGCCAATTCCGATGTGCGGTGTGCCCGTACATGCAGCAGAAGGCTATCTGGCGCGGCTCATCAAGGCAGGGCACCGCGTCGCGATTGCAGAGCAGACGGAGAGCCCCGAGGATGCTAAGGCACGCGGTGGTTCTAAGACGTTAGTGGCACGCGACATTGTCCGCTTTGTAACGGCAGGTACGCTGACCGAGGACAGCTTGCTCGACAGCTGGACCTCAAACATGCTGGTCGCCATTGCCCCGGTGGGTGAAGAGTTTGGTCTCGCGGCGGCAGATATCTCGACGGGCTATTTCGAACTCGTTACCGTTGCTGCCAGCGCACTTGAGGCTGAACTTGCACGCCTTTCGGCAAGCGAACTTGTCGTTCCGGATGGTTTGACCCAGCAACTGACAGGCGCAATCATTCGTCCGCGTGCTGACTTTGAAAGCATCGTCGGCGGCGATTTGTTGAAGCAGCATTTCGGCTTGTCGACGTTGGATGCAATTGGTTCGGTCACACGTGCGGAACAGGCTGCCGCTGGCGGGCTCATCGCCTATCTGGCGCATGTAGGGCGCGGCAACATGCCGTTCCTCAAACTGCCTGTCCGGCGTGAAGTGCATGCCCATCTGCTAATTGACCAAGCAACGCGCGATAGCCTCGAAATCAGTTCAGCGAATAAAGGCGCGCGCGCTGGCTCCTTACTGGCTGAGGTTGATCGCACGATAACGGGTGCTGGCGCGCGCCAGCTTGCGTCCGACCTGTCTGCGCCGCTGATGAACCAAAGCATCATCGAAGCGCGCTTGTCGCTGGTGCAGTGGTTTCATGAAGCACCTTTGACCCGCGATGCCGTCCGGTCTGCTTTGCGACAATTGCCCGATATCGCCCGCGCACTGGGCCGTGTTGTTGCCGGACGCGGAAGTCCACGCGATTTGGGGCAAATTCGGGATGGGTTGGATGCGGCGCGCAATTTGCGCGAGCGGCTGGGTGCAATGGCGGACCGTCCCAGATTGCTTGACCAGTTACTCCCGCTGCTGGACGGCCACGGCCATATGGTTGACGTGCTCAGCCGTGCGCTTGTGGCGTCGCCACCTACCGATACTGCGCAAGGCGGCTACATCGCAGAAGGCTATGATGCGGCGCTCGACGTGCTGCGTTCGGCTGGCCGTGACGGACGGCAAGCGATTGCCCAATTGGAGGCGCGCTATCGCGATTCCACGGGCGTTGCTGCGCTGAAAATCCGGCACAATGCCGTATTGGGATATTTTGTCGAAGTGCCTGCTAAACATGGCGATGCGCTTATGGCGCCCGGCACTGGTTTTGCGCACCGGCAAACGATGGCGGGCGCTGTGCGTTTCAATTCGCCCGAGCTTCACGAAGAGGCCATGCGCATTACACAGGCAAGCGGGCATGCCCTGGCGGCTGAAGCTGCGCATTTGGAAGAACTGACCAGCATTGTGCTCGCGCGCCGTGATGCAATTGCCGCCAGCGCCGACGCTTTGGCGCGGATCGATGTATCTGCGGCGCTTGCGGAACGGGCTGCAGAGGGCAACTGGTGCCGCCCGGTATTTGTCAGCCATCCATGCCTTGAAATCGAAGGCGGACGACATCCGGTGGTCGAAAGCGCGCTCGCCAAATCGGGTGACCGATTCATCGCCAATGATTGCAAGCTCTCGCCGGAAAAACGACTGTGGTTGGTCAGCGGCCCCAATATGGGTGGTAAGTCGACATTCTTGCGGCAGAACGCATTGATCGTTTTGCTGGCGCAGGCGGGCAGCTACGTCCCTGCGACATCGGCAAAACTTGGCCTTGTTGACCGCCTTTTCAGCCGCGTTGGCGCATCGGATAATCTTGCGCGCGGGCGATCGACCTTCATGGTTGAAATGGTCGAAACTGCGGCCATCCTTGCGCAGGCAACCGAACGTAGCTTTGTGATTTTGGACGAGGTCGGGCGCGGCACATCGACCTATGATGGCCTCGCCATTGCATGGGCGGTGGTCGAAGGCATTCACGAAACCAATCGCTGCCGCTGCCTGTTCGCAACGCACTATCACGAACTGACCCGGCTCTCGGATAGCCTTGACGCGCTGTCGCTGCACCATGTCCGCGCAAAGGAATATAAGGGCGATCTCGTCTTGCTCCATGAGCTTGGCGATGGCCCCGCCGACCGCAGTTACGGCATTGCTGTGGCAAAGCTTGCTGGTCTTCCGCCGCAAGTCGTGGCGCGCGCAAAGACCGTGCTGGAGAAACTTGAAAAAGGGCGTGCGGAAACTGGCGGCTTGGCCGCAGGTCTGGGTGACTTACCGCTGTTCAGTGCAGCACTCGACGCCGCCGAAGCCAAGGTCGATGCGTTGCGTGAAAAGCTGACCGGACTAGACATTGATGCACTTAGCCCAAGGGCCGCGCTTGATTTGCTCTATGAGTTGAAAACCGATGCAGGTGCGCAATAATTACAAAATACCGAGAAAATCGACCGTCAGTAACGTTATCCCTGCGCACAGCAAAAAGATGCCTAACACACGCCGATTTTGTACCTTCTTCCAACCGGGATATGATCGATAGGAGCGCTGTTCTTCGAAGAAACGATCGTCACCTTTCTCAATCCGCCTTTCCACCATGTTGCGTTTCCAAGTGGGCCTGACGATGTACGCAATGCCTAAAACGATAGCGACTATAGCGGAGCTTAACATAAGCTACCCCAACGACAGGAACAAACCGGCCAGCGCCGCGCTCATCAGGTTCGATAGCGATCCGGCGGCGAGTGCTTTTAGGCCCAGCTTGGCAATGATTGGCCGCTGGTTCGGCGCGAGGCTTCCGGTTACCGCCATTTGAATGGCGATCGAGCTGAAATTGGCAAATCCGCACAAGGCGAAAGTGACGATACCGACGGTCGGCGCGGAAAGTTCTTTCAAGGCGCCCAAATCGATAAACGCGACGAATTCGTTCAACACGATTTTTGTACCGAACAAGCCGCCGGCCTGAATCGCTTCATTCCATGGCACGCCCAAAAGGAACATCACGGGCGCAAAGGCATAGCCGACAATTTGTTGGAAACTAAGACCAGGCTGACCAAACCAGCCGCCAATTCCGCCTAAGATGCCGTTGGCTAATGCGACCAGGGCAACAAACGCGAGAACCATCGCGCCCACCGCTACCGCGAGCTTAACGCCGGTTTGTGCACCCTGCGCGGCCGCCATGATGATGTTGGCGGGTTTTTCTTCGCCATCATCGTGGACCATGACCGGTTCATCATCGGGATGCGGGTTCGCCAACGCGGGATCACCTTCGGCAAGCACCGCAGGTGGCACGTCAGGCATCATCAACTTGGCCATCAATATGCCACCGGGCGCGGACATGAATGCCGCCGCGAGCAGATAATCAATACGGATGCCCATGGATGCGTAGGCGGCCAATATGGTTCCGGCGACGCCCGCCATGCCAACGGTCATGACGCAGAACAGTTGCTCTGGTTTTAGGCTGGCAAGATAAGGACGGATCACCAAAGGCGATTCCGACTGACCGACGAAAATATTGGCTGCTGCACACAGGCTTTCCACTTTTGAAATGCCGGTAATCTTCTGCAGACCGCCACCGATCCAGCGGATGACATATTGCATGATGCCGAGATAATAGAGGATCGAAATCAGCGAAGCGAAGAAGATGATGACAGGAAGCGCTGCAATCGCAAAACTGTTGCCGCCGATTTCCGGGGAAGCGAGTGGGCCAAAAATGAACTGGGTGCCTTTGGCAGAATAGCCAAGCAGGTTCGATACGCCGGTTGAAGCAGCATTCAGTGCGACCTTGCCCCATGAGGTATAAAGGACAAGAGCAGCTACGCTGGCTTGCAAGGCAAACGCAGCGCCAACCACGCGGAACTTGATAGCGCGCCGGTTTGACGAGAGCAAAGTGGCGATCGCGAGAATAACGACCATCCCTGCAAGGCTCAATAAAATATGCATAACGTCCCGACCCCCGATATATTGACGCGACACGTAGCGCCATCGTTGGCCTTGCGCCAATAAAATTAGACGCTAGTCAGTTTCGCATGACTGACCAGACCACTTCGGGCGTATCATTAAACGCCATTCCACGATCATTGTTTGTTTTTGCGATCTTCTACGGCGGCATGGTCCCCTTGGGTGGATTTCTGGGTGCAAAGCAGGTGGCGATGGGGCCGCTTGCCGTTGAAGCAGGCATTTTTCCATTTCTGACGCTGATCGCAGTCTCAAGTGCCATTGCCGAAATGCATGGACGCGCCGTCGCCGACCGTTTGGTCCGCTATGGTTTTGTCCCGTTGTTCATTGCAATTGGACTTGCCTATTTTGTCCTCCAGCTCCCGACAGATCCCGGCATGTATGAACCAGCCAAGGAAGCCTTTCCCATTATCGTCGGTCAAAGCGGACGGATGATGGCAGCGGGCATCATTGCTTATGGCGTATCAGTTTCGTTGAATGTCTGGTTGTTTGCGCGGCTGAAAGGCACGTCGGGTAAGTTCCTTGCGGTTCGCGGCTTCATTGCTGCGGCGTTATCGCAAATTGTCGACACGCTGATTTTCATCACCGTATCCTTCTATGGCGTTCGCCCTATCGCTGATCTGATGGTCGGGCAGATGATTGCCAAAATTGTCCTGTCGGCAGTCATGGTCCCGCTGGTCATTGCCTTGGTTGTCCGTATCGGACGTAAACTTGATGCTGAAGCTGCAGCATGACGATTGACCCCGCCAATTTAGCCAAAGCAGAAACGCTCACGGAGGCGCTGCCTTATCTGCAGCGTTACGCGGGTAAAACGTTCGTCGTCAAATATGGCGGCCATGCGATGGGTGATGCTGGTCTGGCGCGCGATTTCGCTGATGATGTCGTGCTTTTGAAAGCCGTCGGCATCAACCCTGTTGTTGTCCATGGCGGCGGGCCACAAATTGGTGCGATGCTCAAGAAATTGGGTGTGGAAAGCCAGTTTGTCGACGGCCTGCGCGTGACTGACGCTGAAACTGCCAAGATCGCTGAAATGGTGCTTTCAGGGGCCATCAACAAAGAACTGGTCGGCTGGATCAACGCCGCTGGCGGTAAGGCTTTAGGCATTTCAGGTAAGGACGGCGGCTTTGTAACCGCGACCAAGGTTCAGCGGACGCAGAAAGACCCAGACAGCCATATCGAACGCAATATCGACTTGGGCTTTGTCGGCGAACCGACGACGGTCGACCGCAGTGTGATCGACACCATCAGCGCTGCGGGCATGATCCCGGTAATTGCGCCCATTGGTGTAGGCGCAGACGGGCATACTTATAATATCAACGCCGACACCATGGCCGGCGCGGTGGCTAGCGCACTTGGCGCATCGCGGCTGTTCCTTTTGACCGATGTTGCAGGTGTGCTCGATAAGTCGGGTGAGCTCCTTACGGATCTCGACCCTGCGGCGATTGCGAAGTTGCAAAGCGACGGAACGATTAGCGGCGGCATGATCCCCAAAATCCAGACCTGCGTTGATGCAGTGGAATCGGGCGTGGATGCAGCGGTCATCCTCGACGGGCGCACCAGCCACGCGATGTTGATCGAAATGTTCACTGTAAAGGGTGCTGGCACGCTGATTCATAAGTGAAATTGCTTATGCTGTTTTAGGGTGTTGATACAGCGCCTTGGCTCGGCTAATTGCCGATCCAGACTTATCCGGAGAATTCCATGCTTTCTGCGCTTATCTCAGTCCTCAGCTATCTTGCCACAATACTTTCAACGGTCGTCATTGTTCAGTTTGTTTTAAGCTTGTTGCTGGCGTTCAATGTCGTGAGCCTATCGAATAATATAGTGTCGTCTATTTGGGACGCCTTAAACATGATCCTAAATCCTTTCCTAAAACCAATTCGTAAAATCATGCCGGACACAGGAATGATTGATTTTTCTCCGATGGTATTACTGATCGGTTTGAATGTTATCATAACGCTACTGGGTGGTCTGGAACGTCAGATGTATTTGGCGGGCATGTGAGCACAACCAAGATCATTGATGGCAAGGCTTTTGCTGCCGATTTGCGCCAACGGGTTGCAGCTTTAGTTCCTGCCTTTGTCGCCAAAACGGGCAGAAATCCGGGTTTGGCTGTTGTGCTGGTCGGCGAAGATCCCGCGAGTCAAGTTTATGTGGGGTCCAAGAAAAAGGCGACCGTCGAAGCTGGCATGGAAAGCTTTGAACATAAGCTTCCAGCTTCGGTTTCGCAGGATGACCTGATTGCATTGGTCGAAACATTGAATGCCGATGCTGCCGTGGATGGCATATTGGTTCAACTTCCATTGCCAGCACATATGGACGACAAGGCGGTCATTGCTGCGATTGATCCCGCCAAGGATGTCGACGGATTCCATGTGGTGAACGCAGGGCGGCTTGCGGTGGGTGAGGATGCTTTTGTGCCGTGCACCCCGCTTGGTTGCCTGATGCTGTTAAAAGACCATATGGGCGACCTGACGGGCAAAAATGCCGTGGTCATCGGGCGTTCCAACATTGTCGGCAAACCAATGGCGCAGCTGCTTCTCGCGGAAAATTGCACCGTGACCATCGCCCATAGCCGCACGCAGGATTTGCCTGATGTGGTGCGGCGCGCGGATATTGTGGTTGCGGCGGTCGGCCGTGCCGAGATGGTGACAGGCGACTGGCTGAAGCCGGGCGCAGTGGTCATAGATGTCGGCATCAACCGCCTTGCGCCCGCTGATGGGCAAAGCAAGGGCCGGCTGGTCGGCGACGTTGCCTTTGACGATGCAATGGGTCATGTTGGCGCAATCACACCCGTGCCAGGCGGCGTTGGGCCCATGACCATCGCATGCCTGTTGCGCAATACTCTGGTCGCCGCGCATCGTCGTGCAGGGATCAATGTGCCGGAAGGAATTTAACGCCATGAAAGCGCTTTCTGCCTTAACGCTTGCTGCGGCTTTGACAGGTTGCGCCTCTGGCCCGAGTCCAGAATTCCGCACATTCCAGCCCAAGATTGCCAATCCAAGTGCGATCATTGCCGCTGAAATCGCCTTTAACCAGCTTGCCCAACAAAAGGGTCAGTGGACGGCATTTCGTGAGACGGCTGCCAAGGATGCGGTTATGTTTGTGCCGCAGCCAACTCTTGCGTTGGAATGGCTCAAAGGCAGGGCCGATCCAGCAGCATCGGTAAAGTGGCAGCCGCACAAGGCATTCATGTCCTGCGATGGAAAAACCGGCGTTACGACGGGCGCATGGCAGCGGCCCGATGGCTCTGTCGGTTATTTCACGACCGTTTGGGAATTTGTCGAAAAGAATGACCGCGGCGATGGCGAGTGGAACTGGGTTCTCGACCATGGGGATGCCCTGACCGCGCCGCGCATGCCGAAGGAAATGATTGAGACCAAGGTCGCCAGCTGCAAGGGCCGTGCGCCGGCCATGTTGGTTGCGCCGCCAGAAGGCGCGAAAATGAAGACCGGCTATTCGCGGGACCAGTCACTGAGCTACGGTTGGGTCGTGCTGCCAAATGGCGCGCGGACCATCGAAATCAAATTGTGGAACGGTGAAGCTTCAGAGACGGTGATTACCGATCAGGTTGCCGCACAAATATGATCGACCTGTTCCTCTCCGCATTCATCACATTCTTTGTGGTGATCGATCCACCGGGATGTGCGCCGATTTACGCAAGCCTGACCAAAGGCGCAAATGCCGCCCAGCGCCGCAACATGGCGTTTCGCGCGGTCATGGTCGCATCTGGCATATTGCTGGTGTTCGCATTGTTTGGCGAACAGTTGCTCTCGGCACTACATATTGAATTGAACAGTTTCCGTATTGCAGGCGGCATCATGCTGTTTTTGATAGCCATCGACATGGTTTTTGAAAAACGCACCGAACGGCGCGAAGAGCGCGCGCAGAAAATCATCGATACGCCCGAAATTGAAGACGTCTCGGTCTTTCCGATGGCCATGCCGATGATTGCGGGACCAGGCTCAATCGCATCGGTCATGCTGCTCATGTCGCAGAATAGCGGTATCGACCGCGCAGGCGTGATTCTTGGCGCGTTGGCCACTGTGCTGGTTCTGACCTTGCTCGCGCTTTTGGCCGCTGGTCCGATCATGCGGGTTCTTGGCGCAAATGCAGAGGCAGTTATCACACGGCTTCTGGGTGTCCTTCTGGGCGCGCTTGCGGCACAGTTTGTTATTGATGGGTTGCGCGCAAGCTTCGTTGGCTGATTATTGAAGCGTTACCCGGTCGTCCGACCCGTCGTGGCGTCCGAAAAACTGCATCAGTTGAACGATAGTATCCGCGCGGTCTGACAAGCCCCGTGCCTCCAACAATGCCTGTTTGGCGGCGAAGTCAAATGGCGCGATTTGAGCGATGGCGTTGACCAGCGAATAATCATCGAGCTGCGATACTGCACTCCAATCGACGCTATAGCCCTGCACTTCGGCGAAGCGACGCGATTCGATTTCGAGTGATGCGCGTTCGGCGATGGACAAGGCCTCGCCGATTTCATCTTCTTCCCAAAGCTCGGCTTCGACCTGCCGGAAACTGGTGGAAACATTAAGCTCATTCACGATCGAGAAGCGCTGCACGCCCTCCAATATGATATTGTACCTGCCATCGTCGAGTGCCTCGACATCGTGGATGCGTGCAAGGCAGCCGACGGTGAACAATGGCGGGTTGGTGCCCTGACCCTTTGGCTGGATCATGCCTATCTTCCGGTCACGCGCGAGCGAATCGCTGACAAGGTCACGGTAACGTTGTTCAAAAATATGCAGGGGCAGCTGCATTCCCGGAAAAATAATTGCCCCGGTAAGTGGAAAAATCGAGATACGGCGCGTGGTCATCCGAACAATATCGCAGACAATTTGCGACGTGTTGCAGACACCCATGGGTCCTCAAGACCAATGACTGCAAAAATTTCCAGAAGCCGTGCCTTTGCCGCGCCTTCATTCCATTCGCGGTCGGCGGCAATGATATGCAGCAGCGCTTGGGCTGCGCCGTCGCGATCACCCGCCGCCATCAAAGCGTTTGCAAGATCGAGCCGTGCTCCATGGTCGTCGGGCGCTGCCTCAACAGCAGCCTTTAGACCGGCCAGTTCTTCCGGCGGGACAGCGGCAGCGGCGATGCTCAATATCGAGCCTGCTTTTTCCAAGGCAGGGTCGTTGTGCTGCTCGTCGCTTAGGCTGTTGTAAATGGCCTGAGCTTCGTCCAGCCGGTCCATAGCAGCCAAAGTCCGGATAAGGCCTGACAATGCGGCGGGGTGCTCTGGCGATATCGTCAGCGCCTGCGCAAACAGTCCGTAGGCCTGCTCTGCGCCGTCATGCGCCAAAAGGTCTTCTGCAGCGTCAATCAGCGGCAGCAGGTCAGCCATGGGGTCATCTTCCATTGCGCCTGCTGACACGGGCAGCTTCTCAAGCAGTTGATCCAGCATTTGCTTCAATTGCGGCTCAGTGCGCGCCGGTGACAGGTCAGCAACGGGCTGTCCCTGAAAAATGGCATAGACCGTTGGAATCGAACGCACCTGAAACTGCGACGCGATGAATTTATTTTCGTCGACATTGACCTTGGCCAATATCACGCCGCGATCTGCATATTCTGCGGCGACCTTTTCCAAGATCGGCGTCAACTGCTTGCATGGGCCGCACCATTCGGCCCAGAAATCGAGGATCACCAATTTGTCCATGGACGGCGTGACTACGTCGTTCCGGAATTGCTCAACGGCTTTTTGCTCGTCGGTGGTAAGGCCCATCGTCGCCACTTCATTCTCCAATCCACAGGATTCGTTTCGCCCCTATGTGCGCAAAGAGATAGGTTTCACAATAGAGGCATTACCCCCGTTTTCGTAAAAAGCCGATATTTGGGGCTTGCGGGGGAATATACCCCATGCTAACGGCGCGCCTCACCCGTCAGGATTTAAAGAACCTGACCGCCAGAGCGGGCGTAGCTCAGGGGTAGAGCACAACCTTGCCAAGGTTGGGGTCGAGGGTTCGAATCCCTTCGCCCGCTCCAGTTTTCCTAGAGAAAATATATAAAATGCACCTCGCGCAGCGCGCGAGGGTTGGGCCAATTCGCGCAACGTGTAGCCCGTGGGGTGCGCTCAGGTAACAGTAACAAACTCCCAATTCACCCGCCGTTACATAAACCGAGGCATCAGACGGGGAGTGATGCAGATGATTTTTCATCTTCGGAACAGAATTTGTCATGCAGCAACGGAGCGCTGGCTCCTTGCATTCACTGCTGCGCCTCTTGTGGCATTGTCAGCGCCGGTTCTCGCGGCAGAACCCATTCAGCCCGCTGGCGATGTCGCGTTGCAAGAACCGCCACTGATGACCGAGAAGGCGGCGAGATTGCTCATCATCCCCCAGATGCTTCCAGATTCCCAAGTCGACGTGGTGATTAAAGACATATGCGAGCATATCGGGCTGACCTACAATTTTGACGTCTTTCCGGCGCGCGTTCCCAATGCGATGGCGTATATGATCGATGGAAAGCGCGTTGTGATGTACAATCCCGAATTTATCGGAAAACTGCAGCGTGTCAGCGGAAAGCCCTCATGGGCAACTCTGAGTGTGCTCGTCCATGAAATTGGTCACCACCTTCTGGGCCACATGTTCGTCAACGATGGGAACTTCCCGGCCCGCGAACTTGAGGCAGACAGATTCTCTGGCTTCCTGCTTTATCGCATGGGGTCCACTTTAAATGAGGCGCAGTCAAATATCCTCAAGATGGCGCAGGAAAACGAGACTGCCAGCCATCCGGGTCGGTCGCGGCGGCTCGTGGCCATTGAAGAAGGCTGGACGGCAGGAAGGACGATTGCACTTGAAGAAAAGGCACTAGCGGCAAAGCGGGCAGCGCATTCTATCCAATAGCGATGCTGTTATAAGCGATTACTCGACTGATGGGCTGGCCTGTCGCCGGGGCCAATACGGCAGGCTTGCATATCTAGTTTACAATGATATGGTTACATATGTAACTTAAGTTACACTTTTTGGGGAAGTGCAGCTAAGGCAGACGCAGATGGTTGTTCAACGTTGAACAGTCGAAAGAGACTTGGTTACGCGTTAGCTAAACGCGTCACGTTCTTTTTTGCGTTATGTGCTCAAGCGTCTTCAACACCGGTTTTCGCTGCAGAACCCATTCAACCAGCTGGCGATGCTCAGATTCTGGAACAGCCAGTGCCAAACGAGCAGGCGGCGAAGCTGTTGATTATCCCGCAGATGCTGCCGGATTCGCAAATCGATGTCGTGATGAAAGATATATGCGAGCATATCGGGCTGGCTTGCAATTTTGACGTCTTCCCGGCGCGTGTTCCCAACGCAATGGCATATATGATCGATGGCAAACGCGTCATAATGTACAACCCGCAATTCATCGCAGAACTTCAGCATGACCATGAGAATCCTTCATGGGCAACTCTGAGTGTGCTCGTCCACGAAATTGGTCACCACCTTTTAGGTCATATGTTCGTCAACGACGGGAATTTCCCGGCCCGCGAACTCGAGGCAGACAGGTTCTCCGGCTTCCTGCTTTACCGCATGGGGTCTACCTTAAACGAGGCGGAGGAGAATATCCGCACTATGGCGCAAGAGAATGAAACGCCCAGCCATCCCGCTCGATCGCGTCGGCTCTAAGCCATTGAACAAGGCTGGGTCGCCGCAAGGGCGATTACGCTGCACGAAAAAGCACTCGCCACAAAGCGGGCAGAGCATTCCATCAACTAGCGACCGAGGCGCTTGATGGCCCGCAGCTAAGAATTTGTAAGCAATGTCGGTTATATGCTTGCGGCATGACAATGATCCGTCCGGCGCGCGCGAAAGTTCCAGCGACATTTCACGCCAAACTGATGCTGCCGTTTGCCGCACCCATATTGGTGACTTTCGTTTTGCTTGCTTTGGTAGGGGATCAATGGCCGCGAGATATTGCGCCAGGGTCTGGTTTAAAATTTGCCGGATTATGCACAACCGCTGTCAGTGCATTTGCGTGTTGGCTACATGCCGTTCGTGCGGTGGATGATCGCCGCGTGCGCGGCTTTGCGGCGCTGCTGTGCGCCATTACTGGTCTGATGGGCTGGCCCGTCTGGTCCGTAGGAGTCTTGCCCAGCATCAATGGATCCGTAATGACGGAACCCAGCGCAGTGCGTATGACCGTTGAACGGACTGAGGCGACGCACAAGAGTAAGAGCAAGGGCTTTTATTATTGGGTTTGGCTAAAGGCGGGCACCGGGAATGCGCGCTTATATTCTGGACGCTACTTCATTTCTGAGGATGTCTATGAGCGACTTAACCGCGCCGCGCCGGACATAGTGACGGTCAATGTCGCGCGCGGGTTACTTGGCGCTCAAATAGTCACGGGTTTCGAGTGAAGACCGCCGCCGCGGCAGCAACTTATATGCGTGGAAACTTTTAAGCCCCGCGGACAAATGTGCTGCGTGCAAGACGGTATACCAATCCAGCAAGCCCGTCATAGCTGGCGCGGTGATACGCCGAATCGGGTGCCAGCTGCGCTGTCAGGCGTTTGTGGGCCTTTCCAAGCGCATGATACGGCACGCTGGGCAGCAAGTGATGCAGCGCATGGTAACGCAAGCCCACGGGCGCCCAAAGCTCAGCCAGCAGGCCAGGCGGCGGAACGTTGACGCTGTCCAGAAACTGGGCGGTAACGCTCAGCGGCTCACCATCATTTTCCCATAAATGGGCTACAAGCGTCCGAACCTGATTCAGGACTGCAACGCACGAAACGATCGCGAGGAAGATCAAGAACGACGTAAGCGGGATGAAGCTGGTAAAAACACCGGTTAGCAGCGCAATAGACCAAATGCTTGCAGCGGTTTCCTGTATGATCCAGTTGCGATGTGCTTCGCCCGCGGCTGGCCGGCGACGGAACGCAGGATTAATGGCAAGACCCGAATAACGCTCGACGACAATTTTGCGCAGCGGCGGGATAAGCAGTGACAAAGGTGCCAGTACCGCATTGCGGAACAGCAACGCGATAGGCGCCAGCAATGAGATGATAATGAACACAGGCAAGGTCCATGGCTTCATCAACGCCAATGGCAGATATTCCGGATCCTGATCGGTGCCATAACGCGTGCGTGCGTGATGGAGATTGTGGATGCCTTCATACATGTAGGAAGGCACGAGAAGCGGCACGCCAATCACGGCGTTGAAGCCAAAGCGGAACCAAGGCAGCGCCGAATGCTTCACATGCGTTACCTCATGAATGAAGCCGCCTGCCCGATACAGAGCAAGTATGGAGACAAAAGCAGCCATGCACTGGATCCAAAGAATTCCAGACATGATTGCCACGGCTAGTCCGGCATAGCCAACCAAGGCCGACAAAAGGAAGTCTGACCAGAAAATGCGTGGATTGGGCGCGGCAAGATCGCGCGTGAGTTCGGCGACTGCACGCAGCATCGCTTTGTCATCAGGTACGTGCTTAAGACGCGCGGCACGGCCGACGAGATCACCGCCAGCAAGGGCGCCATCTAAAGCTGTGTGCGGGGTCAGTAACATCTCACTCATGCGCTATTTCAATCTGCCTGTCGGAACTTGTAGGAGAGTACATAGGCATTAGTCGTGGCGATAAAATGGCAGAATGTATGAATTATGGCCGCTTTCTATCCGTCACACTGATCGAAGGTGCCGATATTGGAACGCAGAAAGCCAATTCAGCCCCGATGGCTCGTCTGCCGCTCCGCTTCCCGAGCGGGACCGGCGATTTTGCGAAATAGCAAATTGACCAGAAACGTTCCATCGTCTTGCGGTCCCTTGCCAGCCTGCAAATCGGACATGGCCACCACCGGATGTTGAATGCCTTCATCTTCCAATGCCCCATGTAATTCAGGATGTCCCAGAATCAGGATGCCGTCACAGCGACCCGATTCGGCCATGCGGATCAACCATCTTGGGTCCATCTCGTCTGCCGTCAGAAGCAAAAGGTCATAGTCGCGGTCACATAATGCTGCGCTAATCGGAGCCAGCAACGCAAGGCATTCGGAATCCCGTGGTTGCGGCTTGCCATGTTGTGTGAGGGGAATAACGACAGCAATCGCGCCAGTGCGTTTTGTGCGCAGGTTACGTGCAAGCGCGTTGGGACGGAAATCATGCTCTTGGGCAATCGCTTGAATACGATCACGGGTTTTCTGCGCGATTAAGTGCGAATCTGCCAAAGCTCTGGAAACAGTGCCCGGCGAGACACCCGCCAAATGCGCCAAATCAGTGATATTGCGAACGCGGGCGCCATTCTGCATGTCTGTTCCTCCGGTTTGTCATTGTGCGAGGATACCGCAGTCTTACGTAACTGAAGCGCCCCTAGTGTCTGGCGACAACCATCGGCAGCATGGGATGTTCCCAAAATGGATTTCGTGACATCATCGGCTCACCAAAGCCCAACACGTGCGCAGGCTTGCCAGCAGTGGGTTGTGCGCTAAACAAACGCACATGTTAGGTGTCTGTTACTATCCAGAGCATTGGTCCGAGGATCATTGGCCACGCGATGCACAACGCATGCGCGATCTCGGGCTAAGCTACGTCCGGATTGGCGAATTTGCGTGGGGCCGCATTGAAAAGGCCGAAGGCCTATTTGATTGGGCATGGATGGACCGCGCGATCGACGTGCTGGGTTCGGCGGGGCTTAAAGTCGTTCTTGGCACACCCACCGCGACGCCGCCCAAATGGCTGTGCGAAAAATACCCCGATATTTTGCCGGTGGATATTCACACCGGGCAAGTGCGGCGCTTTGGATCGCGCCGCCATTATGATTTTTCCAGCGAAACTTATCTGGAGCAGGCCGAACGCATCACCACCGCAATGGCGCAGCGTTATGGTAGCCACCTGCATGTTGCGGGTTGGCAAACCGACAATGAATTGTGCTGCCACGACACGACCATGAGCGCATCGCCAGCAGCGCTGGAGCAATTCCGTGCCTATTGTGCGCAACGTTATGGATCGATTGAGGCGCTGAATGCGGCATGGGGAAATGTGTTCTGGTCAATGGAATATGACCATTTTGAACAGATCGATCTTCCCTTTTTCACGGTCTGCGAAACGAATCCTGCGCATCGCTTGGCCTATCGGCGCTTTGCTTCGGAACAGGTCGTCCGCTTTCATGACGTCATGATATCTGCGATTCGCCGTCACGCCGCGCCGCACCAATGGGTGACGCACAATATCATTCCGCCATCGACAACAGGCGTCGACAACGCCGCGCTGACGCGCGACCTCGATTTTGTCAGCTACGACAATTATCCGCTCGGTTTTTCTGATCAGCTCATGGCCAAAGCATCGGCTGATGAATGGAAGCCATTTATGCGGACGGGGCATCCCGATCTTGCGGCGCTCAATTTTGATTCGGTGCGCGGGCTATCCAAAGGTGCGTGGTGGGTGATGGAGCAGCAGCCCGGGCCCGTAAATTGGGCACCGCATAATCCTCGTCCCGCGCCGGGCATGGTGCGCCATTGGACGCTTCAGGCCTTTGCACATGGCGCGGCTTGTGTGGCCTATTTCCGTTGGCGGCAAGTGCCATTTGCTCAAGAACAAATGCATGCCGGGCTGAGGCGACCCGATGACATGCCCGCCGCTGCATGGGCCGAAGTGGAACAAGCCGCATCGGAAATGCAGTTACTTGGCGACCTGTCGGTTGTGGCAGCGAAATCCCCTGTGGCGATTATCATTGATCCGGTGTCTGCCTGGGTCGACGACATTGAGCGGCAAGGCGCGGGATATCGCTATGATGCGATCGTCTTCCAATATTATCGTGCGTTGCGTGCACTCGGCGTTGATGTCGACTTTGTGTCCGCGCGAGACGCGCAGCTGGCTGGATATCGACTGGTAGTTATTCCGACCATAGCGGTGGTCGACGATGCCGCGTTTGATGCGTTGAAAGCCAGCGATGGCATATTGCTCTTCGGGCCACGCGCGGGTGCGAAGACCGATGAATTCTCGATAAGCGAAGGCCTGCCACCCGGGCGGCTGCGCCAATTTGTCCCGGTCAAAGTCACTTCAGTTGAAACACTTCGGGCGGATTGTGGCGGCAGCATCGCTTATAAAGGCGTGGAGTATGAAAGTGGGCTTTGGCGCGAGACTATAGAGCCAGGCGAATCGGAAATTATCGCAACTTACGAAGACGGCGCTCCGGCCGCGGTCCGGGCGGCACGAAGTGTCTATCTCGCGACGCTGACTGACGATGCATTCATCACCAATTTGCTCGTCGATTTATGTGCAGAGGCTGGCGTGCAGATTATACCGCTGCCACCAACCTTGCGTATACGTCGCCGGGGTGACCTGACTTTTGCCTTTAATCTCGATAGCGCAACCGCGCACGCCCCTGCACCAATAGGCGCGGAATTTGTCATCGGCGGTTCGGAGATCGAACCCTATGGTGTTGCTGTCTGGCGTTAACGCTCTTTGGTCGCGCTGAATTTCACGTCAGGATGCTTTTCCTGCTGATAGCCAACGTCCCAAGATGAGCGTGCCATAAACACGGGATGTCCATCGCGGTCCTTGGCCATGTTCCCGCCATTGAACGAGATGAATTGCGCGAGCGCCGCTTCTGACCCGATGAGCCAGCGCGCGGTATCATAAGGCGCAGGCTCCAGAAACGCATCGACCTTATATTCCGCCTCAAGCCGCGAAATCAGAACATCGAGCTGAAGCTGTCCGACGACGCCAATCACCCAGTTCGAACCAATCTCCGGATAGAACACCTGAATGACGCCCTCTTCGCTCAGGTCATCAAGCGCCTTGCGCAGCTGCTTCGTCTTTGTGGGGTCACGCAACACAACACGCCGCAATATTTCAGGCGCAAAGTTGGGCAAGCCAGTGAAGCGCACCTCGTTGCGCTCGGACAAAGTGTCCCCCACGCGCAAGGTGCCATGGTTTGGAATGCCGATGATATCGCCCGGCTCAGCGCTGTCTGCAATCTCGCGATCCTGCGCAAAAAACAGGATCGGCGAATGAATGGCAACTGGTTTGCCAAGGCCAGAAGGCGTCAGCTTCATACCGCGTTTGAAGGTTCCGGAGCACAGCCGCATGAATGCGATGCGGTCACGGTGCTGCGGATCCATATTGGCTTGCACCTTGAAAATGAAGCCAGTGACTTCTTTTTCGGAAGGATCAATGTCACCCTTTGAACTGGGTTGCGGGCGCGGTGGCGGCGCATATTTGGCGATAGCGTTGATGAGCTCGATCACGCCGAATTCTTTCAGCGCCGAACCAAAATAGACAGGCGTCAGGTCACCGTTCTGAAACGCGGTGAGATCGAAATCCGAATATCCAGCTTGGGCAAGCTCGGCCTCTTCGCGCAGCCGCGCGACGCCAGCGGGCGTGAGCACATCTTCAAGGCTGTTGGCGTTCAGACCTGCATGGTCACTGACTTTGCCTTCAAACGCCTTGCTGTCGCCCGATGGCTGGCTGAGGCGGCCACTGTTAAAGTCATAAAGGCCTTCAAACTCGCCCCCCATACCCACTGGCCAGTTCATAGGGCAGACATCGAGCGCCAGCGCGTCGGCGACTTCATCAATCGTTTCAAATGCCGGTCGGCCTTCACGATCCACCTTGTTTACAAAAGTAATAATCGGAACGCTGCGCAGGCGGCATACTTCGAAAAGCTTGCGTGTCTGCGGCTCAATGCCCTTAGCGGCGTCGATGACCATGATGGCGGAATCGACAGCCGTCAGCGTCCGGTAGGTATCTTCGGAGAAATCCTCATGCCCCGGCGTGTCGAGCAGATTGAAGACAATGCCATCTTTCTGGAACGTCATCACAGATGAAGTCACTGAAATACCGCGCTGCTGCTCAATCTTCATCCAGTCAGAACGCGCACGGCGGGCCTGACCGCGCGCCTTTACTTCGCCAGCCAAATGGATGGCGCCGCCTTGAAGCAACAGCTTTTCGGTAAGCGTTGTTTTACCCGCATCGGGGTGGGAGATAATGGCAAAGGTTCGGCGGTTGAGCGTCATACCGCGCGGCTTAGGGATGATTGATTATCGCTTCAACCCGTTTGTCAGAAGGTCTGCGGCGATAGTCGCGACTTCAGTTGCATCGCGATCCTCACCAAGGACACCGAAACGCAGCCCTAGAAACACGTTCATGCCGACGATTGCCCACGCATGGACTTCCTCGACATCGTCGCGAACTTGGCCCTTATTCGCCGCATCTTTCAGGCTGGCGAGATATCCGTTGACCGTGTCTTCGTAATGCGCGCGATAACTTGGCGGATCGACAAATTCAGCCTCGTCAATAATCCGGTAGAGTTCCTTGTGCTCGCGTACAAAATTCAAAAATTTGGCAAGGCCTTTGCGTTCGCCTTCAAGACGGTCTGTCTCCGCAGCGATCACGGGTCCTACCGTGCGTCGCACCTGCGCAGACATGTCGCGGACCAGCGCGCGGAAGAGCGAATCCTTGGAATCAAAATAGGTGTAGAAGCTACCTAACGCCACGCCGGCGCGCTGGGTAATGGACACGACTGAACTGTCGTGAAATCCCTTTTCGCCAAATTCGGCAGCGGCGGCATCCAGCAACAAGCGCAGTGTCTTGCGGCCCCTTTCGGTGCGGGGTGTCTTTTCAGCCGGTGTCATTGTTGCTGATATGCCACGTTCGGCCGACATTCGCTACACTTCCCAAAGTCATTAAGTTGAAACATGGTTCAACTTTCAGTATAAGCATATTTGTGAATGGGTAAAGACCTGCAATTCAAAGGGAGAGTGACAATGAAATCCACGAAAATTTCGATGATTCGCGCTGCATTGTTTGCCAGCATTGCCATGTCCGGCTTGGCTGTAACCGCGCCTGCCATGGCGCAAGAAGAAGCAACGGGCGCCGATAATGCGGATGAAATCATCGTTACCGCCCGCCGCCGTGAAGAAAATCTCCTCGATGTGCCAATCGCTGTCAGTGCATTTTCGGGCGAAGCGCTTGAACTGCGCGGCGCCCTTGACCTGACCGACATTGGCAACATCACGCCGAACACCACGCTTGAAACATCGCGCGGCACTAACTCGACCTTGTCGGCTTTTATTCGCGGCATTGGCCAGCAAGACCCCGTATCGGGCTTTGAGCCTGGCGTGGGCATTTATCTTGACGATGTGTATTTGAACCGGCCTCAGGCTGCAGTTCTCGACATTTATGATGTCGAGCGCATCGAAGTTCTGCGCGGGCCGCAAGGTACGCTGTACGGCCGCAATACCATCGGCGGCGCCGTGAAATATGTCACCAAGCGTTTGCCGCAAGAATTCGCTTTGAGCGCACGGGCGACAGTTGGAACCTATAAGCAGGCCGATGGCGTACTGACCGTCTCTGCACCGATTGGCGAAATCGTCCGCGTCGGCGGCAGTGTCGCGCGGCTTTCACGCGGTGGCTTTGGCGATAACCTGACCACTGGACTTGAGAACTATAACAAGGACGTCTGGGCTGCGCGCGGCACATTGGAGATGGGCGGCTACGGCGCGCCGGTTTCGGTTCGTATCAGCGGCGATTATAGCCGCGACAAGAGCGATCCACGCGGAGGCCATCGCATCATTCCTGGATTGTTGTCAGGCGCACCTGTGCTCGACAATGTCTACGATACACGTGGCGGCCTTGTTGATCCGAAACAGGACATCAAGGCTTATGGTCTCGCCATGAATATTTCGGTGGACCTATCCGATAGCCTGACGCTGCGTTCCATCAGTGCATGGCGTAAAGATGACACGCTGACACCGATCGACTTCGACGCGCTGCCTGCTGCAGATGTTGACGTCCCCGGTGGCTATTTCAACGAACAGGTTAGCCAAGAAGTGCAGTTGCTTGTGGACGCTGGTCCGTTCAGCGGCATGGTCGGTGCCTATTATCTGGATGCCACCGCCGATACGTTGTTCGATGTGCGTCTGTTCACGACGCTCAACGGCCTGACTGCATTTACAAAAGCTGCAGTAGATACCGAAACCTACGCAATCTTCGGTGATTTCACATATGACTTCTCAGATCAACTCAGCCTGTCAGTCGGCGGTCGTTACACATGGGATAAGCGCACGGCGAATATCCTGCGTCAAAACTATCTCGGCGGCGGCTCGCCGTTCTTCGGTGGCGCAGGCGTCCCATTTGGCGCAGCGAGCACAAACTTCAGCGGGCAGCGTGATTTCAAAAAGTTCACACCACGCGTATCGCTAAGCTTCAAGCCGACACCAGACCACAATATCTACGCCAGCTTCAGCCAAGGCTTCAAGGGTGGCGGTTTTGATCCGCGCGGCGTAGGCGCCAACGCACCTGACCTCAACGGCAACGGTATCCGTGGCGAAAATGCCGAAGTGGCTGCATTCCTGAGCTTCCGTCCAGAAAGCGTCGACAGCTACGAAGTTGGCTATAAGGGCAATTTGTTCGATGGCGGACTGACCTTCGCTTTGGCCGGCTTCTATGCTGACTATAAGGACGTCCAGATACCAGGCTCGGTTGCCTGCATCGTTGGCGGCCTGCCATCATTCTGCGGCGTAACTTCGAACGCGGGCAAAGCGACGTTCAAGGGCTTAGAGCTTGAGTTTAACGCACGGCTTGGCGAAAGCGTTGCCAGCGATGGCGACCGTTTGAACCTGCTGGGCGCAGTGGGTTACATTGATGCGAAGTTCGACGAATATATCTCGAACATCGCTAACGTGCCTACAGATGTTGCTGCCTTCCGCGATGTTCAGAACACACCTTCATGGACAGCGAGCGCAACGCTTGCCTATATGACGCCTGTTGGCGCTGGACGGTTGAATTTGGGAACGACAGTTTCCTATCGCAGCAGCACGACCCAGTTCGAAATTCCGAACCCCTATATCGATCAGTCCGGCTATGCCTTGGTCGACGCTAGCCTCGTGTATACCGCGCCTGACGATCGTTGGAGCATTGGCCTCTATGGTAAGAACCTGCTCGACAAGGAATATAAAACTTCGGGCTACAGTTTCATTGCTGGCAATGCGACGACCGGTGTGCCCATCCTTGGTGGAAACGGACTGCCGATTGCCTCGCTGGGCCGCGAGGGCACACTGACAGCATTTTACGGCAACCCGCGTCAGGTCTTCCTCACAGCTGGCGTGAAGTTCTAAAACCTGCGCGAAAGCGCTATTCAAAAAGAAGGCCGGGTCATCATGCCCGGCCTTTCATTTTATCCGCGAAGCACCGCGCCAAGTTTGGCGGCTGCCGCGATGACCTTATCTGAAATCAGCTTCAGATCATCGTCACCATAGCTTTTGTCGGTGGGCTGAAGCGTGACTTCAACCGCAAGGCTGACTTGGCCGTCGGGAACGCCCTGTCCGGCAAAGCGGTCAAACAAACGCACTGCGACAATGTTGTCCTTGTCGCATCCCTTAATGGACCGAACCAGATCATTGGCTGGCGTATCTTGCGATACCAGAAACGCAAAATCACGCGTCACGGCCTGCAATGCAGGCGGCGTGAAGGCTGGGCGCATAAAGCCGGTGGCTTTCTTGAGCGGAATCGCATCCAAAAAGATTTCCGCTGCGACAATGCTGCCATCAAGGTCGAACGCCTTTGCCGTTGCCGGATGCAACGTTCCAAATGCCGCGAGAATATTCTTCGGTCCCATGCGCAGCGTCGCCGATTGTCCGGGATGATAATGCGCACCTGCATCATCCATTACGAGCAGGCCGTCGGTTGCGACACCTGCGGCCTTCAGCAAGGCTATTGCATCTGCCTTGGCGTCAAACGCGTCGAATTTCGTTGCCTTGCCTGTCGCCCAGTTGCGTACGGATTTGTCGCCAGCCAGCACGATGCCTGCTGTCAGGCGCTCGTCGCTTGTACCATCCGCAGCAGCGAAATAGCGGCGTCCGATTTCGAATAGCCGAACCGATGAAGCACCGCGGTCCATGTTCCGCTGCGCTGCAGAGAGCAGACCCGGCAAAAGTGAAGGTCGCATGACCTTCATGTCTTCGGAGATCGGGTTGGCAAGGCTCCAAGCGCCGCCGCCAAATGCGTCCGCTGCCTTTTGCGGCAGGAACGACCAATTGATCGCTTCGTTCAGCCCACGCGCAGCTGCTGTCCGCCGAACTTTGCGTTCCAATGACTGAACAGGCGTTGCAGTTGGCTTGGCAACGCCGTCTGCACGGGGCAATGGAACCGAAACAACATTATCGAGGCCGACGATGCGGACAACTTCTTCGACGATGTCTGCAGGGCCATCGACGTCACGACGCCATGTCGGAACGGTTACGTACCAGTTATCGCTCACGGAAAAACCAAGTCTTTCCAATATATTGCGCTGTTCCTCTGGCGTGACATCAACGCCGCCAAGCTGCTGGCAATATTGGGTGTCATAGGAAATGTCGCGCGGCGCAACTGGCGCAGTGCCTGACCGGGTGATTGCACTTGCGGTCCCGCCGCAATGGTCAAGCACGAGCTTGGTTGCGATCGCCAACCCGTCCTCCAAGAACGCAGGGTCAACGCCGCGCTCAAAACGTTGCCGTGCATCGCTGGTCAACGCAAGCTTCTGTCCGGTGCGCGCGATATGTTCGGGGTCGAAATAAGCGCACTCGATGAGGACATCGCTGGTCGTTTCCGAAACGCCACTATGTTCGCCGCCCATGATACCGCCAATGTCATGGACCATGCTGTCGTCAGCAATGACGGTCATGCTCGAATCGAGGGTGTAGGTTTTGCCATTGAGCGCGACCATGTCCTCGCCGTCTATGGCCTTGCGCGCGACCAGTGCACCATTCAGCTTGGCGCGGTCATAAACGTGTAATGGCCGGCCAAGATCGATTGATACGAAGTTGGTGATGTCGACGAGCACTGAAATCGGCTTTTGGCCAATGGCTTTCAGCTTGCTGCGCATCCATTCGGGCGCGTCGCCATTGCGGACACCGGACACGGCTTGTGCGAAGAACGCAGGGCAGCCTGCGATGTCGTCTGTGCGCACTATCGGTGCGGGTCCACCGCCTTCGTTTGGCGCGGCAAAATCGATGCGGTAGACTTCGCTCAGTGGGCGCAATGTTCCAAGACCAGCTGCTGCGAGGTCGCGCGCGATGCCGCGAACGCCCATGCAATCCTGACGGTTGGGCGTGATGCTAACATCTATGACCGGATCATCGAGGCCTGCCCAGTCGGCATAGGCCTGGCCCACAGGCGCATCTGCCGCGAGTTCGATGATGCCGTCATGGTCATCCCCAAGCTCAAGTTCGGCAATTGAGCACATCATCCCGTTGGATTCGACGCCTCTGATCGCTGCAACTTTCAGCACCATCCCGTTGGCGGGCACGACTGCGCCGGCTGGACCAAATACGCCAAGCAGGCCTGCCCGCGCGTTGGGTGCGCCGCACACAACCTGAAGCGGTTCCCCGCCTGCATCGACGGACAAGACCTGTAGTTTATCGGCCTGTGGATGCGGCGCTGCGCTCAGCACCTTTGCGATCCGGAACGCGGACAATTTGTCCGCTGGATTCTCGATGCCTTCAACTTCAAGCCCGATACGGTTCAGGCAATCGGCAACCGCATGAATATCGGCGTCGGTGTGGAGATGCTCTTTAAGCCATGACAATGAAAACTTCATGCGCCTACTCCTCCGCTAAGCGTCGGAACATCGAGCGCATCAAATCCGTAATGCTGAAGCCAGCGATTATCGCCGTCGAAAAAGGCGCGCAAATCGTCCATCCCATATTTAAGCATGGCAAGACGGTCGACACCGGTACCGAAGGCGAAGCCTTGCCAAATATCAGGATCAAGCCCGCAGGCCTCGATAACTTTGCGATGGACCATGCCGGAGCCAAGAACTTCCATCCAGCCTTCCGATCCGCCAATGACGCGTTTGCCGTTGACCATCGAATAGCCGACGTCGACTTCAACCGATGGCTCGGTGAACGGGAAATAGCTTGGCCGCAGGCGCAAGACGACATCTTCGCGTTCGAAATAGGCCTTCAGAAACGTCTCCAGCGTCCACTTCAGATGACCAAGATGAATGCCCTTGTCGATAACAAGGCCTTCGATCTGGTGGAACATCGGCGTGTGCGTAGCATCGCTGTCGCTTCGGTACACCCGGCCGGGCGCGATGATGCGAATAGGCGGTTCCTGCGACGTCATGGTGCGGATCTGGACAGGCGATGTGTGGGTGCGCAACAGCATTTTGCTGCCGTCGCGCGCCATTTCATCGGGGAAATAGAATGTGTCATGCATCGCGCGCGCAGGATGCGTTTCCGGAATATTGAGCGCGGTGAAATTATGCCAATCGTCTTCGATCTCACGCCCTTCCGCGACTGCGAAGCCCATGTCGGCAAAAATTTCTGCCAACTCGTCCATGACTTGGCTGACAGGGTGCACTGTTCCGCGCGGTGTTTCGGGCGCTGGCAACGTCATGTCGACATATTCGTTTGCGAGACGGCGGTTCAACTCAGCCGTTTCCAAGCCGGCTTTCTTTGCGGCCAGCGCCGTGGTGACGCTCTCGCGCAAACCATTGATGATGGGGCCTTGTGCCTGGCGTTCATCAGGTGACATCGCCCCCATCGTCTTGAGCAATGCCGAAACGCTGCCTTGCTTACCAAGGGCGGATATCCGAACAGCCTCGAGCGCGTCCAGCGTATCCGCGGAATCAATTGCTGCCATCAGTTCGGTTTGGAGTGTCGCAATATCCATAATTCTCGTCATTCCCGCGAAGGCGGGAATCTAACTCCCGCACGTTCATATTTCATAGCTGCCGCGATGGCAGAGGAAGAAAGCCCAAATCAACCGCCAAATCGTGCCAGTCGGAGTTTTCTGCCTCGATCAAGTTGATTTTCCACTGCCGATTCCATTTCTTGATCTGCTTTTCGCGCGTAATCGCCGTTTCCATAGTGCCATGTTGTTCATGCCAAACGAGCATCTTCACATTGTGGTCGGCGGTAAAGCCTTCAAAGCACCCTTCGCGATGTTGATGCATGCGTTGGACGAGATGCGATGTCACACCGACATAAAGCGTCCCATAGCGTCTGCTCGCCAATATGTAGACCGTTGGCTGGAAGTCGGCATGCATAAAAAGGCCCGGAGTTGGATCCCCGCCTTCGCGGGGATGACGATAATGGGTAAAACGCTGATTTCATTGACCTGAATAAGCAAAAGGGCGCGAACGGCAAGTGCCGCCCACGCCCTTTTGCGCAATATCGAAGTTTTAGGAGCTTATGCTGCTTTCGCGAGCGCTGCCTTCGACTGCGCAATGATTGTGCTAAACATCGCGCCTTCGTTCATTGCAAGGTCGGCAAGAACCTTGCGGTCCAGTTCAACATTAGCAAGCTTAAGGCCATGCATGAACACGCCATAGGTCATGCCTTCGGCACGAACTGCGGCGTTGATACGCTGGATCCACAATGCGCGGAAGTTCCGCTTGTTTACCTTACGGTCGCGATATGCGTACTGACCGGCCTTTTCGACGGCCTGACGTGCAACACGGATCGTATTTTTGCGACGGCCATAATAGCCCTTCGCCTGCTCTAAAATTCTTTTATGTTTGGCTTTGGTGGTCACACCACGTTTGACGCGTGCCATAATCTATATCCTTTTCTTTAAAAACGTACGCGCGGTCTTACAGACCGTATGGCGCCCATTTCTTGATTGTCTTGGCATCGGGATCAGAGATCACGCTGGTGCCACGGTTTTGGCGGATATACTTGGCATTATGGCTGCTCAAACGGTGCCGTTTTCCAACGACGCCATGCTTGATCTTGCCTGTTGCGGTGATTTTGAAGCGTTTCTTCACACCGCTCTTGGTCTTGAGCTTGGGCATTTTGGTCTCCTTTGTTGAGTCCGTATCAAGCCGACATGGCAGCCCTATTGGCCAGCCTGCTTATTCGGAAGGCGCGCGCCTAACCGGATTCGCGCACGATTGCAAGCTTATTGCCGGAAATTAGGCCCTGGACCTTGAAGCGCCTGTAGTAAATGACCCAGATCGCGCGCACGCGTTTGTGTCGACACTATGCTGGTGCTGCGCGGCATTGCGAGATACTGCCGCGGAGTCATACCCATGAACTGTTGAAATTCACGGTTGAAATGTGCTTGATCGAAATATTGGTCATCAAGGGCAGCGGACCATTTCAAATCAGGATGCTCCATGACTTTTGCTAAGGTGCGCAAGAATCGCTGCCTCCGCAAAAGAAGCTTAGGCGGAAAACCAAAAATGCGGCGGGCCAAGCGCTCAACTCTTTGCTGGGAAATACCCGTCACGGCCGCAAGTTCGCTGACGCTGCCAATATCGGGATTCGCAATGTGATGGTGAATACGCTCTATTTCCGCCTCTAGGGGATCAGGATCGATAACCGACGGCAGCAGCAGATGGTCAAATAATGCCGCCATTTGTTCGGTGTCGGTGACGCTTTGGATTTTGCTGTGCAATTTTGCCAGCAAAGCGAATTCCGGATGTTCGTGAACAGAACCCACCTTGTTGGCCCAACGATTGGCGGGGCAACCGATCAAGCGATACCAGCCCAAGGGCAAGAAACCGATACCAACGAGGCGTATATTCTGGAAACGGACCATGGCCGCTTTACCCGTTGGCCCAGTAAGGCTTGCGGCGGGAATGGTGTTCATATCAGCGCCGACGATGTTTCCCGATGCAGAACCGCGTAGGGTAAACCGTGCGCTGGCCCATTCAGGATATAAAAGGTCATCCTGCGTTGCTTGGGCTTCGCCAATATCAATGAAATAATATGAGGACAGATACCGGCGGAGTGGCTCTGCGGGTAAAACAAAACTGACAGGACTGTTGTTTTTTAGTGTTGGCATGCCAGTGCTTCGAGCACGTCATCAAGCCGGGCTGGGTCGCCCACCGCAATAACATGGCCTTCGGAAGCGCCGTGCAGCGGATCCCCCGACCAATCGCTCATCATTCCCCCCGCTCCTGTTATGACCGGGATTAAAGCAGCAAAATCATGCAGCTTCAAGCCAGCTTCGACGACGATGTCGATGTGCCCACTGGCCAGCAGCGCGTAGTTGTAACAATCGCCACCAAATAGCATTTTTTTATGTGCGGTTTGAGCGGCGAGCTCCATAAAGTGATCGCCGTCATGCTGCGTAAAATATTGTGGCCCTGACGTCGCCAGCGTGGCCTGATTTAGCGCGGTGCATGTTCGGGTAGTGACAGGTTTTCCGTTAAGCGTTGTCGGATACCCGGCAGCACCCACCCAGCGCTCATTATTAATGCATTGGTCGATGACACCAAGGACTGGCCAGCCATCCTCCAGCAAAGCAATCAATGTACCGAATATCGGGCGCCCAGCCATGAAGCTTACCGTGCCATCGATGGGGTCGACAATCCAGCTGCGTCCAGAACTGCCGGTTTTTTCGCCATATTCCTCGCCAATGATAGTGTCGCGGGGGCACTCGGCATCAAGAATGCGGCGGATGGCGCTTTCCGCCACGCGGTCCGCATCCGTTACGGGCGACGCATCGGCCTTTGCCTCATGACTATAAGCTGATCGGAAAAACGGCCGAATAGCCTCACCCGCCGCGTCCGCCAAACGGTTGGCTATGAGGATGTCGGCCGGTGTCATCAATCGAACAAAGAGCTGACTGAACTTTCGTCCGCAATGCGCTTGATCGCTTCGCCCAATAACGGCGCGATGGGAAGCTGGCGTATCTTCGAACTCGCAGTGGCGGCTTCCGATGCAATGATGGAGTCGGTGATGACCAATTTCCGCAGTGACGATGCGTTGACGCGGTTCACGGCTTCGCCCGACAGGACGCCATGCGTAATATACGCCACGACATCGGATGCGCCGGCAGCTTTTAACGCGTCGGCCGCATTGCACAGGGTTCCGGCGCTATCTGCGATGTCATCAATCAATATACAAAAACGGTCTTTGACATCTCCGATGATGTTCATGACCTCAGAAACACCGGCTTTTTCGCGGCGTTTGTCGACAATGGCGAGGGGCGCATCATCGAGGCGCTTGGCAAGGGCACGTGCGCGGACAACGCCGCCAACATCCGGCGATACAACCGTGATATCCTTGTCGCCGTGGCGCTCCAAGATATCTGCGCTCATCACAGGTGCGCCATAGAGATTATCGGTTGGGATATCGAAAAAGCCCTGAATCTGACCAGCATGCAAATCCACGGTCAACACGCGGTCAGCGCCCGCTTCGGTAATCAGATTGGCCACAAGCTTGGCCGAAATTGGTGTGCGTGGGCCCGGCTTCCGGTCCTGCCGCGCATAGCCGAAATAGGGAAGCACTGCAGTGATGCGCTTTGCCGATGCACGGCGCAACGCATCAATCATGATCAGCAATTCCATCAGATTGTCATTGGCCGGGTGGCTGGTCGACTGGATTACAAACATATCCTCGCCGCGCACATTTTCATGGATTTCGACGAAAATTTCATTGTCGGCAAAGCGGCGCACGCTGGCGTCTGTCAGCGGCAAGTTCATATAGTCCGCAATGCCCTTCGCCAAAGGAAGGTTGCTGTTGCCTGTCATCAATTTCATGTGCGTGTCCCCGGACCCTGAGCTTTGGACTGCGCGCCAAAGTTTCGCAAAACGCCTTAGCGGCGCGCGACTGGCCTGACAATCGGCTTGCCCCGCTACATTGTGGACAATAGGGTGGCAAAATGACAAATCGGCTTAATATTGCAATGGCGCAGCTTAACCAGCGCGTCGGTGACCTGGCAGGTAATGCCAGCAAGATGCTCGAATGGCGCGCCAAGGCTACAGATGCCGATCTGATCGTGTTTCCGGAACAGCAGTTGATCGGCTATCCAGCCGAGGACCTTGTCCTGAAACCAAATTTTGCAGCGCGCGCTGCGGTGGAACTTAATAAGCTTGCGGAGGCTACAGCCGATGGTGGGCCGGCCATGCTCGTGGGCTCGATATTCCTCGACAATGGCGCGCTGTACAACGGAATCGCGTTGCTCGATGGCGGTCAGATTGCGGCAGTGCGTTACAAGCATGAGCTGCCCAACTACGGAACTTTTGACGAAAAGCGGATTTTTGCAGCTGGTCCTTTGCCAGAACCCGTGTTGTTCAAGGGCGTGCGCATTGGCGTACCCATTTGCGAAGATGGCTGGTTGGCCCCTGTTAGCATCCATTTAAAGGAACGCGGCGCCGAGTTGCTTATCTCGACCAACGGCAGCCCCTATGAAATCGATAAGGATGACCGCCGGTTGGAAGAGGTTTTTGCGGCACGCGTGCGCGAAACCGGATTGCCGCTGATGTTTTTAAACCGCGTCGGCGGGCAGGACGAGCTGGTGTTTGACGGCAGCTCTTTTGTCTTGAACGCCGATGGTACAGCGGCGCACCGGTTGCCGGACTGGGAAGAGCATCTGCGCATGACGCATTGGACGCGCGGTGACGATGGCTGGCAATGTGCGGATGGAACAAAGGCGCTTTGGGAAGACCATCCTGCGGACATTTACAGCGCCATGGTCACTGGCCTGCGCGATTACGTCAACACCAACGGCTTTCCCGGCGTCGTGTTGGGCATGTCGGGCGGAATCGACAGCGCCATTTGCGCCGCAATTGCCGCTGATGCGCTTGGACCAGACCGCGTGTGGTGTGTGATGCTGCCCAGCCGGTACACCAGCCAATCGAGTCTGGATGATGCGGCGCAATGTGCTGAAATGATTGGGTGCCGGATTGATACGATCCCCATTTCACCAGCTGTGGTCGCGTTCGATGACATGCTGTCAGGCAGCTTTGCCGACCGCGATGTCGACATCACAGAAGAAAATATTCAGTCGCGTATCCGCGGCGTCACGTTGATGGCCCTGTCCAATAAATTTGGACATATGCTTTTGACGACGGGCAACAAAAGCGAAATGAGCGTCGGCTATGCCACGATTTATGGCGATATGGCCGGTGGCTATAACCCGATAAAAGATGCCTATAAGATGACGGTGTTTGCCATATCCGAATGGCGCAATGCGCATAAGCCGCGCATTGGACTTGGCCGCGATGGGCCAGTGATACCCGAAAATATCATCACCAAACCACCCAGTGCTGAATTGCGGCCTGACCAAAAAGACAGCGATTCGCTGCCGGATTATCCTATCCTCGATAAGATGCTGCATGCCTTGGTCGAGGAAGAGCGCTCGGTCGATGAGGTGGTTGCGCAAGGCTTTGATCGTGAGACGGTCATTCGCATTGAACGATTGCTCTATCTGGCAGAGTATAAACGGCGGCAGGCACCTCCAGGGGTTAAGCTTGGCGCACGAAATTTCGGGCGGGATCGCCGTTATCCAATCACAAACGCGTTCCGAAGTGGCCGGTAAGTCCAGCCTCTTTACATCGGGCACTGGAAATCGGGCGGCGTCCGTCTTATTGAATAGCCATGTCGTTTTTTAAAGATGTCTCGCTGCGCAGTGCGGGCACAGATCTGATCAGCTTTTTCCGCACAACGGGCACCCACAGTCCGTGGTTGTTTCTGGCTGCATGCGTGCCGACGGCGATTATCATCTACACATTTTATATCGATACGCTCGAAAAGGCGAAGCCGCCTCCGCCAACGGTGACTTATTTCGAAAGCTGGCCCGCGACACGCACGATCGAGGAATCGAAAGCGGCGATTGCGGAATATCAAAAGCGTAAAGATGAAATGCGCGCCCGTGAAAAGGAAGCATATAAAGCTTTCGGCCGTGCCGTTGGCATGGACGTGGAGAAGATTGAGCGGGAAGCCCAGCTTGACCGCGCGGCAGCAGAAGCGAAAGCCAAAGACGCTTCCGCTGGAGCAAAGCAATAGCCACCGCTGATCACCGCTTCATGGCCGCAGCTTTAGCGCTGGCTGAACGCGGCGTTGGCCAGACAGGTTTGAACCCGTCTGTCGGCTGTATCATCGTCAAGGACGGTGTGGTTGTTGGGCGAGGCTGGACCCAAAAAGGGGGGCGCCCCCATGCAGAAGCCATGGCGCTGGCGGAGGCAGGTTCTGCAGCGCAAGGCAGCACTGTTTTCGTGACGCTCGAGCCCTGTGCGCATCAATCCGAACGTGGGCCGGCTTGTGCGCAATCGTTGATAGATGCCCGGCCAGCACGAGTCATTATTGCGCTGCAGGACCCTGATCCGCGCACTGCCGGTGAAGGCATGAAGGCACTGATGGCGGCGGGTGTAGCTGTCGAGACTGGCGTCATGGCATCGGAAGCGCGCAAAAGTCTTGCCGGATTTCTTATTCGCATGCATTTGGGGCGGCCATTTGTAACGTTGAAAATCGCGACATCGCTTGATGGTCAAATCGCCATGGCAGATGGCAGCAGCCGATGGATTACGGGCGACATCGCGCGTGCCCACAGCCATATTGAACGCGCGCGCGCTGATGCGATATTGGTGGGATCGGGCACAGTAATCGCAGACGCGCCGCAATTGAATGTGCGGCTTGCAGGCCTCGAGCACAGACAACCACGCAAGGTCATGCTGGGCAGCGGCGATGCCCCCGACGGATGGGAAGTCATTCGGGCGCCAGCCGACATCGCAAAGCTCGATTGCAACAATGTGATGGTTGAAGGCGGCGCTGCAACAGCAACGGCCTTCTTGAAAGCCGGATTGGTAGATCGGCTGTTATTGTACCGCGCACCCATATTCATCGGCGCAGGCAAAGCGTGCCTTGGCGACATTGGACTTGGGCAGCTTTCAGACGCGCATGGCCGCTGGCAGCTTTCCGATTCTCGCAGTCTTGGCAAAGACCGTCTCGAAGTCTACGAACGCGCGAATTAAAGAGGCAGTATATATATGTTCACAGGTATCATCACTGACGTTGGCAATATCCGTTCGTCTGAACAGCGCGGCGATTTGCGCCTCGTCATCGATTGCGCATATGACATGGACACAGTCGCAATCGGTGCTTCGATTGCATGTTCGGGCGTTTGCCTGACAGTGGTCGACAAGGGCGATGGTTGGTTCGCAATCGATGCGTCTGCCGAAACGGTCTCACGTACACCTGTTGGAATGTGGGAAGCCGGAACCAGATTAAATCTGGAACGTGCGCTGAAGGTTGGCGATGAATTGGGCGGACATATTGTCACCGGCCATGTCGACGGGGTCGGTCATGTTGTTGGTAGCGAAACCGTAGGCGACAGCTGGAAAGTCACCGTCGCCGCGCCGGGCAGTCTTGCGCCTTATATCGCGGCTAAAGGATCCATCACGGTCGATGGCGTGTCATTGACCGTCAATGACATTGCGGATCAGGCGGACGGTTCCGCGCATTTCATGCTGAACATCATTCCCCATACAGCGCAGATGACGACATTAGGAGCGCTTGCTGCCGGACGGCAAGTCAATCTGGAGATCGACGTGCTCGCCCGTTATCTAAAGCGGATGGAAGATATGCGCGCCCGTTAAAACGGCAACCAGCGCTGCTTTTTGGAAAAGCGCATATATCCAACATTGGCGCCCAACCGAAGTCCGGCACCTACCCTGATGGGGATGAGAACGACATCGCCGCGCCGAAGGTAGCTCGCATTAAACCCACCACCCAGATAAGCAACGCCCTCACCGGCAGCATAGCGTTTATAAATATCCTCGGTATCGTAAAGATTATAGACAAGAACAAAGGTGCTGCCTGCGTTTGCACCAGCATCGGGTCCAATCGACGGGCCAGTCCAATATACTGGCTTTTGCCCTTCTACCTTGTGGTTCAACGTGCCCGAACCATAGCGCAAACCAACGATAAAGGCACCGCCGCCTTCGCGGCCAACGATATAGCCATTGGGCCGACCTTGCTTTTTCAGAATATCTTCAATCAGCTTACCAAGGCCTTGGGCGCCCTTGCCAAAAACGCCTTCCGCTGCGCCGATCAAATCATCTTCCTGATAGGTATCGGCCGTCGGGATCGCAGGGGAAGCGGACGACGTTTCAGGTAATGTTGCAGGAGCATCCGTCGGAACACCATCTTGAACCGCCGAAGTGGGGGCATCTGTTGGAGTAGAGGCTGGAGCAGGTGGCGGCGTACCAAGGTCGGAATCGATAACATCATTGGGATCGACCGTATTGATTTGCGCCATGGCGGGTGAAGCAACAAGTGCTCCTGCTGCAAGCAGCACAAGCATGGAATGTATGGACCGTTTCAGTCCTTGGCTAAATGCTAACATGCGTATCCCACCCTCTTAAAAATCCAGCAACACTGTATGAATTCTCTGGATGAGCGCATGATGAACAGCCGTTGATGCGAGTTCAGTGCGCGCCAGAGCGATCCTGTTACGCTAATTTTCTTCTTATCCCGCGCGTGTGTCAATAACCATTGCAGCCAAATGCATGCGACGCTATAGGCCGCCGATGCCAAACGCGCAGGAGACGTGGGTGAGTGGCTGAAACCAACGGTTTGCTAAACCGTCGTACTGGTAAATCCGGTACCGAGGGTTCGAATCCCTCCGTCTCCGCCAACATGGCCTAGCTCAGGTGAAACGCGCGAACCTATGTCGAGAAAACGTAAAGGTCCGTCGCGATTTGCGACATTGAAGGCCAAGCCACCTTTTTTCTGGATTAAAAATGGCCTGATTATTGTGGTGACAATCTGGCTCGCATGGTTGTCGTTCATCCATGCGGTTGCGAACATCACCTGGGATCAAAACCCCGACATTGCGCTATATTATGTGCCCGATCATCCGTTGGCCCTGTCGCGCAAGGCAGATGAGTTATTTGCTGCGAAACAGGACCCCGCCACGCTCGCCAAGGTAGAGGCAATGGCAAAGCAGTCGCTTCGTGGCGGCGCGCTTAACCCCGTGGCGATTCGGTTGTTGGGCTATGTGGCTGATGCGCGCGGCGACATGAAAAAAGCCCGCGAATTGATGCAGCTGTCGCACAAGGTGTCACGCCGCGATTTCGGTACGCAGCTTTGGCTCATCGAAGATGCGGTGCAGCGAAATGACAAGAAAGAGGCGCTGTATCATTATGATATCGCAATGCGGACCACGCCAAGCAGTTTTCCGATCTTGTTCCCCACACTCACAGGCGCGTTAAGCGATCCAGAAGTGCGCGTTGAACTTGCGCCCATCGTCCGGATGGCTCCTGTTTGGCTGCCTTCGTATCTCAGCGAGGCAATTGGCACAGCGGAAAACCCTGCAAATATCGCGGATGTGTTGGTCAAGGCCGGCGGCTTACCGGATGAGGAAGTTTACCGAAATCTATCAAATGGTTTGTTGGCGCAGCTTGCCGCCAAGAATAAATTTCCTGCGTTCCGGCAATATTATCTGACTTTAAAAGGCAGTCGTCCCGCGACGTTTCAGTCTGCTTCATTGACGAAAGATACGGTGAATTTGCCTTATCCTTCGGCTGGATGGCAAGTCGTCGAAAATCCGGCCATCGGCGGATCATTTTCGCAACCGGACAGCAAAGGGCGGTTTACGCTTTCGGCATTTGCAGGCTCAGGTGAGCGCGGCGAAGTGATGCGCAAAATTCTGTTCCTGACACCGGGGAACTACCGTTTCCAGGCACTATATTCGGCGCAAACAGGCGTTTCTGACGGAGAAATCCGGTGGGATTTGCAGTGCCTTGCGCCGACCGGAAACGTGGGCAAATGGTTTGTTTCCACACCCGTCCGACAAGGAAATTTTGCACAATCGCAGGATTTCAACATCGGGAATGATTGCCGCAATCAAGTTCTTGTGCTGCAGGCCGCGGGCGGTAGCAACCAGCTTGGCGCAGAATTCACGCTCCGCGCAGTAAATATCAGCCAGCGTTAATGGGAAAAAGTGAGCTTGGCCGGGAGTGCATCCGACCAAGCTCTTTAGGAGAGGGCGCCTCTCCTAAAGTGAGAAGCCCTCGGGTCGCGTCTCCTCAATAGATATTCTGACGCCGAGACCGCGTGATGCACATCACGCTTTAGCGCTGCTACTATCGCGGCCTGTGTTCGGTCCCCAAGCCTGCCGTGATGAACAACGCCGTCGCTTCGCCTTCGATATCCGCAGTGTGCCAGCAGCCGGGCGGGTTAATGGCATATTCGCCTGCACCGATGGCGGCGGATGCTGTCGACCCATCAGCATGCTCCTGATGCAGCGTCATCCGCGCCGACAGGCAAAGTACGACCTCATCACCCAAAGGGTGCATCTCCCAGCTGTCCCAGTTTTCCGAAAAGCGGTACATCGTCACCAACCGCCCCTCGGCGCCGTCGCTTGCGTTCCGCGCACCATAAGCCTCATACCAATCCATGCCGGTAAACGGAGGTTGGGTTGTCGCGGTCGCGCCAAGGCCAAGATGCAGCGGATATTCAAACAAGTTAGGCATGGCAAAATCCCGAGAGATCCGTGGAAGGTAGCTCCCTAAACGGGGTCAGGCGGCGTTCGGACCCATGATAAATGCGTTCAACTTGTTACCATCGGGATCGCGAAAATAACCGGCATAGAATCCTTCGCCGCGCGGTCCTGGAGGCCCTTCGCAGGTCCCGCCATTGGCAAGCGCAATGTCGTAAAGCCGATGCACCTGATCCTTGTCCCTCGCCTCCAGCGCCACCATTACACCGTTACCGACGCTCGCCGCATTGCCATCGAACGGTTTAGTCAGGCCAATGCCAGCTGCGGCGCCGGGTTTGCCCCAGGCGATAAAGCCATCAAACTCCATCATCCGCGGCGTATCCAACTCCGCACCAATCGCGTCATAAAAAACCGCTGCGCGCGGCAAGTCGTTTGTTCCTAAAGTAACGTAGCCGATCATCGAATCGCTCCTCCAAATGACAAAAGAACATTACAGGAACATTTGTAAAAGTCAATCCGCAGCGGGTGCAATCTTATCCTGCGTTTTGGTGTCGAAGTCGCTGGCATCATGCCGTTCGTGCAACTGGCTGGCAGGGTCCCCCATGACGCGGTTGACCATGCGCCCACGCTTCACCGCTGGCCTTTTAGCGATGAGGTCAGTCCAGCGAATGACGTTCTTATATTCATGGACGGATAGAAACGCGCCTGCGTCGTAAATGAGCCCTTTAACGAGTGCGCCATACCATGGCCAAATCGCCATATCGGCGATCGTATATGTGTCGCCAGCCATATAAATGCGGTCAGCAAGGTTGCGGTCCAGCACGTCCAACTGCCGCTTCACTTCCATGGCGAAGCGGTCGATGGCATATTCAAACTTGAAGGGCGCATAGGCATAAAAATGCCCGAAACCGCCACCAAGATAGGGCGCGCTGCCCATTTGCCACATCAGCCAATTGATCGTTTCGGTTCGGGCGTAATGCTCCGTCGGAAGAAATGCGTCGAACTTTTCAGCGAGGTATAAAAGGATTGAACCCGACTCAAATACGCGCGTCGGCTCCGGTGTCGAATGGTCGAATAATGCCGGAATTTTGGAATTGGGATTGGCTTCGACAAATCCGCTCGAAAACTGGTTCCCGTCGCGGATATTGACCAGCCAAGCATCATATTCCGCACCACTATGGCCAAGCGCGAGCAATTCCTCGAGCATGACAGTCACCTTCACGCCATTGGGCGTGGCAAGTGAATAAAGTTGCATCGGATGCTTGCCGACTTGGCGTTCCTTGTCATGCGTCGCGCCGGCGATGGGCCGGTTGATATTCGCAAATTGGCCCCCGTTTTCGGTATTCCATTCCCAGACCTTATCTGGCGTATATTCTGAAAAAGTCTGAGTCATGGGTGTGGCGTTCCTTGGATTAAATCATGGGTTTTTGTTCGGTTGGCTGGGTTTACGATAAGGGCGCGCAAGCCTCTGTTGCCCAAGCCAGCGCGTCGCCGTCGAGTTGTGGTCCGACAATCGACAGCACCATGGCATGGTAATCATTCCACCAGCGCAGTTCCTCGCCGCTCAGCAAGGTGACATCAACCAACGTCTTGTCGATGGGCGCGAAGGTCAGTGTCTCGAAACCGAAATAGCGCCCTTCCGCGCCTGCAATTTCACGCTCTTCGACCAGCACCAGATTTTCAATACGGATGCCATATTCGCCGGTTTTGTAATAGCCGGGCTCGTTGGACAAAAACATACCGGCCTGTAGCGGTTCGTCGGCGCCGGCTTGACCACCGGAAAACTTGGCAATGCGCTGCGGGCCTTCGTGGACGGCAAGGAAACTACCGACGCCGTGACCGGTACCATGCGCGTAATCAAGGCCTGCCTGCCAGAGCGAGGCACGCGCGAGCGTGTCGAGTTGCGCGCCGCGTGTACCTTCGGGAAACACCGCCATGGCCAAGGCAATGTGACCCTTCAATACGCGGGTGAAGCGGTCCTTCATTTCTGCCGTTGGCTGTTCAGGTCCCACCCAGATCGTGCGGGTCACATCGGTGGTGCCGTCCAGATACTGCCCACCGCTGTCGACCAGATAGATGCTGTTGGGTTCAATGGCCCGATTGCTGGCTTCGTCAACTTTGTAGTGGCAATGCGCGCCATTGGGGCCAGTGGCCGAAATGGTATCGAACGACAGATCCTTCAGCATGCCTGTATCCTGACGAAACGCTTTTAATCGCGCTGCTGCGGATAATTCATCTAGCCCGCCTTTGTGCGCGGTTTCGTTCATCCAGTGCAGGAACCGGCTGAGTGCTGCGCCGTCACGTGCCTGCGCGGCGCGGTGGCCCGATTGCTCGACGTGGTTTTTGACGGCCTTAGGCAAAATCGTCGGGTCGCGTGTTTCAATGATCGTGGCGCCGGCATCGGCCAGCGCACCGAATATGGCCGACACGGCACGGTCCGGGTCCACGGCGATGCGCTTGCCGTTCATCGCCTTCAGTTCGGGGACAAATTCTTGCGGGGTGCGCAGGCGAACGGCATTGCCGAGATGCGCCCGCACCTCATCACTGACTTTTTCAGGCGCAACAAACAGGTCGGCGGTGCCATCAGCATGGGCAAGGACGAAGCTCAGCGCTACTGGCGTATTCGACACATCCTGACCGCGAATGTTGAGCAGCCACGCAACAGAATCGAGCGCCGAAATAACGGTGCTGTCGAGATTGTTGGCGGTCAACCACTCCGCAACAACGGCACGTTTTTCCGCGCTGCTTTGCCCGGCATAGCGATCTTCATGCACCATCAGTTGTGCGTCGCTCTTGCTTGGCTGGTCAGCCCAAACGGCATCAATTGGATTGCTTTGTACCGCGACCAATTCCGCGCCTTTGGCCTTCAATGCCTTTGTCGCGCTCTCGACCCAGCCTTTGGTGTGCACCCACGCGTCATAACCAATGCGCGCGCCCACGGGAGCATGGTCTTTCAGCCAATCCGAAATGCTGGTTTCGGGCACGCCGACATATTGCCAGTTGTTGCCGTCTACCTGTTCGCGCACCTGAAGCGTGTAGCGTCCGTCGGTAAAAATTGCGGCCTCCTCCGACAGCACCACTGCGCTGCCTGCCGACCCGCCAAATCCAGTGAGCCAGCCAAGACGCTGCGCATAGTCCCCGACATATTCGGACATATGTTCATCGCAAATCGGGACGACGAATCCGTCGAGCTGATCTTTTTTCAGTTGTACGCGCAAGGCGGCAAGGCGGGCTTCGTAGGTGGACATCTTGGACTTCCGTTCATATGGTTATGCAGTCCATATAAGCGAGGAAGTCTTCTCATGAAAGCACTGCTCCCACTCATTGTTGCGATTGGTGCGATATCCCCGCCTGCATTTGCCCAGAAAGACATTATGACTGAAAAAACCACCGGTGAAGTAAAGCCCCCAGTCGCTGAAAAGCGACCACACAAAGCCACTTGGCACGGGGTTACGATTACCGATGATTATCACTGGCTGCGCGATTCGGGTTACCCCACAATCGACGACAAAGAGATACTTGATCATCTGAATGCCGAAAATGCCTATTTCGAGGCGCAGATGGCGCCACAGGCACAGCTGACCGAAACGATCTTTCAGGAAATGAAGGGCCGCGTCAAAGAAGACGACAGTTCAGTCCCGCAAAAGGATGGCGACTATATTTATTGGTCGAAATTCGAAGAAGGCGCGCAATATCGCAAACATTATCGCAAGGCGGTTGCCGGCGGTGCTGACCAGCTGATCCTGGACGAGAATGAACTTGCCAAGGGCAAGGCCTATTTCCGCCTCGGTGCGGCAGAAATTAGCCCGGATGGCAAGATCTTGGCCTATGCTTACGACGACAATGGCTCAGAACGGTTTGACCTGCATTTCCGTAATCTGGAAACGGGCGAAAAATTGCGCGATGTCATCCCGGGCACATTATCCGGCATCGTCTGGTCATCGGACAGCAAGGGCGTTGTCTATGGCCTCGCGAATGAAAATTGGCGCACCGACAATGCGTGGTATCACCGGCTGGGCGATGAACTGACGAAGGCGAGGCTGCTTTATAAGGAACAGGATATCGGTTTCGGCGTGGGTGTCGGCCTGACCGCGCAGGAAGACTGGATCGTCATTGGCACAGGCGACAATGTTACCAGCGAAGTGCGGCTGGTTCCGGCCAGTGACCCCACGGCAACACCGATCATGGTTTCCCCACGCAAAACGGGACGCCAATACAGCGTCGATGTCCGCGATGGCATATTGTACGTTTTGACCAACGACGATCATGTGAACTTCCGTGTTGCTACTGCCAGCATGAAAACGCCTGGTGATTGGAAAACGCTGATTGCTGGTTCTGACCGGCATTATTTGACGGGCTTGTCACTTTTCAAGAATTTCTACGTCACCGAAGGCCGGATTGATGGCCTCGATCAAGTTGAAATCCGCGATTATGCGGATGCCAACAAGGTGCAGCCAATCAAATTCCCTGAGGCCAGCTATGATGCGGGCCTTGGCGATAACCCCGAATATGATGTGACGAAGCTTCGGCTGGGTTATGAATCGATGGTCACGCCCGACACGGTGTTTGATTATCATCTGGCCGATGGTCGCCTAGAAACGTTGAAGGTTCAGGAAATCCCCAGCGGATATGATCCTGCCCAATATGTCACCGAGCGCGTGATGATTACGGCGCGTGATGGTGCCAAGGTGCCGGTCTCCATCCTCACCAAAAAGGGCTTCAAAAAAGACGGCAGCCAGCCGCTGCATCTTTATGCCTATGGCGCATATGGTTATGCAATGCCGCCGGGCTTTTCGGCCAACCGCTTGTCGATGGTCGACCGCGGCTTTGCTTATGCCATCGCGCATATCCGCGGCGGTGATGACCTTGGCTATCAATGGTATTTGGATGGCAAGCTGACCAAGCGTACCAATACCTTCAACGACTTTGTGGATGCGGCAAAGGGCCTGATCGATTTGGGCTTCACCGGCAAAGGCAAGGTTACCGCAAGCGGTGGCTCGGCTGGAGGTGAATTGATGGGCGCAGTGGTCAATCAGGCACCCGAGCTGTTTGGCGCTGTTGTCAGCCATGTGGCCTTTGTCGATGTGCTCAACACCATGCTCGACAAGGATCTGCCGCTGACGCCTGGCGAGTGGCCCGAATGGGGCAACCCAATCAAGGATAAGGCCGCGTTCGACTATATCCGCAGCTATAGCCCTTACGATAATGTCGAAGCAAAGGCCTATCCGCCGATGCTCTGGACCGCTGGGTTGAACGATCCGCGTGTGACCTATTGGGAACCCGCCAAGATGGTCGCCAAGCTGCGCGACATGAAGACCGACGACAATGTGTTGCTGCTTAAGACCAATATGGGCGCAGGCCATGGCGGAAAGTCTGGACGGTTTGAGCGGTTGCGCGAAAATGCCGAAGAGGCGGCGTTCATCATTTGGCAAATGGGGATGGCATCATCGGGCAAATGACGCCTTTCACCCGAACCTTCACCGCAACGCCTGCCGACATTGACGAGCTTGGCCATGTCAACAATGCGGTGTGGGTGCGGTGGATTCAGGATATGGCGACGTCGCATTGGCAGGCCGTTGCTGCGCCTGAACATATCGCGGCGTATATCTGGGTCGTGACTCGGCACGAGATTGATTATCGCGGGAACATCGCGGCTGGCGAGAGCGTGACGGCTCGGACTTGGATTGAAAGCGAACCAAAGGGTGCGCAGTTTGACCGGCGGGTGGATTTTGTCGACGATGCAGGGAAGGTGATCGTGCGGGCAAATACGACGTGGGCGATGCTTGATAAAACGACGGGCCGACTGGTGCGCGTGCGGCCCGAGGTATCGGCGCCGTTTATGGCCGGTCAGGCATCCAGCTCATAATCCGGCAGCGAATGGAACGCATTGCGTAGGGCAGTGCTCCAGCTGTCGGATATATTCTCGAAATAGGGGTCAGTCGCAGTGATGCGGCGTTCGTGAAATGCTTGGAATTCGTCATTCTTGTACAGCATTAAATCCAGCGGCATGCCGACCGACAGATTGGCCTTCAGAGTTGAATCAAACGATACCATCAGCAATTTGGTGATGTCCGCAAAGGACATGTGCGATTCAAATCCGCGCACCAAAATCGGCCGGCCATATTTGGTTTCGCCAATTTGGAAAAACGGCGTTTCGGGGCTGGCCTCAATAAAATTGCCTTCGGGATAGATCAGGTAAAGCCGGGGCTCCATCCCCTTGATCTGGCCACCCAAAATGACGCTGGCGTTAAAATTCGGCACTGGGCTGGCGGCAACAGGGCCGGTCAGCGCCCGCGCTGCAATCGTGTCACGCAAGGTTGTACCGATAATATTGGCGACCTGAAACATTGTGGGCGCAGCCAATATGGAGGGCTTGCGATCATTCGGGGCTTTGGTGCGTTCTTCGAGTTGGCTAATCAATGCCTGTGTCGTGGCGAGATTGCCCGCCGTCATCATGGTGATGAAGCGCTCGCCGGGAACCGACCAGCTGAACATTTTCCGGAATGTCGAGATATTGTCGACGCCGGAATTCGTGCGCGTATCGGACATGAACGCCATGCCTTTGTCGAGTAACATTCCCACGCAATATGTCATTCTTGTACCGTTGGCCCCCGCCCTGTTTCGTGAATCCTACTGTTCGACGCGCAAGGATACAACCATGCTCTTGTCCCGCGCGCCGAAAGACATGCCGGAAATAGGGGCCGCGTCACGATAATCAAAGCCAGTGGCCACGCGAACATAACGGCCATCCGGGCTGATCCCGTTGGATATATCGAAGCCAACCCAGCCGAGGCCATCCAGATGGGCTTCTGCCCAGGCATGGCTAGCGGTTTGCTCTACATGGCCATCCATCATTAAATAGCCCGAGACATAACGCGCCGGAATGCCAATGGAACGGCATGCGGCGATGAAGATATGGGCATGGTCCTGACACACACCTGCACCGGCGGTAATGGCTTGCTCGGCATTGGTATCAACGCCCGTGGCGCCTGTGCGATACTCTACGGTCGAAAGAATATGCGCAGACAGTTCATGCAACATTGCGATCTTGTCGGAGGCTGACCGATCAATGCCCGCCAATAATTTTTGAACCCCGCGACCCGAGGTCGTTAAGCGGGTAGGGCGGCTGTACGCCCATAGGGGAACATGGCTACGATGCCGGCCTAATATGCCATGATTGTCGGCCGTTTCGACTTGGCCCTGACAGCTGATGGTAATTGCGGTCCGGCCTTCTTCAATCGAAATCAGCGTGATGTGGTTATTGTGTGGATCGTCGTGCTCGGCTTCAATCTTGCCGCCATCAACATGCAATTGCCAATCGAGAATGGTCTGTCCAGCGCCGCTTTTCGGCCGCAGCATGAGGCGCTGCAACGCATAGCGCACAGGTTGGTCAAACTGATATTCGGTGGTGTGATGGATCGACAGAAGCATCAGCTGTTGAACCTATATTCTTGCTCGACCAACTGCGCGAGGTTTCGGTTTTGGCTAAGGAACTCAATGAGGAATTCGTGCAGTCCGTCCTCAAGTATGGATGCGGCGGTCAGCGAAGCAAAGCTTGCATAAATACGTTCGGCTTCCGCAAGACTCGCTGATTGCGCACCATAAGACATCGCCAAATGCCGCAGATTGTCGGTCAATTTGCCATAGCAAAAAGCAAGACTGCGCGGGAAACGGCGGTCTAAAATCAGAAACTCTGCAATGCCCAAGGCGCTTGCTCTGCCAGGGTACAACCAGCGATAGGCGCTGTAAGCCGAGGTAGAACGCAAGATGGTTTCCCACTGGATATTGTCGAGCGATGATCCCACGAAAGACACCGACGGCAACAGCACATAATATTTGACGTCGAGCAGCCGCGCCATACTGTCCGCGCGTTCAATGAAGTTACCGACTCTGCTGAAATTATAACCATCATTGCGCAGCATTGTGTTCTCAAGCGCGCCGCGCACCATAGCCGTCTGCCGCTCAATCAAGTCGATTGTCGCAGGCAAATCTGCCTCGCGCACTTGACGTTTCAGTGCGTCATTGACGCAGATCCAGCATTCATTGACCGCCTCCCACAATTCCCGGGTAATGGCGGTGCGCGTCGTTCGCGCATTTTGGCGCGCGCTATCAATCAAGTTGCGTAAATTGCCGGCGTTCCGCTTGTCGCGCAGCAAATAGTCTACGACCTGCGCCGCGTTATAATCCTGATGCGTTGCACGGTAGGCAGCATCCATTCCAAGTGCGGCGAGGATCGAACGCCATTCGTCCTGACGCCCGCTATTGCGCGTCAGGGTAAAGCGGTGGCCCGTTTCGATTAGCCGCGCAATATTCTCCGCACGCTCAAGGTAGCGGAACAGCCAGAATATGCCGGATGCGGTTTTGCCTAGCATGGGTCGATGGTTCCCAATTTATTGCGCCGATCCGCTTCTCTTTCCAGCCCACTTCCATTCCCGTTCGTGTCGAGCGAAGACGAGACACCAAGAGGACTTAAGCCCCGCTCTTTGCGGTGGCTTTGAATGATAAGCCAGTGCAAGCCAATCTTGGCCCGCCAAGGCTTTTTTCTTAGCTTTCGACCATTTCTTGATGCGTAGCTCGTTTTCGATGGCTTCTTCACGGCAATGGAAATAATCGGCCCAAACCAATGTCACCGGCAATCTAGAAGAGGTAAAGCCTTTGATGATGCCACTTTGATGCTCACCGATGCGGCGTTCGAGGTCGTCGGTATGTCCTGTATAATATTGGCCATCGGCACAAAGGAGAATGTAGGTCCAGAACGCCATCAGACTTGCTCTAGCTTTGGCGGTGTCTCGTCTTCGCTCGACACGAACGGACAGGGGGTGTTGAACCCTGCATAATACTGACGGCCAAACTCAATCATCATCGATGACCCAGCTGTCTTTGGTTCCGCCACCCTGACTTGAATTGACGACCAGCGATCCCTTGCGCAACGCAACGCGTGTGAGACCGCCCGGGGTAATGTCAATTTTGTCAGGTGAAACGAGCACAAATGGTCGCAAGTCCACATGTCGCGGGGCAAGGCCGCTGTTGGCGAAAATAGGAATGGTCGACAATGCCAAGGTGGGTTGCGCAATGTAGTTCGCGGGTTTTGCGATAAGCTTTGCGCGGAAGTCGGCCAGTTCGCGCTTGCTGGCGGCTGGGCCGACCAGCATTCCGTAGCCGCCTGAACCATGTACTTCTTTAACGACGAGTTCCGGCAAATGGTCGAGGACATATGCCAAAGAGTCTTTTTCCGAGCAGCGCCACGTATCGACGTTCTTTAATATTGGTTTTTCGCCGGTGTAGAATTCGACGATGTCGGGCATGTAGCTGTAAATGGCTTTGTCGTCGGCGATTCCCGTGCCCGGTGCGTTCGCGATTGTGATCCGCCCCGCGCGATACAGGTCGAATATGCCCGGAATACCCAACACGGAATCAGACCGGAAAATCAACGGGTCGAGATAATCATCGTCGAGGCGGCGGTAGAGCACGTCAATAGGCTGATAGCCCCGCGTGGTGCGCATCGCGACTCTGCCATCGACAATCCGTATGTCATGCCCTTCGACAAGTTCCGCTCCCATTTGGTCTGCGAGAAATGCATGCTCGAAATAGGCGCTGTTGTGAATGCCGGGCGTCAGGACCGCGACGACGGGATCGCCCTTGCACGCAGGCGGAGCCACGCGGCTCAACGACGCGCGCAGGTTTTTAGGATAATCGCTGACGTTGCGTATACGAATATTGCTGAACAGTTCGGGGAACATGTTCATCATCGTTTCGCGATTTTCGAGCATGTACGAAACGCCGGACGGCGTGCGTGCATTATCCTCAAGCACAACAAAGTCATCCGGCCCGGTGCGGACAAGATCGATGCCGACAATATGTGTGTAGACACCGCCAGGCGGTGTGAAGCCAATCATTTGGCTTACAAACGCGTCGTTCTTTTCCAGCAGCTCAACCGGCAAGCGGCCAGCCCGGACGATTTCCTGGCGGTGGTAAATATCCTGAAGGAACGCGTTGATGGCGCGCACGCGTTGTTCAATACCGCGCGATAATTTTGTCCATTCGCGTGATGTGACGATACGCGGAATGATGTCAAAAGGTATCAGCCGCTCTTCGGCTTCATCCTCGCCGTACACCGCAAAAGTGATGCCGGTGCGGCGGAAAAATTCTTCGGCATCGCGTGCCTTTTGCTTCAGATGTGTGCTGTCCTGTTCGGCAAACCATTTATGGTAGGCCGCATAAGCGGCGCGCGGCGACCCGTCCTCATTCAGCATTTCATCGAAGCAGGGCGGTTTTGATGCCATTGCTTCAGTATCTGCCTAAAAAAAATGCAGAGAACAAGTAACTTCGCAGTTGCACAAATTTTGGGCAGCAGGCGCGTTAAAAGTCTATCGCCACGCCCTTCAATTCCCAATCACCATATCGCACCGGATCGAGTCTTTCGGAATCTGGCTCGGGTTCGCGATCAACGGCTTTCGGCTCGGGCACAGGCGGGCTTTTCGACAAATAGTCGGGTGCTTTGACATGTGAAGGGCGCGTGCCCATGAAGCTTCTCCTTCGAAAGCGCGTTCGGTTGTTCCCTACATTGGTGCAGATAGGCCTGATTGCAAGGTGAAGCTGACATCGAACCGCTCTTCCCTTGTTTGGCGCAGACGCCTAGTGCGCTTTGCATGACTGAAGAAATTTCCGGACTTCCGACCCGACGCGCCGCATTGCGGCTGCTTGATACCGTCATGCGCATGGGCACACCGATGGATCAGGCAACGGCAAATGCGACCAAATGGCTATCGCCGCCGGACCGCGCGCTTGCCATCGCAATTGCGCAAGAAACGCTGCGCTGGTCGGTTGATCTGGACCAGCTGATTGACAGCAAAACCAAACAGCCGCTGCCGGAAGATTCCAAGGCTCGCATGGTATTGCGACTGGCGCTGGCACAAATATTGCGGCTGGGTACGCCCGCCCATGCCGCTATTGCGACCGCGCTTCCGTTGGTTGATGGCGGACCAAGGCGGCTGGTGCATGGCGTTTTGGGGTCGCTCTTGCGCGCCGAAGCTGCGCTGCCCGACCTGCCCTCGCTGCCTGAGGCAGTGATGATGCGCTGGCACCCCGCGTGGGGCGACGAGATGGTGGCAGGCGCGCAGGCAGCATTGTCAGAACCGCCGCCGCTCGATCTCGCCTTGCGCGATACGTCAGCCACGCAGGCTTGGGCCGCGCGGCTGGGCGGCGTTAGCCTGATGCCTGGCCATGTCCGCTTGCCGCGCGGCACCGCTATTGAAGAGCTTGATGGTTATGACGAAGGCGCTTGGTGGGTTCAGGATCTTGCTGCCAGCCTTCCGGCGCGTTTGCTGGGCAACGGTGAGGGCAAGCGCGCGCTCGATTTATGTGCCGCACCGGGTGGCAAAACCATGCAGCTTTCAGCTGCAGGCTTTACCGTCACGGCGCTTGATAACAGTGCCCGGCGTATGGACCGCCTGATGGCCAATCTCGAGCGCACGCAGCTGAATGCAGAGCGCGTGAATGCCGACGTCATGGACTGGAAACCGGCGCAATTGTTCGACGCAATTCTGCTTGATGCACCGTGCAGTGCCACTGGCACAATGCGGCGGCATCCCGATGTTCTGCAGCGGATCGATTTGAAGGCCATCAACAATCTGGCGGCGATTCAAAGTGCAATGCTTGACCGCGCGGCAAATTGGGTGAAGCCCGGTGGGACCTTGGTCTTCGCGACCTGCTCGCTGGAACCACATGAGGGCGAGGCACAAGCAGAAGCGTTTCTTGCGCGCCATCCGGAATATACGACAATTGCGGCCACGGCAGACGAATTGCCAGCGGGGGTCGTTGCCAATGCCAACGGCCATGTCCGCACCATCCCCTCAATGCTTGCCGAGCAGGGCGGCCTTGATGGATTTTTCGTCGCCCGGTTCCTGCGGGCTGCATAGGTTTCGGTCATGAAGGTTCCGACGCTTGTCACCGAACGTCTCTCGATTGAGCCTATGACACGTGCGCATTGGGAAGATTATGCCGCGGCGTGGGCTGACCCCCGAATGACGGCGTTTATCGGCGGCGAACCGCGCAGCCGCAATACAAGCTGGGCCAAAATGCTTCAGGGCATCGGCATGTGGTCGCTGTTCGGTTACGGCTATTGGGCTTTTGTCGAGCGCGCCAGCGGACGCTTTGTTGGTAATGGCGGGCTCGCGCAGTTTGAACGCGGTATCAACGAACTTGAAGGCTTTCCGGAGGCTGGCTGGGCATTCACGCCTGATGCTTGGGGAAAAGGTTATGCGACCGAGACGATGACCGCAATACTGGGCTGGGCAGATGCAAAAGAGTTGGGTGAAATCCGCTGCATCATCGACCGTGGAAACATAGCGTCACATAAGGTCGCGGCGAAGCTTGGATTCACCAAATTTGCTGAGTCACATGATGTGATCGGCGACCTGTTCGTTTACCGCCGTGAGCCGCGCCAAAGCTTGCGATAAGCTGTGCATAACGCCGCTCGTCAGCTTGCCCATGCGCAGTCCAGCGGCTAAGCGCAATATATGACCAACGCCATCCGCATTGCGCCCTCGATTTTGTCTGCTGACTTTGCCCGATTGGGTGAAGAAGTCCGGGCAATTGATGCCGCCGGATGTGACTGGATCCATGTCGATGTCATGGACGGCCATTTTGTGCCGAACATCACAATTGGCCCTGCTGTTGTAAAGGCACTTCGCCCGCACAGCGCGAAACCGTTTGATGTGCATTTGATGATTTCACCGGTCGATCAATATGTGCAGGATTTTGCCGATGCGGGCGCGGATATCATTTCGTTCCATCCCGAAGCCGGGCCGCATCCGCATCGCACCGTCCAGTTGATCAAGTCGCTGGGTAAAATGGCGGGTATTGTGCTTAACCCGCATACGCCGGCCAAGATGCTCGATTATCTGATCGATGAAATTGACCTTGTATTGGTGATGAGTGTGAACCCCGGTTTTGGCGGTCAAAGTTTCATTTCAAGCCAGTTGCGCAAAATCGAGGCCATCCGCAAAATGATCGACAAAACCGGCCGTGATATCCGGCTTGAGGTGGACGGCGGCATCACGACGGAAACGGCGCCACTGGCCATTTCGGCAGGCGCGGATACGCTTGTTGCGGGCACGGCAACTTTCAAGGGTGGCGCAGGTCAATATGCGGCCAACATTCTGGCGCTGAGGGGTGAATGACCGGCGGCGATGAAGGCGATAATGAACAGCGGCAGACGGCGTTGATCGTCAGGCCCCAAGGCGCGGGCCAAAATCTACTCGAGCGGCTTTCCCTCGAATTTTACAAGTTAACATGGCGGACCCCGCTGCATAGCGGTCGGCTCAAGGGCAAGGTTCCCCTGCGTTTGCTCGCAGTGCCCAATGATCCTCTGACGGGAGATGCGGCACGCGGCCAGGCGCTACGCATGGGCAAATTCCATTATCAGGGATTTGAACAGGCTTTCGATCGGTTGGATTATGAAAAGCTCGCGCTCCCGCCGTCGCTGACCGATTATATTCACCGATTTGATTGGTTGCGTGATTTGTCCGTAGCGACCAATCGCGGTGAAGGCGCGCCCGTTGCAGCGCAAATTGCCGATGCATGGTTGCTGGCCAATGGCATGAAGACGCGAGAGCCGGCATGGCGCGTCGACAATTGTGCGTGGCGATTGTTGAACATGGCAGCCGGATCGCCGTTTCTGCTGAGCAGCGCTGACCCCATTTACCGTTCGCGGGTGATCAACCATTTTGCCCGGACTGCGCGTCATCTCGATCAGACAGCCCCGCGTGCGCAAAGCCATTTTGGAAAGACCGTTGGCTGGGCAGGCGTTGTGGCCGCGTCGCTGTTGTTGCCGGAGGGCAAGGCGCGCCGGGCAGTCGGCGAGAATGGCTTGGCGGAATCGCTGCAGGCTACCATTTTCCCCGATGGCGGCGTTGTTTCGCGCTCACCGGTTCAACTCATGGAATTGATCGGCCTGCTAAGCTTGCTCAAGCAATGCTATTCGGCGCGCAGCGAGATGGCGCCGATATTCCTGCTCGAAGCACTTGGCCGTGCCGTGCCTGCGTTACTTGGCCTCACCCATGCCGATGGTGGCCTTGGTGCGTGGCAAGGGTCGGCGCATATTGGTGCTGAATATATCGATGCGCTGGTGGCGGCCAGCGAAGTGCGTGCGCGACCACATCGGCAAGCGCTTGATTGGGGCTACCAGCGCGTTTCTGCGGGCAAGTCCGTGCTGCTGCTTGATGCAGGCCCTCCGCCGTTAGCGCGTCAGTCCGCATCGGGCTGTGCTTCGACGCTCGCATTTGAACTGTCGCACGGTGGGCAGCGCGTCATTGTTAATTGCGGCGGTGCAGCCCTTGTCGGCGCAACAATCCCGGCGGCTTTGGCGCGGGGGCTTCGGACCACTGCGGCGCATTCGACATTATGCGTGAACGACACCAACTCGACGGCAATTCTGCCTGGCGGCCAGCTGGGCAAAGGTGTTCTTGAAGTGGGGCTCGAACGCCGCGATATTGATCAGGCAACGCGTATTGAGGCAAGCCATGACGGATACGTCCGAAGTTTTGGCTATAGTCACTCGCGACTATTGATCCTGCGTTCCGACGGCATGGATCTGCGCGGAGAAGATACTTTGCTCCCGCAGGGCAAGCCAAAAGAAGGCATGCCGGTGCATGTGCGTTTCCACCTTGGGCCAGAAATCGAGATCGTAGATTCCGATAATCCGCAAGCGGCGCTTTTGCGGATGGCAGACGGCAGCAATTGGGCATTTGTTGCTTCAGGTGGCGCATTATCTGTGGATGACAGCCTCTGGGTTGACCAAAATGGTCGTCCCCACCCAACCCGCCAACTTGTGATTGCCACGGACACTGGTAAAGGCGGCCTCACCATCGGCTGGCAGCTCCGCCATTTAGGATAAATTTATGCAAGACGTCGTCATTAAGCGTGCCCTGTTATCGGTCTCGGACAAGGCGGGACTGGTTGAACTTGGGCATGCTTTGGCCGCGCGCCATGTGGAACTGGTCTCAACAGGTGGCACAGCGAAGACGCTGCGCGATGCAGGGCTTCAGGTGAAGGACATCAGCGAACTCACCGGCTTTCCCGAAATGATGGATGGCCGCGTCAAAACGCTTCATCCAAAAGTGCATGGCGGCTTGCTTGCCGTCCGCGACAATGCCGAGCACGCAGCATCCATGAAAGAGCATGACATTGGCGCAATCGACCTCGTCGTGGTCAACCTTTATCCCTTTGCCCAAACCGTTGCCAAAGGCGCGTCGCGGGATGAAATTATCGAGAATATCGATATTGGCGGGCCGTCGATGGTACGCAGCGCAGCGAAGAACCACGCGTTTGTAACGATCGTCACTGACCCTGGCGATTATGATAATCTGATTGCCGAACTTGAAGAAAGCGGCGGCAAGACCAGCTATGAATTCCGCCGTAAATGTGCGGCCAAAGCCTATTCGGCGACAGCGGCCTATGACAGCATGATTAGCCAATGGTTCGCTTTCGCCGATCAGCAGCAGGTCTTCCCTGACATGCTGGCGGTAAACGGCAATCGCGAAACCGAATTGCGCTATGGCGAAAATCCGCATCAGCGCGCGGCGCTCTATTTGCCAGTCGGTCCACATGGATCAGGGATTGCCCAAGCCGAGCAGGTGCAGGGCAAAGAGCTTTCCTATAACAATTATAACGATGCTGATGCTGCGCTTGAACTGGTTAGCGAGTTTCGCGATGGCCCGCCTACCGTGGTCATCGTCAAGCACGCCAACCCATGCGGCGTGGCAACCGGCGACACGTTGATCGACGCGTATCGGGCGGCGCTCGAGTGCGACAGCGTGTCAGCATTTGGCGGCATCGTTGCGGTTAACCGTCCTCTGGACGGCGCAACTGCCGAAGCGATTACCGAGATCTTCACTGAAGTCGTCGCCGCACCATCGGCCGATGATGCCGCAAGGGCGGTGTTCGCAAAGAAAAAGAATTTGCGGCTTTTGTTGACGGGCGATCTGCCCGATCCAACGCGCGAAGGACTTTCGATAAAGCCAATCACCGGCGGCTTGCTTGTGCAGTCGCGTGACAATGGCCATGTCGCGGATAGTGATTTCAAGGTTGTGACAAAGCGCGCACCTTCTGCGCAGGAATTAGCCGACTGCCGCTTTGCCTGGACCGTGGCCAAGCATGTGAAGTCGAACGCGATTGTCTATGCCAAGGATGGTGCAACGGCAGGTATTGGCGCAGGCCAAATGAACCGACGCGACAGCGCGCGCATCGCAGCGATCAAGGCAAAGGAAGCTGCGGAGACTTATGGATGGGCAGCGCCCCGTACCGTAGGTTCGGCCGTGGCGTCAGACGCGTTTTTCCCGTTTGCCGATGGACTGCTTGCTGCTGCCGAAGCAGGCGCAACGGCGGTTATTCAGCCGGGCGGTTCGATGCGTGATGACGAAGTTATTGCGGCTGCTGATGATGCCGGCTTGGCCATGGTCTTTACTGGCATGCGCCACTTCCGGCATTGATCGGAATGCCGTCATGTTGAAACCAGTTCAACATGACGGCCTCTGATATTTAACCAGCGCGTTTTACCGGGCCACGGAAGTTTCCGTTACCGCCCTTTTTAGGGCCGTAATTCCGGGCAGGTGCCCCTGGATCACGACGGTTTTCGCTGCGGGCGGCAAATGCGCGGTCCGCAGTCGGACGACGCTCACCACTGGCTGCATTGTCATTACGCGGGCGTGCATCGCGGCTACCTTCACGGCTGCCGTCACGTGGACCGATGGCTGGTTGCCAGCCGCCCTGAGGAGCGTGTGTCCGGTTGCGGGTTTCACCGTTCAAGCCAGTGCCACCATTGTTGCCGCCAAGTTTCTTGCCAGCATAGTTCGTACGACCGCCACCGGGTTGACCACCGCCGCGACCACCACGGGCCTGTTGCGGCTTCTTGTCTGCAACGGGGGGTGGCAATGCAGCAACTGCGGCACGGAAGCCGTCTGGAAGACCAAGCGTCATGGCGCGTACGCCAGTCAAACGCTCAATATCCTTCATATAGCCACGCTCATCACCAGCAACGAAGCTCATCGCGATGCCTTCACGGCCCGCACGTGCGGTACGACCAATGCGGTGTACATATTGCTCAGGCACATTTGGCAGTTCGAAGTTGAACACATGGCTTACGCCGGGAACGTCAATACCGCGCGCCGCAATGTCAGTTGCGACGAGGATTTTGATCTTGCCGTCACGAAATGCCTGCAGCGCAGCGGTACGCTGGCCTTGGCTCTTGTTGCCGTGAATTGCGGCTGATTGAATGCCAGCACCAGCAAGCCCACGCACAACGCGGTCAGCGCCATGCTTGGTGCGCGTGAACACGAGCGCACGGTCAATCTCTTCGCTCTGCAGCTTGAGCGTCAGCAGTGTCTGCTTTTCGCGCTGTTCAACAAAAGTCACGAATTGCTCAACGCGCTCTGCAGTGGTTGACGCAGGGGCGACCGAAACACGGACGGGATTGTTCAGGAAGCGGTTCCCCAGTTCAGCAATCGCCTTTGGCATGGTTGCCGAGAAGAACAATGTCTGACGCTGCTTTGGCAGCAACTGGTCAATACGCTTCAATGCGTGGATGAAACCAAGGTCCATCATCTGGTCTGCTTCATCAAGGACGAAGATTTCAACGTCCTTCAAGGTCACCGCGCGCTGCTCGATCAAATCGATGAGACGGCCAGGTGTGGCAACGAGGATGTCAACGCCGCCAGCGAGGCGCTTTTTCTGGCTGAAAATTGGCATGCCGCCAAAGACGCAATCAACCTTCAGGCCAAGGAACTTGCCATAGGTCCGGAAGCTATCGGCGATCTGCGCAGCAAGTTCGCGGGTTGGCGACAATACCAGCATGCGGCAGCTATATGGCTGGCGCGCTTTTGGCTTGGTTGCGAAATGGTGAAGCGATGGCAAAGCAAACGCAGCGGTCTTGCCGGTGCCGGTTTGCGCAATACCGCAAAGGTCGCGCCCTTGAAGCAAGGGCGGGATCGATTGTTGCTGGATCGGTGTAGGGGTATCATATCCAGCGGCTTCAAGCGCCTTAAGGATAGGTTGGGCAAGGCCCAGGTCTTGGAAAAAAGACATATATATACTTTCAAATAGTCGTCACAGCCCGATTAAGCGCTCCTTTTGTCAGGATCGCACAGGCGCAACAGCAGTTGTTCGGGAGCAGCTTATGCCGACCCGTTGGAAACAACCCTGCGTGATATGGGAAGCCTCTAAGCTTACGCATCTTGTTCGATTGGCGGAGCCACTTATTGCGGCCCTCACGCTGCCAATACTGCGGCGGTATCGTCCGCTCGCCTCATGCGCTTGGCGGGCTATTGGCTTAATAAGGCATCAAAAGCAAGTTATTTGTTCTTTTGCGCAATAATCAGTCGCGACAACCGCGCGTGCAATGACAGTTCGTAACCCCTCGTTAACCATCTATTAGGGCATTTCGTTCACAGATTTCCCCAGAGCTTCTCTCAGGGGGAAATTATGACAGTGCAGGACCAGACAGCAGTAGACGTAGCAATCATCGGGGCAGGACCCGCAGGCCTTACCGCTGCGTATCTGCTCACGAAAAAAGGGTATAGCGTGACCGTCATTGAAAAAGACGAACGCTATGTCGGCGGCATCAGCCGCACCGTCGAGGTCGACGGCTATCGCTTCGACATTGGCGGCCACCGCTTCTTTTCGAAGTCGAAAGAAGTTGTCGATTTGTGGAACGAGATTTTGCCCGATGACTTCATTCAACGTCCGCGCATGAGCCGGATCTATTATGAAGGCAAATTTTACAGCTACCCGCTGCGCGCGTTTGAGGCGTTGTTCAATTTGGGCATCATCCGCTCGACCTTGTGCATGGCGAGCTACGCCAAGGCTAAGGTCTTTCCGAACAAGAACGTCCGCAGCTTTCAGGATTGGACCGTTAATCAGTTCGGTCACAAGCTGTTCTCGATTTTCTTCAAAACCTACACTGAAAAAGTCTGGGGCATGCCATGTGACGAGATGTCTGCCGACTGGGCAGCGCAGCGCATCAAAGGCCTCAGCCTCGGCGCAGCCGTTCTTGACGGCCTGAAACGGTCTTTGGGTCTGAACAAAAAGCCCAATGACGGTATGGAAACCAAGACTCTGCTGGAGACATTCCGCTATCCGCGTCTGGGACCTGGCATGATGTGGGACGCCGCGCGCGACTTCGTCGTGACGAACGGCAACACGGTTCTCATGGGCCATAGCTTCAAACAACTGGCGCAGGACGCCAATGGCGACTGGCGCATGTCCGCATCTAAAGCCGATGGCAGCGAGGCGGTGATTACGGCAAAGCATGTCATCAGCAGTGCACCGATGCGTGAGCTGTCGGCACGTATCCATCCGCTTCCGCAAACATCGTTGCAGGCGAATAATCTTCGCTATCGCGACTTCCTAACGGTTGCGCTGATGATCCGTTCGGACGATTTGTTTCCTGACAACTGGATCTACATTCACGACAGCAAGGTGCAGGTTGGCCGCGTGCAAAACTTCCGCAGCTGGTCACCTGAAATGGTTCCTGACCCATCCATCGCGTGCGTTGGCCTCGAATATTTCTGCTTTGAAAATGACAATCTGTGGGCATCGAGTGATGCTGACCTGATTGAACTCGCCAAGAAGGAAATGGGCATTCTCGGCTTGTGCAAACCTGAAGATGTTGTCGGCGGCGCCGTTGTCCGTCAGGAAAAGGCTTATCCGGTCTATGACGACGATTATGCCGCCAATGTCGAAGCGATGCGTTCGGAACTCGAGGCACGCTATCCAACGCTACACATGGTGGGACGCAACGGAATGCACCGTTACAATAACCAGGATCATGCGATGATGACCGCCATGCTGACGGTGGAAAACATCGCCGCCGGAAGCCGCGTCTACAATATCTGGAACGTTAACGAAGACGCTGAATATCATGAAGCTGGCGACGAAGGCGAAAAGCAAGTCATTGCTGCAAAGGTTACCGAAGATCAAGCCGCTGCGCTGACGTCGGAACGCGACGTACCCAAGCGGATCGCGCCTGCCGGTCAGCCTGACGTCGATGATATCAGCAAGGCAGCTTAAGGATTAAAATGCGGGCGGCCCAGCCGCCTGCATATTTGCGTAACCACTTCAGGGGGTGAACGGGTGATTAAACTGGCCAATAGGTTACGCGGAAATGTCTTCCTGCGCTATGTCGCAGTAAGTGTAGGTGCGCTTGCAACCGATATGATACTGTTCCTGCTCTTGCTGGAAATGGGCATGCCCGGGACGGCGGCGTCTGCGGTTGGATATTCGGTGGGCATATTCGCGCATTGGATTTTATCCAGCCGAAAGGTGTTTCACGATCGGGTTTCCGAAAAGGGAACCGCAGCGCGCACCCAGCAGAAGGCAATGTTTCTTGCCTCTGCCCTCATCGGCCTTGTTCTCACTATCGCTGTCGTCGGTGCAGGTACGGCAATGGGCATGGATGCCCGCATTGCGAAAGTCGCTGCCATCGCAACGTCATTTTTGCTCACCTATTTGCTGCGCAACGTCGTTATATTTCGGCAAGCAACGACACAATAGCCGTGGCCAGTTTTGCCGAACGACATTTTGCCCGGCTGATATTTGGCATTTGGCTATTCGCTGCCATCGCCATTGCACTCATTTCCCGTGATGCAATTTTGGCATGGAAAATGGGTGACCCTGACGACCAGATGCGCATACTTCAAGTGCGCGATTGGGTCGCGGGGCAAAGCTGGTGGGATATTACGCAATATCGGATGAATGCGCCCGCCGGCGGTGATATGCATTGGTCGCGACTGGTGGATGTGCCACTCGCGTTTTTCATACTGCTGCTAACTCCCGTTGTTGGCCAAGCGATTGCCGAGCAGGTTTCCGCCAGCATTGTGCCGTTGCTTACCCTTGGTGTTGCCCTCTGGTTTTATGCGCTTGGCGCCCGCCGTCTATTTGGCGCGGCTGTTGCGGTTGTGGCGGCAGCTTTAGTAATCACGATAGTCCCGTTTACGACGCAAATGCTGCCAATGCGCATTGACCATCATGGTTGGCAGATCGCCTGCTTTGCGTCCGCAATGTGGGCATTATTCGACCGCCAGGCCAAGATTTGGTCAGCGATTGTTCTGGGCCTATCTTGCGCTTTGTGGATCGAGATTTCTGTAGAGGGCTTGCCTTTTGCCGCTTTGATGTTGGGCCTGTCTGCGCTGGGTTGGGTGTTCCCGCAGCTTGGGCTGGATTCGGATAGCAGGCGGCTGCAGTTTCCGGTGGCGATGACATCCACCGCGATAGGCACATTTGCATTTTTCAGCATCACCGAAAGCTGGACGAGCCCTAATTTCTGCGATGCCTTGTCGCCCTTCCATATTGCCGCACTGTCCGCGATGGCTGCCGTTGTCGTCGTGGCGGTACTTCTAGAAAAAAGAGCTGCCATTTTGGGGACGGTCCATTTTCGGTTAGCGGCGTGCGCAACAGCGGCAATTGGCGGCGCTGCCGTGCTATTGTCATTGGCACCGCAATGCGCAGGCGACGCATTTGCGGGACTTGATCCGCTTGTGCGTGAATATTGGTTCTCGCGAGTGCCTGAAGGATTGCCCCTTTGGGCAGTACAACTGGATTTTGCGATCCAGCAATATGCCTACATGCTGGCTGGCTGTTTGGCACTCGCGATGGTCACGTTGTTAAACAAGCAGTTATCGAAAGCTGATAAGATTCAGACGGCGTTGTTGTTTTTAGGGACATGCCTCATCGGCGCATTTGTTAGTCGAACAGCGGTTTACGCGATGATGGTTGCCAACATCCTTTTGGCAGCGAGCTTGGTCTATCTGTTTGTGGCTGCAGATAACTACAAAAATGTGTTTCCGCGGATGGCGTTGCGGATAGCCGCCATATTCTTGGCGATGCCGAATTTGTCTGCGCAATTTGTGCTGAATAATGTGCATGCTGCGGAGGTGAAGGCGGATCCGGTTTCGGAGAGGCTCCATGCGCAATTCGAGAAACAGGCTTTGCTTTGTCAGAAAGCTTCGGCTGCCGCTGCTCTAAACCGTCTGCCCGCTTCGGCCTTCATGGCCGGGCTAGATACAAATCCTGCTATCATGCAATTTACCCGCCATACTGTTGTTGCATCAGGTCACCACCGCAATCAACGTGCCATGGCCGACGTCATTCGCACCTTTGTGGGCTCTCAAGATGAGGCAGCGCGAATTATAGACGCGCGGAATATTCGCTACTTGGTGACATGTGAGGGCAGCTTTGAATTGGCGCTGTATCAACAAAAAGCGCCCAAAGGATTTTTGGCGCAGTTACGCCGCGGTGATGTGCCCCAATGGCTGCGCCGGCAAGCCGACATCGGACCCTTCCAAATATATGAAGTGCAACGTGCTGCGCTGCCTAAAGGCATGCGTCAATGACGTGCATCGGTCGGCGAGGCTATGTCATTCTTGCCATTTGGTTGACGCTTTCGGCGGCGTTGATTGCCACAGGCTGGACCAATATCGGTGCACGCGCCGGGTGGGATCCAGATGATCAGCTGCGCCTTGTGCAATTGCGCGACTTTCTGAACGGCCAAAGCTGGTTCGACACCCGGCAGTACCGGCTCAACCCTCCTGACGGAGCACCTATGCACTGGTCGCGTCTGATTGAACTGCCGCTGGCTGCTATCAATTCATTGCTTGCCCCCATGTTCGGGCAGGCAGTTGCCGAAACGGTCGCGTCAACTGCGGTGCCTTTGATGCTTTTCGGCGTCATCATCATGTTCTTGGCACGCACAGCTTCGCGCGTCGGTGGACAGAATGCAGGCATTGCTGCAGCGATTATCGCTGCATTGTCGGTGCCGCTCATCATGCAACTGCGGCCAATGCGTATTGACCACCATGGGTGGCAAATCACCATGGCTGTTTTGGCACTGGCATCCTTGTTTCATCGAAACGCGCGCAAGGCGGGGTTGGTTTTGGGCGCTGCGCTCGCGATCTGGCTTCATATATCGCTTGAAGGCGCGCCAATGTCAGCGGCCTTTTTCCTGTTCCTAGGTTGGCAATGGCTAACCAAACCGGATGAAGCCGCCCGTCTGTTCTGGACGATTAGCGGGTTTGCTGTTTCGTCGCTGGCATTATTTTTCGGGACGCAAACGCAGGGACTTGGCGCATCGATATATTGCGACACGGTTTCGCCGCCGCATATCATCGCAATCCTCGCTGCGGCGGCGATAATGCTTCCGGGTCTATACATGGCCCCCCAATCCAAGTTGGCACGTGCCCTGATCATAGCGACTGCGGGGGGTGCCGCTGCTTCTGCCCTTGTGTTGCGCGCGCCCGAATGCTTGCACGGCGCATTCAGCACTCTTGATCCGCTTGTTCGCGACTATTGGTACGTGAATGTGAAAGAGGGGATGCCGGTTTGGCATCAGGACCTGCGCACAGCTGCGTTTCTGATGGCGGGGCCAATTGCAGGCCTTGTCAGCTTCATCATTCTTGCCCGCAAAATAGATGAAACCGATCGGTCAAAATTACGGGTCGCCAGCTTCTTCAGTATATATGCGCTTATCCTGTCGCTATTTGTTTTCCGGACGATCTCGGTGGCAGCGGCTTATGGCATCGTTCCGGTTGCGGCGCTGATAGCGCATGTCTTTGCGCAATACCGGCAAAGCGGTCTGGCTAAGCAGCGCATCCTTTATGTCGTCGCCATGCTGTTTTTGCTGGTGCCGGGATCGGTTGTAAACGCGGTTCTGAATATATGGCCCGAACCGCAAGTTGCTGAAGACGTGCGTTCGTCCGGAAGGATTCTGTCATGCGAATCGGCCGATTCGGTTGCGGCATTGTCCGTTTTGCCGCGTGGGCAATTTCTGGTTCCATTTGATATGGGACCAATGGTTCTTGCCCAAACCCGGCACAGCGTTTTGGCAAGCAGCCATCATCGCAATGAAAAAGCGATGCATGATCATATCGAAATTTTCCGGTCGCAACCCGACGTTGCCAAGCGCCTTATGCATGCGCGAGGGATAGACTATCTGGCGCTCTGCCCCGATGAAGAGGAGCTCGATCTTTATGCCCGGAAAAATCCAAACGGCCTGTGGGGGCAAATTGCCAAACGAAATGTGCCGGACTGGCTTGAGCCGTTGCCCGTAAAGGGGAAAGGCATCATGGTCTGGCGCGTACGCTAAAGGTGCATGAAATCGCGGTCGAAGCTTTTAAGATGCGCGCCGCCATCAACGAAGATGATTTGCCCGGTAACGTCTTCCGCTTTGGCGAGATAGAGGACAGCATCTGCGACAGCAGACGGCGATGGAAGCGCACCCAGTGGCATCATGTCCGCCAATCGCGCTTCCTGTTCAGCGGTGTAGTCATCGGTGGATATGACGAGCCCCGGCGCGACGCCATTATAACGGGCGCGCCCCGCAAATGATGCAGCCATTGACCGTACAGACGCTGCGAGTGCCTGCTTGGAGAGCGTGTAGCTCATCTGGTCACGGTGTGGATTGACGACGCGCTGGTCGAGAATGTTGACAATCGATGGCCGCAAGTCGGCGCCCGCAGCATCGACAACTGCTTTGGCAAGCAAAAGCGGTGCAAACAGATTAAGCCGGAAATGCGCCTCCAGCGTTTCGAGCGACATCGACTCCCAGTCATCCTGTCCAAACATCGCGGCGTTATTCACCAGCACATGGGGTGCGCGGCCAAAATGCGTTGTTATAGTTTTGACGAGATGGGCCGGATTGCCCGTGCTGAGATCAAAGGTAAAACGATGCCATTCGCTCTCGTTTTCTTGCAGCGTCGCTAGAAGCGACGCTTCGGGCTGCGAATCGAGGTGGCTAACCAGCGCCAACGCGTAACCCGCAGTCGCAAGTTTCGATGCGATTTCCGCACCTAGCCGTCGCTTGCCACCTGTAACAATTGCAAGCGGCGCTGCTGTCACTTGCGGCTCCGTGACATTGTAATGCCAATGGCTTCATTATCTTCGGCGATGGCGAGTTTTACGATTTTGACGACTAGGTGGCTGATGCGCGAGTCGTCAGCAAACAAATTGTCCATGATATGATCGGCTACTGCTTCGATAAGCGTGAAGTGCACACCCTCGGGCAAAAGCGTTGCGGCCTCTTTAAGCGTCATATAGTTTTTCGACGCCGACAGCGGCGTGTCTGGCGCATAATGCGGTGCCATATCAAGCGTTGCGCTAATCGAGATACGCAGCGGCTGGGGCAGATGCGTTTCTTGGCTATAAATGCCCGTCAGAACATTGACGACAAGGTCATGTACTTCGAGAATGAGGCTATCGTTCATATCACTCCTTAACGTGACCAGCGGGCGAAAATGGCCGTGGGCAACAGCTTGCCCCTGCCTTGTTCGCGTACCGCCAGTTCACCAAATTCAACTTTGCCACCAAGGTCGACAAAATGGGATTCCAACAACCCGCCCAAAGCCAGCGCGGACATGCGCACAGCGTAGACGGTCAAAAACAGAAATTTCGATTCCGCATCAAGCAATTTGCGGCAATTGGCGATGAGTTCGGGCAAGTCTTCTTCAAGCCGCCAGACTTCACCGTCGGGACCGCGACCATATTTGGGCGGGTCCAGCAATATGCCGTCATAGCGCTTCTCGCGGCGAACTTCGCGCGCCACAAATTTAGCGGCGTCATCGACAATCCAGCGAACGGGGCGATCCGACATGCCCGACATTTCGGCATTGGCCCGTGCCTGAGCAACCGATTTTTTGGACGCATCGACATGTACCATCTGCGCGCCGGTTGCCGACAAAGCGAGGGTGCCAACGCCGGTATAGCCAAATAAGTTCATCGCGACGGGATCTGCAACATCAGCCAACTGTCCGCGCATCCACCGCCACACAGGGTCCATGTCAGGAAAAAAACCTAGGTGGCGGAAGGGCGTGCACGATGCTGTAAAGTGCACCTCGTCATTCCATGACAGCGGCCATCCATCCATGGGAACGGGTTTGTTGTTATACCAACGCCCGCCGCCGTCGTCGTCGGATCCGGGAACGAATTCGGCATCTGCAGGCCATTCGTCGAGCGCAGGTGCCCACATCGCTTGAGGTTCCGGCCTTATGAAGCGACGGTCGCCGTAGGATTCATATTTGCGCCCGTTGCCTGAATCGATGAGCGTGTAATCGCTGCGCGGCTCGCTGATCAGGGTGACGAAATTCTGTTCCATCTTTTAGCGAACAGCGCGGGCAAGCACATAGTCGCGCACTGCGTCATATGCGCCGGGCAACACGTCGAAGCGTTCTTCGCGGTCGAACAGATGCGAGACACGCGCCGGAAGAGCAGGGCGAACGCCTGTTGCATTTTCGACTGCATCCGGGAATTTGGCAGGATGCGCGGTTGCCAATGTGACGACTGGCGTTTCGGGTTTGATGCCGGAGGTTCGCGCCGCGTGCAGCGCGATGGCGGTATGCGGGTCGATAATTTGGTCAGCCGCGCCATAGGCCCAACGCATGGCAGCTGACATCTGGTCGGCATCGGCGCGCGCGCTCGAGAGCAATGCAGATTTTTTTCGCATGTCAGGCGAGAGGACCATCTTGCCCATTTGTTCGAACCATTTCATCCGCGCTGCGGTTGTGGATCCATCGCGACCTTCCAGATCAAACAGCAGCCGTTCAAAATTGCTCGACACCTGAATATCCATCGATGGCGCTGCTGTCGGGGTTACGCCCAACACCGAATAGTCACCCTTGGACAGGGCGCGATGCAAGATGTCGTTGATGTTCGTGGCCACAATCAGCCGTTCGATCGGCAAGCCCATTTGCGCGGCAACATAGCCGGCAAACACATCACCAAAGTTTCCGGTCGGGACCGAGAATGCAATTTTGCGCTCAGGTCCACCCAATCGAAGCGCGGCGTAGAAATAATACACCACCTGCGCCATCAGGCGCGCCCAATTGATCGAGTTTACGGCTGACAAAGTAAGCGGGCCATTGACGTCCTTGTCACCGAACATCCGCTTTACCATGGCCTGCGCGTCGTCGAAACTGCCCTCAATCGCGATGTTGTGGACATTGGGCGCAAGGATGGTTGTCATCTGCCGCCTCTGGACATCAGACACGCGGTTATGCGGGTGAAGCATGAAAATTTCAATTTGCGCCCGCCCTGCAACGGCATCAATTGCAGCTGATCCGGTATCTCCCGATGTCGCGCCGACAATGGTCAGCTTTTTATCCGTGCCCGAAAGGAAGCGTTCAAACAATTGGCCAAGCAATTGGAGCGCAACATCCTTAAACGCCAAAGTAGGGCCATGAAAAAGCTCAAGCAGCCAGTGCTGACCATCAAGTTGGACCAGCGGCGTTATGGCCGAGTGGGCAAATGAACCATAAGCCGTTGAGCAAAGGCCCTTGAGTTCAGCCTCTTCCAATACGCCAGCTGTAAACGGCGCCATCACACGCGCGGCAAGTTCGACATAAGACAGCCCGCGCATCGCCAGCATGTCTTCATTCGAAAATTGCGGCCATTGGCGCGGCACATACAGCCCGCCATCACGGGCCAGACCAGTCAGTGTGACGCCAGCAAAATCGAGCGCGTCCGCGTTGCCGCGGGTGCTGATATAATCTGTTCCGTTTATCGTCATAGCGGGCACGCGGTTAACCGCGACGCCGCATTTAGGCAAGATTATTGCAAATCAGCACGCACAAATTCGGCACATCTTTCGCCAATCATGATGCTTGGCGCATTTGTGTTACCTGAAACAAGCCGGGGCATAATGCTGGCATCTGCAACATAAAGCCCCTCGATGCCACGATATTTCAGGCGCGGATCTATGACATCGTCCGTATTGGGGCCCATGCGGCACGTACCTACCGGATGGTATACAGTGTCCGCGCGGCTGCGGATCAGGTCATCCAATGCGGCATCATCATTGAGGTCGACAGGATGCCGATTCTTTCCGCCGTACGCTGCGAGTGCCGGTGCTTCGAATATCCGGTGCATGGCGCGCACGCCGCTGCGCAGCGTCGCCATGTCGCGATCGTCGCTCAGAAACGCCGGGTCAATCAGCGGGGCCGCACTTGCATCTGTTGAAGCGAGGCGCACGGTGCCGCGGCTTTCAGGCCGTAAAACGCAGGCATGGCAGCTGAATCCATGGCCCTTCACTTTCGAGCGGCCATGGTCTTCCAACATTGCCGGAACGAAATGATACTGAATGTCAGGGGCCGGCAAGCTTGCGTCCGAACGCCAGAATCCGCCGGCTTCAGCAAAGCATGTGGTCATCACGCCTGTGCGCTTGCGGCGATGCTCGATAATCGCCTTGATCATCTTTGTGGTGCCCGCAAGCGAATCCCCGAAGAAGTCGTCCTTTGACTGTGTTTCAAAGCTGGAGACGTAATCGATATGGTCTTGCAGGTCGGCGCCGACGGCTTGCTTATCGTGGACAACGTCTACGCCGACACTGCGCAGATGATCGGCTGGGCCGATACCGGACAACATCAATATTTGCGGCGATCCAAACGCACCTGCGGACAAAATGACGGCGCCGCGTGCCTTGATCGTGCGTTTTTTGCTGCGGCCTTGGCGAATGACAACGCCTGTGGCGCGTCCATTTTCGACGATGATCTTTTCGGTCAGTGCGCCGGTAATGACTTCCATCCGGTCACGCGCAGGTTCGACATAGGCCCGCGCTGCAGTCCAGCGTTCGCCGCCCTTTTGCGTGACCTGATACAGACCAAAGCCATCCTGCGTCGCACCGTTGAAGTCATTATTGACTGGTAATTGCAATTCCGCGGCAGCTTCGATGAAGGCAAGGCTGCCCGCCTGTGGCCAGTGCTGGTCAGAAACGGAAAGCGGTCCGCCTGATCCGTGAAAGGCATCAGACCCGCGTTCATTGTCTTCACAGCGTTTGAAAAACGGCAACACATCGTCATAGGACCAGCCATCGCAGCCTAACGCAGCCCAGTTGTCATAATCATATTTGTGGCCACGGATGTAGACCATCGCGTTAATCGCGCTTGACCCGCCAAGGCCTTTGCCCCGTGGTTGATATCCGGTGCGGCCATTCAGGCCCTTTTGCGGAACGGTCTCATATTTATAGTTCGACGCATTGCGGATGAACGGCATGAAACCAGGCGTTTTGATCAACATGTTGTTGTTGGTGCCGCCGGCTTCGATCAGGCAGACCTTATATTTGCCACCTTCTGACAGACGGCCCGCTGCAGCGCTCCCCGCTGACCCGCCACCAATCACGATGATATCAAATTCGTCCATGTTGCCTGCTCCTCTGGTGCGAAGGTTTAAGCAGACGATTAAATACTGGCAAGAGTGTAAATAGCGTTAGTCGGCCTGTGCCTGCTGCCCTTCGAGCCAGCGCGCACGTATTGTATCCGATGTTTCCCGGCTGCCGTCGTGGCTCCAGCCTGGTTCGCGCACAAGGTACGACAATTTGTGACGCCATGGCGCCGTTCTGAAGTCATGGAACATACCCACCCATTCGTGAAACACGCTCCACAGCAGGTTGAACGTTCCGAGTTGCCGGACAATGCCGTAGCGGATTTTTTCGCCTTTGACTTCCTCGGTAAAGGTCCCGAACATGCGATCCCAGATGATGAAGGTGCCCGCGTAATTGCGATCCAGATAGCGGGGATTGGTCGCGTGATGGACACGGTGATGGCTTGGCGTGTTCATGATATATTCGAACCAGCGTGGGAATTTGCCGATGGTCTCGGTATGGATCCAGAATTGATAAATGAGATTAAACGCGCCCACGAAGAGCAGCATCGCCGGATGAAATCCGATGAGTGCCAAAGGAATGCGGAAGATAAAGCCAAGGGCAATGAACCCGGTCCATGTCTGGCGCAGCGCAGTGGATAGATTATAATGCTGGCTTGAGTGATGGTTTACATGGCTGGCCCAAAACCATCGCACGCGGTGTCCGGTCCGATGCGCCCAATAATATGCCAGATCATCAAGAATAAAGCACACAGGCCAAGCCCACCACACCCAACCAATGTCGAACAAGCGGTTCTGGTACAGCCACATCGCCAAGCTGAACACCAACGCGCCAGTCAGCGCGCCTGCAACAGTGCTGCCGGTGCCGAGCGCCAGCGACGTGAGGGTATCGCGCGGTTCATATTTCTCAGGCGCACGGCTGCGCGCCCACAGCATTTCTGCAACGATGAGTATGATGAACGCCGGAATGGCGTAATCCACTGGGCTGAATAGTTCAGGCATGCGTATGTCCCGTTTTGTGCTGGCCGTTGTTCAAGTGCCGAAGGCCGGATGCCCATTGTTGTGCTTGCTCACCCAAATTGAGCGTGATGGTCCCAAATGTTCTTTCGCCTGTACCGACCGTCAGAAAATTCTGGTCCAAACGGGATTCGCTATGCCCGTCGAGCAAACGCCCTGCCCATTGAACGCCATGGCGACGGATGAGCAGATGCCTTCCCTGATCGTCACGCATCAACGCGCCGATGCCAGCCTTATCGATAGCAATATCGACCGGATTGAACCCACAAAGTGTTTCTTCGGCAATATCACGCGCTTGCTCTTCGCTTTGGATGCGGACATCTCCGCCCAAGCGCCAAAACCGTGCGAGCCAAGCGATAAACAAAATCGCGGCAATCGACCCAGCAAGTTTCAGCAATTCTGCCGTCACGAAGCCCGTCCGCGCAACATGTCCATCATCGCCGCAACGGGGGACAAATCATAGCCTGCGTCTGCGGCCTGTTCCGAAAGGACGGCTGGGTGGTCGCCCTTCGACGCGCGGGCCAATGCCCATAACAGCGTTGATCGGGTCCCCGACCGGCAATAAGCCAATATCTTGCCGTCTGCGTTCTCGATGGCATCGGCCATGGCCGTGACTTGCCATTCGGCAAAGCCAGCGTGGGTCACGGGAATGGCGACATAGGCGATACCGGCAGCTTCCGCCGCCGCAGCGATTTCTGCACCTGATGTTTGGTCCGCAGATTCATCCTCCGGACGATTGTTGATGATCAACGAAATGCCGGCGGCTTTAGCTTCTGCCACGTCGGAAAGGCTGATTTGCGGCGCGGCGAAAAACGTGTCTGTCAGTTTACGGAACATCAGCAAATCCTGTTATTTGCCGCGCGAAGCGGTCATTTGATTTTTGCCTTATTTTAATCCGCAATCGATAACAAGAACGACTGCGCGTCGGCAAGAAACGCAATTCTAGAATTGCGCAATTACAGACAGAAAGTCTTCACCATAGGCCTCCAACTTACGCAGGCCGACACCGCTAATCCGTCCCAAGGCGCGGATGTCGGCGGGCCTGGTCAAAGCCATTTCGCGCAATGTGGCGTCATGGAAAATGACGTAAGGCGGCACGCCGACATCTTCGGCCAGCGCGCGACGTTTGGCACGCAATGCCTCAAACAACGGGTTGCCGATGGGATTGTCGGGACGACCCGCCCGGCGTTTATTGTCAGGCTTCACGATCGCAATCTGGATTGTCTGATCGCCGCGCATAATCGCACGCGCATCGCCTGCTAGTTTCAGGCCGCCATGTTCGTTTGCAGTCAGCGCCCCGCGGGCCTGTAATGCGCGTGACAAGGGTTTAAGCATCGCTGCCTCTGCCTTGCTAACAATCCCGAACACCGACAACTGGTCATGCCCCAATTGCGTGACGCGGTCATCTTTACTGCCCGTCAGGACCTTTTCCAAATGGCCCATGCCGAACATCTGCCCGGTGCGATAGGCGGCCGACAAGAGCTTGCGTGACAGCTCGGTTGCGTCGTGGACGTCTGGCGCATTCAGGCAATTGTCGCAATTGCCGCACGATTCAGGAGGGTTTTCCCCGAAGTGACGCAGCAGCACCGCGCGCCTGCACCCTGCGGTTTCCACAAGATACGACAATGCGGCAACGCGCGCCAATTCTGCCTCCCGCCGTTCGGGGGCAAGCTCGCTCAGGCGCATGCGGGCGCGGGTGAAGTCACCGGCGGACCACAGCATATGTGCAACCGCCGGATCACCATCGCGTCCGGCGCGGCCGCTTTCCTGATAATAGGATTCAATGGATTTTGGCAGGCCGGCATGCACAACAAAGCGCACATCAGGTTTGTCGATACCCATGCCAAACGCCACGGTCGCCACCATCACCATGTCTTCGGAAGACACAAATTCTGCCTGAGCCCGTGCCCGGGTCTGCGGCTCCATACCGGCGTGGTAGTAAAGCGCCTTGCGCCCGGTCTCTGCGATTTGGGCCGCAATCTTTTCGGTACGGTCACGGGTCTGGGCATAGACGATGCCAGCGCCTTGCAGGCCTTTTACCAGTGCTGCTATCCCGCTGTTAGGCGCTGCCTCGGCGGCATAGCGGATGTTGGGCCGGTCAAAACCTGCCACCATGACGCCATCATGTGGAATCCCGAGCTGTTCGGCAATATCGTCGCGGGTGTGGGTGTCTGCGGTCGCGGTCAGCGCGAGACGTGGCACATCGGCGAAGTCGTCCAGCAGCGGCCGCAGCAGGCGATAGTCCGGACGGAAATCATGGCCCCATTCCGAAACGCAATGTGCTTCATCAATGGCAAACAGCGATATTTTCGTCTCACGCAACAGGTTGCGAAACTCTTGCCCTGATGCTCGCTCGGGTGCGACATAAAGCAGGTCAAGATCGCCCGCGCGAAACCGGCTGATGGTTTCGGCGCGGTTGTCATCAGCTGAGGTCAATGTCGCAGCACGAATGCCAACGGCATCAGCAGCGCGCATTTGGTCGTGCATCAGCGCGATAAGCGGCGAGATGACAACGCATGTGCCGTCCATGATGACCGCGGGCAATTGGTAGCACAACGACTTGCCCGCGCCCGTCGGCATGATGGCCAAAGTGCGTTGGCCTGCAAGCACGCGCGACACGACCTGTTCCTGCTGCCCGCGAAATTCGGGAAAACCGAAAATGCGGTGCAACACATCAGATGGGCTAGGGGACGGAGCGACGGAGGCCATGGCATGCCCTAGCGTGCCTAAAGTGCCAGTGACAGAGTGCAGTTGTATTCAAACCAAGTCGCTTGTGGATAGCGCGCGATTATACCGGAGGGATGGCTTCTTCTTCAGCTTCGCTTTGCTGCCTTGCCCACATTTCGGCATAAAGGCCGCCTTTGCGCAGCAGTTCATTGTGCGTCCCTTGTTCGGCAACGCGGCCTGCATCAAGAACCATGATCTGGTCAGCATCGACGATTGTCGATAGCCGGTGGGCGATGATGATTGTCGTGCGACGTTCTGAAATCCGCTCAAGTGTCGCCTGAATTTCGGACTCTGTGCGGCTATCAAGCGCGCTGGTGGCTTCGTCTAGGATCAGGATCGGCGGATTTTTGAGCAAGGTCCGCGCGATAGCCACGCGCTGCTTTTCGCCGCCGGACAGTTTCAGCCCCCGCTCACCGACCTTGGCGGCATATTGCTCCGGCAGCGATGTGATAAAGCCGTGAATAGATGCACCGCGGGCAGCTTCTTCGATTTCGTCCTGGCTCGATCCTTCGCGGCCATATCCGATATTGTACCCAATGCTGTCGTTGAACAGCACGGTGTCCTGAGGCACAATGCCGATGACGCTGCGCAGGCTGGATTGCGTTACATCACGCAGATCTTGTCCGTCGATGGTAATGCGTCCGCCGGTGATGTCGTAAAAACGGTAAAGCAGCCGTGCAATTGTCGACTTGCCTGCGCCCGATGGGCCAACCACTGCAAGCGTATGCCCGGGTTCAATTTTGAAACTAACGCCATTGAGGATTTGCCGGTCGGGGTCATAGCCAAAGCGCACATCTTCGAACGCCACCGCGCCCCCAGATACTGCCAAGGCAGGTGCGTCGGGCTTATCGGTGATTTCGGCTGGTGTATCGATCAGGTCGAACATCGCGGCCATATCAGTGAGGCCCTGGCGAATGGTGCGATACACCATCCCAAGCATGTCCAAGGGACGAAAAAGCTGGGCAAGCAAGGTGTTGACGGTGACAACGTCACCAGTCGTAAACTGCCCGCGCGACCAGCCCCAAACGACATAGCCCATCGCGCCTGCCATCATCAAATTGGTAATCAGCGACTGGCCGATATTCAGCGCCGCCAGCGAATTTTCCGATTTGACCGCTGCGTTCGCATAATGCTGAACCACCTCGGCATAGCGGCGGGTCTCGCGCTTTTCAGCGTTGAAATATTTCACTGTTTCATAGTTGAGCAGACTGTCGACCGACTTTGCAACGGTCTGCGTATCCAGCTCGTTCATTTCCTCGCGCAATTTGTTGCGCCAGTTGGTGATGACCGTGGTGTAGGCGATGTAGCTGACGACCATGATGAGCGTCGCCGCAACCATACCCCAACCAAATTCAATCTTGAAATATGCGGAAACCAGTACAAGCTCAAGCAAGGTCGGCGCGATGTTGAACAGCAGGAAATAGAGCATGATATCAATGCTCTTGGTGCCGCGCTCAATGACCTTGGTCACCGCGCCCGTGCGACGGTTCATGTGGAAACGCATTGATAGATTGTGCAAATGGCTGAACACATTTTCGGCCAAGCGGCGGGTGGCTTCTTGCCCTACGCGCTCAAAGACAACGTTGCGCAGATTGTCGAACAACACGCCGCCGAAACGTGCGCCAGCATAAGCAGCCACGAGCGCAATCGCGATGGCGACGCTGTCTTCCATGCCGGGAACCATGCGGTCAATGGCGCGCCCGTAAACCCATGCCATGCTCAATTGAATGAGCTTGGAAACCACCACCAGCAGCAGCGCGAATACGATGCGCGCGCGTAGGCCAGTCTCGCCCTTTGGCCATAAATATGGCAAGAAACGCCGCATCACGGCGAAATCGGGCTTGGCATCTGAAGTGGGGGCTAATGGTGGCACAGGGGCCATATAATTAGATTAGGCGAAAGCGCAAACGTCCTTCATGTCCGTCCGGACAGCAGCAACCATGTCGCAATCGCGTTTATGCCGGTATAGGCCCAATATGTCAGCGATACCGCCAACGACCCCTCATTTGCGAACCAAAGCGCGCCAATCAGTATGGCCAGTTCGATGGCATAGCTGCCATAGGGACTGAAATGCCGGCTGAAATAGCGTTTGGTATCTTCAACAAAGGGATGTCCGGATTCTGCGACCGCCTTGTGCATAGCAAAATTGGCAATGCCCATCAGGAAGCAGAAAATGAGCAGCATCGCCGTGCCTTCATGGTCCTTCGCGGATGGCGCGCGCTTCATTGCGTTCCGATTGCCGCTCAAGCGCGACCTTAATCATCGCGATGATGGGGTCTGCCAGTGCAAGCCCCAATATGCCAAACAAAGCACCGAAAAGGATCTGTGCGCCAAGCACAAGGGCTGGTGCCAAATCGACCGCCCGCTTTGCGACCATGGGCACAATCAGATAGCCGTCGACCATCTGAACGACGAAATACACGAAGATGGCATAAAGGCCGACATCGACACCCGCTGAAAATCCAACGAGGATGATGAGCGCGCCAGATACGATGGCACCGATATTGGGCAAAAACGCCAACAGGCCCGTGAGGACGCCAAGAAGCGCGGCCATCGGGACGCCACCAAGGCTGAGCAATATCCAGGTGCCAAAGCCTTCCACTGCCATGCCAAGTAACCGGCCGGCCATGAGGCGACGCAATACGCTGCCCATTTTGGCGGCGGTGACATAGAATTGCTCACGCTCGGCCAGCGGCAGCATCCAAGCGACGCCGCGTTCGTACATCCGGGGTTCGGCGGCAATAAAGATTGCGAGAACGAGCATCATCGCCATGTTCGTCACTGTACCGACAACGGACGAGACGGCAGCCGTCACGCGGCCCACTGAATTCAAAATCTGCGTGCCGAAGCCTTTTACGTCCTCCGCAGATATATTGAATCCGGCGGCGGCAATCCGGTTGCCGATGGATTCGATCTGCGTTTCGACAATTGCCTGAAGGCTCGCTGCCTGCGCTGCAAGCTCGGAACCGGTGAATACAAACGTCCAGTACATGAAACCGAACACCGCCAGCACGACGATGGTCAGGCGGATGCCGCGCGGGATCGGCAATATCCGGCCAAGCAAACGCGCCCCGCCATCGAACATCGCAGCAAGGACAAGACCGCCCATGATGAGCAGAAGCGGCTGCGCCAACCACACAAGGCCAACGACAAGCGCGGTCATGCCAATCCAGACGGTCGCCCGTTTGATCTCGGTGCGGATTATGGGGTCGTAAAGTTCGGTTGGGCCGACCTCTTCGCGAAATCCATCCTCCTGCACCACAGGCTTTGTGCGGGGCCGGCGCGTCTTCGCGGGTTTTGCGGCAGTGGAGGCTTTCGCTATATCATTCACTTGGGCCAACCTTTTTTGGACGCAGGCTCGTTCCTGCGCGGTCACCGCGAAGCGATGAAATCCAAGTTGCCGGGTTCAAGCCAGTGCTGCCATCTACGGAGAAGGTGATGATTTCCGCACGGCCACCGAGGCGATCCCACGATACCGGGCCGCCAAGGCCACCCAGTGCTTCCGGTACGCGGCTGTCCGAGCTATTGTCTCGGTTGTCGCCCATCAAGAATACATGGCCTGCAGGTATTTTTACTGGCTCCATGTCATCTGTCTCGCGTCTGCGCGCATCGATGGTGTCATACTGCACGCCATTGGGCAGCGTTTCGCGAATGATGGGCAAATGACATGTCATCACGCCATCATCGCTTCGCGTCAGCGCGCCCGGGAAATCATAATCGTTGCACGGGTTGTTCGCATCGACAGGCAATATAAGGTTGGGCTGGGTGTCCTGTTTGACAGGCTTGCCGTTCAAAAAAACCTGACCTTCGCGCAGAGCGATGGTGTCACCTGGCAGACCGATTACACGCTTGATCCAGTCCTGATATTTGCCCTTTGGCGTCAAAATGACAATATCGCCACGTGCGGGCAACTTTCCCCAAACCCGCGTTTCGCTCTCCGGAAGCGGGACGGCCAGAGCCTCTACTTCTTCGCGCAGTACCAGCCAGCGAAATATCGCCGCCGGATTGGGAATGGTTGGCGACACATGACTCCAGCCATAAGGGTATTTGCTCACGAACAACCTGTCACCCACCAGCAGGGTCGGCATCATCGAAATCGACGGGATATAAAACGGTTTGGCAATGAAGCTGTGAAACGCAAGAACGGCAATCAGCAGCCAGAACATACCTTTGATTTCCGCCCAGACGGCAGATGCCCAGCCGCGCTTTTCAGGCGCTGGAGCGGACGGGACGGTGGGATCGATATTATCGGTGGTCAAACTGGTCATGCCTTTTGCGATGGTAACGCTTCTATAATGACAAATGCCTGTGCCCAGGGGTGGTCATCAGTCAGTGTCAGATGAATATGGGCTTCATAGCCCGAAGGAATCATTGCGTCGAGCCGGGCTTTTGCACCGCCGGTTAGCGCCAGCGTTGGCGCACCTGAGGGTGCGTTAACAACGCCAATATCCTTCATGAACACACCATGTTTAAATCCGGTTCCGACGGCTTTTGAAAAAGCCTCTTTGGCCGCAAAGCGCTTGGCATATGTGCCGGCCTTGGTGAACGGCCGCTTGCTAGCTTTGGCGCGCTCGACGTCCGTAAAGACACGGTTTTCAAACCGTTCGCCAAAGCGTTCGAGTGAATGGGCGATGCGTTCGATATTACACAAGTCGGAACCAAGCCCGATAATCACCGCGCGAGGTCCATTAGCGTCCGCATCTTACGGACACTCTCTTCCAAGCCGATGAAGATTGCCTCGCCTATCAAATAGTGCCCGATATTGAGTTCAGCGAATTGCGGAATGGCAGCGATGGGCTGGACATTCTCAAAAGTCAGACCGTGGCCGGCATGCGGCTCAATACCGTTTTTCGCGGCTAAAGCAGCGGCGTCAGCAATACGGCGAAGCTCGAGTTCGCGTTCCTCGCCGTCCAAATGGGCATATCTGCCCGTGTGGAATTCAACGATATGTGCTTTCAGGCGAATAGCAGCCTCAATTTGGCGTGCATCAGGCTCAATGAACAAACTCACGCGAATGCCCGCGTCGGCCAGCCGTGTTACGATGGGGGCAAGGTGATTATGCTGGCCAGCCGCATCCAAGCCACCCTCAGTCGTACGTTCTTCGCGTCTTTCAGGCACAATGCACGCGGCATTTGGCTTATGCCGAAGCGCTATTTCGAGCATTTCGTCCGTTGCTGCCATTTCCAGATTAATGGGCAAACGTATTTCGCGCATAATCGCGTCCAAATCAGCGTCGCGAATATGACGGCGGTCTTCGCGCAAATGGACGGTGATGCCATCGCCGCCTGCGGCCTCGACAATGTGGGCAGCGCGCATCGGGTCGGGATGCATGCCCCCGCGTGCATTACGGATCGTCGCAACGTGGTCGATGTTCACGCCAAGGCGCAGCTTTTTGGGATCAAGGGTGAAAGTCATAATGGAGTACCGGTTGTGCAGAGTGCAGCGCGCATGACGTCATGGGTTATTCCGGCTTGTTGCCAGATTTCGCCAAAGGCAGCTTCGGCCTCGGCGCGATTTGATGTCATGATAATCACCGTGTCGAGCTCGGGCAGGATGATGTTACGCAGCACTACGCCGCCAATGAAGCCACGCCGCTCGATGATCCGTACAGGGATATCGCCGCAATCCTTCAAAGGCGCACTAAAGGCCCACTGGCCGAGCGCGGCCATGCCATATTCGGGCTTGCCGTCCCACATCTGCGCGCGCTGGGCTTCGGGGACGAGCTTGCCGGTCATTAGCGCGCGGTCGAAGGCGAGCAGATCATGGGTCGTGCCATAAAGCGCGCCCGCGCCGCCGAAGTTCTCGAGCCGGAACGCTGATGTCTCTGGCTTGCCCTCGCTAAAGCCCGCCACGGTGAGCTCAGCGCGGGGGAATACGCCGACGCTGCTGAGACCGAGCGGCTGTGCAATCCGTGTTGCAATCAACTCGGCGTAAGGCTTGCCGCTGGTCGCCTCGATCACCGCAGCCATCATGATGAAGTCGCAGTCACCATAAAAGAACTCGGATAGCGGCTCGCGCGTGGTTGGCCCTTCGCACCATGTCCGCCCGGTTTCGGGACTGCCGAGGTCGACAGAGTAGAAGGTTGGCCAATCGTCTCTGGCGATGGGGCCTTCTCCGGTGCGCGGCAGGCCCGAGACGTGCTGCATCAGCATGCGCGCAGTGATGCGGTTTGCAAAAGGCGCCTTGCTGTTGGGCAGGTAGCGGATGATCGGCGCGTCGAGATCGAGACGGCCAGCCGCTACTTCCTGCATCGCGATGGTCGCAGTGATCTGCTTGGTGACGGAGGCCCAACGCCAGGTCTGCCCCAATTCATGCGGCGTTTCGCTTTCCGGTGAGATTGTCCCGATTGTGCGTTCGAAAACGATTTTGTCGCCGCGCGCGATCAGGATTGTCCCGGGCGCTTTTGCTGGATCAAGTGCAGCGGAAACAGCGGCAGCGTCGATGTTACCCTGCGGCGGTGATTGCGTCATTAACATCAGCGCCAGCGCTGGAACCATCAAGGCATGCAGCATTCTCTTACTCCTTACTTCCTGCTGCCTGGCTTCACAGCTTCGCTTGCAGCCAATTCGGGCGGCAATTCATCGGGTGCGTAGGTTGGGAAGTTCAGCTGGATCAGCGGGAAGAACGGAACGCCGAGTTCGACGGTGCCGGCTGAACGGTCAACGACTGCGCCAGCGGCTATGACATTACCACCAGCCGCCTCGATCGCAGCGATAGCCTCACGCGATGACAGGCCTGTGGTGACAACATCTTCCATCATCAGGATTTTCGTACCAGGCTTGATCGAAAAGCCACGGCGCAGACCAAAGACACCCTCGGGACGCTCTACGAACATCGCATCAACGCCAAGTGCCCGGCCCATTTCATGGCCGATGATCAAGCCACCCATGGCGGGAGATATCACGGCTTGGATCTCGCTACGCAGCTCGCGCGGTATTTTTTGGGTCAGCGCCAGGGCAATGCGCCCCGCACGTTCCGGGTTCATCAGCAGGCGTGCACACTGAAGATAATAAGCGCTATGGCGGCCCGACGACAGCAGGAAATGTCCTTCGAGCAATGCGTCGACGCTACGGAACTCGGACAGTATTTCATCTTCGGTCATGGTGGGGAGATTTTTCCTCGCTGGCGAATGTTATGTTTTGCATCTTCCGTTTAGCGGATTGCAACGCAAATGGGTAGAATAGTGGAGCAATTAAATGCTAAAAATCTTTAATCGACCGCTTGAGGGTTCAGATTAGCGCGCCTATAGGTCGCGCGAGTCCAGCCCCCCAGCGGGGGGTTAGGCCTACGCAATATTTCTGCGTCGCACCAAGAATACGGGGCTAAATTGATGATTATGTTGAAGAAATTTCTGGTTGTATTCGCTGCCATGGCAATGCCGTCATTGGCATTGGCGCAACCTGCGAATCCTGCGCCTGCGCCGGTCACGAAAGAAGTTGCTGCACCGGTTGTAGCAGTGCCAGCCGCAGCAGCACCTGTTGCCGCTGAAACCGCAGCAGCGCCAGCCGCCGCGGCTGCGCCAAAATCGATGGATGGCTCGCTTCCCGGTTATACGCCTATGCGTCCTGACTATGCCAACAGCGTTGGTATGCCAAAGGCGAAGGAAATTGATTTTCAGGAGCAATTCAGCGATAACGGCCAATATGCAAAGTGGATTAACAACGCCATTTTGTTGCCAATCATCACAATTATCTCAATGTTCGTTCTCGGATTGCTGTTGTGGGTGATCGTGCGCTTCAACCGTCGCGCAAATCCTACGCCATCGAAAACGACGCATAACACCTTCATCGAAGTCGTGTGGACACTGGTCCCCGTCCTTATCCTTCTGGGCATTGCTTACCCATCGCTTGACCTGCTTGCCAAGCAGTTCAAGCCAGCACCTGCTGACGCGGTGACCATTAAGGCAACTGGCTATCAGTGGTATTGGGGTTTCACCTATCCTGACCATGGCGGTTTCGAAGTTGTGTCCAATATGCTTAAAGAACCGGGCGACGTAGCCAAGGGCGAGCGGTTCCGTACCGAAAATGACGGACCTAAGCTGATGGCCGCCGACAACCGTATGGTTGTCCCAGCAGGCGTTCCGCTCCGCATTCAGACAACCGCTGCAGACGTCATTCATGCTTTTGCTGTTCCGTCGCTTTGGTTCAAACTTGATGCCGTTCCCGGCCGTTTGAACGAAAAGTCGCTGACGATCACGAAGCCTGGTGTATATTTCGGACAATGTTCCGAACTTTGCGGTGCACGGCATGCATTCATGCCGATCGTTGTAGAAGCGTTGCCACCCGAAAAGTTTGCTGCGTGGGTTAAGGCCCAGGGCGGCAATATGCCCGGCGCTGAAGCGCCTGCGCCAGCAGCAGCTGCGCCCGTAGCGCCTGCGGGTCCTGCACCAACCACCGACTCAGCCGCTGCTCCTGCCGCAGCGCCAACTAAGTAAAAGGCCAGACTGATGACCACGATTGCCGCAACAGGTACCGACCTCCACGCGCATGACCATCATGACGCGGATCATAAGCCAAGCTTCTTCGCGCGCTGGTTTATGTCAACCAACCACAAGGATATTGGCACGCTCTATTTGATCTTTGCGATTTTCGCAGGGATCGTCGGCGGCGCCATTTCAGGCCTCATGCGCCTTGAACTCGCTGCGCCGGGTATTCAGTATCTTCAGGGCTGGGCATCGATGATGGCCGGCAAAGAAGCGTCCTTGGACGAAGCCTATCACATGTGGAACGTGCTGATTACGGCCCACGGCCTGATCATGGTGTTCTTCATGGTTATGCCAGCCATCATCGGTGGTTTTGGCAACTGGTTCATTCCCTTGATGATTGGTGCGCCAGACATGGCGTTTCCGCGTATGAACAACGTCAGCTTCTGGTTGACTGTTGTTGCGTTCATCATGTTGCTTGGATCAAGTTTTGTACCAGGCGGTACAGGCCTCGGTGCAGGTACGGGTTGGACCGTTTACGCACCGCTCTCGACTTCCGGTTCTGTCGGGCCCGCAGTCGATATGGCGATTTTCTCGCTTCACCTTGCGGGTGCCGCATCGATCCTTGGTGCGATTAACTTCATCACGACCATCTTCAACATGCGTGCACCGGGCATGACCCTGCACAAAATGCCTTTGTTTGTGTGGTCGGTGCTTGTGACCGCGTTCCTGCTGTTGCTCGCATTGCCTGTTTTGGCTGCTGCAATCACGATGCTTTTGGTCGACCGTAACTTTGGCGGCGCATTCTTTGATGCGTCGGCTGGCGGTGACCCTGTATTGTACCAGCATCTGTTCTGGTTCTTCGGACATCCTGAAGTGTACATCATGATTTTGCCAGGTTTTGGCATCATCAGCCAGATCGTTGCGACATTTAGCCGCAAGCCTGTCTTCGGTTATCTCGGCATGGCCTACGCCATGGTCGCAATCGGTGTCGTTGGCTTCGTCGTCTGGGCGCACCACATGTTCACCACGGGCATGAGCGTTGACATGAAGATGTACTTCACCGCGGCAACGATGGTGATTGCGGTACCAACAGGTATCAAGATCTTCAGCTGGATCGCCACCATGTGGGGCGGTTCGGTTAGCTTCAAAACGCCAATGGTATGGGCGATGGGCTTCATCTTCATGTTCACCGTTGGTGGCGTGACGGGTGTTGTGCTCGCTAACGGTGGTCTCGATGACAACCTGCACGACACATATTATGTTGTCGCCCACTTCCATTACGTGCTGTCGCTTGGTGCGGTCTTCTCGCTCTTCGCTGGCTTCTATTACTGGTTTGGCAAGATGTCGGGCCGTCACCTGAACGAGTTCCTTGGCCACCTGCACTTCTGGGTATTCTTCGTTGGCGTGAACGTCTTGTTCTTCCCAATGCACTTCCTTGGAAACTCAGGCATGCCGCGTCGTTACCCCGATTATCCAGAGGCATTTGCCTATTGGAACGGCGTTGCATCGACTGGCTATGCTATCATGGCTTTCGGCATCCTGATATTCTTCGTCAACGTGATCTGGTCGTTGGTGGCCGGTCGCCGCGCGGAAGATAATTATTGGGGTGAAGGCGCGACAACGCTTGAGTGGACGTTGACAAGCCCTCCACCATATCACCAGTTCGAAACGCTGCCGGTTATCAAGTAACCGGCGGCGGTTCGCCGCTTCAATGCTTTAAGGCGTTTGGATACGGAAATGACAACCGCAGCGCGTGACATATTAATGCCCGCCGAATGGCGTGACTTCTGGGCTTTAACCAAGCCCAGAGTTATGTCGCTTGTCGTGTTCACCGCCTTGTGTGGATTGCTGGCCGCGCCTGGCCATATCCATCCCATCATCGCCTTTACGGCAATCCTGTGCATCGCGCTTGGCGCCGGCGCATGTGGTGCGCTCAACCAGTGGTACGAAGCAGATGTCGACGCCAAAATGGCGCGCACTTCACGTCGGCCATTGCCCGCTGGCCGGATGGATCGCGAAGCCGCGTTGCACTTCGGAATCGGCTTGGCCGCATTTTCCGTGGGCATCATGGGTGTTGCGGTAAACTGGCTGTCAGCTGGTTTGCTGGCTTTCTCGATATTCTTTTATTCGATCGTCTACACCATCTGGCTCAAGCCCAACACGCCGCAAAATATCGTCATCGGCGGCGCAGCAGGCGCATTTCCTCCAGTCATTGGTTGGGCGGCCGTCACCGGCGACGTTACCTTGCTGCCGGTTTTGCTGTTTGCCATCATATTCTTGTGGACCCCGCCGCATTTCTGGGCGCTGGCACTGTTTATGAAGACGGATTACGGCGCGGCAGGGATCCCGATGTTGCCGAATGTAAAGGGTCAGCGCGTAACGCGTAACCAGATATTCGGCTACACCTTCCCTATGGCAGGCGCCGCCATATTGCCCTTCTTCCTTGGCGAAAGCGGCTGGCTGTATGGCATTACCTCAATGCTGTTGAGCGGGATATTCCTCGTCCTCGCATTCCGTGTCTGGCAAAATGAAGCAACCGACGCCGCGGCGATGAAACCAGAGAAACAGCTGTTCGCCTTCTCGATACTTTACCTGTTTCTCCTGTTTGCTCTTTTTGCTTTTGACCGGATGGTAATCGCATGACACAGCCTGAACACGCACCCTACACCGTCGAAGAAACTGCGCTGATCCGGAAACGCCAAGCCGCTCGGTCTCGCATCATGGGCGTCGCCCTTGTTGGGCTGTGCATCCTGTTCTTTCTGATCACCGTTGTAAAAGTAGGGGTTTGGGGCTGATGGCAAATTCCAATGCCAAAACCGCCTTTTTGGCCGGCGCACTCGCGGTTTCCATGGTTGGAGTTGGCTTCGCCGCGGTTCCGCTTTACCGTTTGTTTTGTCAGGTGACTGGCTTTGGTGGAACGACAATGCGTGTTGATGCCGCGCAAGCAGCCACTGTTGCAGCCACAAATAAATCTATCGTTATCCGGTTTGACGCCAATCATCGCGGTGATTTGCCTTGGGAGTTCAAGCCCGAGCGCCCAACTGATACTGTCAGCATTGGTGCGAAGGATATGTCGATCTTTCTGGCGAAGAATCTGTCTAGCGAATCTGTGACGGGAACGGCATCGTTCAACGTCACGCCGGAGCTGGCCGGGAAATATTTCAACAAAATACAGTGCTTCTGTTTCACCGAACAAACGCTGAAGCCGGGTGAGCAGGTCAGAATGCCGGTCCTTTATTACGTCGACCCAAAGATTATGACTGACCCCGAAACCAAAGACATCGAAGAAATTACACTTAGCTATACATTCTACCCAGTGGAAAAGCCAAACACGGTGGACCCGCAGGCGAACGGAAGCTAAAGCAATCTTACCACGTTAAGACTACAGGGAATTGACCATGGCGGGTGCCAAAAATCACGATTATCATATTCTGCCCCCGAGCATCACACCCATCATGGGTTCGTTCTCGGCTCTGACGATGTTCTTCGGCCTCGTGATGTGGATGCATCCCGAACAGTTTGGATATGGTAGCCTCGTCTTCGGCCTTGGCCTCATCGGCGTAATTTACACCTTTTATGCGTGGTGGTCCGACGTCGTGAATGAGGCGCACGCCGGAGATCATACCCCGGTGGTTCAGCTTCACCTGCGCTACGGCATGATCATGTTCATTGCGTCGGAAGTCATGTTCTTCGTAGGTTGGTTCTGGGCATGGTTTGATTATTCCTTGTTCCCCGTGCCACTTGAGCTGGTCATCGACCCTGAAACACATGCCTTCACAGTGACCAATCTGATTGGGCAAGAAGGCGCCGCAGCTTTGATGCAGTGGCCGCCAAAGGGCCTTGAAGTTCTCGACGCCATGAAACTGCCGCTGCTCAACACCTTGATCCTGTTGTGCTCCGGTACAACCGTGACATGGGCGCATCACTCGCTGATCCATGGTGACCGCGAAGGTTTGAAAAAAGGTCTGTGGGCGACAATCCTGCTGGGTCTGCTGTTCAGCTCTATTCAGGCGTATGAATATGCCGAAGCACCATTTCCATTTGGTGGCCTTAACTATGGCACCGCATTTTACATGGCGACTGGCTTTCACGGTTTCCACGTCATCGTAGGCACCATCTTTTTGGCAGTGTGCCTTGCGCGTACTTATAAAGGCCACTTCACGCCAAAGCAGCACTTTGGCTTTGAAGCAGCGGCTTGGTATTGGCACTTCGTCGATGTGGTGTGGTTGTTCCTTTTCATCGCCATCTATATTTGGGGTGGCTGGGGCGCACCAGTTCACGCTTAAATGACGCCAGAGCAATCTACAGAAGGGCAGCCCAGCATATTGCGGGCTGCCCTTTTTGGTCTCTGCCCCAGATGCGG
>JAIXOE010000054.1 GCA_027486895.1 Sphingomonadales bacterium
CAGACTGCAAAGCTCTGGTCCGACGTTAACCCGTCGCTGCCTAAATTGCCGATCTCGGTTTATGGCCCGCCAACAACTTCGGGTACGCGCGATTCTTTCCATGAGCTGATCATGGAAGCTGGCTGCAAGTCCGACGCTGCAATGAAGGCGTTGAAGGACAGTGACGAAGACAAGTATAAAGCAATTTGCACTGAAGTGCGCACCGATGGTGCCTTCAAAGAGCAAGGCGAAAACGACAACCTGATCGTTCAAAAGCTCGATTCCAACCCCAATATGGTTGGTATCTTCGGATACAGCTATATGGAAGAAAATGCATCAAAAGTGCACGGCATTGTGATGGACGGCGTCAGCCCAACAATCGCCACCATTTCGGACGGAAGCTATCCCGGTGCGCGCAAGATGTTTATTTACGTCAAGAAGGCGCACATCGACAAAATTCCCGGCATCAAGGAATTTATTGCCGAGTTTCTTAAAGGCGGCGCAGTTGGCGGATATCTGACCAAATTGGGCATGATTGCATCCACCGATGCGGACTATAAAGCGGCGACTGAAGCTGCAAATAGCCTCAATGCCATGACGGGCGCAGATTTGAAATAAATCTGCAACAATCATCGCGTCTATGGGCCTGGATCGAATCTCTGTTTGATCCAGGCCCATCGCTATTTTGGGTTTTGTTTTTGGCGGAATTCCGCCAGTTTGGGTTCAAGGGGGCAACGTTAAGTTTATGACCGGAACGGCTTTGCTCTTCCTTGTCCTCGGTCTCGGCCTCATTGGCTGGATCTTTGGTCGTGCCCGGGCTTCGGGTTTCGTCCGCAAGGCAAAAGGCGGGCCTCGCGGTGCCGTGAACAGCCTACCTTATTATCATGGCTGGTTTGTTGCGATTTGCGCGGTTGCACCTGCACTGTTGTTCATGGTCATCTGGCAATCGGTTTCGCCATCGCTTGTTACCAACATGGTGCTATCGGCGCCCATTGCCGCTGAATTGCCGCAAGACACGTTCGCCCGTGCCGCCATATTATCTGAAGCCCGCGCCATTGCGCAGGGTTTCCAAACAACCGCATTTCAGGACATGAGCGACAAGCTTGTTCCTTTATACAAAGGTGCCTTGTCTTATTATAAATGGCTGGGCGTAGCCGCGACGTTGCTGTTGTTTTTTGCGGGCGGAGCTTATGCGTTTACCCGACTGAAGCCGGATTTTCGCGCGCGCAGTAAAGTAGAACGCGTCATCATGTTCGGGCTGCTGCTCGCATCACTCATTGCGATTATCACCACGCTTGGAATATTCGCTTCGTTGATATTCGAATCTTGGCGCTTCTTTTCGATGGTATCGCCATTTGAATTTCTGTTTGGCACCGACTGGAACCCCAAATCGGTTGTCACGCCGGGTGAGGCAAATGGCTATGGCGCCATTCCATTATTCTGGGGCACCATTTTCATTGGTGCGATCATTGCAATGATTGTTGCCATCCCGCTTGGCCTCATGAGCGCGATATTCCTCACGCAATATGCGTCCTCAACCGTCCGTAAATGGATGAAGCCCATTCTTGAAATCCTCGCCGGCGTGCCAACAGTGGTTTATGGCTATTTTGCGGCCTTAACCGTAGCTCCGGCTGTGCGCGATTTTGCGGTCATGCTAGGTGTCAGCAACGCGGCCTCCGACAACGCGCTTGCTGCGGGGATCGTTATGGGCGTTATGATTATCCCGCTCGTGTCGTCCATGTCCGATGACAGCATTGCCGCTGTACCAAATGCCATGCGCGATGGCAGCTTGGCGATGGGTGCGACCAAGAGCGAAACCATTAAACAGGTGCTCTTGCCAGCCGCACTTCCAGGCGTGGTCGGCGGGATATTGCTCGCCGTCAGCCGTGCCATTGGCGAAACGATGATTGTGGTCATGGCGGCAGGCTATACCGCAAACCTGACCGCAAATCCTTTTGACACGATCACAACGGTTACGGTTCAGATTGTCGCGCTATTGACTGGTGATCAGGATTTTGGAAGCCCGCACACGCTTGCCGCGTTTGCGCTTGGTCTGACACTGTTCGTGACAACCTTCTTCCTCAACTACGCCGCGCTCCGGGTCGTGAAGAAATATCGGGAAGCATATGAATAACGCCGCCATCGACCTAAGCCCAACCGACTGGAACGGGAAAATCATGCAAAAGCGGATTGCCAGCCGCTATGCAGCTGAGCGACGTTTTAAAGCGATGGGCTTTATTGCAGTCGCATTGTCGACGCTGTTCCTTGCCTTTCTGCTGTTCACGATGCTGGGCCAAGGTCTGCGTGGTTTCCAGCGCACGGAAATTGCGGTGGAGTTCGATTTCCCCGCATTGACTTCTGGCGCGACAGCAGCGTCCGTAACCGGTCCCAATGCCGATGCGGCGCTTAATTCGATGGACATTCCAGGGCTGGTCGAACTTGCCATAGGGCAGCAATATGCAGGCATGGGCGACAGCTTGCTGACGTCCGCTGCAGCGGCGAATGTACGTCAGATGCTGGCAGACGATCCTGATTTGGTGACCTCTAAACACATCCTCTGGTTGCCTGCGGACTCGCGATTGGATGTCGCGTTCAAACGCACTGGCGAGCCGATCGCTGAAAAGACGGTTGCCGCGCTCTCGGAACGAGATGCTTTGCGTACTGGGTTTAACTGGACGTTTCTGACGGGTGCCGATGCAACGGACCCATCTGCGGTAGGTATCTGGGCGGCGTTCAAGGGGTCGCTGATGACGATGGCCATTACCCTATTACTGGCCTTTCCAGTGGGCGTGCTGGCAGCTTTATATCTCGAAGAATATGCGTCGAAAAACAGGCTGACGGACCTCATTGAGGTTTCGATCAACAACCTGGCCGCAGTCCCCTCGATCATCTTTGGCTTGCTTGGCCTTGCCGTGTTTTTGACCATGTTTGGAATGCCGCGGTCGTCGGCATTGGTTGGCGGCTTGACGCTTGCGCTGATGACGATGCCGGTCATTGTCATTGCCGGCCGCAACGCAGTCAAATCCGTTCCACCATCTATTCGCGAAGCAGCCTTGGGCATCGGCGCGTCTCCTGTGCAGGTCGTTTTCCACCATGTATTGCCACTTGCGCTTCCGGGCATATTGACGGGGACTATCATCGGTATGGCACGGGCGCTTGGTGAGACTGCGCCACTGCTGATGATCGGTATGCGCGCCTTCATTCCTGCTGCGCCGGAAGGCTTTACGGATGCAGCTACGGCCCTTCCCGTGCAGATTTATCTGTGGTCGGATGAAGTCAATCAGGGCTTTGTTGAAAAAACCAGTGCAGCAATCATCGTGTTGCTGATATTCCTGTTGGGAATGAACGCGTTGGCCATTTATCTTCGCAACCGCTTTGAAACGCGGTGGTGATTTATGAACAAAAAGGACGTTAATGTGGGCGCAAACCCCGAAAATCCGAAAATATCCACGCGTAATGTGAATGTTTTTTATGGCGATAAACAAGCGATAAACAACGTATCCATCGACGTCGATCGCGAAAATGTAACTGCCTTCATTGGTCCGTCGGGTTGCGGCAAATCGACATTTTTGCGCACCCTCAATCGGATGAACGACACCGTAGTTGGTGCGCGCGTCGAGGGCGAAATCATGCTTGATGGGCAGGATATCTACGCATCGTCGATGGACGTCGTTCAACTGCGCGCACGCGTTGGCATGGTTTTCCAGAAGCCAAATCCGTTTCCGAAATCCATTTATGACAATGTCGCTTACGGGCCCCGGATTCACGGCCTCGCAAGCGGTAAGGCAGAGCTTGACCAGATTGTCGAAGGTTCGCTGACACGTGCCGGGTTATGGACTGAAGTCAAGGATCGGCTCAACGAGAGCGGCACGGCGCTGTCTGGTGGCCAGCAGCAGCGTTTATGTATCGCCCGCGCCATTGCCGTTGATCCCGAAGTTATTCTGATGGACGAACCTTGTTCGGCACTTGATCCCATCGCGACGGCGCGGATTGAGGAATTAATCCACGACCTGCGCGGGAAATATGCGATCATCATCGTAACGCATAATATGCAGCAGGCAGCGCGTGTGTCGCAACGCACGGCATTCTTCCATTTGGGCAATCTCATCGAGTTTGGTGAGACATCCGAAATATTCACCAATCCGCGTGAAGACCGCACCGAGGATTATATTACGGGCCGCTACGGTTAGGAATTGATAGCATGAGCACAGGCACAAGGCACACAATCACAGCATTTGATGATGACATGGACGAAATCCGTGGTCTCATCGCCGAGATGGGTGCGCGCGCCGAATCTGCGGTCGTTGCGGCCATGAAGGCGCTGTCGGAGCATGACGTGGAACTGGCGGCATCGATCCGCGCAGAAGACAAAGTGATCGACAGTCTCGAAACCGACGTCGAGCGATTGGTTGTGCGTACCATAGCATTGCGTGCACCGATGGCCGACGATTTGCGCGAACTGATTGCAGCACTCAAGATGTCTGCCGTGATCGAGCGGATTGGCGATTACGCAAAAAATATCGCTAAACGTGTTCCCCAAATGAGCGGCAAAATTCCTTCGACAGCCATGGTTCAACTTGGCGGGATGGGCGAAATCGTGGTGGAAATGATCCGCACTGCCATGGACGCTTATGCAAAGCGCGACGTTGATCTTGCCCGCGCAGTGACCGTGCGCGATGATGTTGTGGACCAGTTGAACAAGGATCTGTTCGTCGACTTCGTCGCTTATGTTGTGAAAAATCCCGAGAATGCGACTGAAGTCGCCCATTTGCTTTTCACAGCAAAAAATTTGGAACGTATCGGTGATCACACCACCAATGTTGCCCAAATGATTTATTTTACCGAAACGGGTGAAAACCTTCCTGACGCTTAACGCGGAGAAACATATGCCCAAGGCGCAATTGCTTTTGGTTGAAGACGATAGCGCTCTGGCCGAGCTGGTACGCTGGCATTTCGAACGCGAGGAGTTCGACGTTCAGCATACCGGAGATGGTGAAGAAGCGCTTCTGATGGCCAAAGAACGCACACCCGATCTTGTGCTGCTCGATTGGATGTTGGAGAACCTGTCAGGTATCGAAGTGTGCCGTCAGCTTCGCAAGGCGGACAACACCGCCAATGTGCCAATCATAATGCTCACGGCGCGCGGCGAAGAAGATGACCGCATTCGCGGATTGGAAATCGGCGCTGATGACTATGTCACTAAACCATTTTCGCCCCGCGAATTGGTGGCCCGTGCAAAGGCCGTCCTGCGCCGTGTCCGTCCAGCGCTTGCTGGAGAGGCACTGCGATTTGGTGACGTCGAAATGGATACCGTCGCGCATAAGGTAAAGCGTGGCGGAAAGCAGGTTCCGCTTGGGCCAACCGAATATCGGTTGCTAAAGCATTTCCTCGAATATCCAGGCCATGTGTTCTCGCGCGAACGCCTTCTTGATAGCGTCTGGGGCCATGACAGCGACATCGAAATCCGCACCGTTGACGTCCACATCCGCCGCTTGCGCAAAGCGCTAAATGAAGGCTTTGACAGTGATATTATCCGGACTGTGCGGTCCGCAGGCTATTCGCTCGATCAGGACGCCGTCTGAGACTATCTATGTAAATCATTGTAAGTTTTTACGTGTTGCTAGGAAGTTGGTAACTATCAAGCGGTTAATATGCCCGACAACGGTGTTAGGCATATCTTTTCATGATGACATTTAGCGCTGTTGAGACCCAAAATTCAGCGCGAGATTGAGACCATGAAATTTCTGCACAAACTTACGAAAGACCAAAAGGGCGCCACGGCAATCGAGTATGGCTTGATTGCCGCGCTTATCGCAGTTGCTGCTATCACCGCCATGACTGGTGTCGGTACGAAACTGACGAACACATTTACCAAAGTTAGCAACAAGCTGTAACGCACTAACGGCGGCAGTTGTTACAATAAAGGCACCGCAGAAATGCGGTGCCTTTATTGTACCCTATTGCGTTGCCGGGTTAGAACGAAAGCTGGCCTCGTACAGCTATTACATTAACGCTGTAGTTGCGATTACCCGAAAGATGAATGTCGGCATCAGTATAATTCAGCTTCGCATATTGCCCCATGAGACGGAAATTTTCAACCGGCGTCCAGATAAGGGAAGCGAGATAGCCATTTTGCACGCCGCCCGTAATCGCGGAGTTGTTGAGGTCTAAAAAATCATAGCGTAAATTCAATTGCAGCGCGCCGATGCCGCCCCCTCCAACGGGATTGCTTGGCTTGATGGCACCAAACAAACCTCCCTTCAAAGGGCGGCTATCTTTGGTCAAGAAAACGCCGACCTCAGCATAGGCCCCAAAAAAAATTGGGTCATTAAGGCCGTCACGTTGCGCCTTTAACCAATGTGCCTCAGATGCCACATGAAACCGGCCATGGACAGCCGCAGCCTCCAACCCAAAGCGTTGCTCCTTCGCAACAGACAATGCCGGTGTTCCAATATAACGCGTGTCAGTGATACGAAGCGCTGGGCGGCTGCGGTAGCGTAAGGGCGTATCTGCGACGTCGTTAAGGTCACGAAGGTGATATGACGCCCCAAGATGAGCATGGGTTTTTAGCCATTGCGGCGACCAATAGCTCCGAAAATCGACCGAAATGCTGTTCTCGGCCACATCATTCAATGCAATCAACGGATCGGTATAGATGCCGCCAGTCACCGTCCAATCGCCAGCGGTATAGTGCCCAGATATGCCGGTACGCCTCGTGTATGCGAATGCAGCCACAAAAGCCGCACGTTCCAGAAAGCTCGTGTTGAGATTTCCTGTATCCTCGTCGAGCGGGAGTTGCGGCTTCTGCTGCCCTAAGATGACCTTAAAACGGCTGTTACTCCATTGCAGATAGGCATCTGTCAGCTCGATCGGGTCCGTTGTCAGTTCCGTCTCTAGCCGGGCGGCAAAACCATATGGCATTTTGAGGTCCACGCCGACCCGTGCCCGCCTGATATCCTGCAAATTGCCAATGCCCACCAACCCCTGGGGCCCATCCAGCGCCGCGACATCATATTGCACGCGCCAGCGCGGCTTTAACTGCCACTCTGGTTCAGCGTCTGCCTTTATGGACACAGGTGGTGTTATTTCCGCCAAAGTGCCTTCAGACGCTGATCCAGTGTTGACCAACGTTTCGGCAGATGCAGGAACTGCCAAAACAAAAGACACTAAAGTCACGAATGCAGCAGCGAAGCGGCCGGAGTACATACTTTTTTCCTCTGAGGCATTCTTAATCAGTTTCGCCCGGCCATGAGCTATATGTCTTAAACGTGTCTACATCATTCTCTTTTGTGACGCAGCCCGCGCCTTGCTTTACGCTTGCGTCAAGTGGCGCGCCATGCCAAGGCTCAGCGCGTTTCGGCGGCTTGGCTCGCCTCTGATTATGGAGATATGACATGACCATCAGTTTTAAAGACAAAGTCGCTATTGTGACCGGTGCAGGCGGTGGATTGGGTAAAGCCTATGCGCTTGAACTCGCCAAGCGTGGCGCAAAAGTGGTGGTCAATGACTTAGGCGGCGCGCGCGATGGCACGGGCACATCCGACGCAGCAGCTCAAGTTGTCGAGCAAATCAAGTCTGCTGGCGGCGAAGCCATGGCCAATGGCGGCAGCGTTACCGAATATGAGCAAATGGTCGAAATGGTCGCCAAGGCGAAAGAAGCATGGGGCGGCGTGCATGTGTTGATCAACAATGCCGGCATTCTGCGCGACAAGAGCTTTGCCAAGATGGACATGCCCGATTTCAATCTGGTGCTTCAGGTTCATGTCATGGGCTCAGCTAACTGCACAAAGGCAGTTTGGGATACGATGCGCGATCAGGCCTATGGCCGTATTTTGATGACGACATCGTCAACGGGTCTGTACGGAAACTTCGGCCAGGCAAATTATGGCGCGGCTAAGCTTGGTTTGGCTGGATTTACCAAGACGCTTCACCTTGAAGGCGCCAAATATAATGTGCGCGTCAACTCGCTCGCACCCGTTGCGGGCACGCGCATGACCGAGGATATTTTCCCAGAAGGCCTGTTCGAACAGTTCACGCCTGAAAACGTCGTTCCAGCCGCGTTGTATTTGGTCAGCGAAGATGCTCCAACCAACATGATTATCGGCGCAGGGGGCGGAGGTTACCACGCAGCCTATGTCACCATGACCCCGGGCGTTGCCCTTCGTCAGGAAGACCGCAATGTCGAAGGCTTTGCTGCAGCATGGGACAAGATCATCGACCGCACGGGTGAAACCGTTCCGCAGTCAGGCGGCGAACAGTCAATCGCAGTGATGAAGGCGCTTCAAGCGCTCGGCTAACTGCCTTCACAATGTTTCGAAAGAGCCCGGTCTTTGGCCGGGCTTTTTTATGCGTCGACGAGCTTCATTAACTTTCGTTCGACAGGCGCGAGAACGGGGCCCAAGTCATGGCCGCGTTTCAAAATTGCGCCGCCTTCGCCCACCAATGCCCACATGCCTTGACGGTTACGCAAGGCTGGTCGTTTCTCGATCCGGTACTCCGGGCGCTCCGTCGCGCGCCGGAAAGCACTGAAAACCGCAGCGTCGCGGCCAAGATCGATGGCATAATCGCGCCAATTTCCAGCTGCGACCATCCGGCCGTAAAGATTGAGTATCTGGGTTAACTCGCCTTTTTCGAAACCGACCTGATTTAGGCGGTTGGTTACGGGAAAAGGCGTTATGATTGCGCTCAACTCGCCTTGCTTCCCTTATTCGCGCGGCGCTTGACCGGCGTCGCGGCAGGCGTTCCATCACGCTCGGACATCAGCTCGGCAATACGTTTGCGCATAGTTTCAATTTCGCACTGAAGAATCTCGAGGCTTTGCGTCGCTGGGTCAAACATCTCGCGGCACGGCGTGCCATAAGGCATGAAATCGCGTGCATAGGTTTCGGCCTGAACGAGCGTTGAGCGAGCCTTCTGGCCAATCATCGTTGCGCCAGCTGGAACATCGTCCGTCACCACGGCGGCAGCGCCAATGCGCGCGCGTTCGCCGACGGTGATGGGACCAAGGATCTGCGCGCCCGAGCCAATGATGACATTGTCCAATATCGTCGGATGCCTTTTGCCAGCCTTCCCGTTCGTCGGGTTGGTGCCACCTAAGGTGACGTTCTGGTACATCGTGACGTTGTCCCCGATTTCGGCTGTTTCACCGATCACGCTAAAGCCATGATCGAGAAAGAAATTGCTCCCGATCTTGGCGCCTGGGTGAATATCAATGCCCGTCAAAAATCGGGCAAAATGGTTCACCAGCCGCGCCAGAAAGAACATGTGGCCAAGGAATAGCCAATGCGCGATTCGGTGATAGCCCACGGCCCATACGCCAGGATAAAGCAGAACTTCCCAACGTGAGCGTGGCGCAGGATCGCGTTCTTTAATCGAGTCGAGATATTCGATGAGATTTGAAATGAACATAAATGACCCTGTCGTCCCTTGTGGGACCTTTGATTACCTAAGCTAAGACTTTCAAACCGGCATTTCCAGCGATGTCTGCCTATTTTCGTTAAATATTGCTAGAATCATCGCTAAAAACGATTATATGCCCCATAATAATAAACGGGGTCGATTTATGAGCACCTATCTTCCAACATTGAAACAGCTGCAATATCTGGTCGCGCTTCAGGAGCACGGCCATTTCGGTAAAGCTGCGGAATCATGCTTTGTGACACAGTCCACGCTGTCCGCAGGTATCCGCGAGTTGGAATCGCTGCTTGGACTTATGCTCGTGGAACGCACACGCCGTGTCGTCCGCTTTACGCCGTTGGGCAACAAGATGGTGACGAAGGCGCACCGGATCTTACGTGAGGCGGAAGAGCTCGCGGAAATGGCCCGTTCCGCAGGCAAACCACTGGCGGATGATTTGCGCATGAGCGTCATCCCAACGATTGCGCCGTTCCTGTTGCCGAAATTGCTGCCGGCATTGCGCAAGAAATATCCCGATTTGAAGTTATACCTTCGTGAGGAAGCAAGCGCGGCGGCTGTCGAAGCATTGCATCATGGTCAGGTCGATTGTGTCCTACTCGCGCTTCCTTTCCCGGCCGGCGATGTCGAAAAGGCGCACCTGTTTGACGACGCATTGTATGTTGCCTTTCCCTTGGATGACCCGCGTGATCCACCCGAAAGCATTGAACCTGCGCTGATCGATGAAAACAGGCTTTTGCTACTGGTCGATGGCCATTGCTTGAAGGACCATGCGCTGGCTGCCTGTAACAGGCCGGAGCTACGGGCCTCGGCTATGATGCTGGGCACGTCGCTGCACACGCTGGTACAGATGGTGGACAATGGCTTGGGCCTGACCATCATTCCCGAAATTGCCGTAAAGGCCGGTCTCTTGAATGGAACCGACGTTCAAGCTCGGCCATTGAATGCTGACCACGCGACCCGCGAAATTGCGCTTATCTGGCGGACCAACAGCCCGCGCCGTGAGGAGTTCGAGTTGCTCGCAGAATCGCTAAGGGAATTGCACACGCAGTAAGCGATTGCCCGAATAAAGCGCTGCTAAGTCCAGCGCGCAGACCTGTCATTATCGGTGGCTTTAGCGTCAACCCAGACGGAGGTTCCGTCGGAATAATGCTCTTTCTTCCAAAACGGGGCGTCTGTTTTTAGCCGATCGATGAGAAACGCGGTCGCCTCAAGCGCATCTGCCCTATGACGTGATGCTGCGCCAACCACGACCACTTGTTCGCCTACCGCAACGCGCCCCACCCGGTGCACGATGGCCGCACCGAGCAACGCCCAGCGGGCAAAGGCTTCATCGATTAACCGCAACAGGCTTGCTTCAGTCATGCCGCAATAATGCTCAAGCTCAATCGCAGTCACGCCGCCATCGTCCCGCGATATGCCGGTAAAACTCGACACAGCGCCGCCCCCCAAATCACTCAGCCCCGCGAGTGCAACCTCCGCGCTGATCGGCTCGCTGCTGACAATGACGCGCTTCATCCGCCGGTTACTGGCGGGAATATCGCAAGCTCACCTGCATCGCCAAGGGCGGAATCCGCTGGCACCATTTCTTGGTCTAGAGCGAACCGAAGCCTTGCCTTGTCTTGAAAGGCCAACGCGTGGCCGGATGACTGAGCGGCCAGCCAGTCAATGGCATCTTCAATGGTGCGCAGATGTGTCGGCAGATCAAGATCTTCAAATGCTATACCTATGGCCTCGCGCACGGCCGCGAAATAAACCAGCCTCATATGCTCAATCCATATGCTTTATGCCGACGCGCAGATAATCCCAGCCGGTAATCATAGTCAGCACGGCGGCAATCCAAAGCAGCGCCAGTGCGGCTTGCTTCAGCAATATCCAATCAGGCAAAGCGCCCGCCAAAATGATGCCGCCAAGCGATACCAGCTGGAAAGTCGTCTTCCATTTGGCAAGTTTTGAAACAGGCACCGAAATTTGCAGGCCCGCCAAAAACTCACGCAAGCCCGATACAATCATTTCACGCAACAAAATGATCAGGGCCGCAATGACATGCCAGCCGTCGACATCACGCGTGAACACCAGCATCAAAATGACTGCGGCAACCATGATTTTATCCGCGATCGGATCAAGGAAAACGCCCAGTTTTGAGACTGTCCCCTGCGCACGTGCCAGGTAGCCATCGAAATAATCGGTAATCCCCATCAGGCAGTACAATATGAATGCAAAGCCATAATCAAGTGGCACCGGCTGAATGCCAATGTCCTTGGTCCCGGGCCAAAGCAAAAAGACAAGAATAGGGACCGCAAGAATGCGCGACAGGGTCAGGATGTTTGGTAAGCTAAGCATCATGCAGCGATAGCGCGATGTGCCAGCAAAATCACGCGGCTATTTAACCGTCACATGAAATGCACTTTGCCATGATAGGACCGGAAGGCTAAGGCTCCGAAACCGTCCGCATGGGAACAGCGAAAATAATGGCCACGACAATGTCACTGTTGAACAAGCGCAGATTTTTGCCGCTTTTTGTCACCCAGTTCCTGAATGCCTTCAACGACAATTTTTACAAGATGGCCATGGTCATTTTGGTTACGTACGAAATCTATTCCGATCCCACCCAAGAAGCGAATTTCAACGCCATTGCAGGCGCGCTGTTCATCTTGCCCTTTTTCCTGTTTTCCGCACTGGCGGGGCAACTTGCCGATACCATTGAAAAGACTCGAGTCATTCGCATGGTGAAGACAGCCGAGATTTTCATCATGATCTTCGGCGCAGCAGGTATCTATCTACACAATATACCGCTCATGCTGGCCGCGCTGTTTGCCATGGGCGTGCATTCCACTTTCTTTGGCCCAATCAAATACGCGATACTGCCACAGCATCTTGAACAAGACGAGGTTCTAGGTGGGACTGGGTTAGTCGAAGCGGGAACCTATCTCGCAATCTTGGGTGGCACGATTGCCGGAGGCATCATCCCAGGAAAGATTGCCGGCATCGGCATCATCATCGTCGCCATTATTGGACGATTCACAGCGCAGTCCGTTCCCTTCGCGCCGCCGGAAAGTGATGCACCAACGGCAAAAATGGACTGGAACATATTCCGCAGTAGCTGGCGGCTGGTGCGCGACACGATGCACATTCCACGCCTGTTCCTGGCCATCATGGCGATCAGCTTTTTCTGGGGTGTAGGGGCCGTACTTGGGTCGATTTTCCCGCCTATGGTCAAAAACGCCATCGGCGGCGACAATACCGTCGCTACCTTGTTCACTGCGTTTTTCTCTATCGGCATAGCCATCGGCTCAGTGGCGATAAACCGCCTGTTGAATGGCACAGTATCCGCCAAATACGCGCCGGCTTCAGTTATCGTAATGGGCCTGTTCGTCCTAGACCTCTGGTGGACGGTCAGCCACTGGCAACCAACAGGGCCAGAACTGATGGATTGGTGGCAATTTCTGATGCTCGGTTACGGCGAACGCATGATTGTCGATCTTCTAGGCATTTCCATCGCCGGGGGTATGTTCGTTGTCCCGCTTTACGCATTTCTGACAACGACAGTCGCAAAGTCCCAGACTGCCAGAACCATTGCCGCGAACAACATCGTCAATTCCGGCGCGATGGTGATCGGCGCTGTCATCTACAGCCTTCTGGTCAGTGCAGGGGTCAGCATTGCCGATACGCTCTTCATGATTGCTGCGGCCTGCCTTGTCTCGGCATGGATCTCGTGGAAGCTGCACAAAGCCTGCGATCCTGTGACCGCTTAAATCACGCTATAAAGCTGGTTATCGCGACGAAGAACGCACTGAAGCTGAGCATAAACAAATGCGTATCTTCATTGCGCCACCACGACTTTGGGCGTGGCGCAGTGGCCGCATGTGTCATTTGCGGAGGGGGAAGCATACGCCGAAATGGATGACGGGCAGCTTCGTTGCGACAGACTAATCTTCTTTTCAACATAGCAAGAGGTTAACGTTTCATTAGGCATAATGGCCACGCAAAAAGATGGTTAATACCCACCCCAACCGGACTGTCCCGATCTGCGACAGTCGTTAACGCTTTTTTAACCATATTTGCAGGCGTGGGTTGGCGGTCTCACGCCACCTCTGATAAGACGCAGCCAATCAACAGGAGTCCTCCCGATGGAAAGAGCAGCAAGCATTAGGCAAACCGGTGGCCCGGACGTAATTGAATGGATGGACGTTGAACTGGCCGCGCCCGGACCTGGCGAAGTGCGGATGCGCAATCTGGCCGTGGGCCTGAACTTCATTGATACCTATCACCGTGGCGGCCTGTATCCGATGGCCCTCCCGTCAGGCCTTGGCATGGAGGCTGCTGGCGTAATTGAAGCCGTAGGAGAAGGCGTCACCGACTGGCGCATCGGCGACCGCGTAGCCACCTTTGGTCCAAGCATCGGAGCCTATACTACCGCGCGCAATATCCCCGCCAATTGCCTGTTTTTGGTACCAGACGACATCACGGACGAAGTCGCGGCGGCTGGCTTGCTCAAGGGCTGCACAACCGAGTTCCTTGTTGAGCGCTGTGCCAAGGTTCAGCCCAAATGGGACATATTGGTGCACGCAGCCGCAGGCGGTGTCGGGCTATTGCTTGTTCAGTGGCTGAAGCATGTTGGTGCCCGCGTCATCGGGACAGTCAGCACCGAGGAGAAAGCCGCGCTGGCGCGCACGGCGGGTGCCGACCATATCATTCTTTATGGCAAAGAAAACGTAGCAGCACAGGTACGTGAACTCACCGACGGCAAAGGTGTCGAAGTGACATTTGACGGCGTTGGTCTCGACACATGGGAAACGTCGTTAAATGCGACGGCACGACGGGGCCTTATCGTCAGCTATGGCAATGCCAGCGGTCCGGTGACGGGTCTCAACCTTGGAACTTTGGCCCAAAAAGGCTCGCTATATGTGTCGCGCCCGACCTTGTTCGATTATTATCATAACGCAGCCGAACGGGCAGCGGGCGCGGAATATGTGTTCGACATGTTCCGGCAGGGCATTATCGATATCACGATCGGCAACCGTTATGCGCTTGAAGACGCTGCACAGGCGCACCGCGACCTTGAAGGACGAAAGACAGTTGGTTCTTCGATATTGATTCCCTGAATATTCAGGGCAACACGGATTTAGCAAAATATTGAGGGGGATTTATGGAGCTTAAAGGTAAGACCGCATTGGTCACGGGCGGAACCGATGGCATCGGTCTGGAAATCGCACGCCAAATGATGGCGAAGGGCGTCGCTGTCATCGTCTGTGGTCGCCGCGACGACTTGCTCGGCAGAGCACGTGAAGAAGGAATGGAGGCCATAAGGGCAGACCTTTCCACCGCACCGGGCTGCGCTGACCTCGCTGCCGCTCTCGCAGGGCGGGAACTGGACATTCTTATCAACAATGCAGGGATGAGCGGTAATTTCGGTCCCGGCGAGCCTCTTGATCTGGCGCTCACCGATCAGGCGATCTTTTTGAACCTCAACGCGCCACTGCACCTGATTGGGCAGTTATTGCCCGGCTTGCTTCAGCGGCCTGAAGCTTCAATTGTGAATGTCACCTCAGGCCTTGCCATAGCCCCGCGCGCAGGCGGTCCAGTCTATTGCGCATCGAAGGCGGCGCTTAGAAGCTTCACGCAATCGCTGCGGCACAATCTGCGCGATACCAAGGTTCATGTTATTGAAGCGTTGCCGCCTGTCGTCGACACCGCGATGACGCGCGGCCGAGTGGGCGGCAAAAAAATGTCAGCAAAGGAATGTGCTGCAGAAATCGTCGATGCCATTGCGACCAACGCGCCCGAAGCGAATGTCGGTATGGTGAAACTGCTTCGACTTGCTTACTCGATCTCACCTGCACTCGCCCGGCGGATCATGATCAGATTCTGATCGTCAGCAATACCGCATCTCACTGCGGCCAAGCATGTTTCACGAAGTCTGAGAATTAAGGTGGTGCCCCAGGCCCGACTCGAACGGGCACTCCTTTCGGAACAGGATTTTGAATCCAGCGCGTCTACCATTCCACCACTGGGGCACATGCTCATCGGGCGAACCCGTTGAAGCGGAGGCCCCTCTAACCGAGCCTCCGCCTCGATGCAAGTGCATCCTTATTTCTTAAGTTCCTTGGCGAGTGTCTTCAGCGTCGCCTTACCATAAGGTGCCTTGAATCCGCCAATGCCGGCAACATCGACTCCAGTCTGACGATACACCGCGCGCATATGGCTGAAGGTTTTGAACCCGTCCGCGCCGTGATAATTCCCCATACCCGATGGCCCGACTCCACCAAATGGCAGGTCTTCCATCGCATTATGGAATACCACGTCGTTAATGGTAACACCGCCAGAGACCGTCCGCGACAGCACGCGTTCCTCCTCGGCTTTGTCGGATCCGAAATAATACAGACCAAGCGGGCGGTCATGTGCATTCACATAATCAATCGCCTCGTCCATCGACGAATAGGTCATGACGGGCAGAATCGGTCCGAAGATTTCTTCCTGCATCACCTTCATGTCGTCGGTTACGTTTCGAACAATCGTCAGCGGCATTTTGTTGCCGTTGGATCCTGCAAAATCCTCGCCCGCAGGATTGATTTCGATCAGTTCCGCGCCCTTTTCGCGCGCATCCGCCAGATAGCCCTGAAGGCGTTCATAATTGCGGCCGTTCACAACTGACGTATAATCGTCATTGTGGAGCAGCTTGGGATATTGCGCGGTCACGCCGGCCTTCACTGCTTCAATCATGTCATGTTCTTGGTCGCTGGGGACCAGTAAATAATCAGGCGCGAGGCATATCTGGCCCGCATTCATCATCTTGCCCAAGGCAATGCGCTCGCCAGCCTTTTTCTTATCCGCGCTGCGGCTGACGATGGTTGGTGACTTGCCACCCAACTCAAGCGTTACCGGCACCAGATTGTCCGCCGCGGCGCGCATGATATGCTTGCCAACGCCAGTCGCACCCGTGAATATCATATGGTCAAAGGCCAGCTTCGAAAAGGCCATGCCGACTTCAGCGCCGCCCGTGAAAACGGCCATTTCCTCTTCAGCGAAATATTTGGGCACGACCTCTTCAAACAATGCCGACACGCGCTCGGTGAATTCGGACGGCTTGATCATGGCGCGGTTACCAGCGGCCAGAATGCCAGCCATCGGGACCATAACCATGCCAACCGGGAAGTTCCACGGTGCAACAACGCCGACTACGCCCTTTGGCTGATAGACGACTTCGGCCTTGGCGCCGAGTAGACCGAGCGGGAACGTCGCCTTACGCTTTTCGCCTTTGGCCCAGCTTTCAAAGTGCTTCTTGGCATGCTTCATCGCACTCACAGATGGCATGATATCCGTCAACAGCGTCTGTTCGCGGCTGCGATGGCCGAAATCAGCCGAAACGGCCTTTGCGAAATCTTCGGCGTGGTCAATCAACATAGCAATCGCGCGGTCGATACGGTCACGGCGTACCGCCATCGATTCTGGCATAGCTGCGGTGAACGCTGCGCGCTGCTTTTCGAGCACGGTCTGCATATTTGCGGTCATTTTCTCTCTCCGTTTAATCAGTTGATGAATTGCTAGCGTGAAGCGTTGCACATTGAAACCATTTTGGCGTATCGAGTCTGCAAACATGCGCAAAGCATGCCGATTGGATTGGAGAGAAGATGATCGAGGCCGGTAAAAAGTGGACGCCACCTGCTGGTTGGCCCGTTATAACGCGTGACCAAGTGAAAGCCGCTTTGTGCGCGCCGGGCATGCCGTTCGAAATGGAAACTGCCGAGATTGAAGGTGTGCCAACGCGCGTCTGGAAACACGCTCTGCCGAACCTCGCCGTCCTTGCTGCCCATGCAAAGGCAGCGTTCGGTGACCGCGAATTTGTAGTCTATGAAGATGAGCGCGTCACTTATGCGGCATGGCATCGCGCCGTGGCCACGCTTGCCCATGCGCTGCAGGAACGCGGCGTGAAAAAGGGCGACCGAGTTGCCCTCGCAATGCGCAACCTGCCCGAATGGCCAGTTGCTTTTTTTGCCGCCGCAGTCACAGGCGCGATTGTTGTGCCGTTGAACGCATGGTGGACGGGCGAAGAACTGGCCTTTGGGTTGGCCGATTCCGGTGCTGCGGTTCTGATTTGCGATGCAGAACGTTGGGACCGCATTTCGCCTTTTAAAGCAGAGATGCCAGCGCTTGAGCATGTGATGGTGACACGCGCCAGTTCAGCAGCACTGACCGAGCCAGCCATTGCCCTCGAAAGCATCATAAGCGGTCCGAAAAATTACGCCGATTTGGCGGACTTACCGTTGCCCGACGTCGCGATTGCGCCAGATGATGCTGCGACCATTTTCTACACCAGCGGGACCACCGGTAAGCCCAAGGGCGCATTAGGATCACACCGCAACCTGCTCACCAATGGCCTTTCCAGCGCCTATTCCGGTGCTGCGACCGTATTGCGCCGTGGCGATCCTCTGCCCGAACCAAGCGTTCGAGCTGCCTTAGTTGTGATTCCAATGTTCCATGTCACCGCATGTTCGGCATCGATGATCCCCACGATTCAAGCAGGGCACAAGATCGTGTTTCTGCACAAATGGGATACCGTGAAGGCATTCGAAATTATCGAACGCGAAAAGATCAACGCCACTGGTGGTGTGCCGTTTATTGCGTGGCAATTGATCGAGCATCCGGACCGTGAAAAATATGACCTCAGCTCTATCGATGCGATAAGCTATGGCGGTGCGCCGTCGGCGCCAGAGCTTGTCAGCAAGATCCACGAGATATTTGGCGCGTTCCCGGGGAACGGCTGGGGCATGACTGAGACCATGGCGACAGTCACCTCGCATGTCGCCGAAGACTATTTGAACCGTCCCGACAGCTGTGGTCCTGCCGTTGCGGTCTCGGATTTGAAAATCATGTCAGAGGATGGCCAGACCGAGTTGCCTGTTGGCGAAGTCGGTGAATTGTGGGCGCGTGGTCCGCAAATCGTCAAAGGCTATTGGAACCGTCCTGATGCCACGGCAGAGACATTTGTGGATGGTTGGGTGCGCACCGGTGACCTTGCACGCGTAGATGAAGAAGGGTTTTGTTTCATCGTCGACCGCGCGAAAGACATGATCATTCGTGGCGGCGAGAACATTTATTCGTCTGAAGTCGAAAACATCTTGTACGAACATCCTGCGGTCACCGATGCCGCACTGATTGGCATTCCGCACCAGACGCTCGGCGAAGAACCCGCCGCGGTCGTCCATCTGGCGCCCGGCATGACCGTCAGCGAAGATGAACTTCGCGAATATGTCAGCGAGCGATTGGCAAAGTTCAAAGTGCCCGTGAAGATCGTCTTCACCCAGGATACCCTACCGCGCAACGCGAATGGCAAGATCCTGAAACGCGACTTGAAAGCATTGTTCTAACGTAGGGAACAGCGCGGATTCACATTTGTTTTTGATGCTGCGTCACCCTATAAGGTGGCAAATTGAAATCAAAGGAATCTCCCATGAGCAACGCCGATCCTGTCGTAATACTATCCTACGCCCGCACGCCAATGGGGGCGATGCAAGGTGCGTTGGCCGACGTTGCCGCGACGGATCTTGGCGCGACGGCTGTGAAAGCAGCCGTTGCGCGTTCTGGCGTCGATGGCGCGGCGATTGAGCGCATCTACATGGGTTGTGTGTTACCAGCGGGCTTGGGTCAGGCCCCTGCCCGTCAGGCCGCAATAAAGGCTGGCCTCCCAAAATCGGTGCAGGCAACCACGGTGAACAAGGTGTGCGGCTCAGGCATGCAGACCGTCATCATGGGCAGTGAGGCACTCGCCGCTGGCTCCGTCGATTATGTCATCGCGGGCGGCATGGAAAGCATGACCAACGCGCCCTATTTGCTGAAAAAGCACCGCAGTGGCGCACGCATTGGACATGACACCGCCTACGACCATATGTTCCTCGATGGACTTGAAGACGCATATGAGGCGGGCCGCGCCATGGGTACCTTCGCGCAGGACACAGCAAATGAATATCAGCTGACGCGCGAAGCACAGGACGCTTACGCCATTGAATCGCTTCGCCGCGCGCAAAGTGCGATTGCAGACGGCGCGTTCAAGGCGGAAATCGTTGCCGTCACCGTTGCCACACGCAAGGGCGACGTCATCGTCGATACAGACGAACAACCCGGCAAAGGCATGCCCGACAAAATTCCAACGCTCAAGCCAGCCTTTGCGAAGGACGGAACGATCACGGCCGCAACCAGCTCGTCGATTTCAGATGGTGCTGCAGCGCTTGTCCTGACCCGTCAATCTGTTGCCGACGCTAATGGCCAAACGCCGATTGCCCGTATCGTCGCGCACGCCGCGCACGCGCAGGAGCCATCGGCGTTCACCACAGCGCCTGTTGGTGCGATCAACAAATGTCTGGAAAAAGCTGGCTGGACCATAAGCGATGTTGACCTGTTCGAAGTGAACGAGGCGTTCGCCTGCGTCGCGATGTTTGCGATGCACGATCTTGGCATTTCGCATGACAAGATTAACGTTCATGGCGGCGCGACAGCATTGGGGCACCCCATTGGTGCGTCGGGTGCACGGATCATCACGACCTTGGTTGCTGCGCTTCAACGGCATGGCAAGAAACGCGGTCTAGCATCGCTCTGCATTGGCGGCGGCGAAGCGACTGCACTGGCTATCGAGATCATCTAACCGATACAATTTGCGACAGTTATGTCCGATTTCTGAACAGCTTATTCGACGCCCATTCACGGCCCGAAGTCCATCTAGGGAACGTCGACGCAGTTAGTGCGTTTACGTTGAGAGAAAAGGACAGAAGACCATGAAGACCAAATTTTTGATCGCAGCGGTCATCGCCACCACCTTAACACCGATGGCGGCGCAGGCGCAGACACGCGAACTAAATCGTGACCGTCAGGAGGTCCGTCAGGAAAAGCGCGAGGTGCAGGACGCACGTCGTTATGGCGACCGTCAGGATGTCCGCGAAGAGCGTCGTGATGTGCGTGAAGCCCGTCAGGAGTATAAGGAAGATTGGCGCGAATATCGGCAGAAAAACCGTCGTGCTTTTCAGGCCACCCGCTTTAACGCGCCATTCCGTTATCGGACATTCAACACCGGCGTAAGCATTGGCGCAAGCTATTATGCACCGCGCTATCGTGTGAGCAATTATGCGAATTACCGCCTGCCAAATCCGGGCCGTTATCAAACATATGTACGTCACTACAACGACGTGCTGCTGGTGAACACACGCACCGGCCGAGTCATTAGAGCCTATCGCGGCTTTTACCTCTAAAGCGTTCAATCCTCCCTGAACGCTTTGGGCCGTCGGAGAAATCCGGCGGCCCTTTGTTTTTTGCCGCGCGCAGGCTAAGCATGTGGCATGAATATCGTCTTCGTTCTCTTCGACAATGTCACGCAACTCGATTTTACGGGGCCCGTGCAATTCCTCTCGCGCTTGCCGGGCGCGGATGTGCATGTTGTCAGCAAAACCGGCGCGGCGGTTAGCACCGATAGCGGCTTTTCCATTCTCCCTAGGTCCAGCTTCGAAGACTGCCCGCAGGCGGACATCATTTGCGTTCCTGGCGGGCATGGCGTCCGTGATGCGATTGCAGACCCGGAAATCGTCGATTTTGTCCGGGCTCAAGCAAACGGTGCGCAATATATCACAAGCGTGTGCACCGGTGCATTCATTCTCGGGGCTGCCGATTTGCTCCGTGGCAAGGAAGCGACCTGCCACTGGGCTTACACTCATCTGCTGCCGATGTTTGGTGCAGCGCATCGCCCCGCACGCGTTGTCCGCGATGGCAATTTGGTTACCGCAGGCGGCGTAACATCTGGCATCGACTTTGCGCTTGAACTGATTTCAGACATTGCAGGTGAGGATGTTGCGCGGTCTATCCAACTTGCGCTCGAATATGATCCTGTCCCACCATTTAGCGGCGGAACGCCTGCAAATGCCCCGGATGCAATAGTCTCAAACCTCCGCGCGCGCGTTTATGAAAAGGCCGCAACCGAAATGGAAATCGCGATCAAAAAGATAATTTAACTCGCCAGTTAAATTCCCACTGGACGAAGTCTGTTCATGGGCATAGCGTCTCCGCTCGGGAGAGAGAAATTATGACGAATAAGCTTTGGTTGGCGGCCGCAATTGCTGGCGCGACACTGTTTCTGGGTTCATGCCAAAAGGTAGCCGGACCGACTGACGTACCTGCGTTCGCCGCGATTGACGGTGATTATCTGAAAACCGGCGGCGATGGTTCCAACTGGGCGATGACCGGTTTCAATTATAATGAGCAGCGGCACAGCCCACTTACCCTGATCAACGACAGCAATGTGCAGGATCTGGGCATTGCCTGGTTTGCGGACTTGCCTGATGCCCGCGGCCAGGAAGCAACCCCAGTGGTTGTCGACGGCAAAATGTTCATTTCAACCGCGTGGTCAAAGGTATTCGCCTATGATGCCAAAACCGGCAAGCCACTGTGGAACTTCGATCCTGAAGTCGACAAAGCGCGCGGGGTCAAAGCCTGCTGCGACGTTGTTAACCGCGGCGTCGCTTTCTGGAAGGGTAGCGTTTTTGTCGGAACCATCGACGGACGGCTAATTTCGTTGGATGCAACCACCGGCAAGCAATTGTGGAGTGTCCAAACACTTGATCTCGAATCCAACGGGACGATTACGGGTGTTCCACGGGTCGTAAAGGACAAGGTGGTTATTGGCTTTGGCGGCGCAGAGTTCGGCGCGCGCGGATATGTGACCGCTTATGACGCTGCGACCGGCGAACAGGCATGGCGTTTTTACACCACGCCCAATCCTAAGGGAGAGCCTGACAACGCTGCAAGCGATGAAATTTTGAAGACTGCGGCCACGAGCACATGGAGTACAAAACCCAAAAAGGGTGACTGGCGCGAAAGTGGCGGCGGCGGCACGGTATGGGACGCAATCGTTTATGATGCCGAGCTTGATCAACTATATCTGGGCGTCGGCAACGGAAACCCGTGGAACCATGGCATCCGGTCAAACGGAGAAGGCGACAATCTGTTCCTGTCATCCATCGTCGCACTTAAGCCCGATACCGGGGAGTATGTCTGGCACTATCAAGAAACACCGGCTGAAAGCTGGGATTACACCGCAACACAGCCGATCATTTTGGCAACAGAAACCCGCGACGGCAAAGAACGCAAGGTGCTTTATCACGCGCCGAAGAATGGATTTTTCTTCACCATTGACCGCTTGAACGGCAAAATGTTGTCGGCCAACCCGTTCATCGACGGCATCACCTGGGCAACTGGCTATGACGTGAAGACCGGGCGGCCAATCGAAAATCCCGAAGCGCGCTATGAAAAAACGGGCAAGCTTTACATGGCTAACCCATCGGCACTTGGTGCACATAACTGGCACCCAATGAGCTTTAACCCGGCCACTGGATTGGTCTACATTCCAGCCCTTTACATTGGCGGCGCGTATCTGCCGCCGGTTGCGCCAAATGAACAGGACCGCAAGGCGCTAGGTTTCAATACTGGCGGCGCGATGGCGACGGCGGACCTTCCGGATGACACCAATTTCGTGAAGGCTGTAAAAGCGGCCACGACCGGAAAGCTAGTTGCATTCGACCCGAAGACCGGAAAGGCAAAATGGACGGTTGACCACCCCGCTTCATGGAATGGCGGAACGATGACCACAGCCGGAAATCTGGTTTTCCAAGGCACTGCCATGGGCGAGTTCCGTGCTTACGCTGCGGATACCGGCAAGCAACTGTTGAACCTCAACGTACAGTCGGGCGTGTTGTCTGGCGCATCGACCTATACGGTCGACGGCGAGCAATATGTCGCCTTCCTGACCAGCAAAGGCGGCGCGTTTCCGCTCGTATCCGGTTATGCAGGCGCCACCAGCGCCGCGGTTCCCAATATACCCCGCCTGATCGTTCTCAAGCTGGGCGGGAAAACAGCATTGCCAGCCGTACCTGAGGCGCCGGAATATGTTTGGGCACCACCAGCCCAATTCGGCACGCCAGCAGATATCGCTGCGGGCGGGTCAAACTTCCAACGCTATTGCCTTGTCTGCCACGGCCCCGGGGCCGTCGGGAACGGTGTGCTGCCTGACTTGCGTAAATCTGGTGTGATTGCGGATGCGGCAACTTGGAAATCAGTTGTCATTGACGGCATCCTTAAGGGCAATGGCATGGTCAGCTTTGGCAGCGTGTTAACGCCCAAAGAGGCCGAGCAAATGCGCGCCTATGTTGTCAGCCGCGCACATTATGCAAAGGCAAATGATGCAGCATTGGGCGGTAGTGCAAAAAAGGCAGCAAAGTAAAAAACTGCTGCCCATGAATCTGGCATCTGCTTAAAATTTAGGCAGATGCCAGAGCCCTTTTGACCCAAAATAACGCGTTTAGGCGTTGGTCAATTTTGGCACGATACTTGATATGCCTTTCGCATCATCCGCGCGCGCGGAGCATGTGCATCACGCGCCACAAAGGGAAAAGCCATGAAAAAGATCGAAGCGATCATCAAGCCATTCAAACTGGACGAGGTGAAAGAAGCGCTGCACGAAGTTGGCGTCTCGGGCATCACTGTGACCGAAGCCAAGGGCTTTGGCCGTCAAAAGGGTCATACCGAACTGTACCGCGGTGCTGAATATGTCGTCGACTTCCTGCCCAAGGTAAAGCTTGAGGTTGTCGTTGAAGATGGCCTTGCCGATCGCGTCGTCGAAGCAATCGCTGCTGCGGCCCAGACTGGCCGCATTGGTGATGGCAAGATTTTCGTTATCCCTGTGGAAACCGCGCTGCGTATCCGCACCGGCGAACGCGATAACGATGCCGTCTAAAAAATCCAAAATATCCAAAAAAGACAAGCGAAAGAAGGAAAGCAACATGGGTACCTCAGCCAAGGACATTATCAAGCGCATTAAGGATGAGGAGATCGAGTGGGTCGATGTCCGCTTCACTGATCCCAAGGGCAAATGGCAGCATCTGACCATGTGCGCTGGTGTAATCGGCGAAGACGAGTTGGAAGACGGCTTGATGTTTGACGGTTCGTCCATCGAAGGCTGGAAGGCCATCAATGAATCCGACATGATCCTGAAGCCAGATTTGGATGCCGTGTACGTAGATCCATTCTCCGCAACACCAATGATGATCATCTTCTGTGATATCGTTGAGCCATCAACCGGCGAGCTTTACAGCCGTGACCCGCGCTCGACCGCAAAGCGCGCCGAAGCATATTTGAAAACCACAGGCATCGGCGACACCGTATATGTCGGTCCAGAAGCCGAGTTTTTCATGTTTGACGATGTGCGTTTCGAAAACAGCTACAACACGTCATATTACAAAATCGACGATATCGAGCTGCCAACAAATACAGGCACAAAATATGAAAGCGGCAACATGGGCCATCGCCCCCGCGCAAAGGGTGGTTATTTCCCAGTTGCGCCCGTCGACAGCGCGATGGACATCCGTGGCGAAATGGTCTCGACCATGCTCGAAATGGGCCTGCCTTGCGACAAGCATCACCATGAAGTCGCCGCTGCCCAGCATGAACTTGGCCTGACTTTCGGTACGCTAACACAGACCGCTGACCGTATGCAGATCTACAAATATGTCGTGCATCAGGTCGCACATGCATATGGCAAGACCGCAACGTTCATGCCGAAGCCAATCAAGGAAGACAATGGTTCGGGTATGCATACCCACCTGTCCATCTGGGAAGGCAAAACGCCGCTTTTCGCAGGCGACGGCTATGCTGGTCTTTCGGACATGTGCCTGTATTTCATCGGTGGCATCATCAAGCATGCCAAGGCGGTGAACGCATTCACAAACCCGACCACCAACAGCTACAAGCGCCTGGTTCCCGGTTACGAAGCACCTGTTTTGCTTGCATATTCCGCGCGCAACCGTTCAGCTTCATGCCGAATTCCATATGGTGCGGGCGCGAAGGCCAAGCGCGTTGAAGTCCGCTTCCCTGACGCAATGGCCAACCCGTATCTGTGCTATGCAGCGTTGTTCATGGCTGGTCTCGACGGCATCCAGAACAAGATTCACCCTGGCGATGCCATGGACAAGAACTTGTACGACTTGCCACCAGCAGAGCTCGCTGAAGTACCAACCGTAGCCGGTTCGCTGCGTGAGGCTTTGGATTGTCTGGCTGCCGATCACGACTTCCTGTTGAAGGGCGACGTGTTCTCGAAGGACCAGATTGACAGCTATATCGAATTGAAGATGGAAGACGTCGCCCGTTGGGAAATGACGCCAAGCCCAGTCGAATTCGACATGTACTATAGCTACTGATCCTACGCATCGGATCAGTGGTTTAAGGCCCGGCGGTTGGGGGACTGCCGGGCCTTTTCATTTCGGGCTTAGTAGTTGCGTGTCCGACGCCATGTCTTGTCGAGGCGGCTTGTTAGGCGGTCCAAACGACGATCAATATTCTGTTGCTCACGCTGCGTGAAACGCCCGTCGCGATTGAACATACGGTTCTGGCTATCAATGGCCGTCAATTCGCGCCTTGCATATTGTGCCTCGACCCGGCTGATACGCCGCGATTGCAACGCCGTGCGGACATATTCGCGCATCCAGCTCATCCGGTTGGGAATATCGCTCGGCATTTGGCTCAGATCATACTGACCTGTACCTGGACGATATTGGTTATCCGGACGATTGTCGTTGGTCGGATACGCATCATTACGCGTTGAGATCCAGCGGCCACGGGCATCATAATAGCCATAAGCGCGGCCAACCTGCCAACGACCGTTTGAGTCATAATATCCCGATTGTTCGACAGCATTCCAGTTGCCGTTGCTTTCGCTGGCATAAGCGGTGTCGCCGGCAATCCAACGGCCACGTGCGTCGTAACGTCCGCGTGTAGAGCCTGCGATCCAACGACCATTATTGTCATAATAGCCCGTGGCGGTACCAGCTACCCAACGGTTGTTCCGGTCATAATAGCCCGCCGATGATGCCGGAACCCAATAGCCATCACGGTCAACATATCCCGAACTGTTGCTGTCGCCATTTGCACTGACCCAACGGCCATTGTCATAATAGCCATTTGGTTGACCGTCGACCCAACGACCGTCCCGGTCATAATAGCCCCGCGCGTCCGACGTGTTCACACCGGTTGCGTGCCAGCGACCTTGCTGGTCGTAGTAGCCATATGCGCTGCGGCAATCGCCACGGTCCGATTTCGAGACCTGATTGCCGATTACTGCGCCAATGATGCCGCCAATAATCGTGCCTTCGGTCTTGTCGCCGCGTCTAGCGATTACATTGCCCAGCACGCCACCGGCTCCAGCGCCCACGGCTGTTCCAATGATCCGGCCGCTGCTGTCGCGGCGGCAACCATCATCCTGCGCCATGGCAATAGACGGTGTTAAGATGGAGAGCGCAACGCCCGCCAGAAATAAGCGACTTTTCATAAGTTTCTCTTTTCACGTAAATTGTTCGTGAATCGATAACTGTCTGAAAGTGCGAATGTTCCTCTTCTGGCCTAGAGTCGCCGAAGACTTGAGCTTAGGCTGCGCCTATAACCCGGCCTCTACCGCAATGCGGATAGCATCAGCGGTCGTCGCGGCGCCCAAACGGTCCATCAACAGCGCGCGGTGCATCTTGACCGTCTGCTCGCTAAGGCCAAGCCGGAATGCGATCTGCTTGTTAAGGTGGCCGAGCGCCATTTCGGCCAAAACCTCCCGCTGGCGGCGCGATAGTTGTTTGACAGCTAAAGCCGCCGCCTCGCGACGGTTTTCGTGCGTTGCTGGAGCACTTGGTTCAAGTTCAACTTGAGAGCCAAGAAAGAACTCAAGCGCCCCTTCCTCATCGAATATCGGCGCAACGAGGACGGCATTGCGAAACGGCGCACCATCCCGTTTATAATTTAGTATCTCGACGAGCACGGGGGCGTGTCGCTCGACGCCGTTGCGGATCGCTTCCGTCAGCCACGGCTCGGTCGCTGGACCGGCCAAGAATTTGCAGTTCCGGCCAATGATTTCATGTTCCGCATAACCCGTCAGTTCAATAAACGCTGCGTTACAGGCTATAATTGGATTTTCTTTTTGGCGCGGGTCGCTGATCACCGACGCTATCGGGCTATTTGCGATCAGAGCATCCAGTCGCTCGTTATTGCGGTCCAGAACAACCAAATTGCATTGCCTCCTACGTAACCCGTCGGCGCATTCTTGTGTGCGCCTTCATACCTTTCACTTGCTGACCGTCTGCGGCAATATCGGCAAAACATGGTACAAAGGATAGGTTGCTGCTCCTAGGCCATAGTTTATCCATTAGCCACCCGATATCCGTAACGGGGTCGCCAAAAGGGGGAACGACATGGAAAATCTAACATTTGGCCAATATTCATTGGTCTACAACGCATTCTCATTCACATTTGCAACGATGGCTGCAGCCACGCTGTTTTTGTGGTTCGGCCGTTCACAAGTGGGCCCAGCCTACAAAACGGCACTCACCATTTCTGGCCTGGTTTGCGCCATTGCCGCATATCACTATTTCCGCATTTTCGAAAGCTGGGAAGGCGCATATTCCATCGAAGGCGGCGTTGTGTCCGCAAGCGGTTATGCATTTAACGACGCCTATCGCTATGTCGATTGGTTGTTGACCGTGCCATTGCTGCTCATCGAACTCATTCTCGTGATGCGTTTGAGCCAGGAAGAAACGGTATCGAAGTCGTTCAAGCTCGGCGGTGCCGCTGCATTGATGATCGTCTTGGGCTACCCAGGCGAAATCGCAACCGACATTCCAACACGCGTATTGTGGGGCACATTGTCGGCGATTCCTTTCGTATACATCATGTGGCAGTTGTTTGCGGGCCTCGGCGCGTCGATCAACAATCAGCCTGAAAATGTACGTGAACTGGTGAAGAAGGCGCGTTTGCTGACCTTCGCATCATGGGGTTTCTACCCAATCGTATACATGATCCCGTACACCAACCTAAGTGGCTCGGACGTCACCGTGGGCGTACAGGTCGGCTACACAATTGCTGACTTGATCGCAAAGGCAGGCGTCGGCGTATTGATCTACATGATCGCTGTACGCAAGTCGCAGGCCGAATATGGCGACAAGGCCTTCGGTTAAGTACTGGACGTGCGCCGCACCGGTGGCGTACATTCCTTTATGAATATAATTTCATATCCGCACATTGCAGGCGCAACATTTTCGAAAATGTTGCGCCTGTTTGCGTTACCGGCGGCCACACTGCTGCTCATCATTATAGACCGCGTTCTGGGCGGTATGAGCGGCGTTGCGGCGAATATGGTTGCAGCAATAGCCATTGTGCTGGCGGGCATCCCACACGGCACGCTGGACGTCGAAATCGCCGCTGCGCATTTCGGGCAAAAGGGGATCGCGGGAAAGGCCACGATCATCGCCGGCTATATAGGCTGCGCCGCGTTCATGATACTTTTATGGATCCAGCTTCCCGAACTTGCGCTCATTTCATTCTTGCTCATCTCAATCGTACATTTCAGCCGCGATTGGCGCGGCGGCGTGGACCCATTTCTGGCCATGATGGTCGGATGGGCTTTGGTCGCCTTGCCGGCACTGGCCAGCCCCGACGATGTCGCAATGATATTTGCGGCGCTGACGGGCAGCCAAAACGGCACAGTGATCGCCGCACTGCTTGGCGCGGCATCAGTCCCCGCTGCGCTGGGAAGCCTTGTCTTTGCCTATTGGGCATTCCGGCATAACGACACGCAAAGCGCACTTGAGGTGTTGGCCTGCATAACCGCAGCTTTGTTCCTGCCGCCACTGATTGCATTTGCTATATTCTTTTGCGGGCTGCACTCACCGCGTCATATGGCCGACGCGTTAAGAGAAACCGGGGCGCTTTCTCCGCTTAAAAAGGCTGCGATTATCACTGCGGTGTTCACGCTTTCGCTCGGACTGGGCGTATTGATGTTCGTGTATCAGGGCGAAGTTCCTGCGGACATGGGCATCATCCGTTCGGCATTCATTCTGATATCCACGCTCACTGTGCCGCATTTCATCCTCGAGCATATTCTCGCCAAAACGCAGGCTGCATAAACCCGACATCAATGCCCTTGCCCGACGGCACAAAGCGCGGCACATCATGGCCATAGTCTTCAGGAGTATGTCATGAAATTCGAAACCCTGTCTTTGATGAGCAGCGTTGCGCTCTTGGCGCTTTCGACGCCCGCTTTTGCCGATCTTTCAAAACCAGAAGCCAAGATGGCGGCCACCGTTGATGCAGAATATGAACGCTCGATCGCCCTGCTTGAACGGATGGTCAACCAGAACTCGGGCACGATGAATTTCGCAGGGGTTAAGACCGTCGGCGATATGATGCGCGCTGAACTGGAACCGCTCGGCTTCAAGGTTGCATGGCTCGATATGGCCAAGGCAGGGCGCTCCGGACATCTGGTAGCGACCAAGACCGGCAAGAAGAGCGCAAAGAAGCTTTTGCTCATTGCGCATCTCGACACTGTTTTTGAGGCCGATAGCCCATTCCAGAAATTCGTGCGCAATGGTGATCAAGCTATTGGCCCTGGCGCTGGTGACGACAAGGGCGGGATGGTTGTCATCGTGTCAGCGCTGCGTGCAATGCAGGCCGCAGGCACGCTGAAGGACGCACACATCGAAATTCACATGACGGGCGACGAGGAGGATGCGGGCGACCCAATCGAGATTACCCGCGCGCCATTGATTGCCGCCGGTAAGTTGGCCGATGTGGCCCTCGATTTCGAAGGGCTGTCAATGGAGGATGGCAAGGACATGGGCGTGATCGCCCGCCGCTCATCCAACAGCTGGAAGCTTGAGGTTTCCGGCGTCACTGGGCACAGCTCGCTGATCTTTGATTCCACCTATGGTGATGGCGCGGCGTTTGAATTGGCCCGGATAATGCATGAATTTCGCACCGAACTGCCCGAACCAAACCTGACGTTCAACGTAGGGTTGATTGCGGCGGGGCAAGAGGCGATCTTCGACAATGACGGTGTCCGGGCAAGCGCCAAAGGTAAGACCAATATCATCCCGGGCATTGCAATTGCGCGCGGTGACTTCCGGACTTTATCGGAAGATCAAAGCGCACGGGTTCGTCAAAAGATGCAAGCTATCGTTGCTGCGTCGGCGCCAAAGACCAGCGCTAAGATAAGCTTCGATCCGGGAGGCTACCCCGCCATGGCGCCAACGGAGGGTAACAAGGCTCTGCTGGTAAAGCTTAATGATGTTAATCAGGATTTGGGACTGGATGCCCAACTTCCGCTTGATCCGTTGAAGCGCGGCGCGGGCGACATCAGCTTCGTTGCTAATGATGTAGATGGTCTCGTTGGCCTTGGCGTCTACAGCAAGGGCGATCATGCCCCGGGCGAAACGGTCGATCTTGCCAGCATCAAGCGCCAGGCAAAACGCGCAGCTATCCTCATGACACGGCTATCAACGGGACAATAGCGGCACATCAAAACGCAGTCAGAGTGCAACTCAGGTCAACTGATCCGCACAGCAGACAATAAAAAAGGCGGTGCATTTCTGCACCGCCTTTTTTATTGTCTATTTAACTGAAGGTTCGGAGACTACCGACCCTCACGCGCGGCCTTGCCGAAGACGCGGTATTGTTCGTTGCCGACAAAACCGAATTTCGTGATGCCACTGCGCTTCACCGAAACCAGTGCCTTATCAACGACGTCATAGGGCGCCGTTGGGGCTGGTTGGAACTGGAGTTCAGGTTCAGGGTTCATTGACGTCGTCCGGACCAGATACTGTTCCATCTGCTGCAATGATACCGGCGTACCATTCCACTGGATAGTGCTGTTGGGAAGAATGATGATCTTGTTAATAACAGGATCGATCGGAACTTCCGGGGGTGGCGCATTTGGATCATTAACCGGAAGGTCAATGTTTACGGCGTGCGAAACCGGGGGGATGGTGATCATCAGCATGATGAGGAGAACGAGCATAACGTCGATTAACGGCGTTGTGTTCATTTCCATCATCGGCTGGCCATCATCGTTACCGCCACTCATTGCCATGATGATTGCTCCTTAAATTACTTACTGCACGTTCGCATTTTCGAACGGCGATGAAATGAAGCCAACACGCGCGAAACCGGCCATCTGCATGGTGTAAATTGCACCACCGATACAACGATAAGGTGTGTTGATATCACCACGGATGTGCGCCTCTGGCAGCATGTCCGGCTCGATAAGTCCGGCTGCGGCAGCTTGTTCGCCACCCAGCTTTTCAAATTCAGCCTTCAAATGCTTCGCTGCACGGTCCACCAACTCGGTTGAATCGACTGGCGTTACGTTCCAGTAAATGCGGCACTCGCCATTCGGGTTTGCACCTTCATAAGCGGGGTCACCTGGATCACGACCGCCTGCATCAGTTGTCGTCACCGACAGAAGAACGTTTTCACGCTTTGCCTTCGTTGGTTCAAACTTGATGACCGGAATGTCCATTTTCACTGTCTGGATAGCGACCGGAATTGCGATGAGGAATACGATGAGGAGCACCAACATGACGTCGACGAGCGGCGTCGTGTTGATGTCAGACATTGGCGCATCATTGCCGCCGCCTCCTGAACTGATTGCCATTGGCCAATCCTCTCTAACTAAATTGGGTCAAAAATCGAGCGCCAGCGGTTGCTGGCGGATGGACCGCGCCGAGGCGCGGCCCTCACCCAATATTACTTCTTAGCTGCAGCAGGTGCTGGCTTGCCAGCAGGCGCAGCGGCAGAGACAGCAGGCTTAACGCGGCCGCCCGAAGAGATGTAACCAAGCACATCGTTCGAGAAGGTTGCAAGGCTACGTGCGATTGTCTTGTTACGTGCCTGAAGCCAGTTGTACGCAAGAACGGCAGGAACAGCAACGAACAGACCAATTGCGGTCATAATCAATGCTTCACCAACTGGACCAGCGATCTTGCCGATGTCGGCCTGACCAGCGATGCCGATTTTAATCAGCGCCGAGTAGATGCCGATAACCGTACCGAGCAGACCAACGAAGGGAGCAGTTGCACCAACGGTTGCGAGAAACGGCAGGCCACTTGCGAGCTTGTTGTTGATAGAATCTTCCGAACGAGCCATCGCGCCATGGAGCCAGTCATGTGCCTCGACTGGGTCAGTCAAAAGGCTGTGCTGCTTTTGTGCCGAAATGCCGTCGTCAACGACCTGACGATATGCGCTGTTCTTATCAAGCTTTGCAGCACCTTCTTCAAGCGTGGTTGCACGCCAAAATTGTGCACGGACCTCTTTATACTGGTTCAATACCTTCTGCTGTTCGAACAGCTTCGTGAACATGATGTAGAAGGAGAATACCGACATGATGACCATCACAGAGAAAATCGCGATGGAGATTGGTCCGCCTTCTTTCAGCGCGGGGATGAGACCGAATTGTGCGGCCACATCTGGGTTTGCGGCACCTGCCGCGGTCAGAAACAAAATCGACATTTTAACTACCTCTCAAAAAATATTACTTGCTAGCAAATAAGGCCCAGAGCCAAGGCTCCCCCTATACCGGGCCAGAAAATTATTTCGGTATCTGCCACCGCACGCGGTTTGAGTACGAACCTTGAACCTTTTCGCCATTGCGGACGGCCGGGTCAAAGCGTGCACGACGCTTCACGTTGGTGCAGGTTGCCGCATCAAGGTCAGGATGTCCGCTTGACTGCGTAATCTGGCAATCAATGACGCGGCCATCTGCTCCGATGGTAACACGGAACCCGGTGGTGCCTTCACGCTCCTGCTGCAAAGCACGCGACGGATAGTCATTCGTGTTTGCCCAGTTACCTGGATTGCCCCGTGGCTTCGCTTCAGCAGTAGGACCTGCTGGCGGTGGCGGCGCGGCTGGCGCTGGTGGCGCTGCCGTGGGTACAATTGGAGCCGCAGGTGGCGGCGTATCGACTGTACGAACCGTTGGCGGCGGAGTCACCGTCTTCACAAGCGGCGGAGGCGAAACAACCGGAGGTTCGATCTGCTTCTCAGGCTCGGGTGGTGGCTCTTCTTCTTCGGGTGGCTCTTCTTCTTTCACGTCGACCACGGTCATCTTTTCCTTGATCGCGACGACCGCATCATATGCGAGGCCAGTCACCAAGGCATAACCTAGGAAGGCGTGAAGAAGGAGTACAATGATGACAGAAACCAAACGGTTTGTGCTCATCCCATCTTGATCAGCATATGCCATGCGGAAACAACTCTCCTACCTTCAAAACAAAACAGTACGCTAGGGACGCAAGCTTTACCATGCCCCCTAAGTACCCCCGCGATATCGAATTCTGTGTTCTTTTTTGCTCGATTCACCGATGCATTAGCCAACCCTAACAGGCCAAGCAATCCGGATTCTGCGATTCAGACGCAATTCATGGACAGGTTCACATTATGCTACAATATGATACACGCAAAACTGGCGTCTGACGCCGGCGTGAGAAAAGGATGATTAATGCGATTTGTGCGGACAAAAGCCACTTTATGCTTGGTTTTGATGGGCTTGAGTAGCGCCGTAATTGCGCAGCCCGCCCCGTCCCTGCCGCCAGCATTCGCCATCGAGGCAGAAACCGGCAGCTATGCCGATATTGCCGATTTGGTAGTAATATCACCTCTGATCATCGATGTAACGGTGCGCAACGCAAGTAAAGTTGCTCCCGAACAGGCGATAGGCGTGCCCGTATCACTCCAGCGCATGCTGATTGAAGCTGACGTCATGGCGTTGATTCGCGGTGAAGGTGGCATCGCTTCTCGCGTCCGTTTCGTGCTGGATGTGCCCAAGGATGCCAAGGGCAAAGTGCCCAAATTGAAAAAGCAGCGGTTGTTTCTATTTGGCAGCCCAGTGTCAGGGCGCTCAGGCGAAATCCGATTGGCTCGGCCCAACGCGCTTGCTTATTTCAGCCCGGCAAATGATGCCCTCGTCCGCCGCATCACTCAAGAGGCTGTTCTGATTGATGCTCCGCAACGCATTACCAGCGTCGCCAGCGCTTTCCATAGCGCCGGGACCGTACTCGGTGAGGGCGAGACGCAGATTTTCCTAAAAACCGAAAAGGACCAGCCAGTGTCACTGACGGTTCTTAGCCGACCGAACCAACAAAAGCAGTGGGCGGTATCCACCGCTGAAGTTATTGATTCCTCGGCCACCGCGCCTGAACGCTTCACGTTGTTATGGTATCGCCTCGCCTGCGGCCTGCCACGCAGCCTCCCCACCGACCGTATCGAAGCAGCCCGCGATGAAGATGCCGCGCGCGCGCAAGCTGACTATAAATTTGTGATCGACGCGCTCGGGCCGTGTGGCCGCAAGCGCTAGGGGGCTGCGCATAAGGGCGCAGCTGCCGCAAGGACCAGTGTAAACCAGTTGTTGGCATCGGGCTTGGATTGCACAGCGGCATAAGCATCACACAATGGTGCAGCAGGATCGGCCGTTAACTTGCGCTTGGCAGAAAAACGGCTTTTCAGATCTGTCGTCACCGCGATGCGCCGGGCACCCACATGATATCACCACCGCGGGTCGAATTGATCAGCCGACACAGGACGAAAAGATAGTCTGACAGACGATTGATGTAGTTTAACGCCTGTGGATTTATCGAAACGTCCAGCGACGCAGCGACCAGTGCCCGTTCAGCACGGCGCGAGATGGCACGTGCCATATGCATATGCGCCGCTGCCAAGCTGCCGCCCGGAAGTATGAAGCTCGTCAATGGCGGAAGCTGATCGTTTGCTTTATCAATTGCAGCCTCAAGCCATTCGACTTGGGACGAGACAATCCGCAATTCCATCGGCGATGGTTCAAAGCTTTCGCCCGGCGTCGCGATATCGGCACCAAGATCAAACAAGTCATTTTGGATACGCCGCAACTCGGCAACCAAAGGCGTTTCGCCTTCATCGGCCGCAAGCGCCTGAAGCGCTACGCCAAGTGCGCTATTGGTTTCGTCTATTTCGCCAATGGCGTGTAAGCGCGCGTTGGTTTTGGAGACGCGTGAGCCATCGACCAGCCCAGTGGTTCCGTCGTCACCAGTGCGCGTGTAAATCTTGTTGAGCTTTACCATGTCTGACGCCGCCCGCTTATTGCGAACCGGCGACCAAGACGAGCACAGCCAGCAAAGCGATGGTAATGGCCTGCCATTTGACGCGGGCAAACATCATCTTGTTCTGCACTGCGAGCGATTTGGGCATTCCCGCTTCATCCACATCGGTTGGTCGCAAATTGGCAAACGCGTGAAGCCCACGGATAAGTGCAAATGCCACGGCACCAGCAGCGCCAATGATGAGGAGAACCAGCAAAATAGTCATCGGGAGAAATCCTTGTCCGGGGCCAATACCCCGCGGCGCCTATTTAGGCATGGGATAACGAGATTCCAAGCGGTAGCGTTGCGTGACGCAAATTATTAATAAGTCCAATGCCGCTTTCGCCCGCCGACCGCTGGTCCGACAGCGCAGGCGACGATTTGCTTTTCGCGAGCTTTTCGCCGCTGGTGTCCAACAACAACGGGTGATGCCAATATATCGGCTCAGGCAAATTCAACAGTTGCTGCAACAGTCGGTGGATGGCGGTATATCCGAATAGATCTTGTCCGCGCACGACATGCGACACATTATCGGCGGCGTCATCAATCGTCGCGGCAAGATGGTAAGATGCCGGCGCATCTTTGCGCCACAGAACAACATCGCCAAATGCCATTGGGTCCGCAAATTGCTGCCCTGCGGCCAAATCAACCCATCGCAGCAGCCCAGACTGCACGACCGCTTTGGGCATATCAATCCGCAAGTTATGCGGAACGGAGGGGTCAATGTCGCGGTCCCTGCAAGTTCCTGGATAATGGGGGCCATCTGGACCATGCGGGACCGGCTTGTTCTTCAGCGCATTGGCAATGTCGCTTCGCGTGCAGGTGCAACGGTATAGCAACCCGTCCGCGATCAACCGGTCGCGCGCAGCTTCATATCTGGCAATGTTCTGCGATTGAAATTGCACGGGGCCATCATGATGCAGTCCAAGCCACTCCATATCGGACCGTATCGCCGCGATATGCTCTGCGCGGCTGCGTGTCCCGTCAATATCTTCGATCCGCAGGTGGAACTGACCGCCCAAAGAACGCGCAAAATCATGCGCACACAACGCCGAAAAGGCATGTCCAAGGTGCAACCGGCCATTGGGACTCGGCGCAAATCTGGTGACGGCTGCGCCATCATATTCCGGCGGCGCAGGCAGATATTGCATCAGAAAGTCGTCGGCACGCAAAAAAACATATCCCCAAAAAAATACCATATCCGGTGTGTTTGCCCCCTTGACGTCACCATATGTGCAAATAGGTTGGCAAGTGTCAGAATGCTGTAACGCTAATACGCTTAAAGCATGTATGACATAAAGGGAGTAGGGTTCGACTTATGTTGCATACCGGAACTTTCGAGGCAGCGGGCCGGGCAAGGCACCCGGAGAACTGCCCGGCATTGGTGCTGAACGCGGATTACACGCCGTTGAGCTATTATCCATTGAGCCTATGGCCGTGGCAAACCGCGATTAAGGCGGTATTCCTCGACAAGGTTGATATTGTTTCCAACTACGACCGGCATGTCCACAGCCCAAGCCTCGACATGAAAATCCCGTCGGTTATCGCGCTGCGGCAATATGTGAAGCCGTCGGAATATCCGGCATTTACCCGCTTCAACCTGTTCCTGCGTGACAAGTTTGAATGTCAATATTGTGGGTCGGGCGACAATCTGACCTTTGACCATATCGTTCCCAGGCGTTTGGGCGGAATTACCAGCTGGGAAAATGTCACAACGGCTTGCTTGCACTGCAACCTGAAAAAAGGTGGTCGCACACCCAAACAGGCACATATGCAGCTTAACATGGCCGCGATCCGCCCCACCAGCTGGCAACTGCAAGACAGAGGCCGTGCTTTCCCGCCGAACCATCTACACGAAACATGGCACGACTGGTTGTACTGGGATATTGAGCTGCAGGGTTAAGCTTATTCGGTAACCGTCAGAGCAGGAACCGCCCTCGCCGCATCCTCGGGCGTTATCCCCGGTGGAGGCGCAGCAGCGATACGCTCTTCGCCGCGCATGACGCGTCCAGCCCGTTTAATTGCATCTCGTAGGCGTGGATAGACGCCGCAACGGCACAAGTTTGTGATCGCTGCATCGATTTCTGCATCAGTCGGGTTGCTGCTTTTCTTAAGCAAGACCGCCCCAGCCATGATGATACCCGGGATGCAAAAGCCGCATTGCGAAACATTGCTGGCGACAAATGCCTGTTGCAACGGATGGCTACGATCACGGCTGAGCCCTTCAATCGTCGTGACAAAGCGTCCTTCGGCTTCAGCGATCGTGACGAGGCAGGACCGTATCGCTTCGCCATCGATTTCCACCATGCACGCGCCGCAATCGCCATTACCGCAACCATATTTGGTTCCGGTCAGGTTCGATGCATCGCGCAACGCCCACAATAATGGCGTTTGCGGGTCCATTTTATACTGGACCGGGCGATCGTTGACGGTGAATTTGGTCATGTAGCGGCGCTAGACACTCTTGGCGCCGCGATCAATCCCGCCAGCTTTTGTCGATCTGGTCAACCTTGCGCACCATGGCATCAAATTCAACACGGCCCGATCCGCCGGGGGGCGATGCCATATACAAATCGCGCTGGTGCACCGCGATCACCTCTGGCGACACCGTGATCGGTGTGCCCATTTGCATCGTTGCGATTTGTTGTTCGCATGCGCGCTGCAACGCCCAATATTTGATGAACGCATCTGTCAATGTCTTGCCCATGACGACAGGGCCGTGATTTTTCAGCATCAATATCCGCTTATCGCCGAGATTTTGGACCAAACGCGTCCCTTCTTCTTCACGCACCGTAACGCCTTCGAAATCATGATAGGCCAGCTGGCCCATGAAGTTGCAGGCGTAGAAATTGACTGGCTGTAATCCGCCCTCAAGGCTGCATACCGCGACGGTTGCGGTTGTGTGCGTGTGGATGATGGCATGGGCATCGGGCAAAGTGCGATGGAAAAGGCTGTGCTGGACGAAGCCGGCCTTATTCACATGCCACGGGTTGTCGACATCGATCTTGTTACCGTCAATGTCGATCTTAATCAGGCTGGATGCGGTGATTTCACCGAAGTGCATACCATAAGGGTTGATGAGGAAGGCGCCTTCCTCATCCGGCACCTTCACAGTGATGTGGTTGAACACCAGTTCGTCCCAACCGAACATCGAGAAAATGCGGTAGCAGGCAGCAAGCTCCTGACGCGCGGTCCATTCGGCTTCGCTATATTTGCTGTTCGACATTAACTGTGTGGCCATGCGCGCTCTCCTGCTCCTTCGTTGCGTTGCATTATGAAACGAACATTGTGCAAGAGCAAGGCCTTGGGAGCAGCAAAAAGGCCAACGAATTTCTCCTTCCTCGTGGTTAAAAGCGCCATTTTCGCTTGATATTTGGGGACGACCTAGTTAGGGGCCACCTCAACACGCCGCCTGTGAACGCGGCGATTTTCGTTTTTAGCCTTTCAAAGTGGCCGTTTTAAGCCATTTTGCCGATTCGATCCGGAGTTGAGTTTTTTATGCAGATCATGGTTCGCGACAATAATGTTGATCAAGCCCTACGCGCGCTTAAGAAAAAGCTGCAGCGTGAAGGCGTGTATCGCGAAATGAAGTTGCGTCGTCACTTTGAAAAGCCGTCGGAAAAGCGCGCGCGTGAAAAGGCAGCCGCTGTTCGTCGTGCCCGCAAGATGGAGCGCAAGCAGCAGGAACGTGACGGCGCGAAATAGGCGTCTGCGACCAGCAACAAGGAAGGCGCCTTTTACGGCGCTTTTTTTGTGTCTGGAATCCGCGCTGGTTTCTGCTAGTCAGCGCGCAACTTAGCCAACAGGAAATGTGTATGTCCGTAACTGCTGTCCCGATTCTCCCGCTCAAAAAAGGCACGATGACCAAATATTGGGCAGCGATTGCGCTGGTACTCGCCGCAGGTGGCGGTTTGGCATATTGGGGCACAAGCGACGTGCGGCAGGAATTTGGTGATGTGACGACAACGGCATCGGGCTTACGCTACAAGATTATAGAAGCTGGTGAAGGCCCGAACCCTACTGACAATGATGTCGTGCTCGTCAGCTATAAGGGCATGTTGAAAGACGGAACCGTCTTTGACCAAAACCCGCAGGCTGGTTTTCCAGTCACGGGCGTTGTGCCCGGTTTTTCTGAAGGTCTGAAAATCATGCAGCGCGGCGGTAAGTATCGCCTGTGGATTCCTGCAGAGCTTGGCTATGGCCCCGAAGATCAGCGTAACCCGCAAACAGGCCAGGTCGCCATTCCCGGCGGTAGCGAGCTTACTTTTGACGTTGAACTGCTTGAGTTTAAATCACGCGCCGAAATCGAGGCCATGCAAAAGCAGATGCAGGAAATGCAGAAGCAGCAAGGTGGCGCAGCGGGCGGCCCACAAGGCGGCCAGGCCAGCGGCGCACCGCAAGGCCTACCACCCGAAATCCAAGCGCAAATTGATGCACAGATGCAAGCGCAGCAAGGGCAAGCCCCGGCGCAATAATCCGGTGCAAAGCGGTTTGCGCTGGCGTCGACATCATGCTGGTTCGATTGAATGGTCCGATTGCAACCGTTAGCAAATGCGCAATGCTATACAGAAATTGTTCATATAATTCCGCGTAACCGGCATAGTGCAAGTCGTTCGTAACGGTTTTCAGACGACAGCCTTCCATTGGAGAGGCATTCGCACATCGGGTAGCATCGGGAGGAGCCGAACTTGAGCATTACCAATATTGTGGCTATCGCCATGCTCTCCGGATCGCCGCAGTGCCCAACAGTAAGCGATCTAGTTCCCAACATAGAAATCGTAAGCGCCTCACCAGCGGTTAACGCACCGAGAGAGCAGCCGCTTGAAAATCATGCTGGTGATATCCCCGATGGTCCTGCGGCAACCAGCCCCGACGCCATAAACACGGCAACGCCATCGGCAACGGCCGCAGCGCAACCAACTTCGGCAACGGCAAAAGAGATAGCCCTTACGCAGGCCCCGCCAGCGGAGCCACCAGCCACAACCGATATCGCATCGCCGCCCGCCATCGACCCTGCTACCATCATAGTTACCGCAAGGCAGGGGCCGCCACGTAGCGACCCGATTGCAGTTGTGAACGAGGTGTCATTTGAAGCCGTGCAAGCCGTCGATGAAGCCATTATTGCACCCATCGCTGGCGGGTATCAAAAAGGCTTGCCTGAACCGATCCGCGACGGAATACATAATGCCTTGAATAATCTCGACGAACCCATCGTGTTCGTGAACTTCCTGTTGCAGCTCAAAATTGGCAAGGCGCTAGAGACTGTGGGCCGCTTCGCTATCAACTCAACGGTCGGTGTTGCCGGCCTCTTCGACGTTGCGGAGAAAAAGCCTTTCAAACTGCCGCGCCGTTCCAATGGTCTTGCAGACACTCTCGGTTATTATGGCGTCGGTCCGGGGCCATATCTATTCCTGCCTTTTATCGGATCCACTACCGTGCGTGATCTTCTGGGACGCGTCGCTGACCTTTCGCTTTTGCCTACAGCCGTCGGCAAACCGTTTACCAATCCAATTGTCTCGGCAACCAAAGGCGCGCTTTCCTCGATTGACGACCGCGTCGAGAATGATGAAATCCTGACCCGCGTACAGCAAAGCGGCAATCCTTATGCCGCTATGCGCGAATATTATCTGAAGAAACGTCAGGCAGAGATTGATGTTCTTAAAGGCAAAAGATGCGATGCGAACATCGACCTCAACGAACTGGAGTTCCTAGATTCGTTACCAGCACCGACGAATGAACCAGCCAAACAATCGCCCGTACCTAAAACCTCATAATATCAGGCGCGCCATCGCTTTCCTAAAGTGTGGCGAAGAACACAATCGTTGCAACAGCCATTACCCCGGTCGCAATCCAGCCGGTTATGGTCGCGCGGCGTCCCAATGTTAGCCGCCCCATCGCGCGCGGGTTGCGAACGATGAGCATCATCATCACCATCAACGGCGCGGCCAGCACACCGTTGACGACAGCAGCCCAATAGAGCGCTCGTGCAGGGTCAATGCCGACATATTGTAACGACACGCCAAACAAGGTTGTCACCGCTATCGTCCCGTAAAACAGACGTGCCTTGGTGGGCTTGGCATCAAGGCTACCTGCGATACCGAACATTTCCGTCACGGCATAAGCTGCCGACCCCGCAAGCACAGGCACCGCGAGCAGGCCAGTCCCGATGATACCCAGCGCGAACAATGCAAAGGCGAAATCGCCGGCAATGGGCCGCAACGCTTCGGCCGCCTGCGCCGACGTTTCGATATCGCGGATGCCATTGGCATGCAGCGTCGCTGCCGTTGCAAATACGATGGCCAGCGAGACGATCGAGCTGAACGCCATGCCGGTAAGCGTATCGATCCGGATGCGCTTGAGTTCAGGTCCGGCGTCTTTGGGCGTAATGCACAATGGCTTTACCTTGTGGCGCTTCTGTTCCTCAATTTCTTGGCCCGCCTGCCAAAAAAACAAATAGGGGCTGATTGTCGTTCCCAAGATCGCCACAACGGCAGTGGCATAAGCGCCGGTCCATTCGATACGCGGGACGACTAACGAGGTCAGTGCCTCCCCCCAAGGAACCTGCGCCACAACGACGACGGCAACATAAGCGAAGAGCGATAGGGTCGCCCATTTCAGTACCGAGGCGTATCGCTCATAAGACAGGCCTATCTCAACGACGATGCAGAAGATACCAAACAGCAACGTGTAAAGCCCTATTGGCCCTCCGATCAGCAGCCCTACCGCAGCACCCATCGCGGCAAGGTCAGCCCCTAAATTGACGATATTGGCAATGAGCAGCAGGCCGACCATAAGCACAAGCAGCGGCCGAGGATAATGGCGGCGCATGTTACGCGCAATGCCTGCCCCAGTAACACGTCCGATCTCCGCAGCCACTTCTTGAATGGCGACCATCAACGGGAAGCTGAACAAGAAAGTCCAGCTCAACCCATAACCAAATTGCGCGCCAACTTGGCTGTGCGTGCCGATTCCTGACGGATCGTCATCCGCCGCACCAGTTACTAGGCCGGGACCGAGGCGTGAGAGGAAACTGGTGCTCGGTTTTTCATCGGTTCGCATTGCGAGCGATAACAGGCCCACATGAGGTCAATGTCAACAACGCTACATGATGACGAAGGTTGAAGTGTACCTGGTCGGAACTTCTCGTTTTTGGAACGCTAGCCCGCGTTCTCCAAAAGTCCCTCGTCCTTGATCCGCTTTTGCCAAAAGGCAGGAGCCAGTTGATGCACATTATTGCCGTCGCTGTCGACTGCGACGGTGACGGGGAAATCCTGCACTTCAAACTCGTAAATCGCTTCCATGCCGAGGTCTTCGAAACCGACGACCTTGCTGCCCTTGATGGCGCGCGCCACGAGATAGGCTGCGCCGCCGACGGCCATGAGGTATGCGCTCTTATGCTTGGCAATCGCCTGCCTCGCCGCAGGACCGCGTTCAGCCTTACCCACGCACGCCAGCAAGCCCTGCTCAAGCATCATGTCCATGAACTTATCCATGCGCGTAGCGGTCGTCGGGCCAGCGGGACCAACAATCTCCTCGCCTACCGGATCGACGGGGCCGACATAATAGATCATCCGGCCTTTGAAGCTGACGGGAAGTTCTTCACCCTTGGCCAGCATGTCCGCGATGCGCTTATGCGCCGCATCTCGTCCGGTCAGCATCTTGCCGTTCAGCAACAAGCGGTCGCCCTGTTTCCAGCTGGCAACGGTTTCAGGGGTCAGCGAATCGAGATCAACGCGGATAGCGGCGGCGTCGGGCTGCCAATCCACCTTTGGCCACTCAGCGAGCTTAGGCGCTTCCAGATAGGCAGGGCCTGAACCATCGAGCGTGAAATGCGCGTGACGTGTTGCCGCGCAATTGGGGATCATCGCAACCGGCTTTCCGGCGGCATGACATGGTGCATCCATGATTTTCACATCAAGGATGGTCGAAAGCCCGCCAAGTCCTTGCGCGCCAATGCCAAGCGCGTTGACCTTGTCAAAGATTTCGATGCGCATGGCTTCAATATCATTTTGGGCACCGCGCGCCTTCAATGGACCCATGTCGATTGGTTCCATCAGCGCTTTTTTCGCGAGCAAGACGCAATGTTCGGCCGTGCCGCCAATACCAATGCCCAACATGCCGGGCGGGCACCAGCCAGCACCCATTTGCGGCAGCATTTCGACGACCCAATCGACAATATTGTCCGACGGGTTCATCATTTTGAACTTTGACTTGTTCTCGCTGCCGCCGCCCTTCGCCGCGACATCAACCGAAACCTTCGAACCTGCGACCATTTCCACATGAAGGACGCAAGGCGTGTTATCCTTGGTATTGCGCCGCGTGAATGCGGGGTCGGCCAGCACCGACGCGCGCAGCTTGTTTTCGGGGTGCAGATAGGCGCGCCGCACGCCTTCGTCGATAACCTCCTGAAGCGAAGCAGACGTGTCCTCAAGCCGGCAATCCATCCCCCATTTGACAAAGACGTTGACGATGCCTGTGTCCTGACAAAGGGGTCGATGCCCTTCTGCACACATGCGGCTATTGGTCAGTATCTGGGCGATTGCGTCCTTTGCGGCAGGTGATTTTTCCGCCTCATAGGCGTCCCCTAAAGCACGGATATAATCCATCGGGTGGAAATAGCTGATATATTGTAGCGCGTCGGCAACGCTATCAATCAAGTCACCTGTGCGGATGGTTACGGTCATGTGTTTGTCCTGTGGCAAAGTTGTTGCCACTGCCCATAGCGCGGCATCAGGCCGATTCAAGCGCGATAACAACTCGTAGCTTGGTCGAATCGTCTGCCGCGGTTCATCTAAAGTTAAAACTCGTTCATCTGGCGTTAAACTCAATCACACCCGCTTAATCTCGACACATCGGAATTATTAATCTGTTTTCCGATAAGTCGATTATATAGATGTGATGAGTTGAAAATTATAGATTTTTTATGTTTTTATCATGAAACATATCGTCCATTTCTATATTTAAGTTCAGGATGTTGATTGTTCCTGATCATTATTTATTACTGAGAACAATCATCTCTGCACTTATTCAAAGAGATGGAGATATTTATGTTACGCACTCTTACCGCATCCAGCCTTCTGGCCCTCGCGTCGACATCCGCTATGGCACAAATGACGCCAATGGATATGCCGACCGCGCCGCAGACGGAAACTTCCGCAGAATCTGCAACTTCGACAACCGCTAACGATCCGCAATCTGCACCCTCAGCCCCTTTAGCAGAGCCGAAAGAATTGACTGTGCAGAAGTTGGTAGACGCCGAATTCCCGACTTATGACGCAAACAAGAATGACGCACTTGAGCCATTGGAATTCCGCGCATGGGTATTGGCACTGCATGATGCAGCCGGTGAGGCGAATGCCGCAAAGGATCCGGCAGCAAAAGCCAAATGGGCGAACGCAGCATTTGCTACAGCCGACACCGACAAAAGTAAAAAGGTCACCAAGGCAGAAATGAACAGGTTCCTTCTAGGCTGATTCCCTATCCCCTGGACTGGTCGCACCCTGACTAGATGTGACGAGTCAATCTCGCCGGGTTCGGACATGTTTCGGACCCGGCTTTTTGTATGGAATCGTCAAATATCCAATAGGTCCACTTTGAGTGTATAAAAATTGGTGGAGCGCCATTTTCCATCTTGCGCCCAAAAAAACGCTTAGCAGGTCCACGCGTCGCTGCGTTGCAACACACCTAAGGGTGCGACGAATGGAATCACATTAGCGACGAATTGAAGGGTTAATTTGCAATTTACCCTCTTGCGTCTGAAAATGATTGAGGCACTATAGGTAGCGGTTGGCCACAGGGGGCATCACCACAAATTGTGCTTTAAGCTGCGGACGCGATTCTGCCGCCGGGGAAGTTTTTTCCGTCGATAAGCTGGGGACAAGTGAAATTATACCCCCTGACCTGGTCAAAAAATGCTAACAGGGAGTTTCGCGCCCTGAGTCGAACAATATGGGAACACGCGTTCCCGACAGATATTTGAACTGGTCGCTGGCCGCCGGAAAACCGGCATCTGGTTTCGGGTCGCCGCAATGAATGGAGCAATGGGTTAAGATGGATTTCAGGGACACTGGCCAAGGGGCCGATGATATGACCGCAATGATGACTGATATGCTTGAAAAAGTTGCTACCGAGGCTGTTAAGGTTGAGGCCGAGACCAAGCCGGCTGACGATAAGAAAGTCATGTCGAGCAAGACCGTCGACGAGCGCCGTTTCAATGTCGTGACGGATTCGTCGCGTGATGTCCTGCTGACCGAATTTGGCAAGGATACGCTGCAGGACCGCTATCTGCTTCCGGGCGAGAGCTATCAGGACCTGTTTGCCCGCGTTGCGTCTGCATATGCGGACAATCAGGATCATGCGCAGCGGCTCTATGATTATATTTCGCGGCTTTGGTTCATGCCAGCTACCCCAGTTCTGTCAAACGGCGGGACTGGCCGTGGTCTTCCCATCAGCTGCTATTTGAACAGCGTTGACGATAGCCTGGAGGGTATCGTCAACACATGGAACGAAAATGTTTGGCTCGCATCACGTGGCGGCGGCATCGGCACCTATTGGGGCAATGTCCGCGGCATCGGCGAACCTGTTGGATTGAACGGCAAGACCAGCGGTATCATTCCGTTTGTCCGCGTCATGGACAGCCTTACACTCGCCATTTCGCAAGGCTCGCTGCGTCGTGGTTCGGCTGCCTGCTACCTTGATGTCTCGCATCCTGAAATCGAAGAGTTCCTCGAAATCCGCAAGCCATCGGGCGACTTCAACCGCAAGGCGTTGAACCTGCACCATGGCGTGCTGCTGACAGACGAGTTCATGGAAGCTGTGCGTAGCGGCGACGAGTTCAACCTTCGTTCGCCCAAGACCGGCGAAATCCGCAGCACAATCGATGCGCGCGCTTTGTTCCAGAAGCTGGTTGAAACCCGCCTTGCCACTGGTGAGCCTTACATCATCTTCAGCGACACCGTGAACAACAGCATGCCAAAGCATCACCGCGATCTTGGTCTGAAAGTGTCGACGTCCAATCTTTGCAGCGAAATCACTTTGCCCACGGGTCGCGACCATTTGGGTAATGACCGTACTGCGGTCTGCTGCCTTTCATCGCTCAATCTCGAAACTTGGGATGAGTGGAACGGCGACAAGGTCTTCATCGAAGACGTCATGCGCATGCTCGACAATGTGCTTCAGGACTTCATTGATCGCGCGCCGGATGAAATGTCGCGCGCCAAATATTCGGCAGGTCGTGAGCGCTCGGTCGGTTTGGGCGTCATGGGCTATCACAGCTTCCTGCAGTCACGCGGCGTCGGCTTTGAAAGCGCGCTCGCCAAATCGTGGAACATGAAGTTCTTCAAGCACATCCGGGCGCAGGTTGATGAGGCGTCGATGATGCTCGCCAATGAGCGCGGGGCCTGCCCCGATGCTGAGGAAATGGGCGTAATGGAGCGCTTTTCCTGCAAGATGGCGATTGCGCCGACCGCGTCGATTTCGATCATCTGCGGCGGCACCAGCGCGTGCATCGAGCCGATCCCGGCCAACATCTACACGCACAAGACGCTCTCGGGCAGCTTCATCGTGAAGAACCCGTATCTTGAGAAGCTGCTTCAGGAAAAGTCGAAGGATTCGACCAATATCTGGAACAGCATCCTAGAAAAGGGCGGCTCGGTCCAACATCTCGACTTCCTCAGCGCTGAGGAAAAGGACACGTTCAAGACCAGCTTTGAAATCGACCAGCGTTGGTTGATCGAACTGGCCGCGGACCGCACGCCTTATATCGATCAGGCGACCTCGCTGAACCTGTACATCCCTGCCGATGTGGAAAAATGGGACCTTCTCATGCTCCACTTCCGCGCTTGGGAATTGGGCGTGAAGTCGCTATATTATCTGCGTTCGAAGAGCATCCAGCGCGCTGGCTTTGCTGGCGGCGTAGAGGCGGACAACACCGCGGAATTGCCCGTGATGGAGCTCGCCGCGCAAACCGATTATGAAGAGTGCCTCGCCTGCCAATAAGGCATCCCGAGACACGCAATCACCCTATTTGAACAGTTAAAGACCCAAGGAAACCGACATGTCATTGTTAGAAGCACGCAACAGCTACAAGCCCTTTGAATATCCTTGGGCCTATGACTTCTGGAAACGCCAGCAGCAGATCCATTGGTTGCCCGAAGAAGTGCCATTGGGCGAAGATTGCCGCGATTGGGCGCAGAAGCTTTCGGACCACGAACGCAATCTGCTGACGCAAATCTTCCGCTTCTTCACGCAAGCCGATATCGAGGTGCAGAATTGCTACCACGAAAATTACGGCCGCGTGTTCAAGCCGACTGAAGTCAAGATGATGCTGACCGCGTTCTCCAACATGGAAACCGTCCATGTCGCGGCGTACAGCCACTTGCTCGACACCATCGGCATGCCCGAAAGCGAATATAGCGCCTTCCTCGAATATGAAGAAATGGCGGCGAAGGTCGATTATATCCACCAGTTCGGCGTCGATACCGACGAAGACATTGCCCGCACATTGGCGATGTTCGGCGGCTTTACCGAAGGCTTGCAGCTGTTCGCATCCTTCGCGATGCTGATGAACTTCCCGCGCTTCAACAAGATGAAGGGCATGGGGCAAATCGTATCCTGGTCGGTCCGCGATGAATCGCTGCACTGCGAAGGCATCACCAAGCTGTTCCACGCATTCTGTGCAGAGCGCGGTTGCCTCACCAAGTCGGTGAAGGAAGACATTATCGATTGCTGCCAGAAGGTCGTCCGTCTGGAAGACGCGTTCATCGACCTCGCGTTCGAAATGGGCCCCGTCCCCGGCATGACCGCCAAGGAAATCAAGCGCTACATCCGCTACATCGCCGATTGGCGTCTGGGCCAGCTGGGCCTGCCCGCAATCTACATGGTCGAAGACCACCCGCTGCCATGGCTCGCGCCATTGTTGAACGGTGTCGAGCACGCCAACTTCTTCGAAACCCGCGCGACCGAGTACAGCAAGGCGTCGACACGTGGCGATTGGGGCCAAGTGTGGAACAGCTTCGACAACCGCAAAAAGAAGATCATCGGCATCGAACCCGCCGCCGAAAATGACGGCGTGGATATGTTCGAACAAGCTGGGGTTGCTGCGGAATAGTATTATTCGAGGCGCACGCTGTTCTAATGAGAACTATATAATTTTGGAGGGTTCCAAGCACAAAATCTGCGCTTGGAGCCCTCTCTTGTTATTGCTGCCGATAAAATCGGTCTAGCTTGTACAAGATGATAAGGGAGATTTCCTTACCTACACCGCAATCTTTGATCTGGCGCAATGTGCGACGGGTCCATTTGGCGCACAACATGGTTATCCCGTTTGAAAAGGAACCATATCGATGTCGCATACACCCCATGACCTTCATTCTGAATTCCCTGACGCCACCGAAGCGCTGCGCACGCTGAAAACGGACAATGAGCATTTCGGCAAGCTGGCCGCACAATATCATGAGGTGAACCGCGAAATTCACCGCATCGACAGCGGCATTGAGCCAGCGTCCGATGACCGTACCGAGGAGCTGAAGAAAGAACGGCTGTCGATTCTCGATCAGGTTGCGGTGATGATCAAGGATGTCACGCCGTGACCGACACGCCAGCGATCAAGACCGAGCTGCTGCGCAGGCTGACTGAACTGGAGGAACGCGCGGTCCGGATTGAAACCGACATGACCGCGCCGATGGCTGCCGATTCCGAGGAGCAAGCAACCGAGGCGGCGGACGATGAACCGCTGACCACCGAAGATGCGATGGTCGGGCGGGAAATCGCCGCGATCCGCGCTGCCATCGGGCGCATTGACGCCGGGCATTATGGCACGTGCCTGAACTGCGGCGCAAAAATCCCCCCTGCCCGCCTTGCCGCGATGCCAGAGGCAACATTGTGTATGGATTGCGCCACATCCTAGCAACAGGGTGCTTTGACGCCCTGTGCGCTTTGTGCAAGATTTGGCCATGATCATTCAGCTTGTCGTTTCGACCATCATGGTGCTGGTCACCGTTGTCATTCACGGCGGCGGGCTTGCGATCCTTGGCCATATGTTGCGCGGCGAGGTTCAGGTGGAGCGCGCGCATCATGGGCCGGGGCTTTCGCCGCGCACCATGGGATTTACGCTGGCGCTGGTGTGCGCGTTGTTCGTGCTGCACGGTATTGAAATCTGGCTCTACGCATTTCTGTACGAAGGCATTGGCGCAGTAAAAGACCTTGAAACCGCGGTCTATTTTTCCACGATCAGCTATGCCGGTATTGGTTTTGACGACCGCTATATTGACCCCGCATGGCGCCTCGTCGCCGCGATTGAGGGGATTAACGGGCTGTTGTTGCTGGGATGGTCAACCGCGTTCTTTGTGACGATTGTCGCGCGTCTGGGCCGGCGTTAGCACCAGGGACGCCGACCGCTTTCTATTTTGGCAAAAACATGTCAGCTTGTCGCAGTTGAGTTTGGCAGGAGGGTAAGATGGAAAAGTTCGACAAACGCTTTTTGGGTGCCGGAATTGCTATGGGCGTTGGATATGGTGTCGCCACGGATAACCTTGCAATTGGGCTCGCGCTTGGCGTTGCCTTGGGCCTTGCGATCGGGCGTTGGCGCGGGTCAAAGCGTTAGCACCAGGGCCGCCGGCCGCCTTCATAATAACGCGCAAGGCCTTCATGCACGAGCACAGCGCCAAGGCTTTCCCCGCCGCGCGTTAATATACGCAGCTTGCGTCCGTAGCGGTCTTCGTCGCGGTTGATCGATTGCAGTGTGAACGGTCCGGCATTCACAAGCTCCTGCAAGCGCCGTGTCGCGGCCGCGCCCAACTCAGCCTCCGAAGGGCATCGGGGCGGGTGTGTTTCGGGTGTGTCGATGTCGGCAATGCGGATTTTGACGCCCCGATAATGCAGCGTGTCGCCATCAACGACGCAATTGGTGCCTCCGCCGCTGTGGCACAGGCCAAAGGCCGCAGATTCGGTATCGGTGGCGCTGGCGCTGGCGGCAAATGTCGCAACTGATGCCGGAATAGCGACGTCGGGCGCCATTGCCTTCCACACGATCCAAAAACCGAACAGCGGCGTGGTCAGCATCAGCAACACAAAGCGCGTATCAAAACTAGGCGCGCTTCTGAAGCGGCGGGCCTTTGGCTTAACATAAGCCGTCCGCTGGACCCATGCCGGCGTGCCATAGCGGATCGACGATGGCTCGCGCGGCTCGTCCAGCCCGTCCTTGCGCCGCCCGCGGCCACCTTCAATGATCCGAAAATGTTTTCCCATGATACCATGGTTTACATTTTAGTCCGAACAACCGGTTAATGTCGCGGCGAGTTGATTCAATTTTGGATGCATTACCCAGCAGCGCGCATCAAAAGACCGCCGGGATTGCGCCCGACGGTCCAAGAATTGATCCGCAGAAGCGGGTCTATTGCGGCGAACTAGAAACGAACGCCCACGCCAACCACGGCTTGATGACGGTCAACGTCGATTTCACGGTCGAAATCATCCTGGCCAATGTCGAGATTCTTATAATTCGAATAACGATATTCAGCCTTGATGAAGCCGCTTGGTCCAAACAGGTTAAACTTCTGTTCAATCCCGGCGCCCAAACGGTAGCCGTCGGCAGTTACGCCATTGTTGAAGATCGTGCCTGCGCCATTATCGAAACGGCCTTCGAACTTCGCATTGGTGTATCCACCCTTTGCGTAGATCATGGTCGTTGGTGTCACGGCAAAACCAAGACGCGCGCCGATATACAGATCACGGTCGGTGTTCAGACGGAAGGAATCTCCAACCGTCACAAGGTCATTCGCGGTTCCCTTAACGTCGGAATCGGCGAATGCACCTTCGATACCGGCAATAACGCCGCCAAGTTGAAAATCATATCCCGCCGCGATGCCATACATCAAATCGCCTTTGCCTTCGCTGACATCATCATAGCCAACGAGGCCTTCGATATGTGGTCCGGTAAAGGGTGCGGATTCCTGCGCGAATGCAGGGGTGGCAAGTGCAGTGGAGAGGAGTGCTGCACCGATTAAAAGTTTACGCATTTTTTGTATCCATTTTCAATCAAACTGACGCCATCATTGTAGCGCCACTCAACAAACCGAACCGCTGCGGGGATAGTTTCATGAATATAAAACAACGAAGCGCTGTGGTATAATCGCCACAGCAGGCGGGTACACGCCCACGGCCTTGCCTCCACCAGTGCTTTTCGGCATGGGCTGAACATGTCCGAACAACAATATCCCGACACCGCCTTCAAAATACTCACAGCCGCGCAATGGGCGCAGTTTCAAGCGGACGGAGTCTTTCATGGCGCACCTGTCGACCTGGCAGATGGGTATATTCACTTGTCGGCCAAGGATCAGTTGCAAGCGACCTTGGAGAAGCATTTTGCCGGACAGGCGGACCTGATTATTGCAGAGGTCAATCTGGCATTTCTCGGCGATACCATCATTTGGGAAGTATCGCGCGGTGACGCTCTTTTCCCGCACATATACGGCCCGTTACCCATCGAAGCGGTCATCGGCCATTTTGACTCAGATCAAAGCATGAAGTGATTTCGCCGCGCATAAGGGTCTCCTCAACGAAGGAGCCTGTTATGGACGTTTTTCAAATTCCCGCCGTCGCGTTGTTTACTGGAATGATGATATCCTTTGCTGCGGTGATGATCTTCGTCACCGTCGGAGATGCGATTAAACATTAAGACCCGCCCCCCTTTCAGGGGACGGGTCCTCCGCTCCTTGATGCAGCGATACCGCTGCCTCAGGAAAACTGGGTTAGGGGTCAGTCCTGACCGCGCGACCGGTTGCCATGGCTATCGACATCGTCGGGCTCAAGCGCAGCTTCGCCCAATGTTTCGGGTTCATCGTCGTCGCTGCGTTCGCCGCGATAGGCGTCCATATCAATCTGTCCGCTGCGTTCCATCTGGTTCATATGGTCGACAACGTCCTGAGTGTCGTCGGCATATATCTGCGCAGGGTTGGTCGTGCCGCCATGTTCGGACTCACCATTTGGTATGTTGCGCATGGCATCATCCGACACAGTCTGGGCCTGCGCAGCTTCGTCATCCTGTTCGCTGTTAAAATTCTCGGGCGCTTCCTGCGAGCGATCAACCGGCCGTTCATCGGCATGATCATTGTCGATATCGACACCTGTTGCCGTGACGGCGGCGTCTGTCATAAGCGTGTTGCCTTTAGGGCGGCTATTGTCGGTTTGGGTCACGGGCACATCCTTTCCTCGGTGGGAAGATGCAAACGCCGCTATCGATGTGCTGTTCCAACCAATGGGTCAGACGGGCCAATCAAATGTGAAACGGTTCTCGCGTGCAAAGTTACCATCGCGGTCAAATCGCCGTTCCATGATGACCCCTCCACCCTCGTGGTCAACGGCAACCAAGGTACTGCAGCGGGTCCCATAAATGTTGTTGCGGATGAAAATCGGTGGATCGCCGGAAACAGGACATTCCTCGTCCAAAAGAACATCGAACAGGTCGACCGGATTGCGCCCTTCACCTTCAAACCAAGCCGCAAGCGCGCTGTTCAATCGATCCTTGCGCGGCCACGGCGCTCCCGCCTCCGCATTGGATAATCCATAGATGCCGCTGGGCCGTCTTTCCTGCACCGCATTGGGCCGGTTCGCAATATGCGTCAGGCCTTCCTCATCGGCGAGCACGAGATTGAACGGGCTAAATGCCTCTACGTTGGTCGGAAGTGCCCCACTTTTTAGCCAGTCCGTGACAAGCGCACCCCGCGACTTTTTGGCAGGGTCCGGGCCATCAGGGTTGCGTATGTTGGTGACGACACCAAAACGACCATCGGTGTGCACACCCATCCATGTGCCGCGGGACAATAAATCGCGCCCAGCCAGAATCGATGGCGTATCCGCCCATGGGCTTAACGGATCGGAAGCGCGGTCGTGAAATTCATCGCGGTTGCCAATGGCTATAAGCTTCCAACGCGGATGCGTCTCCCATGCAACCGATACTACGCACATGTCGTGGGTTCCTTTTGGGTGGGCACGACGAGGCGAGAAGCCTCTTTCCAATCTGCAGTCAGCCACATTTGCTGCTGCGCGCTGTCCAGAATGAGCGGCGTGCTGCGCTTTTTCGCGGCATCTGATTCATCATCAACGGTGATCATGGCAAAAACCGGCATATCGGTCAGGTCACGCCAAATGCCCGCCATCGCAAATATGGCTGCGGGACCGCTTTCAGACATCGTTGGTATCTGGCTGCCGATCGACGTCGCCGGAACAAGGCAGCGTAATTCGATATGCCGCAAATTGCCGATCCAGAACGGGCTCGCCACATTGCGTACGGAAGTCACCCATTGCACATCGCCCGCTGGCGTCAGGCTGTTGGGGGCGGGATAACCCCACACCATTGGCCGAATGAAGCGCCGCGAGGTTTTGGAGGAGCGAACAATGACCGGCGCGAATGTACCCGGTCTCGGTTCGCCGCCACCCCATGGGTCAGGACCTTGGTCTGCAGACAGAGCGTCGGCGATATCGCGGGAGTGCGCGTCAAGACGATATGCGCGCGTCACGCCTGCATTTTTCCGCGCACGCCGTCAAAGTTGCTTTTCGTAGATGCGGTACACCTTGTTGATTTCGCCATTAATCGCCTCACCGACCGAGCGCATCGGGCCATTATCATCAAGGACCCAGCCAAATTCGCCACGGCTTGCGCCAAATTTGCTGGTGGACGCGTCACGAATAAGGGAGACCAGCATGAAGGCCAGCTGGCTTGCCATTCGCGTGGACTGCAGTTTTTTCATCACGCCCATCAACGGCACGCGCATCGTGCGGACCTTTGGTGCGCGCAGCCACCAAAGAAGTTTCGCCCAGTTGAACGGGAGCAAGTTTCCGCCAAATCCAGCGATCTTTTCGTTGATGTCTGGCCATGTCATCATGAACGCGACGGGTTCACCATCGACCTCCGCAATCCGGATAAGGTCGTTAAAAACGATTGGCTTTAGCTGCTTTCCGGTATGCGCAACTTCGGCGTCGGTGATGGGCACAAAGCCCCAATTTCCGCTCCATGCGTCATTCAAAATAGACAGGATCAAGGCCGCTTCAGCGTCAAAATTATCTTTGTTCACCTTGCGAATGACGATGCGTTCATTGCGCACACCAGAGGCGACAATGCGTTCAACCAGCGGCGGAAAAGGCACATCAATCGGGATTTGATAGGTGTAGAGATCTTTGACGCCCGCATATCCGGCGGCTTCAATCCACGCGCCATAAGCGGCATTATGATAGCCCATCAATATCGTTGGCGGATGATCGTGGCCATCAATTAGCAGCCCGGGTTCTTCCCAAATAGAAAGGCTCAGCGGCCCAAGCGAGCGCACCATTTTTTTGTCGCGTAGCCAATTTTCAGCAGCCAATATCAGCAATTTGGCTATAGCTTCATCTTCAGCTTCAAAAAATCCCCAGTTGCCGACGCCGGGGCCCATGCCCTGCTCTGGTGGCTGATTTAGCGCGAGAAAATCCAAATGTGCGGATATCCGGCCAACAACTTTTCCGCCTCTTTCCGCCAGAAAAAGCTGCGCCTCACCATGTTCGAACCACGGGTTCTTGCCGGGCGTAATGGTCGCCATGACATCACCCTTCAATGGCGGCACCCAGTTGGGATCATTCGCGTAAAGCCGGAATGGCAGGTCAATAAAAGCCCGTTTGTCTGCCTTGGTCAAAACCGGCCGAATGTTGATGTCTGTCATAGTGATTCCCCGAGATCTTCTTTAAACTGCTGGCCGAACTTCCCCGGCCTAAGCGCCGCCGTCGGCTCATTCTTCCGTGCGGACGAGCACCGTTTCGCCGATTAGCAAAAAGAGCAGAAATGGTCCCCATGCGGCAATCCAAGGGGGATAGGCACCCAGATTACCCATCGCCAAGGCAAAGTTATCGGCAACGAAATATGCAAAGCCGAGCGCCATGCCAATCACCGCGCGCAGGAACAATGCGCCCGAGCGCGCGAGACCAAAGGCAGCGACCGCACCGAGCAATGGCATCAGCAAGGTCGACAAGGGTCCTGACAATTTGTGCCACAATATGCCTTCAAGATTATCGGTGCGGCGGCCGGCGGCACTCAGTTCGTCAATTGCGCGCATCAGCGGCATAAACCCAAGGCTGTCACCGTCGACCTTCACGAGATTGAACCTATCGGGCGTGATGCCTTTGCCGATGGTCAGATTGGTCGCTTTCTTCTCTTCTGTCGTCGCGACGTCGAAGGTTTCGGCATTTTCAAGCCGCCATGCACCGCCAACATAGCGCGCATTCGGTGCGGTAATGACCTGACGCAACCCGCCATTGGCGCGCAAATAAATGCGGACATTTTCGAGGACGATATTGTCTCCCGACCCACGCACTCTGCCTGCATTTATCAGGTCGCCGCCTTCGCGGACCCAGACATTATTCCGCGCGTCACTATCGGGCGCAATGACGCCATATTCGGCGTCCTGCCAAAGCTTGAGCCGCTGCGTGTTAGGAGCAACAACGACATCGTTAAACACAAACGAAATGAGCGCTACGCCCAGGCTTGCAACGAACATGGGTGCAAGAATTTGGTGCGCGGACAATCCCGCTGCCTTCATCGCCACCACTTCACTGTTCTGGCTGAGGGTAGCGAATGTGATCAACGTCCCCAACAATACCGAGAAGGGCAGAAATCTGGCAATAATTTGCGGTGCACGCATCGTCACATAACGCAACACATCGCCCTGATCATTTCCGGGCACGGCCAGTATCTTGCCACTTTCACCCAACAGATCGAGTGTCATCAGGACCAGCACAAGCATCATCAACACAGCAAAGCTGCGCACGACAAACAGCCGGGCCATGTACATCGTGATGTTGCGCGAGGGGAAAAAATTCATGGGTTAAGCCCCCTCTTGCGGCGCGGGCATGCCAATGGTGGCTAGCCGAGATTTTCGGCCCCAGCGGAACAGTTTCTTGAACCATTTGCCGGCCTTCGCCGCAAACACTTCGAGTGCGCCGATAGGCTGACCGCCGGGGACATGGGCAATCACATGATACATCCAGATGATAAGCGCGGCGAATAGCAAAAACGGCGCCCATAATGCGATAAACGGGTCAACGACGCCCATTGCGCCGACGCTTTCGGCATATTCGTTTATCTTATGATATGTCACGACCATCACGATGGATAGAAAGACGCCAAGCGCGGATGTCGACCGCTTCGGCGGTATCGCCAGCGCCAATGCAAGCAAAGGCAGCAAAAGCATCATGCCAACTTCGACAAGCCGGAAATGGAAATTTGCCCACGCACTGTCGCGTTCCACCGCTGGCTTTTGCGTATCATTGCCAATCTGCACCAGTTCCGTGATCAGATATTCGCGATCTTTCCCGCCGCGTGTCCTGAAACTTTCGATTTGCGGTAGCGGAATGGGGACGTCATGGCTGGTAAAGCTGAGCACGCGCGGTGATTTATAACTGGGCGCGTCGTGCACGAGCGTGCCCTTTTCCAATCGCAGCAATATCGTGTCCGGATCGTCGGTGCGCAGAAACTGCCCCTTTTCGGCGGTCACTGCGATGGACTGCCCATTTTTGCTTTGCGCGTACACAAACATGCCAGACAGCTCGTTGCCATTGTTGCGGCTTTCATCGATGCGAACGGTCAAATTCTTGCCGACATTGTTGAATTCGCCAACCCTGACCTTTGCGCCAAAGGCACCAGACCGCAGCTCGAACCGGAGTTCTTCGTAGAGATAACGCGCGCTGGGTTGCAGAAAGCCAACAATGGCAAAATTGACAGCGGCAAGTGCGATCGCCAGCAAGAAAGGTACGCGCAACAGCCGAAAATAGCTCATGCCCACCGCTCGAAAAATGTCGAGTTCGGACGATGTGGCGAGTTTGCGAAACGCCAGCAATATGCCAAGCAAAAGCCCAATGGGAATGCCAAGCGAGAGATATTCGGGCATCAGATTTGCGAGCATGCGCCAAACTACGCTGACTGGCCCGCCCTCTGCGGCAACAAAGTCAAACAGGTTCAACATCTTGTCCAGCAGCAACAAGGATGCCGCGATTACCAGCGTCGCCAGCAACGGCAACATGACTAGCCGGAAGATATAACGGTCGGTGGCAGTAATAAATTTCAACTTATGGTCGCCCTGTCACCCTAATTTGGCCGCAAACTGACCCGATAGACGCTTACAGGTTCAGGGGCAATATATCGATGGTATCCTTGTTAAGTGATACCGGACTTGCTGTTCCAGGAGTTTTGAGATGAATAAATATTTGGTCCTTATATCTGCCACAGCATTGGCGCTCGTATCGGGCACGGCTGCAGCAGGCGAGGAAGTGGACAATGATCTGTCGCGCTGCGCCGCGGGCAAAGGCCCCGCTGTGCTGGTTAGCGTGCGCGGCGTGAAGGAAGCAAAAGGCGTCGTTCGCGTTCAGTCTTATTCGGCAACGGCTGGATCTTGGCTGGCCAAAGGCCGCTGGCTCAACCGCATTGAAAGCCGGGCAAATGCTGGCAATATGAGCTTTTGCGTACCCGTACCCTCCGAAGGAAAATACGGCATCGCTGTTCGTCATGACCGCAATGGCAATGGTAAAACCGACATTACGCAGGACGGCGGCGGTTTTTCCAACAACCCCAGCGTGAGCATATTGAATTTGGGCAAGCCATCGGTCGGCAAGGTCGCATTCGACGCTGGACCAGGCGTTACGCGGATCACCATCAACCTGCGATATATGTGAAGGTAATTGTTTGGCTTTAGTAGCGCTTCTTTCGAATCCAAATTCAACCGGCAACAGATCCTTGTTGCCGGCGGTTCGAAACTATTGCGCGAAAAATGCCGATATATTCCATTACGAAGTCGAAGAGATTGGCCAGATCGCCAAAGCGCTTGAAATGATTGCCCGCGTCAAGCCAAAGGTACTTGTTATCAATGGCGGCGACGGCACCGTTCAATCCGCTTTAACGGAACTCTATCACGGTGGACATTTTGAGGGCTCACCGCCCCCAGTCGCGGTCCTGCCCAATGGCAAGACCAACCTGATTGCACTTGATCTGGGCGCTGAAGGTGACCCGCTGGAGGCATTGGCGCGCATTATCGAAGTCGCAAAGGGCGATCTTTCGGAACATATTGTTGTCCGCGAACTGATTGCGTTGAGCGATGGCAGCGAAGGCGCGCGTCCGGTTCTTGGCATGTTTCTGGGCGGCGCAGGCCTTGCCGAAACGATCTTGTACTGCCGCCATAAAATCTATCCCTTGGGACTGCCCAATGGCTTAAGCCATTTTCTGACGTTCATTGCTGTGATGTTTTCGGCCTTCATCCGGGTGAAGGCGAGTTTTCTGCCTGAACAGTCAAAACCCGTCAGCATTTCGTTCATCCGCAACGGGGAATTGCAAGGCACGTTCGCGATTTTGATTGTCACCACCCTCGAAAAGCTTTTGCTTGGCGGGCAAGCAGGAACGACAAAGCAGCGTGGCTTGATGAAGTTTATGGCCGTCGACCAAACGCCATGGGCAATGCTCAAAATGATTGCTGCGTCGCTACGCGGCAAATTGGGCCAAACGCCCACGAGCGGCGTCCACTTCCAACAAGGCGACGTTATCCGCATCGACAGCGAGCAAAGCAGCGTCGTGCTGGATGGCGAAGTGTTCGAAGCGCATCGTGGCAGCCCCATCGTCCTTCGGTCGACGCCGCCTGTACCATTTCTGAAACTCGCCGCTTAACAAGCGGCACCTGAAACGGCTACGGCACCCATATGCTTTCGCTGACCCAGCTTGTGGCCGAAGAACTGGCCGTTCCCACGCAAAAGGGCGCCAGCGAGTTCGCTGCGCATATCGCCGCGCAATATGGCGCAGCCGCACGCGCTGTTTTGTTCTACGGATCGTGCTTGCGGTCGGAACAGCTTCAGGGCGAAATGCTCGATTTCTACCTCATCGTGTCCGATTATGAATCAGCTTATGGTAATGGCTGGCTCGCCACATGGAACCGCCGCCTGCCGCCCAATGTGTTCCCGTTTCAATATGGCGATCTGGTGGCAAAAGTCGCCGTCCTGAGTGAAGAGGATTTTCACCATCTGAACCGGCCAACCGCGTCAGCCGTTTCGGTTTGGGCCCGCTTTGCCCAACCTTCCCGCCTCGTCTGGTGCGCCGATGACGACGCCAGGCAATCCGCAGTCATGGCGATTTCAGGCGCAGCGCCCACATTGCTGAACGCAGCATTGGCGTTTGCCGAACGCGAGGGTGACGTGCTCGACCTTTGGCAGTCTGGATTCCAGATGACATACAGCGCCGAATTGCGCGCGGAACGCAAAGACAGACCGTCTTCAGTTATTGCATTCGACCCCAATCGCTATGCGCGTTTTGGCCGGGCGGCGTTACATCACACGATGATTCCCAATGAAGTGCGCGGCGACAAAATACATATCTTGCCTGACCCCGAACGCCGGATCATTCAGGAAAAGCGCCGCTGGCCTGCATTGCGCCGACGTGGAAAGCTGCTGACCATCGCACGGCTGGCAAAGGCGGCATTCACTTATGCGGGCGGAATTGACTATCTGGCGTGGAAGATAAACCGGCACGCCGGCACACAAATCGAAGTGCGCCCCTGGCAACGCAAATGGCCATTGGTCGCAGCGGTGTTTCTGGTGCCAAAGCTTTTGGCGAAAGGCGCCGTGCGTTAAACCGCACTCTTGCGCGGAACGAACAGCGCGAACGCAAAAACCCCGGCATATGCAGCAGGCAGCCACAGGCTTTTCAGCCCGAAATGGCTAAACATCAGCGCGCCGATAATGGCACCGCTGACCAGACCCATCCAAAGTAACAAGTAAGGCAACCATTCCAAACGCGCGCCACCGCTGATAAGCGTCGCAATGCCTTGGCCGATCTTCACAAGCGCACCTGTCATATAGGTGAGGCCGAACGATACCGATCCTTCGCGTTCAAACAGGGTGTTTTCCATCCCCATGCAAAAGGCCGCAAAGCACAAAGCAACGGGCAGCAATCCGGCATCAGCGACAAAAGGCGCGGCAAATAGCAAAAGCGAAATCGCTGACAGGATGACCGCCTGCCGATGGTGCGGACCAAGTATGTTTTGGCGGCCGACAAGCGACCCGGCGACGACACCGCCGACAAAGCTGGCGAGTAACACGGCGACCAACCCGACATAGGCCGCACCCTCGACAACGCCGACGCTCAGCCGCGTGGAATTACCACTCATAAACGACAGGAAAAATCCGCCGCTTGCCATAAATCCGATGGCGTCCACCATGCCGGCCATTGCCGCAAAGCCAGTCGCCAATAAGCGTGCGTTGCGGTCAAGCCTGTTCATGGTCTGACGGTCAAATGATCCCGACCGCCTTGCCTGCGCGTTCAAAACGGCTGAGAATATCGGCAACCTGTTCGCTGCTATGTTCCGCACATAATGAGCAACGCAGCAGCGTCATCCCCGCTGGCGTTGCGGGCGGACGGGCAAGGTTTACATATAGGCCGTTCTCAAGAAGCGCAGCCCACATCATCGCGCCCTTTTCCAGATCGGGCATGATGACCGCGATGATCGCGCTTTGCGCATCAGGCGTTCCAAGCTTGAAACCAAGGTCGCGCAGGCCCTTATGCAGATTTCTGGAGTTTTCCCATAAATGCGCACGCTTGTTCCCATTGTGCATCAACTTGCGAATGCTGGCGGCCGAGCACGCTACCACCGCTGGCGGCAGCGACGCCGTGAACACATAAGGACGGCAGACAAGCCGCATGATTTCAAACTTCGGATGGTTTGATACGCAGAAACCGCCGACTGTGCCGACGGATTTGGAGAATGTACCAATGACGAAATCGACATCGTCCAACACGCCCTGCTCTTCGGCAACGCCGCGGCCATTTTCGCCGATGAAGCCCATCGAGTGCGCTTCGTCGACAAGGATCATCGCGCCGGCTTCTTTCGAAACGCGGATCATTTCCTTCAACGGCGCAACATCGCCGAGCATGGAATAGACGCCCTCAAGCACGACCAGCTTGCCAGCGTCAGAAGGCAGACGCTTGAGCCGTTTTTCGAGCGCTTCGACATCGTTATGGCGGAAGGCGACGATTTCGGCATCACCCATTTTACAGCCGTCATAGATCGACGCATGGCTGTCGATATCCAAAATGATATAATCGCCCTTGCCCGCAATCGTGCTGATGATGCCAAGGTTCGCCTGATATCCCGTGGAAAAGACCATCGCATGGTCCATTCCGTAGAATTCCTTCAGCGCGTCTTCGCATTCCTTATGGCCCTGAAATGTGCCGTTCAAAACGCGGCTTCCGGTTGTACCTGCGCCGAATTCGTCCAAAGCCTGTTTGCCCGCCGCGATGACGTCATCATCGAAGGTCATGCCCATATAATTATAGGTACCAAGCAAGATCGTTTCCTTGCCGTTGACGACAGCAACAGTAGGCGATTTCACCTCTTCCATCACAAGGCTGAACGGGTCTTTCACGCCAGTGGCGAGCAAGCCTTCACGTTGTGCAATCAGGGCATCAAATTTGGAGAATAAATCAGTCATTCACGTCTTCCGTTAAAATCAGGCGTCCGATTGTATCAGGCTGCGGTCAGCTTGGTCACGGCGTCGACCAATTGGCCTACATTTTCGATTTCAGCCTGCAAATTCATGCTGATGATGATGTCAAAGCTATCTTCGACCTCAGCCACAAAATCCATGACGGTCAGGCTGTCCCATTCCAAATCACCTGCAAAAGTGGTGGTCTCGCTGACCTCAACACCTTTTTTGTTAAATGGTTCAATCAGGCCCTTCAGGCGATCAAGCATTTCACTGCGTTCAGTCATTCGTAAATCCTCAAATTATGTGACGGGCAATGCGCCGCATTGGCGCCCTATGGCAAGGGAATAAGGCGGCAAGAGGGCAAAGCAGTTCGCCTACATCCAGCCCTGTTCGCGATACCAGATTACGGTGTCTTTTAGCCCCTTGGGCGTCGGTATTTCCGGCGTCCAAAGCTGGGACGCTGGCGTGGCGTCGGGGTTGATGGTCCAGTCGGGATGCGCCAGATAATTGGCACGATCCGGCGTCAGCTTTGCATTTGCACCGCGAACCGCGCGGTCCGCCCATCCAGCAAATTTCAAAAGAAACGCAGGCGCGTGGAGCGTCGTAACCTCACGCCCGACGGCAGCACCGATGGCTTTGGCAAAGCCGGCGTGGCTCCACCCGCCTGCCGTCCCGTCATCCGCCTCGAACACACATTTCGAAACATCGTCCGCCGACAGCAAAGCCACTAACAAGCGGGCCAAGTCGTCGACATGAATGACCGAGACCTTCCCGCGCGGCGGCAGCAATGCCCAACCCTTGGCAGCAATGCGGAACATATCGAACATTTCGGTGTCACCAGGGCCGTAAACACCGGGCGGGCGAATGACGGTCCAGTCGAGCGATGATGTGCGCACAAGGGCTTCTGCCCTCGCCTTGCTTGCCCCGTACATCGAAAGCTCCGGATGGCGCGCAGCAAGCGAGGAGACGCAGACAAAACGGTCTATTCCAGCCAATTGGGCGGCGCCGAGGATATTCGCTGTGCCGGTAACATTCCCGCTTTCGAAACCGGCGGCATCAGGCGCGTTTACGACGCCTGCAATATGCAAGACCGCATCGGCCTCTTTGCATAATTCATTGAGGCTTGCGGTATCACCAAGGCTGCCATGAACCCAAGTCACTCCAGCTTTCTTGGGCTGGTCCCGCCGCGTGAGCGCCCGCACATGCCAGCCAGCGGCAATCAGTCGATCAAGCGTAATGCGCCCGACAAAGCCGGTCGCTCCGGTCAGCGCGACTGTCTTCACAAAAGGACCAACTGATCGCGATGCACAAGGACGGAACGGGGAACGGTCCCCAAGATATCCGCCAACTCGCTCGAGCGATGGCCGCAAATGCGTGCTGCATCAACAGCATCATATTCAGACAATCCGCGCGCGACCGCAACGCCGTCATCATCACTGATGTCGATTACGTCACCGCGTTTAAACTCGCCCTCGACTGACAAGGCGCCTGCGGGCAACAAGCTGCTACCCGACATCAGCGCTTGAATTGCGCCAGCATCGACGCGGATGCGTCCCTTGACGGTCAGCCGACCACCCAGCCAGCTCTTGCGTGCTGACCCACCTTCGCGCGGTGCAAAAAAGGTGGAAGGCGCGCCTGTTTCGAGCGCGGCAAGCGGGTGATCGCGAAGTCCGGAGGCAATGACCAAGCCAATGCCGGCCCTTGTCGCAATATCAGCGGCATCCAACTTCGACGCCATACCGCCCGACCCCATGCCAGAGGACGATCCCTCCGCCACCATGATGCGCACGCGGCCATCGATTTTCTCGATTGTGGGCAACAATACAGCACCGGGCAAATGCGGGGCGCGGTCGAAAAGGCCATCTACGTCCGACAGCAAAATGACGCCGTTGGCACCAGCGGCCTGCGCAACGCGCGCGGCAAGCCGGTCGTTATCACCAAAGCGGATTTCTTCAGTGGCGACGCTGTCATTTTCATTGATAACGGGAACCGCCCCTGCACCCAAAAGGCGATCCAGCGTGGCGGCGATGTTCAGATAGCGGCGGCGATCCTCAAGATCATCAAGCGTCACGAGCATTTGTGCGGCAGCGAGCGATTGGGCGTCCAGCAACTCGGCCCAGATGCCCGACAGCACGATTTGCCCCACAGATGCTGCGGCCTGCGCATCGGCAAGGCTGCCGCGGCCGCCCTTTTCAAAGCCTAGCCGGCGCGCTCCCAAAGCAATCGCGCCGGAGGTCACGATAACGATCCGCTGCCCAGCTTTGTGCCGCGCGCTGACGTCCGCAACGAGCGTTTCCAACCATTGCCGCCGCACATTCCCGTCGGGCTGCACGAGCAGCGACGATCCGACCTTGACCACAAGCAGCGGGCAAGACGTCGGCAGGAAGGCAGCGCTTAGATTGGCGACCATGTCCCGTCCTCGGTGATGCCGTCGGCCTTGGCACCTTCAATCCCACTTTTGGCGGGAAGCGCTTCCAAGATACGGTCCAGAACAAGGTCTACGCCCTGTCCGGTCGCGCCGGAAATGGATATCACGTCCAACGCGCCTGCAGCCTGAAGCTGCTCGGCAATATCTGCCATTAACTCGGGATCAAGCAAATCGCCCTTGTTGAGCGCAACAATCTGCGGCTTTTCATCCAACGCTGCGCCATATTCGCTCAGTTCGTCACAGACGATATGCCATGCGGCGATCGGATCATCCTGCGTCGCGTCAATCAAGTGAATGAGGATGCGGCAACGTTCGATGTGCCCCAGAAAGCGATCGCCAATGCCAACGCCTTCGGCTGCACCAGCGATAAGCCCGGGGATATCCGCCAGAACGAATTCGCGCGATTTATGGTCGACCACACCCAGTTGCGGGCGCGTCGTCGTGAACGGATAATCGCCAACCTTGGCTTTGGTGTTCGAAACCTGATTGATGAAGGTCGATTTGCCCGCATTGGGCATGCCGACAAGTCCGGCGTCCGCCAGCAATTTTAGCCGCAACCAGACATATTTTTCGTCGCCCGGCCAACCGGGGCCATGCTGACGCGGGGCGCGATTGGTTGAGCTTTTGTAAGACGCGTTGCCGCGACCACCATCGCCGCCGCGCAAGAACACGACACGTTGGCCGACTTCAGTGAGGTCAAGCAAGAGGGTACGCTCTTCGTCATCGGCGAGCACCTGTGTGCCCACAGGCACCTGAATCACCAGATCATCACCATAAGCACCGTGACGATCACGGCCCATGCCCTGAATACCGCGCATGGCTTTGAAATGCTGTGCGTAGCGGAAGTCGATGAGTGTGTTCAGTCCGGCTACCGCTTCAAAGATGACATCGCCACCCTTGCCGCCATTGCCGCCGTCTGGGCCACCATATTGAACATATTTTTCACGACGAAAGCTGACCGCTCCCGGGCCACCGGCGCCGGAACGGATAAAGATTTTTGCTTGGTCGAGAAAATGCATATTGCGGCCTTTAGGGGAGAATGGCGGTTTTGGCCAGCGGCGGGTTCAATACCCGAGCCTGTCACCCTGAACTTGTTTCAGGGTCCATCGTGCGTCTCAACTCTTGGGGCGAAGCTGGCAAATGGATGCTGAAACAAGTTCAGCATGACGTGCGGAAGAAGGTTGGTGGAGCCTAGGGGAGTCGAACCCCTGACCTCTACACTGCCAGTGTAGCGCTCTACCAGCTGAGCTAAGGCCCCATCTGGCCGCCCGTTGGACAGCCTTGGTGAGGAGCGCCACTAGCGGGCGCTCCTGTATATATCAAGTCCGAAGATTAGATGTCGTCTGGCTCGCCTTCGGTGCCGGCAACGCCGAGATCTTCGTCTCCGCCAAGGTCAACGTCATTGTCTGGCGACACGTCACCGTCCACGGCATCGACGTCAATGTCGAGATCGTCGTCGGCCAGATCGGAATCGTCCTTCTTCTTTTCGACTTCTTCAAACGGCAGTGGCTGCTTCGACTTCAGAACTGGCTCAGGTGTCCACTGGTTGCCGCATTCAATGCATTCAACCGGCTCATCCTTGGTCAGGTCGTAAAAACGAACACCACATTTCGGGCAAGTGCGCTTGGTTCCCCATTCAGCCTTGATCATGGCGGGCTCAAATCCTTTTTAAACTGGCTTGGAAGGGCGATGCACGTCTGTGAATCACCGTCAATTGGCGCGGCCTTTGCCACAGCGACGCGCCGCTGTCAAAAATTACTGTGGTCGTTGACTTGACCCCGCATCATCCGCAAAGCGCAGGACGTTATGCACAGCACTCAACCCCGCCCCGCTAATTTCCGTTCGCAAGGGCCGCTTCGCGGCACAGTGAAAGTCCCCGGAGACAAATCCATCTCGCACCGGTCGCTGATGCTGAGCGCATTAGCAGTTGGCGAAAGCCGGATTTCGGGACTGCTAGAGGGTGAAGACGTATTGGCAACTGCCGCCGCGATGCGGGCCATGGGCGCAAGCATCGAACGGACAGGCGAAGGATGCTGGACCGTGCACGGTGTTGGCGTGGGCGGCCTGATGCAACCCGCAAGCGCGCTCGATATGGGCAATAGCGGCACGTCGACACGATTGTTGATGGGTCTGGTTGCCAGCCACCGGCTGACCGCGACATTCATTGGCGATGCCAGCCTATCCAAACGCCCGATGGGCCGGGTTATCGATCCACTCAGCCAAATGGGCGCCGAGTTTACCGCAAGCCCGGGCGGGACTCTGCCGTTGATGGTGCGCGGCTTGGTACCTGCTGTGCCGATTAGCTACCGGCTGCCGGTGGCTTCTGCGCAAGTAAAAAGCGCTGTCCTGCTCGCCGGGCTCAATACGCCCGGCATCACTGAGGTGATTGAGCCAGTCCCTACCCGTGACCACAGCGAACGGATGCTGCGCGGGTTCGGTGCGGATTTGACGGTTGAAGTCGATGCCGACGGCGTGCGCCATATACGTTTGGTCGGGGAGGCCGAACTCAAGCCTCAGACTATCGAAGTCCCCGGCGACCCCTCATCGGCTGCGTTCCCAATCGTCGCGGCGCTCATTACTCCCGGCAGCGAAGTTACCGTCACCCATGTCGGCATGAACCCGACCCGCACCGGCATTTATAAAATGCTACAAGCGATGGGCGCTGATCTGACTTATTCCAACGAACGTGAAGTCGGCGGCGAGCCTGTAGCAGATATCACCGCGCGCCATTCGGCTTTGCGTGGCATCGAAGTGCCAGCCGAAGTCGCACCAAGCATGATTGACGAATTTCCGGTGTTTTTCGTCGCCGCGTGCATGGCGCAAGGCCAGACCATCACCAGCGGCCTCGATGAACTGCGTGTGAAAGAGTCCGACCGACTGGCATTAATGGCGGCGGGTCTGAAAGCTATTGGCGCGCAAGTCGAGGAACGCGAAGATGGCCTTGTCATTCAAGGCACAGGCGGCGAACCGCTTGAGGGCGGCGCGACCATCAACAGCGCGCTAGATCATCGTATTGCCATGAGCTTTGCGGTGGCAGGACAGCATTGCTATCATCCCGTTACCGTCGATGACGCATCGCCGATCGCCACCAGCTTTCCGACGTTCGAAACAATGATGTACAATCTGCAGGGTGCAAATTGACCGAATATATCTCGCCATTCGCCGCCGACCTCATCGGATTTGCAGGTAGCTTCTTCATCGTCGCCGCTTTTGCTTACAGCAACCTTACGACGCAGATGAATGCATTGTGGTTCAATGTTTCAAACTTTATCGGCGCAGCGTTGCTGACGGTGTCGTTAACGGTGAATTTCAATTTGCCGACGATGGTGCTTGAGGTGGTGTGGATGGCGATTGCGCTGTTTGGCATAGCAAAGGCGCTGATCGCGCGGCGCGCTGACAAAGGCTTTGCTCAATGATTATTGCGGTCGACGGGCCAACTGCATCAGGCAAGGGCACGTTGGCAAAGGCATTGGCGTCGCATTTTGGCCTGCCATTTTTGGACACTGGCCTGTTGTACCGCGCGGTTGGTCGGCAAGTGCAACTGAACCAAGGCAACCCTGACAATCCGGCCGATGCTTTGGCTGGATGCAGCTTTCCCGATTATCTGCTCGGCGACGCAGTTTTGCGAACTGAAGAGGTCGGCGGCTTGGCCAGCAGGGTTTCGGTTCACCCCGAAGTGCGTGCCGCATTAAATAAGCGTCAGGTGGACTTTGCCAACCAGCCTGGCGGTGCCTTGTTGGACGGGCGTGACATCGGAACGGTGATCGCGCCACATGCCGATGTGAAGCTGTTTGTAACCGCCCCTGCCGAAGTGCGGGCCGAGCGGCGGTATGATGAAATGCAGCGGCACGGAATTGAGGTGCGCTTTGCCGATATCCTCGCCGATATCCATGCCCGCGACGCACGCGACATGGGGCGCGCCGATGCCCCGTTAAAACCCGCGCAAGACGCGCTATTGCTTGATACCGGCGATTTGACTATAGGCGGCGCCGTTCAAGCTGCGATCGCGCTGGTGGAGTCTCGACTTCGCAAGAGCTAAGTAGCCGGCGTGTATCGATAGAGCACACCGTCACCCTGAACTTGGTTCAGGGTCCATTTCGCCTCGCTGACCCTTGGTCTAAGTTGATGGATGGATGCTGAAACAAGTTCAGCATGACGTGGTTTTAGGTTCGATATGCGCCGTAATTGAACGCTTTATTGCTATTCGGGCAATAGGGCAACTCTGGTCAAAGACCGTCGGAACCAACCGACTGGCCGGACAAAAAGTACGTAAGGAAACTCTAACCTATGGCAACTTCGCCAAACCCGACCCGCGACGATTTCGCGGCACTTCTCGACGAATCACTTGGTGGCGCAGACGGTGGCTTTGAAGGCCGCGTCGTAAAGGGCACCGTAACCGCAATCGATAATGACCATGCTGTCATCGATGTGGGTCTCAAATCCGAAGGCCGTGTGGCGCTGCGTGAATTCGCTATGCCCGGCCAGAAAGCCGACCTGAAGGTTGGCGACGAAGTAGAAGTCTTCGTTGACCGCGTAGAAAATATGAACGGCGAAGCGATGCTCAGCCGTGACCGTGCCCGCCGCGAAGCTGCATGGGACGTTCTTGAAGGCGAATTCGATGCTGGCAACCGCGTTGATGGCGTTATCTTTGGCCGCGTTAAGGGTGGTTTCACCGTTGACCTCGGCGGCGCAGTGGCATTCTTGCCCGGCAGCCAAGTCGACGTTCGCCCAGTGCGCGACGTTGGTCCATTGATGGACATCGCCCAGCCATTCGTCATCCTGAAGATGGACCGCAAGCGTGGCAACATCGTTGTTTCGCGTCGCGCCATTTTGGAAGAGACACGTGCCGAACAGCGCACTGGCCTCATCCAGAACCTCGCTGAAGGTCAAATCATCGACGGCGTTGTCAAGAATATCACCGATTACGGTGCGTTCGTTGACCTCGGCGGCATCGATGGCCTGCTGCACGTCACCGACATCAGCTACAAGCGCATCAACCACCCAAGCGAAGTCATCAACATTGGTGACACCGTCAAGGTTCAGATCGTTCGTATCAACAAGGACACACAGCGCATCAGCCTTGGTATGAAGCAGCTGGAAAGCGATCCTTGGGATGCAGCGGTTGCCAAGTACCCAGTTGGTACAAAGCTCAAGGGTTCGGTCACGAACATCACCGAATATGGTGCGTTCATCGAACTCGAAGCCGGTATCGAAGGCTTGGTCCACGTTTCGGAAATGTCATGGACAAAGAAGAACGTTCACCCTGGCAAGATCGTTTCGACAAGCCAAGAAGTCGACGTTGTCGTTCTCGACATCGACATGGAAAAGCGCCGCATTTCGCTTGGTCTCAAGCAAGCGCACGACAATCCATGGGCATCGTTCGCTGAGAAGTTCCCAGTTGGTTCGACCGTTGAAGGCGAAGTCAAGAATGCGACTGAATTCGGTCTGTTCATTGGCCTCGACGGCGACGTTGATGGCATGGTGCACATGTCCGACATCGCATGGGGCATAACCGGCGAAGAAGCATTGCATCTTCACCGCAAGGGCGAAACCGTCAAGGCAATCGTCCTCGACATCGATGCAGAGAAAGAGCGTATTTCGCTTGGCATCAAGCAGCTTGAAAAGGGTGCCCCATCGGCAGCCGGCGCTGCTTCGGCAAGCGGCCTGAAGAAGGGTGCGACCACCACTGTTACTGTTCTTGAAGTACGCGATGGCGGACTTGAAGTGCAGGCAGGTGAAGATGGCGCAACTGGCTTCATCAAGCGCGCTGACCTTGGCCGTGACCGTGACGAGCAACGTCCAGACCGCTTCCAGGTTGGCCAGAAGTTCGACGCAATGATCACTGGCTTCGACCGTTCGAAAAAGCCAAACTTCTCGGTCAAGGCGCTTCAACTCGCCGAAGAGAAGCAAGCTGTTGAGCAATATGGTTCGTCGGACTCCGGCGCATCGCTTGGCGACATCTTGGGTGAAGCACTTAAGGGCGTGAAGAAGTAAGCTTCGGCTAACGCACAGCTCCGAAATATCGGAACAATAACCCGCCCTTTTCACGAAGGGCGGGTTTTTTGATGTTCTCGACAAACAACATCTGTAACAGCGTTGTAATATCTGTAAAATTCTGGCAGCTTGGAACCTTAGAGATTGTAAAACGCTTTAATGGCTGTCTTGCAACTACAGCTGGCCCGATGTGAAGGACATAGAATGATCCGTTCAGAATTGATCAAAAAGCTGGAAGCTGAAAATCCCGAATTGAAAACAGAAGAAGTCGAAAAGATTTTGGATCTGTTTTTTGACCAGATCATCCAACGTCTTGCCGACGGCGGACGTGTGGAATTGCGGGGCTTTGGCGCCTTTTCCACGCGTGACCGCAGCCCGCGCAAGGGCCGCAACCCGCGCACCGGCGCATCGGTTGAGGTTCCTTCCAAGCGCGTGCCCTATTTCAAGCCCGGCAAGGAAGTGCGGGAGCAGCTTAACAAATAAGCTTGGGCAGCAAAGCCTCTTGACCCTGCGGACAGAATGCTGTCTGCGCAATGTCATGCGGATGTGGCGGAATGGTAGACGCTACAGACTTAAAATCTGTTGTCCTTTTGGGCGTGCGGGTTCGAGTCCCGCCATCCGCACCACCTTTTTTCGACCGTCACGCAGCCTGTGCAACCGTAACGTACCGCGCACCTATCTAATATCCAATCTAGCCTGACCTCAGTTGCGCGGCGCTTGTCTGCGGTAACTCAGTGCCTCTGCTATATGGATGCGCCCGACGTCGCTCGACCCTGCAAGATCAGCAATCGTTCGGGCAACCCGCAGGATACGTGTATAGCCTCGTGCAGATAGCCGCATGGCTTCGGCCGCTTGCGCCAGCAGTTTCTGGCCAGCGGCGTCTGGACTGGCAAAGGCCGCCAGTGAATCACCATCCAAATCCGCATTGGTGCGCAGGCCAGTCCCGGCCAGTCGCGCGCTTTGTACATGGCGTGCAGCGTCGACGCGCGCAGCAACCTCAGCTGACCCTTCGGCAGGCGGTGGCAGGACAAGGTCCGCCGCGCTCACCGCCTGCACCTCAACATGCAGATCGATGCGATCAAGCAAGGGTCCGGATATCTTTGCCTGATAATCGGCGGCACAGCGCGGAGCGCGGCTGCAGGCGAGAGCGGCATCGCCCAGATGCCCGCATCGGCACGGGTTCATCGCAGCCACCAGCTGCACATTGGCGGGGAATGTCACATGGCTATTGGCGCGCGCGATGCTGACTTCGCGCGTCTCAAGCGGTTGCCGTAAGCTATCGAGAACAGCGCGCTGAAACTCCGGCAATTCATCCAGGAACAGCACGCCCAGATGCGCGAGGCTCACTTCACCGGGCCGAATGCGAAGGCCGCCGCCGACCAATGCGGGCATCGACGCGCTGTGGTGCGGCGCTCGAAATGGCCGGGTACGCATCAACCGGCCTGCCTCCAACGTCCCTGCAACCGATGCAATCATCGACACTTCAAGCGCTTCGGCTGGCGTAAGCTCGGGCAATATGCCTGGCATGCATGACGCCAAGAGCGACTTGCCCGCGCCCGGCGGACCGACCATGCACAGATTGTGCCCCCCAGCGGCGGCAATCTCAAGCGCGCGTTTGGCAGTCTCCTGCCCCTTCACCATTTTCATGTCAGGACCGCCTTTGCGTGGTTCAGCGATGCCGGGTTCGGGTGTCCGCAACAACGACTGCCCCTTTAAGTGGTTAAGTAGCGCAAGCAGATCTGGCGCGGCGATAACTTCAATCTCGCCGGCCCACGCTGCTTCTGACCCCTGCACCGCCGGACATATCAGCCCCATGCCGCGTGATGATGCGTGCAACGCCGCCAACAGCACTCCGGGTGATCCCGCGACGCGGCCATCCAGCCCAAGCTCTCCTACGACAACATATTGGGCAAGCGTCTCTGCATCGACCAAACCCATCGCCCCCAAGAGCGCGAGCGCGATGGGCAAATCATAATGCGATCCTTCTTTCGGCAAGTCCGCAGGCGACAGGTTAATCGTGATCCTTTTGGGCGGCAGCGCAAGTCCAAGCGCTGAAATCGCGGCCCGCACCCGCTCACGGCTTTCGGCCACAGCCTTGTCGGGAAGCCCGACGACCGCAAAGCCAACCATGCCGGGTGCCACCTGACACTGCACCTCGACGCTGCGCGCTTCGAGCCCGAGATAGGCAACCGTCGAGACTATCGACACCATGATGAATTCCCCGTCGGAAGCCATACAAACCCCCGCTGCATCGGGATGTAGAAGCAGCAGGGGTTCGGCCAACCGGTCCAGAGGTCGACGGAGCCTTCATGCGGGGCAAATCCGGTGCAGGGCAATTGCCGGCGCTTCGTATACCAAGCGTTGGCACATCGGACCGGCGTCAAAACCGGGATATGTCCCTAAAATCTGTTTAACCCTGTGCAGTTACGTCTCTGAAATGGGCAAGGCCGCAAATTAGAGGCATGAAGGCACTTTCTGCATCAGGTCTGTTGGCGCTTGCGCTCTTCGCCAGCAGCGCGACGGCATCGTTCGCGTTTGACAGCGTCGATGTGGAAAGCGACGCCTATGCATGGTCGGAGGCAGCGGAACCTGCCGCCGCTAAAGCCACATTGGCCCAGTATGGCCCGTTTCAAGTCGTCGCACCCGACCGCGCGGAACTCAACGGCAGCATCGAAAGCGACACGCCGGGCCAGTTCGCGGCAATGCTCCGCGCCTATCCGGCTATACGGAATATCGACATGGTCGACTGTCCCGGCACGGGCGATGATGAAGCCAATTTGTCGCTGGCGCGCATGATCCGTAAGGCCGGAATCGCTACCTATGTTCCCAATGGCGGCTCGGTCCGTTCCGGCGGTGTCGAACTGTTCTTAGCAGGCGCAAAACGAAGAGCTGCCCCCGAAGCAGAGTTCGCCGTGCATAGCTGGGTCGATGAAGACGGGATGGAGCCCGATGACTTTGCGGAGAGCAATCCGGTAAACCGCGAATATGTCGCATATTATCGCGAAATGGGCATGAGCCCCGAAAACGCCAAAGCGTTCTACGCGCTCACCAACAGCGTGCCGCATGACGATGTGCTGTATCTCAAGCCACGCGATATTGCTGCCTATCTGCCACTGGATTGACAGGGCCTAAAAATCCACCTGCTCATAATGCTTGGGCGGTGTGATGACTTCCATACGCTCGGACAATAATGGCCGGAAACTCGGCCGCGACTTGAACATCGCATACCAAGCCTTGGTTTGCTCATGTCCTGTCCAGTCAATTCCGCCCAGATAATCGGCTACCGAAATTTGGGCAGCTGCAGCAAGGTCCGCCATGCTCATAACCGAGCCTGCCAGCCAAGCGCGGTGATCAATGAGGTAATCGATATAATCAAGATGGCCGTTGGCCAACTTCATGGCTTCACGCAGCACTTTGGACTCTGGCGGCTGCCGGTCAATAAGGCGCTTTTTCATCCGTTCGTGGAGAAGCGGCTGAGTCACATCGCCATAAAATTGCTCGTCAAACCAAGCGACCAGCCGGCGTGTTTCGGCACGATATTGCGCAGTGCCGGTGATCATCGGGTTAGTGGCAACGGTTTCATCGATATATTCGGAGATCGCAACCGAATCGACCAAGGTGATATTGCGCTCTGCGTCGCGCATCACGGGCGTGCGGCCAGCCGGGTTCATTTGCAGAAACTCGTCGCGCTGCTCCCACGGATTTTCCCGCACAAGGCTGTACGGCACGCCCTTCTCGCCCAAAAGGAGTCTTACCTTACGCGAAAAAGGACACAGCGGATATTGATGGAGATGCCACATGTGTGTCTGTTAGGGCCGGTTAACCAAAATGTGAAGGGGTGCGCCATAAAAGCGCCTATATTAGTTGGATTTAGAAACTGCGCCCGGTTCTCTTTTGGCTTCCTTCGCCATTTCCGCGTCAATCTTGGCCTCGGCCGCCTTCACCTTGCGTTCGGTTTCGGCATATTGGCTGTCAAAATCCTTCTGACAGCCCGCAAGCAAGAGCAACAGAAGGAGCGAAGCAAGGCGCATCAATAATCCTTTTTATACCGCACATTGACGTTGGACTTTCCGCCGCTGCCAATCTGGCTTAAGACCGAAAGCGCTGGCGTCAGGCTGATTTCCAACTGCGTTGCCGTATATCCCCGTGCGTCGGTTACGATTTCTACATAGACGTCATTGGTAATATATTGACCAAAAGCCACCGCCATACCGCGCCCCGTGGTGTCATCCGCACCCAATAGGCGCAGCCGGTCAAGTCCCGTTGCCGACTGAAGCACGCCGAGCGGATTAAGTCCGCCAGAGCCGCCACGCAAATTGTTCAGCGACCCTGCCAGTTGCACAGCTTGGATAGCGGACAGTTCGCCGATGGAATTGCCAAACAATATGCGCGCCATAATCTCGTCCTGCGGCAATGCCGGGGTCGAGCTGAAGCTTATGTCAGGATTTTGGCCGGTGCCCCTTATGTTCACGCGCACTGTTGTGCCGTCAACTTCACTCGCGGCGGCGACGCGAATGGATGGGTTGGTTGCGGGTCCACCATTGAAGGATATCCGGCCACTTTCCAGCTCAAATGATCGTCCGGCAAAGCCCAATGTGCCGCGTACCAATTCCATGTCGCCCGAAATGAGCGGCGCAGCGCTGGTGCCCGTTATCCGCAACTTTGCGCCCCATTCGGATTCAAGCCCCATGCCGGTGACATAGAGTTCGTCCGGCGCTTCCAGCGTGATGTTCAGTTTCCAGTTGCTGGGCAGACTTGAGATGGGATCGGCATCACCAGATACACGTGCCCGGCCTGTGGGTTGTTTGCGCCGGATACCCGTAAGTGTCGCAACCTTGGCGGCTCCTTGGCGGATAATTTTAAAGCGCGTTTCGGGCAGTCGTAGCTTCCCGCTGATCAGTGCAGCACCGTCCGGCGAATTGGTTACGCTGATTTGTCCTGTTGCCGTTGTCGAGATCAGCTCGCTTCGGGCGACACGCGCGCGGTCGAGATCAAGGTTCAGTTGAATCGGAAAACCTTTTGCCGAGCTGAGATTGACAGTGCCCTTGCCGCTAATCGTTCCTTCGCCCGCCTTTGCGCTAAGCTCAGTCACTTCCAACTGGTCGTTGGTAAAGAGACCGCGGATACGCAAATTGGTCAACCGCGTGCCATAAGCATCATTTTCGTAAATAAGATCATTCGCGCGCACAACGCCCGTTAATCGCGGTGTTTGCACACGGCCCGAAAAATCCGCAGCAACGCCAATGTTTCCGGTCAGGCTCTGATCCGCCAGCGCCGCCAACGAAAACAGCGTATCGGCGGGCCCATTATACCGGACGCCACCCGACAATGGTGCGGCCAGCAATCGCTCGGTCCAGCTGGCCGTGCCGGGCGGCAGTGGTGTCAGATCAATCTGGATTCGACCCACAGCGACGCCACGCCGCCGGATGATTGCGCGGGCATTACCGCCATCGGGCAGCAATTTGCCAACCAAGCTTATATCGACGGGCTGCGATCGCGACCCAAGGTTTGCCCGAACGAAGCGGGTAATCTCAAGCCGTGCATCCGCGCGCGGAAACGCAGCCAGCGATGCTTGCGCCCAATCAATGCTTCCGGTTGCCCTTCCGCTCAGGCCAATGCCGGGGAGGAACGGGTTCAGCACCGCGATGTCAACCTTGTCCAAACGCGACTGGATCGTCATCGTCTCGCCATAGCTGCCGGCAAGACGGATAGATCCTTCCGCGACATTGATCGTGCTTGGCAAGATATCGTAACTGCTGCGGCGCGGAATAATCCGGAAAGGACCAGCGGTTGCGAAGTCCACGCTGTTGGCGCGGCCCTTCGCCGCTACGCGCCATAGTTGCGGAGTGAAATCTGCGTTGGCGGCGACACGGAAGGGCACTTCGCTTCGGCCCTCGGCAAGTATCTGCGCCGTCCCTGTTCCAGCGCGATAGTTGATCTTCGCCCGCACAGCTGCAATCGCAATGTCGTTCACCATCGCGTTTTCCATTTGAACGTCAGCGACAATTTGCGGGCTGTCGTACAAAATGACATCGGCTTTAATGATGCCCCGGCCAATGGCGAGTTTTTGCGCACCATTGAGTTCTGCGTTCAATGCCACGGCGTCGACCACTGCGCGTTGGAAACTGCCTTGCGCCGTAAGGTCGATAGTTCCGTCGAACCCTGCGCCTGCGCCGGTTAACGTGCCGACAAAAGGACCGGCAGCGGCCTGTCTGATGCGCCCTGTCACGCCGATGCCCGCGAAATTGCCGCGCATGATATCAATCGTCAGCGGGCCTTCACCAGCGAGCACATCCGCATCACCGCTAATCGCACCATAATCGGTCATACCCGTCATCGCGATGGCGTAGCCACGCCGGCTTTGCGTCACGACGCCGACGACATCCGACAGGCCTATACCAAAGCCCGGATTGCTGGCGGTTATGCGATATACCGGATCGTCAAATGTGCCGGTCATGGCGACAGCGACGGGGCCATATTGGTTGGAATAGCCACGTCCGTTAAACACAACGCGGCCGCCTTCGGTTACATAAGTACCGGTGCCACTGTTCAGCCGGAACAGCGGCGACACGACAGTCGCGCGGGTAATCTGCAATATGCCGTTGGTGCCGTAACGAATGCCCGCGTTGATGAACATTTGCCCGCCAAGAAACTTTTGCGCGCCGGCACTGAACAGCCGCGTGGAACGTGCCTTTACGGTCCCCACAAGCGCATAGCCTCTGCCAAGTGTTGTTTCGAGATCGACGTCCGCGACCACATTGAACAACCCGACCGAGTTCACTTGGAAGCCGTCTACTTTCCCGTTCAAAGCCCCGGTATAAAAGCCTTTGTCGATATCGCCGACCAGCAACGCGGTGGCGTTGATGCGGTCAGACCGGATTTTCAGATTATCAGAAAGCAGACGTCCGTTCGCGATCGCCAAATCACCGTTCAAACGCAGTTTGGTCAGCAAACCACCGGCAATCTGGTTTATGCCGCTAACGCGCCGCGCGCGCGCCGTGACTGGAATGAGGAACCGGTCAGCCGCACCCTGTGCCTCACCACTTAGGGTCAGGTCCTCAAAAGTCGTTTGGTCAAACGCCAGACGCTTTGCCGTCGCCGAATAGGCCACGGTCGGTTCAGCAAATGCTCCATTCAACAAAGCCTTGCCGCGCACGTTGGTGCCGCTGACGTTCGATCCAATAATGCCGGGACGAAGCAAACGAATGTCTAACGCCAAGTCGCGGAAACGCGCTTCACCCAAATCGGCAATGCCGTCTGCGTTCATTTCCATCGCTGCCGAACGCAATGTACCGGTGATCTTTGCTGTACGCTCGGCAAAGGTGGCCGCCATATCGATATTCGCCACGGGTGATAACGCACGCATGAGCAAGCTATCCGCCATCAGCTTGGCGGGTGCGGCGGTACCCTTTGCTGTGAACGTGCCTTCCCGTGCTGTCAGGGCAATGTCCGCAACATCTTGCGTGCCGACTTGCGCAGACAAAGCGCCGTCCCATTTCCGCCAACTGCCACGTCCAGCCAAGTTCAACTTCATGGGAATTTCACGCCCCATCAGTCCGGCAACAACGCCCTTGGCTGGTGCATCGAGTTTCATGTCGACATCAAAACGATTGTCATCGGGCACGGCATCCAGTTTCAGCACGATGCGATCACCCCGAACGCTGCCCGCAGTTGCGGTGACAATTGCGCGGCGATCGGCAATTTGCACTTTGCCGGAAAGGGAGGCCACTTGTTCTTCGCCAGTAATGCCTTTTGCAAAGACGATGCGGTCAATCTGCAACTGGCCAATATTGATATCCAAATCGGGCAATAACGGATCGCCCCGGTCGGGCACGATGCGGAATGCGGGCATCCGCGCAACGTTGAGCGTGGGCGCGCGCAGCGACGTGATATTTACGCCGCTGGAGAAATAAGACAGCGGGTTCCAATCGAGCCGTATTTCCGGCGCGCGCGCGAACGCGCCCTTGGGATCGCGGAACTGGACATCGCGCAAGATCGTATCGTCATAAATCGATCCCTCGATTTTTCCGATGCGAATATTGAGGCCGTTTTCCATCTCGAACGCAGCAATCTGCCGCGCAACGAAATTCCGTCCGGATTGCGTATCAAGCCACGCATAGCCGCCGGCTATGACGACCAATAGCAATGCAATGACTGCCCCCGCCCCAATTGCAACCCGGCGCCACACCATCAAAACGCCTGTCCAATCGACACGTAGACGCTGAACCGGGATTCACCCTGACGCCGGTTCATGGGCGTTGCGACGTCCAGACGGATCGGACCGAAATTGGTATAAAAACGTCCGCCAACGCCAACGCCAACCCGCCAGTCGTTGAATTTGGGAATACTCGATTCATATACTTGGCCAGCGTCGACAAAGCCTACGACGCCATAATTGCCAAAACGATAGCGGCCTTCCAACGCGAATTCGTTCATGCTCCGGCCACCCACAGGATCGCTATTCGGATCTTGCGGGCCAAGCTGTTGATAGCCAAAGCCGCGCACGGATCCGCCGCCGCCGCCATAAAAGCGCCGCGATGGGGCGAGGTTATCACGGGCTATGCCTGATATGGTTCCGACTCGCGCGCGCGCAGCGACAACGATATTGTCTTTCACCGGATAATAATAAGAACCATCAAGAATGACGCGCGCATAAATCTGCTTGCCGGTACCGAGTGAGGCCTCTGGCGACACGCGCAAATTGACGCGGTAACCCTTTGTCGGGTCGAGCAGATTGTTGGACCGGTCAAAGCCCACTTGCCCGGGCAGCGCAGCGACATAAAAGATCTGCCGGTCGCGAAGCGCGCGCGCAAAATCAAACTGGTCTTCCGAGGTCGCCAATATCTCGGCGCCAATCGACCAGGTGAATTTCTTTTGCCAGATGGGCGTCGATACGAACGACATCGTCCCGGCCAGACGTCCGGTATAAGCTTCGAAAGCGTCATAATTGCTATGCAACGCGGAGAGCGATATTTCGATATTCCGGTCCCGCCGTCCGGCATTGGCGCGCGCAAAGGACACGCTCGCCGCTTGCTCTAGCGTGCCAAGCAACGCGGCAGCAGTTAACGAACCTTCGGGTGGAAATAGGTTGCGGTGCGTCCAGCTTGCCTCTGCGCGGAAACCCTGTCCTGTCCCATAGCCTGCGCTCCCCGCAATTGTCCGCGGTGGCGCAGCTTCCTGCCGAACGAGCAAATCTGCGTAAGGTGTGCCATCGGGTGCGCTGCCTTCGCCGGGGACAGCTTCCACCGATACCGTCGACACCAACCCCGTCGCGATGAGCGCCGCGCGCAAATCGTCCACCTTTCGGCTATCATAAAGATCGCCCGTCTTGAAACGCCGCAATGTTGACACATGGTCCGCATCAAATGCAGGCGTTCCTTCGGTCCGTAATTGTCCGAAATAGCTACGTGCACCCGTTTCAACGGGCAATGTATAGTCGCCAATGCCGGTTTCACCATCGAGCAAAATGTCCCGCTCGCCGACCTTTGCGAAGGGATAGCCATTTTGTGGCAGTTCAACGGAAATATTTGCTTCGGCAGCCAAGATGATATCGGCAACAATTGCTTCGCCAGTCTTGGGCACAAAACTGCTGCTTATAAGATCCGCAGGCTGGACCGCAGGCGCGGCAAAGGCGATTTCGCCCAAATAATAGCGCCTGCCGGGGACGACGGTCAGCACCACGTTTAGCGGTGCGCCATCGGCGGTAGATGGCTGGACCGCGACACGAACATCGGCATCAAAAAAGCCCTGCCCGTTTAAAATATCCACCAGCAATTGGCGATCCGCACGCGCGCGTTGGCCAATTTCTGCGCGGTTATCTGCTTTACCGTTACCATCGTTCAGTGCGGACAGACTGTTAAACCGTCCAAGAACGTCACGCCACGCCGCAGCTTCGACAGCCACACCGTCAGCATCCTTAGCGATATCGGTTGTCTTGGTTGCATCCAGCCCATCCACGCGCACGATATAGCGCAACGCGCGCGCCTCACGCTCGGCAGCCTGCGTTGGTTCAGGCGGTGGTTCGGCATCAAAGCTGTCAATTGGCGGAAGCGGGTCATCGAGCAGCGGGTCAGTGACAGGCGGGTCCGGCAGGATTTCTACAACATCGCCGTCCTGCACGGCTGCGATAGCTGGATCAGCTGCGGTTTGTGCAGCTTGCTGTTGGGCAGTGCCGCCTTCTTCCTTTGCCTCTTGAGCGGCCTGCCATGCCTCGATGCTCTCTAACGGCGCGTCATCGAGCGCGGGGATCGCAGCGTCAAATTCCTCGTCTGCAATGATAGGTGCCTGGGGATCTGCGGGCGCTGGGCTCATGACTTTAGGAGGTGCTGTTAAAGCGCCCTGCTGGGCCGGCACGGCATCGCCACCCGGATTTTGGGCAAGCAAAGGCGCGGCTGCACAGCCAAGATACAAAAAGGCAGTTAATCGGATCAAACAGACATCCCCCGCGCCTAACGCCTTCCTATGCACAAGGTTCCATAAAGACACAGCAATATCCGTTACCGCGAAGAAAATAGGATGCAAAGTGCAAGACACGGCACAGACCGATTATCTGGAAATAGTCGCGCGCATCGAACGCGAGATATCGCGATATGAGGGGCCCAGTCAGTCACACCCCATGTCGCGGATTCATTTTAGCGCAGGTCGGCCTTGAAAGCTTTCGGGCGGTGGTGCAAAGCGCCAATCAATTCACACGCTGCATGACGGAGCATCTATGCAAGGCAAGTTGGTAACGATTTTTGGCGGCAGCGGCTTTCTGGGCCGATACGTGGCGCAGGCGCTATTGAACCAAGGCGCGCGCATTCGTGTTGCCAGCCGCAACGCAAATAGCGCCATTTACATCAAGCCACTGGGCAATGTTGGTCAGGTGCAATTGATGGCCGCGGATATCCGAAAGCCAGACAGTGTTGCGCGCGCCGTGATGGACGCGGATGCGGTCGTCAATCTCGTCGGTAGCTTCGACAACATGGACGCTGTGCAAAATGTTGGCGCAGGTACCATTGCCCAAGCTGCGGCGGCCGCTGGTGTTAAAGCGCTCGTCCACGTCTCCGCGATTGGCGCAGATGCGCAAAGTGAGGCCGAATATGGCCAGAGCAAAGCGGGTGGCGAAGCCGCGGTGCGCGCGGCATTCCCGTCAGCAGTCATTTTGCGGCCGTCCATCGTGTTTGGTCGCGAAGATCAGTTCATCAACCGCTTTGCCGGAATGATCCGGTCGCTACCGGTCATTCCCGTCATTGGTGCCGAGACCAAGTTCCAGCCCGTATTTGCGGGAGATGTTGCCAAGGCTGTGGCGATGGCAGTCATTCATCAGGACGGAAGCACGCTTGAGCTGGGTGGCCCAGAAATATTTTCGATGATGGAACTGAACCGCTGGATCGCCAAAGCCATCGGCCGCGACCCTCTGTTTGTAGAGGTGCCCGATATTGCAGCAAAGCTGCTCGCCAAGGGCACAGGTTGGCTGCCGGGCGCGCCGATCACGGATGATCAGTATAAGATGCTGGGCAATGACAATGTCGTGACCGGCACAGACGGGTTAGCAGCATATGGCATCGTGCCGACACCGCTCGATACGATAGCTGCGGATTGGTTGGATATTTATCGCCGGCATGGTCGATTTGGTGACGGACAGTGAGTGATTGGCTGATCGCCGTTCTCCTCGGCATTATCGAGGGGCTCACGGAGTTTCTGCCTGTATCATCCACCGGCCATCTCATTCTAGCTGGAGAACTGGTCGGCTTTACCGACAACAGTTCCATCGCGTTCAAAATTGCGATCCAGTTGGGCGCGATACTAGCGGTGCTGCTGGTGTACTGGCAGCGTTTTTGGGCAGTGGGCATGGGGTTGCTCAAAGCGCAGCCCGGCCCGATAGCGTTCACACGCAATATCATACTCGGCTTTGTGCCAGCGCTTCTCATCGGCGTGGTTGCTTACGATGCCATTCGCGCGGCCATGCAAACACCCGAAATTGTTGCCATCGCGCTCATCGTCGGCGGCATCATAATATTGGTTCTTGAGCGGATGGTAAAAAACGTCCGCTTCAATTCGGTCGAAGAAATACCCTTAGGTACCGCCTTATCTATTGGCCTCATTCAATGTACCGCCATGCTGCCCGGGGTAAGCCGGTCAGGCGCGACCATCATGGGCGGGTTGATGATGGGCGTCGAACGCAAAACGGCGGCGGAGTTTTCATTTTTCCTTGCTGTGCCGACCATGATGGCAGCGACAGTATATGCGCTGTGGAAAGATAGAGCGCTGCTCAGCGCTGATGACCTGGACATGATTGCGATTGGTTTCACCGCCGCATTTGTTGTTGCAGTAATCGTGGTGAAAGCGTTCGTTGCGCTGGTGGGCAGATTTGGTTTTGCACCTTTTGCTTATTACCGAATCATTGTCGGGTCAGCAGCTTTGATTTGGCTGGCCATGCGATAAAGACCGAAGTGGCCATAAATATTTGAAATAATATTGCGTGGCGCGAATATTAAGCCACAAAATACAGATGATAGGTAAGCTAAGCTGTCCTATTATAGGGTTTTCTACGTGACATCAACCGTTTGCCGCGTTACGCGCAGCGCATCTTCAAGGAGCGTGCGCTGTGGCAAAAGATCTGATGCTAAAATTTATCTCGAAACCGCAGGCTTATCCTGAAAAGCGGACGGCCGAGCTTCGTGCAGAAGATTTTGCAGAAATTGCGGAGCGTTATGAGTCCCAAGATGCAGCAGACCAAGCATCGCGTTGCTCGCAATGCGGCGTGCCTTATTGCTCGGTGCACTGCCCTTTGCACAATCACATTCCGGATTGGCTCCGCCTAACCGCCGAAGGCCGTTTGCGCGAAGCCTATGAGCTCTCCAACCTGACCAGCACCATGCCTGAAATTTGCGGCCGCATTTGCCCACAGGACCGTTTGTGCGAAGGCAATTGCGTCATTGAGTTTTCCGGCCACGACGCCGTCACCATTGGGTCGGTGGAAAAATATATCACCGATACCGCATGGGAACAGGGTTGGGTGGAGCCTGTCGAGGTTGGGCCTTTGCGCGGGCAATCGGTTGGCATCATTGGCGCAGGTCCCGGCGGCCTGACCACCGCAGAATATCTGCGTGTCGCTGGTTATGATGTCCATGTGTACGACCGCTACGACCGCATGGGTGGCCTGCTGACTTATGGCATTCCCGGGTTTAAGCTTGAAAAAGATATCGTAATGCGCCGCGTCAAACGGCTCGAGGATGCCGGCATCCATTTTCACCCCAATTTCGAAGTTGGCCGTGATGCAACCTTGGACGCGTTGCGAGCCAAGCATGACGCCATTTTGATTGCTACTGGCGTATACAAGGCACGCGCAGTCGCACTGCCGGGTGGCGATCTCAATGGCGTGGTGGCTGCGCTGGATTATTTGACCGCGTCGAACCGCAAGGGCTTTGGCGATGCGGTGCCCGCATTCGAAAGCGGTGCGCTGAATGCCGAGGGTAAAGATGTCGTTGTCATTGGCGGCGGCGATACCGCGATGGATTGTGTCCGCACTGCCATCCGCCAGGGCGCAAAATCGGTGAAATGCCTCTACCGCCGTGACCGTGAGAATATGCCCGGATCGCAGCGGGAAGTTGCCAACGCCGAGGAAGAAGGCGTCGAATTTGTCTGGCTGTCGGGTCCCAAGGGCTTCGAAGGCAATAGCAAGGTCGAGCATGTTCAGGTTTCCAAGATGCGGCTTGGTGCGCCCGATGCATCGGGTCGCCGAGCGCCGGAAAATGACCCGCAAGGTGACTTCACACTCAATGCCGATCTCGTGATTACCGCGCTCGGTTTCGAAGCCGAAGACCTGCCTGTATTGTTCGGCGCGGCCGACCTCAACGTCACCCGCTGGGGCACCATTCGCGTGGATCACGCAACGCAAATGACCAACCTTGATGGTGTCTTTGCCATTGGCGACATCGTCCGCGGGGCGAGCCTTGTCGTATGGGCGATCCGTGATGGTCGGGACGTGACCCAGCATATGCACAAATGGTTACAGGCAAAGCAAAAACGCGAAAGGATTGCGGCATGACGAAGTTGGAGTTCGTTCAATTTTGCGCAGCCGGGCTGTTGTCTCTTTCAACCGCACCCGCATTTGCAAAGGACACTCCAGCATCATCCGCAGTCGATGATGCGCGCGCTATCCTTATCGCCAACAACACCGAAAAAACACTTGATGTAATGTTCACGCAGCTTGTCCCGGTGATGGAGTCGGGTTTCATCGGACAGATTAGCCAGATTGAAGGTGGCGCTGACCTCATCGCCAAGATCGAAGCCAATTATCCCGGCGGTCAGGCTGCGTTTGCAAAACGTTTCGGCGAGTTGCTGATGGCCGGATTGCGGGCGGAATATCCCAACATTGTTGAGCAGGCCGCCCAGCAATTTGTGACCGAGATCAAGCCAACCGATCTTGCCGCCATCCGCGCATTTATGGAGTCAAGTGCAGGCCAGGCAATGACCGCAGCACAGCCCAAGATGCAAGAAAAGCTGAGCATGGCAGGGCAGGAAATCGGCAGAAAAGCAGGCGAAAATGCTGCCGTTCAATTGATGGGTGAAGCCGGCAAATATTTCGGCAAAGCAAAGTGACATCTGCTTAACTTAGGGAGAATGATGGTGTTGAAATCGGCATTACGAAACGTCGCATTACCTTTGGCTTTGGTTGCTTTTGGCACGCCTGCAATGGCTGAGCCCGCTAAAACAGAGACTGCCGCAACCCCGGTAGATCCAGCCCGCCTGAAAGCGGCAGAGAATGTCGTCATAAGGCTCGTCCCGCCCGGCACGTACCAGCGCATCATGAAGGATGTGATGGACAGCATGGCCGACGGAATGATGGACCAGATCATGGGCCTCGATGCGGCTGCCATGGCGGGGATGGCCGGTGACGATAGCATGAAGAAGGGCGAAACCCTTGAAAAAATCGCCGCCGAACGTGACCCACATTTCCGCGAGCGGATGGACATCATGATGAAGGTGATGTTCGAAGAAATGGGCGTTATGATGGGCGAATTGGAGCCCGAAGTCCGCACCGCGCTGTCGAGCATCTACGCCAAGAAATATACGCTGACTGAACTGAACGACATCAACGCATTTTTTGCGACGCCCAGCGGCACAAGCTTTGCGGGCAATTTCATGAGCACATTTACCGACAAGGAAATGATGCAAGCGTCATTTGGTATGATGCCCAAAATTATCGAAGCGATGCCGGCAATCATGAAGAAGGTGGAAGCGGCAACAGCGCATTTGCCGCCGCCGCCAAGCCCTGTGACACAGACAACTGAGCAACCAGAGGATGCTGCGACGCCAGCATAACGGATTATAATTATGACCCATCATTTCCCCACGCCAGAACATGAACGCCTTGCAAACGAGGGCATGTATTATCCCGAATCCGAAGGCGATGCCTGCGGCGTTGGCTTGATTGCCGCGACTGATGGCAAGCCATCACGCCGCGTCGTGGCCGCCGGGATTGAAGCGCTCAAGGCCGTTTGGCACCGTGGTGCCGTCGATGCCGATGGCAAGACGGGTGATGGCGCTGGGCTTCATATCGATTTGCCCGTCCGCTTCTTTGACGATGCCATTTCGGACAGCGGCCACCGCCCGATGCCAAACCGTTTGGCCGTCGGCATGGTATTCCTGCCGCGTACCGATCTGAGCGCGCAAGAAAATTGTCGCACAATCGTTGAGGCCGAAATCATCGACGCTGGCTACACCATTTATGGCTGGCGGCAGGTGCCGGTCGACGTGTCGGTTATCGGCACCAAGGCGCAGGCAACGCGGCCCGAGATCGAACAGATCATGATTGCGGGCCCAATGCCCGATGCAGTGGACGCGACCGAGTTTGAAAAGAACCTGTATCTTGTCCGCCGCCGGATCGAAAAGAAGATTATCGCTGCGCAGATTCGTGATTTCTACATCTGCTCAATGTCGTGCCGGTCGATTGTCTACAAGGGCCTGTTTCTCGCAGAAAGCCTTTCGGTCTTTTACCCCGACCTTCAGGATGATCGCTTTGAAAGCCGCGTCGCGATTTTCCACCAGCGTTATTCGACCAACACGTTCCCCCAATGGTGGTTGGCGCAGCCGTTCCGTGGTCTCGCGCATAATGGCGAAATCAACACCATCCGTGGCAACCAGAACTGGATGAAGAGCCACGAAATCAAAATGGCCAGCATCGCCTTTGGCGCGCAGTCGGATGATATTAAGCCTGTCATTCCCGCAGGCTCATCCGACACCGCAGCGCTTGATGCCGTGTTTGAAACATTGGTCCGGTCGGGCAAGGAAGCGCCAACGGCAAAGTTGATGCTGATCCCCGAAGCGTGGCAGTCAAATCCCAATCTGCCCGCGTCACATCGTGCGATGTATGAATATATGTCCAGCGTCATGGAGCCATGGGATGGCCCCGCCGCGCTTGCCATGACCGATGGGCATTGGGCCGTTGCAGGCGTTGACCGCAATGCCCTGCGCCCGCTGCGCTACAGCCGCACTTCGGACAATTTGCTCGTCATCGGTTCCGAAACCGGCATGGTCGTTCTTCCCGAAACTACGATTTTGGAAAAGGGACGTCTTGGTCCTGGCCAAATGATTGCAGTCAACCTCGATGAAGGCAAATTGTACCGCGATCACGAATTGAAAGACCGGATCTCCGCGGAGCAGGATTATGGCGCGCTCGTACAGGGCTTCCGCCAGATTAATGACTTGCCCGATGTCGCGCAGGATGCGGCCCCGGCATGGTCTCGCGCTGAACTGACAAAGCGTCAGGTCGCGGCCGGTATGACGCTTGAAGATGTCGAAATGATTCTCGCGCCGATGATCGAAGATGGCAAGGAAGCCATTGGATCTATGGGCGATGACACACCGCTTGCCGTGATCAGCGATAAGCCGCGGCTCATCAGCCAATTCTTCCGCCAGAATTTCAGCCAGGTGACAAACCCGCCCATCGACAGTCTGCGCGAGCGGCACGTGATGAGCCTTAAAACGCGTTTCTCGAACCTTGCCAACATATTGGAAGAGAAAAGCCAGAACGCCGACGTGCTTGTCTTGGCTAGCCCAGTTCTCACCACGCATGACTGGCGCCGGCTGAAGTCCGCCTTTGGCGCAGCGGGCGCAGAAATTGACTGCACCTATGACATATCCGAAGGCCAAGAAGGGCTGCGCGCTGCCATCACGCGTATCCGCGAAGAAGCCGTCGCCGCTGTGCGCATGGGCAAATCCGAGCTATTCCTGACAGACGAAAACATTAGCGCCGACCGCGTCGGCATTGCGATGATCCTCGCAGCCGCCGCTGTGCACACACATTTGGTGCGCAATGGCTTGCGGAGCTATTCGTCGATCAACGTCCGCTCTGCCGAATGTCTCGACACGCATTATTTTGCGGTGCTCATTGGTGTCGGCGCTACCACTGTAAACGCATATCTGGCCGAAGCCGCGATCGGCGATCGCCATGCACGCGGCCTATTGGGCGGCCTTGCGCTGACCGAAGCGGTCGAGAATTACCGCACCGCCATCAACGAAGGGCTGCTGAAGATCATGTCCAAAATGGGCATTGCGGTCATCTCCAGCTATCGTGGCGGCTATAATTTCGAAGCCGTTGGCCTGTCACGTGCGTTGGTCAATGACTTCTTCCCCGGAATGCCGAACAAGATTTCGGGCGAAGGATATCACTCGCTCTATGTGAACGCGCGTGATCGCCACGAAGAGGCATTTGACACGGCGGTTGCCCGCTTGCCCGTTGGCGGCTTTTACAAGCAACGCAATGGCGGCGAAGAGCATGCATACTCGGCGGGTCTGATGCACCTTCTGCAAAGCTCTGTCGCGAATGACAGCTATTCGACTTACACGCAATTTGCCCAAGGCGTAAAAGAACTGCCGCCGATTTACTTGCGCGATTTGCTGGAGTTCAATTTCGCGAAGGAGCCCGTTGCGATTGACGAAGTCGAAGCGATCACCGAAATTCGCAAACGCTTCGTCACGCCGGGCATGTCGCTCGGCGCTTTGTCTCCTGAAGCGCATGAGACACTGGCCATTGCCATGAACCGGATCGGCGCAAAGGCCGTGTCGGGCGAAGGCGGCGAAGACAGCAAGCGGTTCAAGCCCTACGAAAACGGCGACAATGCCAACAGCGTGATTAAGCAAGTTGCCAGTGGCCGCTTTGGCGTGACTGCCGAATATCTTGGCGCGTGCGAAGAAATTGAAATCAAGGTTGCACAGGGCGCGAAGCCCGGCGAAGGCGGGCAGTTGCCCGGTTTCAAGGTCACCGAAATGATTGCGCGCCTGCGGCACTCGACGCCCGGCGTCACGCTCATTTCACCGCCACCGCACCACGACATTTACTCGATCGAAGACCTTGCCCAGCTCATTTACGACCTGAAGCAAATCAACCCGCGTGCGCGGGTGTGCGTAAAGCTTGTCAGTGCCGCAGGCATAGGCACCATTGCAGCTGGCGTGGCGAAAGCGCATGCCGACGTCATTCTGGTTTCGGGCAATGTGGGCGGCACCGGCGCAAGCCCGCAAACCAGCATCAAATATGCTGGCACCCCATGGGAAATGGGGCTGTCCGAAGCCAATCAGGTGCTGACGCTCAACGGGTTGCGGCATCGTATCAAGCTGCGCACCGATGGCGGTTTGAAAACCGGACGCGATATTGTGATTGCCGCGATCTTGGGCGCGGAAGAATTCGGCATTGGCACGCTCAGCCTCGTCGCCATGGGTTGCATCATGGTGCGTCAATGCCATTCGAACACCTGCCCCGTCGGTGTGTGTGTTCAGGACGAAGCCTTGCGCAAGAAGTTCACAGGCACCCCTGAAAAGGTCATCAACCTGATGACCTTCATTGCCGAGGAAGTGCGCGAGATTCTGGCCAAGCTTGGCTATCGCAGCTTGGATGAAGTCATTGGCCGCACCGAACTGCTTCGCCAGGTCAGCCGCGGCGCCGAGCATCTGGACGATCTCGATCTCAACCCGATCCTTGCCAAAGTCGATGCGCCCGACAGCGCGCGGCGCTTCAGCATCCCGACATTCCGCAACGAAGTGCCCGACAGCCTCGATGCGCAGATGATCCATGATGCAAAGCCGGTGTTCGAACGGCGCGAGAAAATGCAGCTGACATATAATGTTCGCAACACGCACCGCGCAGTCGGTACGCGGCTGAGTTCTGAGATTACCCGCTTGTATGGAATGAAGGGCCTTGCCGAAGGGCACGTCCATGTGCGCCTGCGTGGTTCGGCGGGACAGTCGCTTGGCGCATTCTTGTGCCAGGGTATCACACTGGAAGTGTTCGGCGACGCCAATGACTATGTCGGCAAAGGCCTTTCAGGCGGCACGATCATCGTGCGACCAACGGTCAGCAGCCCGCTCACCAGTCAGCAGAACAGCATCATCGGCAACACCGTGCTTTATGGCGCAACATCGGGAAGGCTTTTGGCCGCTGGCCAAGCGGGCGAACGCTTTGCCGTCCGCAACTCGGGCGCGCATGTCGTGGTCGAAGGCTGCGGATCAAATGGTCTGGAATATATGACGGGCGGCCTAGCGGTCATTCTGGGCAAGGTTGGAAGCAACTTTGGCGCAGGGATGACGGGCGGCATGGCATTTGTGCTCGATACCGATGGCGATTTTGCGACGATGGCCAACCCGGACAGCATTGTCTGGCAAAGGCTCGATAGCGCCTATTGGGAAGACCAGCTTAAGTCACTGATCGCTGCCCATGCCCAAGCAACTGACAGCGCATGGTCCAACTCATTGCTTGAAGATTGGGACCGGAGACGCGGTGAATTCTGGCAAATATGCCCGAAGGAAATGCTGACTCGCTTAAGCCAGCCGTTGTCTGACCATCAGGTGCTGGAGGCCGCTGAATAGTCTCGGGGTTACGACGGCGCGTTACCCTCTGGCTTATGTCATTGCAGTTGCTGTCTTTGGCACGACCATCCGCACCAGCAGGCAAGAGGCCGATAGGTAGCGCCTGACATTGCCAAAGCGCCCTGCAATGGCGTAGTGCTTTGTCATGTCATCCGCAGAACCCAAGACCCCAGCCGGTTTCCCGTCCGAGGCGGAGGCGGAGGCTCGGCTGACTGCCGACCGTTTTGACATAATCGCGCTCATTGCCAAAGCCGACCGACGGCGCGAGGCTTGTGACCGCCGCGCCGCCAATGCTTATTATAGCGCAGCCATTCGCACTGCAGCGGCGCGGCCATCGTCCGACCCGGCAGTCCCCGCGCAAATCGAGCGCGCGAACGCCGCCGTCACATGGCTGGCTGCCCTGTTCCGGAACACGTTGCTGGATGGACTGAGCGCAGCAGGCTTTCCGCGCGAAGAGCAACATCCGCGTTTTCGCCAGTCGCTGGATATGATGTTCGGCGATACGCAACGACCGCCGGAATATCGGCAGTTTCCACAGAAGCCTATGGCGCATTATTATCCCGATATGACGCATGTCGAATTTGCCGACACAAAAGCATGGGACTGGGTGGCAAAGCTGGAGGGTCTATTCCCCGAAATGCAACGCGAGGCGCTGGCCTTGCTTGAACGGCATGACGGTTTCCAGCCATATATGAAAGTCGCCAATGCAAGGCCGCAACAGGACCATCATGGTTTGCTGGAAAATTCGGATTGGAGCACCCTACACCTGTGGCAAAATGGCGCCGCGGTGGACGAACATATCGCGCGCTGCCCGAATATCTATGGCGCAGTGATGGACCATGTGCCGCTATGTCACATTGGCCCGCGCGCGCCTTCCGTCATGCTGTCGCTGCTTCGGCCAGGCGCAAAAATCCCGCCGCATACCGGTATGTTGAACAGCCGTTTTATCTGCCATCTGCCGCTCGTGGTTCCGCCCGATTGCGGCTTTCGCGTCGGCAACAGCACGATAGAATGGCAAGAAGGCAAGGTCATCGCCTTTGACGATAGCGTCGAGCATGAAGCGTGGAACAACAGCCCCTATGACAGGCTGGTTTTGATCTTCGACATCTGGCGGCCCGAACTCACCCAAGGCGAGCGCGATCAAGTCACCGCCATGTTCGCGATCGTCGACAATTACCGCTAGCTAAAGAGCCACTGACCAAGCAAGCGGTTGAATGGGAATGTGAAAAAGCCCGCAATCAAAAGCGCGCCCAGCACCATGCCGCGCACGGCGCTTCGGTGACGAGCCGTATTCCGTTGGCGCGCACTCCAAAGAATGAGGGTGCACTGAATAATCGTCCAGACCGACAGCACATGGATGATGCTGAAGCTGCCCCGGTTTATCAGGCGAATGTCGAGGCTTATCGCAGCGGTTACAAACATCGCGACAAGCCATATATAGCCAAACTGCTTATGCCACCTGTCTCCACGTTGGCGCAGCAACATTATCGGGGTCAGGACAAGCGCCGTGGCAATGGTGACAAGGTGAAACCAGACAGATGCAGGTATCTGTGGCCAATCCCCGCGGCCCTTAAGAACGGCGATAGTCAAAGCAACCAATAGGAGCACGGCACCGAGCGATAGCAGCTGGTCAAAACGGTCCCGCAGGATCAGTTGCGACTTCGGCACTGCCTCGGCTTTGCGGAACAGTCTGGTCATTTGCCGTCTCCCCTGCTTAAGTCCTGGCACTGATATTTCACGGAGACGCCCAATGCGCAAATTATTACTCGCCGGATCTTTGTTCGCGCTGTCCGCCCCTGCTTTTGCCGATGCCAATGGTGATTCAACGGCGTTGGTAGATGACGTTTGGGCGGCCTCGCTCAAGGAACAGCCGGTCTATGCAAGCGCGCTTGGCGTAAACGATTATGCATCGGAACTTGGCGATTACACTTTGGCAGCGCAGGACCGCCGGGCCGCAGATGCGGCGAAGTTTCTCTCGCGGTTAAATGCCATCCCGTCCGATGCGCTGAACGCCGCATCGAAGGTTGAGGCGGGCATATTAAGGCGCGCGCTGAACTCGACCATCGAGGGCAACAGTTTCGGTCAACGCGCAATCAATTTCACGACCTATTCCAGCTGGCATCAGCAACTTGCCGGCATGGCCCAAAACCTGCCCTTTCGCACCAAGGCGGATTATGAAAGCTACAATGCGCGGCTTGGCCAATATGCGCGGGTGAATGACGAAAACATCGCGGTGGCCAATGTCGCGATCAAGGGCAAATATACCCAGCCCTGCGTAACGCTGAATGGCTTTGAGGGCACCATCAGCGGACTGATCGCTTCCGACATTGGTAAGTCACGCTTCTACGAACCTTATGCAGCAAAGCGCCCGGCCGCCGTGTCCGAAGCCGACTTTGCGGCGTTGGCAAAGGCTGCGGACACCACAATCCGCAACGTCATTCATCCAGCGCTGAACAAGCAGCTTGCGTGGTACACCGCCAGCTACAAGCCAGCTTGCGCCTCAGCACCCGGAGTGTCTGCGCAACCCGGCGGTGATAAATATTACGCCTTCCGCATTCGCGAAGAAACAACGACTTCCCTGACAGCAGAGCAGATTCACCAAATCGGCCTCAGCGAAGTTACGCGCATTCGCGCCGAGATGGTCGAAGTCGCCACAAAGGCTGGTTATCCAAGCCGCGAAGCGTTCATCCAACATTTGCGGACCGACCCGCAATATTACGCCAAGACGCCTGAAGAGCTGATGGAGAAGGTCGCCCGGGTGACCAAGATCATTGATGGCAAGATGCCCAGCCTGTTCGGTCGCCTGCCCCGCCATCCTTATGGTATAAAGGAAATTCCGGCAGAGACTGCCGAAGGAACCACGACGGCTTATTATAACCAAGGCTCGCCGGAAATCGGGATATCCGGAACCTATTTCGTCAACACGTCGAAACTGAACCAACGGCCATTTTGGGAGATTCCGGCCTTGTCCGTGCATGAGGCTGTTCCCGGCCACCATCACCAAATCGCGTTACAGCAAGAATTGCCTTTATCTGACTTCCGCAAATATGGCGCGTTCTTCACTGCGTTCACCGAGGGCTGGGGTCTTTATTCCGAACGCTTGGGGATCGAAATGGGCCTATATGATACGCCCGCCAAAGACATGGGCCGCCTGTCCTATGAAATGTGGCGCGCGTGCCGTCTTGTCGTAGACACTGGCATTCATGCCAAGGGTTGGAGCAAGCAGCAAGCGATCGATTTCATGACCGACAACAGCGCACTGTCGGCCGCCAATATCGAAGCCGAGGTCAACCGCTACATCAGCTGGCCTGGCCAAGCACTGGCGTATAAATTGGGTGAACTGAAAATCCGCGAATTGCGCAATATGGCAACCAAGGAGCTTGGCCCCAAATTCAACCTTGCCGCGTTCCACGACGCCGTGCTGGGTCAGGGCTCAGTCCCGCTTGATGTGTTGGAGCAGCAGATTAAGGACTGGGTGGCATCGGAAAAAGCGAAGGGCTAAATTCGCTTATTTGGGTTCAGGCAGCGGCTCGGCTTCGGCACTTGTCGCTTCCTTGGCCTCCAGTTCGGCCTGCAGCTTCGCTTCGCGTTCGGCACGGCCCTTTTCAAATTCGGTGACGCGTGCGTCAACTTCGGCTGCTTCAGCGTCAATGCCTGCCATCCGCTTGGCACGTTCGGCGGCGATCAGGCGACCGAAGGTGATGCCGGGGTCTTGCGCCTTTTCCGCATAAGCGCGGTCAATTTCGCGAAATCCGCAACCGGTGAAGCCGCCGGCACCCGATGGTGAGCAGCTCATCGTGCCGCTTGCGCCAACATATTCGTACGACTTGATCCGCTCGGACATCGCCTGATTGCGCGGGTCATTGGGGTCACCGCGCAAGGATGAAGGGATGCGGTAACGGTCCGCCTCGCCCATGCGCGCGCAAACGACGATTTCATCGCCTTGGCTTTCCGGGCATTTGTCGTCGCCGTAAACGATCAGCTGGTTGATTTTCTCGTCACCGGGTTGCGCAGCAGGCGCGTCTTGCGCGGGCGCTTGGACCGAAATCATGACTGCGATACAAGCGACGGAAATTCTGGCCATTGCGTTCACGGGATATTCTCCAAAAATCTATAGCTTGGCTTGAACGTCGCAGGCTGAATGCGCGATGAAGCTCAAATATGTTTCGACACCGCAATGGCAGTGCGGCAGCCAAAGCGGACAATCGCGCTCATCAGCGGATAAGCGGGGGCGCGCTCTGCGCCTTCGGCAAGCGCGGTCGCCTTGTGCTCAAGTTCGTCCGCCTGAAAATCGGCAATCATCGCTGACAATTCAGGATCGCTGTCACCGATTTCTTCAAGCTGCTCGCTATAATGGCGGTCAATTTCGGTTTCGACAGCCACGGTGCAGGCCATTGCTGCCTCCGGACTAATCGCGGCAGACACCGCGCCAAGCGCAAATCCTGCTGCGTTCCAAATGGGGTGCAGCGCGGTAGGACGCACGCCGCGTTCCGCCATCATCTTGTCAAAGGCATTGAGGTGGCGTTCCTCTTGCTCGGCCATATGGGCAATGCTGCGCGCAGCCGGCGTCCGGTCACCCATTACGGCAAGTTGCCCTGCGTAAATCCGTTTGGCACCAAATTCGCCCGCCTGATTCACGCGAATCATGCGATCAATTGCCACTTTACGCTGCGATGCGGTTTTCAGATTGTCTTGTTGCGCCATGTCATTGCCAAGATGGCCATTGCACCGCCCAACGACAAGAGGAAATTGTACCCGGCAAGCGAAATGCCGAACAAAGACCATGGCGCGACATCACAGCGAACCAATGGCGCGTTCATGATCGACTTGAGCAAATCATCACCGCTGCCCGATATCGTCGCGGTGCAGGCGGTCAGCCCTTCCCACCAGCCATATTCAACGCCGGCATGAAATCCGGCGATGAGGCCGCTTGTCGCAATGGCAAGCGCCGCGAGCGCAACCAGTGTCTTGCGGAAAGCAAGGTTGCTCACGCCAAAGGCAATGAGTGCAATCACCACCGCCGCAAAATGCGGATAACGCTGCCACCAGCACATTTCGCAAGGGAAAAGCCCACCAATATATTGCGAGCCATAAGCCCCTGCGAGCAACGCGGCAGGCAACAGGAATGCGAGCCAATGGGCCTTTTCAAATTTCGACGTCATGTACGCACTTCACTCCGAATCATTGTCATCCTGAACTTGCCGCGAAGCTCTCACCCCTCGTCATCCTGAACTTGTTTCAGGATAACAAAACACCGCTTCGTGTTATCCTGAAACAAGTTCAGGATGACGGGGGAAGTGAGCGCTATACTCAGTTCTGCGCCTTGCCCTTTACGGGCTTTTCGGCAAGCTTCATCGTGCGTGGTCCAAGGCGCTGCAATGTTTCCATCGCGTAATGCAGTTGGAAATCGTCAATGCCTTTGGCCTTCAACTGCTCCGCAGTCATGGCGAAACGGGGATCATCGTTGATATCTTCTTCAAGATCTTTTGTGTCGTCTTTCAGTTCATTGACCAAGTGACGACGCAAATCGGATTCACGCACCGACACGCGCTTTTTATAATCCGGATCAGACAATTGGGGGACTCGGATATCCGGCTTAATGCCGCCTTCCTGTACCGAGCGGCCCGATGGCAAATGGTAACGCGCAACGGTCAGGCGAAGGCCTGTGTCGCGCGTCAAGGGCAGGACATTCTGCACTGAGCCCTTGCCGAAACTGCGCTCACCCATGACGAGACCACGATGGTGGTCTTGCAATGCGCCAGCCACAATCTCGGATGCTGAAGCCGATCCTGCATCAACCAAAACGATGATTGGCGCACCGCCGGTTACATCACCCGGAACAGCGCGTTCCGCCCACCAGCGTTCGATATCGCGCTTGTCACGGCCGCGTTCTGAAACAATCTCGCCACTGGATAGGAAGGCATCAGAAACAGCAACAGCTTCGTCCAATATGCCGCCAGGGTTGGAGCGCAGGTCGACGATGTAACCCAGAGGATTTCCGCCAAGCGATTTCTTGATGCTCGACACAGCAGCAACGACGTCAGCGCCGGTTTGCTCGGAGAAGCCGGTAATCGAAATGACGCCAATGCGGTCTTTCACTTCCCACCGCACAGGTTTCAAATCAATGACCGCGCGCGTCACCGTCACGTCGAACGGTGCATCACGGCCCGGACGGAATATGGTGAGCTTGATGGATGTTCCGGGCGCTCCGCGCATCGCTTCGACAGCTTCGTCGAGCGTTCCGCCAAGAATCAACTTGCCGTCCAAATGCGTGATAAAGTCGCCTGATTTAATCCCTGCCTTGTCAGCGGGCGTATCCTTGGTTGGCGCGATGACCTTGACGGCTTCATCCTCAAGCGTGACCGACAGGCCAAGGCCGCCATATTCGCCGTCAATCTGCGTCTGCAACGAGCTGAAGTCGGTTTTGTCGAGGAAACCGCTGTGCGGATCGAGGCTGGCCAGCATCCCCTGAATCGCGCCTTCCATCAATTGCTTATCATCGACCTTGTCGACATAGCTTGATTTGACCTTGCGGTAGACAGCGAGGAATTCCTCCAGCTCTTTGAAGCGATCGGCTTCGGCTTGCTGCTGCTGAACGCTTTGCGCGACCAGCACAGTCGCAGGGACCGACAGCGCCAAAACAATGGCTAAAGTCGCGGGCAGCAAACGGTTCTTCATAGACCAATCCAGTTCATCATTTCGTCGATGCTATATCTCGCCTTAACCCAGCGTGAAAGCATGTTTACCACGAATGCCACCGGGGCATCGACAAGAACACCGACGTTCATCCCAATATGGTGGCAATATCCATCACACGGCCATTTTTGCGCAGTTCCACGCCGATTTCCGGCGCGTCTGATTTCGCCGAGCCCAGCATAGCGCCTTGCGCTACCGCCTGCCCCTTTTTGACCTGCGTGCTATCCAGATTTGTAATCAGGCTGTTCCAGCCATTACCATGTTCGATAATGACGATCTGTCCATAGCTGCGATAGCGGCCAGCAAAGGAAACCGTGCCTGCTGCCGGTGCAACCACGCGCATATTGTCCGCAAGCGCAATCCGCACGCCACGCTCGCGATAGCCAGTGGTGTTGAGTTCATTGAAACCGGACAGCAGCTTGCCCCGCGCGGGCAGGATATATGCTCGGTCTCCGCCTGCAGCTTCGCTGGCGCGCCCGGGACGCAACATTGGCCCGTCAAGCGCCGCCAGTTCAGATGCCTTTTCGGCGCTCAGCCGCTGTGTATCAATGCGCCCGACAATATCGCGTGCGCGTTCACCCTGTGCGATGGCTTGTTCAAAAGCGATAGCGGCGTTGGCGGACAACACTCCAGCATTGCCCCGCGCGTCGCCTTCCAGACTGGCCAACGCTGCCTGACGGCTTTTCAGTCGACTGCGTGCATCACCCAGCGATTTCAGTGCCAATAATTCCTGCGCCCGCAACTCGCTCTGTACCGCAATTTGCTGACGCAAGGCGCTGGTACGGCGGATAATCTGCGGCTGGACGGTCGCCATCACGGCGCGCAAATGTACATAATCTTCGCGTTGCCCTGGCTGCATCATCATCAGCACAGTGGGACGCCCTGTCATTTGCTGCAGCGCGGCGTTCAGGCGCAGCACGGGTTCGCTCTCAACGCCAAGCTGTGCACGCTGATATTGCTGGCGGCGACCAATAATCGAAATGCGGGCAGTAGCCGCTGCAATCTGCGCTTCGGCGGCGTCGATTTCTGCGGACAGCACGGCGCGTTGGGCCACCAGCCGGTCTGCTGTGCTTTCGGCGTTGCTGGCCTCTTGCCGAAGCAATTCACTACGCCGTTCAGCCAGCAGCGCCTTTCCCTTCGCATCACGCAACGCTTCTTGCTCGCTGCTGCTTCCCGAGCTTTGCGCCATCAGGCTGCTCGCAATGGCAAAAGGCGTGACAACCAACAGCAAAAGGATGGACCAGAACCGCATGGTCCTATCCTTCACGATGATAGGGGTGGTTGGCAATGATCGATGTTGCACGGAACAATTGTTCAGCCAGCATCGCGCGCGCCATCAAATGCGGCCACGTCGCTTTGCCAAAGGCGATAAGCTTGTCTGCGCCGGCACGGGCTTCGTCATCAAAGCCATCGGCAGCACCGATCAGAAAGCGCACTTCGCGCACGCCATCGTCGCGCCAGCGTTCAAGCAAGCGCGCAAGCTCGAGCGAGCCAAGCTGCTCGCCTTTTTCATCAAGAATGATGGTTTTGCAGGGGCTGTCCGAATTGGGCAGATCGCCGCCCTTATCGGGCATTTCACTATGCCGCGTCGGCCAGCTGATCCGTTTCAGATAGCGATCGACCAATTCCGCTTCAGCAGAACGGCCGATTTTGCCGCGCGCGATGATGTGCAGGCGCATCGCCATCGGCGCGGACGCTCGGTCTTATTGGGACGCGACTTCGGGCGCGTCGCCAAATGCCCACATGCGTTCCAGATTGTAGAAGCTGCGGACTTCGGGACGGAACAGATGCACGATGACATCTTCGGCATCGATCAACACCCAGTCGGCCGATGGCAGACCTTCGATGCGGGCATGACGTCCGGCTTTCTTGATACGCTCGGCAAGCTTTTGCGCCATCGATGCCACTTGGCGCGATGAACGGCCCGATGCGACAACCATATGGTCAGCGATGTTGCTTTTGCCTTCAAGCGGTATGGTCACAACTTCCTGCGCCTGATCATCGTCGAGCGATTGCAGGATAAGCGCGTGGAGGGCGTCCGGGGTCAATGTGGGTTCCTTGGACTTGGCGGCCAGATTGCCGGCAGCAGGAACGGATGCGGTGTCGATCAAGATTGCTCCTTAAAGCACAATATTTCGGGTAACGCCGTCACGCGTTCCATGTTCCTTATATCGGTGAAACCAATATGGGTCAGCACGCCGAATTGCGGTGGCTGAACGCGGATCTGGACGAAAGCGCAAAAAGACAAGCGCTGGCGTACTCCATTTTGTCCAGTGATGAAGCTGGTCCGGGCGCCGGACAAACCGTCTGAACCAGGCCGTTGCGGGACCCGCAGCAGCACGCCTATCATAGCCGGGTCTGGCGATAACTGCAATCGGCATCAATCGCGCAATGTCCCGCCACCGTTTCCAGTGATGAAATTGCAACAAATTGTCCGCGCCCATGATCCAGACAAAGCGGACTTTAGGGTGAAGCGCGACCAGCTTTTGTAGGGTTTCTGCGGTGTACACGGTGCCAAGCTCGCGCTCAATCGCCGTTGCCTTGATGGATGTCCGCCGCGTTTGATCCTTTGCGGATGCCAGTCGCGCAGGCAATGGCGCCATGCCCTTTTTGGGTTTCAACGGATTTCCCGGCGACACCAGCCACCAAAATTCGTCGAGGCACAGCGAATCCATCGCAAACAGACTAATCGCCCGGTGGCCGCCATGCGCTGGATTGAAAGATCCCCCCATGAGGCCAATTGTCTTCAAGGCCGGATTTGCCCATTTCCGCGCACAACCCATTTATAGGTTGTCAGTCCCTCAAGCGCGACAGGGCCACGCGCGTGCAGACGCCCAGTCGCAATGCCGATTTCCGCGCCAAGGCCTAATTCCCCGCCATCGGCAAATTGGGTCGAGCTGTTGTGCATGACAATCGCACTGTCCACCTCCGCCAAAAAGCGCGCCGCAGCATCGGCATTGTCGGTGATGATCGCGTCTGTGTGGTGCGAGCCATGGCGGGCGATGTGGTCCATCGCTTCGTCCAGTCCGGCAACGACGCAGGCCGAAACCACGGAGTCGAGATATTCGGTGTCCCAATCGGCCGCGTCGGCAGACACTGTGCGGGCATCCAGCTCCATCAGCATATCGTCCGCGCGGACTTCGCATCCGGCATCAATCAGCGCGCCAATCAGTTCGGCAGCGGCAGGATAGTCCTGATCAATCAGCACGGTTTCGGTTGCCCCGCAAACGCCCGTCCGCCGCATCTTTGCATTGACGACAATCGCCTGCGCCATGGCTGGGTCAGCGTCCTTGTGCACATAGCTGTGGTTGATACCGTCCAAATGCGCGAGCACGGGAACGCGGGCTTCTTCTTGAACGCGGGCGACAAGAGATTTGCCACCGCGCGGAATGATCATGTCGATTGCGCCTTGGGCACGCAGCATAGCCCCCACCATCTCGCGGTCTTGCGTTGGCATGAGTTGCACCGCGTCCGCAGGCAATCCAGACTTGGTGATACCAGCCAACATCGCGGCAAATATGGCGCGGTTGCTGTGCACGGCCTCACTGCCGCCACGCAAGATCACGGCGTTACCCGAGCGCAACCCCAATGCCGCAGCATCCGCCGTTACATTGGGACGGCTCTCGTAAATGATACCAAGCACGCCAATCGGCACGCGGATGCGCGCCATCTGCAAACCATTGGGCTGCGTGCTGCTGTCGATGATTTGGCCAACGGGGTCCGCAAGCAAACCAACCTGTTCAACCGCGGCCGCCATGCCCGCGATGCGCGCCTCGTCAAGTTTCAGGCGATCGAGCATTGCCGGTGACAGCCCGGCCTTTGTCCCTGCTGCTACGTCGATTTCATTCGCCGCGAGAATATCCGCAGACTGGTCGCGCAATGCCTCCGCTGCATATTTCAATGCCCTGGCCTTGGTCGCGTCATCTGCCGCTGCCAATTGCCGCGCTGCAGCGCGCGCTTTGGTGGCTATCGATGCCATCAGGGGCTCGTAATCGGTCATATTCCCAACCCGTAGAGAAATGGCGGCAAAAGGGAAAGTAACCGTTCATTTCATGGCTACAACATCCGGCATAGCAGCGAATCGCCGGAAAAGCGTTGAATTTACGGGATTTTACGGAAAAGACGCGCGGACGGTATACGCTGGTCGTTCACCATTGATGACATTTGGATAACGTTTTCCACAGCTCACCGTGTGACTCTTTCGACTCGTCACGAGTCGGGCGCAGGCGATTCGCTAGCGGCAATTTGCTCTGCTACGCGCGCTCTACAAATTAAAACGGGGTGGGTCGTGTCGCTAAAGACCAGAATGTCCGGTTGGAAAAACCGGATAGCTGGATGGTTTATTGACCGCGAATTTTTCATGCGGGCCAATGGCCAAGTCCGGTTCTTAAAACTAACCGCACAACTGCAACGCCGCGTTGTGGGTACCGTCGCGTCCGTCATCGGCCTGTGGCTTGTTGTGACGCTGGGCATGGCGATCAATCAAGTCAGCGTCACCGCGCAGCGCATGGCGTTGAGCCAGCAAGAAGCGGAGGTTGAATCGGCCGAAGAGCGCGTCGCCAATTATCGCGGCTCCATCGATGAAGTGACCAAGGATCTCGAGCGCCGGCAAAAAATGCTGGAAAGCTTGAGCGATCAATATCTGGGCGAAGTTCCGGAAGCCAACGTGCAAACGCCGGCGACGGCAAAGCCAAGCGCGGAAGACCAAGCGGTTAAAACCATCAGCTTTATGGTGCCCGAGGCAGCTGGTCTCGCCCGCGTTGAAGCACGGCAAATTCAGTTCGCCGAAAAAATGACCAAGGTGGCTTTGGCCCGTACATCAAAGGCAGAGGCTGCGATCCGCCAGTTCGGGCTTAACCCCGAAGTTCTGGCGCGTCAGGCCCGCAATGCGCAGGGTGGTATTTTCGAACCGTTTTTTGGCAACCGCAAACAAGATGTGCGCGACCCCCGCTTTTTGAAACTGGCCACCTCGCTTGGCCGCATGGATGCCATGGAGCGCGCGCTGGCCGCGATCCCGACATCGATGCCCGCAGCGGTGATGATGATGTCGAGCGGCTTTGGCTATCGCAGCGATCCCTTCACCGGCGCTGGCGCGATGCATGCCGGTCTCGATTTCAAAGGTCCAGTGGGTACGCCAATCCTCGCTGCAGCCGAAGGCCGCGTGACATTTGCAGGCTTCCACGGCGGATATGGCAATACCGTCGAAATTACACATGCCAACGGGCTGTTAACGCGTTATGCGCATCTTTCCGGATTGAATGTCGCGCAAGGCCAAATGGTTGATCGTGGCTTGCAAATCGGACGAATGGGAAGCACAGGTCGATCGACGGGCAGCCATTTGCATTTCGAGGTCCGTTTGAATGGTCAGGCGATCAACCCGAGAAAGTTTTTGGAGGCAAACCCTGATGTTCTCAAAGTCCAAACAGTCGCCGGAAACCGCGCCGGCAACGCCGCAAAGGAATAACAACAACGTGCGCAATAGTTCCGGTCACACATTTTCCATCATAGCTTCCGATGTTGAAATCGTCGGCAACCTCACCGCCCGCGTGGACTTACACGTTGATGGCAAGGTGCAGGGCGACGTGACATGCGGCAATCTGGTGCAAGGCGAAGGCAGCGTGATCGCAGGCAAGGTCATTGCCGAATCGGCAAAATTGTCCGGCCATGTCGAAGGCTCGATTGAAGCCAATGACCTCGTCATCGAATCGACTGCACGTATCGTCGGCGACGTCGTTTACAGCAATCTGACGATTGCCCCTGGCGGCCAGATTGACGGCAAGTTCCGGCACAAGTCATCCGGCGGCGCACCAAGCATCGCGCGTACCACGGTCAATGTGAGCAAGCTTGCCGAGCCATTGATCTTGGGTGCCGAATCGAAAGTCGCTTAAGCGATTTCCAACATCGGCAAGATTATTTCCTACAAAGGTTGAACGCGCATATGCTGCGTTCAAAAGGGGGACGGCCGGCGCGGAAGCGCTGGTTCGTGCTTCCGGCTGATGGCGTTGGTTGATTAAGGCCCGCTTGTTCCATCAGGCTAAAGCCCCGGGCCGCCTTTGCTGGCTGGCATGTTTTCCTTCGGGATAAAGGTTCGTAAAATCCCA
>JAIXOE010000023.1 GCA_027486895.1 Sphingomonadales bacterium
CGATACCATTTATCGACAACCTCCTGCGATTGCCCCATCTCGTCCTTCAAATAACGCAGGACGCGCAGATTATCGATGGGATGAATGTCCGCCGCAATAATCAAAGCCTGCGCCAGTGTTTTGGCCCGGTCCGCAGGGTTGGACGACACCATCGCCGGTTCCGGATATTTGGCATCGAGATAATCGATAATCGCAAGGCTTTGCGTTAGGTCATGGCCATCGATGGACAGCATGGGGACAAAGCCTTGCGGATTGCGCGCGACATAGGCCGGCGCCTTTTGTTCATTTTCCAAAAGGCTTGTCGGCACGCGCGTGTACGGCACGTTTTTCAGGTTGAGGACAATGCGCACGCGGTAACTTGCCGAGGAGCGCCAATAGTCGAACAGGGTTATCTCATTCATGACGCCGCAATTAGCATGGCGTAAGTAAAAGGCAAAAGCATTGCAGTGTGGGCAACCCTTGCATATGTCTGGCGGAGCTAAAAAGGATTGATGATGACCCACGCGAAAAAATGGATGACCGCCGCTGCATTGCTGATGCTGCCCTTATCAGCGCAGGCAGCTGCGCCCATTACTGGACGTTGGATCACCCAAAGCAAGGATGGCGTTGTTGAAGTCTATTCCTGCGGCGAAAATTTATGCGGCAAGCTGACAAAGTTCCTTGTGACCCCGCCAGCTGGTCCAGGCGCGAAAGACATGAACAATCCTGACAAGTCACTGCGCAGCCGGACAATATTGGGTATGAATGTTTTGACGGGTTTCAAAGCGGCCGGCAATGAATGGAAAGGCCAGATTTACGATCCCAAATCGGGCAAAACCTATCGTTCGATTGTCTATAAAGGCAAATCGGGCAATCTGGTGGTCAAGGGATGTATCGGGCCGTTCTGTCAGGCACAGACATGGACACCGGCGCGTTAAATCGCAAAGGCCCAGACGCACGGTACAAACGCATATAGTCCTTCAGCTGATCGGCGTTCTCGCGCCAATAGCCCAATTCATGCAATTCAACGAGCGATAGCCGCAGCAGCTCGCGCGCGGCGATGATCTGCACGCTATTGCCGTTCATGAGCATAGTTTCCAGCTGCTGACTGCGACATAACAGCTTTGCGCGGGCCATGATCGTCATGAAAATCTCCTTTGAGAGATTTACGACACGCTGACCCCGATGTTTAGCCGGATACGAATATTAAGAGCGCAATTTCCAGCCCGAACGCAGCAGCAAATAGCAAATGGTGCCAAGAGCTATATTAAGCCCAAGCAGCAAAAGGGCGCCAAAGATTACAGGACTGTCTGCTGCACCGATGAAGCCATAACGGAACCCCGAAATCGCGTAGAAGAACGGGTTCGCGTGGCTGATCGCTTGGAATGTCGGGGCCAGCTTATCAACCGAGTAGAATGTACCCGAAAGCAATGCTGCTGGCGCAACAACGAAGTTGCTGACCGCTGCCGCATGGTCGAATTTCTCCGCCCAGATCGACGTCATGACGCCGATCAGCGCTAGCATCATGGAGCCCATCAGACCGAACCACAAGACTGCCCAGATATGCGCCGGGGTAACATTAACGCCGGGCCATAAAACCATCGCCAGCCAGATTGTACCGCCCACCAGAAACGCGCGCGTAACCGCAGCAGCGGTGAGCGCGGCCAAAACCTCTGCATTGGACAATGGCGGCATCAGATAATCGACAATGGTGCCCTGGATTTTACCGACCAGCAAAGAGAAGCTGGAATTGGCAAAAGCGTTTTGCATCATGCCCATGATGATCAGGCCAGGCGCGATGAAATCCGCAAAGGAAACACCCAGCACCGTTGGCTTGACGCTTCCCAGTGCCACGGTGAAAATGATCAGGTACAGCAACGTCGTGATAGCCGGAGCCCACACCGTTTGCAGCTGCACCTTAAAGAAGCGGCGCACCTCTTTCATATACAGCGTTTGAAGTCCGACCCAGTTTACGTTGCGGATATGCCGTTCGCCGTCGGGCAGTTGCACAACAGGGTTCGCGTCCCTATCTGGACCAAGAGCGCTTTTATGGTGGATAGTCATCGCGCAATCGACTATCGGCTTGCAGGCTTAACCGCAAGGCGCAAATGCGCCACGACTGCGGTGCGACAAATTAGATATTGGGAAAGTTTCTATGTCCTGGACCGACCAGCGGATTGATCAGTTAAAAGCGCTTTGGGAAAAGGGCCTGACAGCAAGCCAGATTGCCGAGGAGCTTGGCGGTGTTAGCCGCAATGCCGTTATCGGCAAAGCCCATCGCTTGGGTCTGAAATCGCGCCCTTCGCCTGTGAAGGCAAATGACGCGGACAAAAAAGCAGCTCCGAAAAAGGCAGCTGCCGCAGCGCCTGCAAAGGCACCTGCCCCCGCTGCACCGGTCCGCCCGCGTGCCGCTGCGCCCGTAGCCGAACCTGCCGCGCCAGTGCGTGCAGATGACGACGCGGCTGAAACACCGGCTCCACGCGTATCGTCGATGCCACGTATCGTTTCGATCGGACCTGGTGGATTTATGCGCCAGGGACCCGGCGATCAGCAGGCGCCAATTCCGCCCGCACCGCCACGCCGCCTTGTGCCTGCAAAGCCAAGCCCCGAAATGGCGGACAAAACATCCTTGCTGGATTTGAACGAGCGTATTTGCCGTTGGCCCTTGGGTCACCCCGGTGAAGCCGATTTCCATTTCTGCGGTGTCGCGGTAAACCCAGGCTTCCCGTACTGCGTCGAACATTGCGGCCGTGCCTATCAGGCGCAGCTTCCACGTGGTGTGCGCCGTCCTCCACCGCCAATGCCTTTCGGCGGACCACGCGTCCGCTAACGCGGCGGCGAAATATCCACAGACGATTGTCAAAGCTTTGCGCTGGTGCTTGCACCGGTGACTCTCCCGCGCCTATAGCAGTGTCATGAACGATGACCTGTTTGGCGGGAGCGCGGCAGCAACCGCCGCATCCAATGATTACACCGCTTCCGCAATCGAAGTGCTGGAGGGGCTTGAACCGGTTCGGCGTCGTCCCGGAATGTACATTGGCGGCATCGACGAGCGCGCGTTGCATCATCTCGCGTCCGAAGTACTCGACAACTCGATGGACGAAGCGGTCGCTGGCCATGCCAGCCGCATTGAAGTGCATTTGGGCGTTGGCAACCGGCTGACCATTTCCGACAATGGTCGCGGCATTCCGGTTGATCCCCATCCGAAGTTTCCGGACAAATCCGCGCTTGAGGTCATCCTTACGACTTTGCACTCCGGCGGCAAGTTCACGGACAAAGCCTATGCGACTTCCGGCGGATTGCATGGCGTCGGCGTATCTGTCGTCAACGCGCTGTCGACCGATACCGTTGTCGAAGTCGCCCGCAACAAACAATTATACCGCCAGCGCTTTGCGCAAGGCCATCCAGTCACCAAGCTGGAAGAGCTAGGGCCAACACCGAACCGGCGCGGAACCACGATTGCGTTCACGCCCGACCCTGAAATTTTCGGCCCCGATGCCAAGTTTAAACCCGCGCGCCTGTTCAAGCTTGCTCGGTCGAAGGCGTATCTGTTCGCTGGCGTTGAAATTCGCTGGCGCTGCGATGCGGAACTCGCAAGCGAAGATGTGCCTGCCGAAGCGGTGTTTCAGTTCCCCGGTGGCTTGTCTGACCATTTGCGCGAACAGCTTGGCACCCGCGCCTGCGCGACCACCGAATTTTTCTCAGGCACACAAGATTTCCCGGATGCGCAGGGCCGTGTCGAATGGGCGATCTCATGGCCGCTCTATTCCGACGGATCATATAGCTGGTATTGTAACACCATTCCCACGCCCGACGGCGGCACCCATGAAGCTGGCGTGCGCGCTGCGCTGACGAAAGGTCTACGTGCCTTTGGTGAATTGATCGGCCAGAAAAAGGCTGCACAGATTTCGGCGGAAGACATCTTCAACGAAGCCGAGTTGATGCTGTCGGTATTCATCCGCAACCCGCAGTTCCAAAGCCAGACCAAAGACCGGCTGACTTCACCTGAAGCCACCCGCTTGGTGGAAAACGCAGTGCGCGACCATTTCGACCATTATCTTGCCGACAATATGGAGCGCGGCAAGGCGCTGATGGGCTTCATCCTTGAAAAGGTCGACGACCGCCTCCGCCGCAAGGCAGAACGCGAGGTCAAACGCAAAACCGCGACCTCGGGCCGCAAGGTACGCCTGCCCGGAAAGCTCACCGATTGCGCATCGGACGACCCGACGGGCACTGAATTGTTCATCGTCGAAGGCGACAGCGCTGGCGGCAGCGCAAAGCAAGCGCGTGACCGCAAGACGCAGGCGATCCTGCCGATCCGGGGTAAAATCCTGAATGTTGCATCGGCTACCGCTGACAAGATCCGCGCCAATAACGAAATCGCTGATCTGCAGCTCGCGCTTGGCTGTGGCACGCGCAAGGACTGCAACCCTGACAATCTGCGTTATGAACGCATCATCATCATGACTGACGCTGATGTCGATGGCGCGCATATCGCGACGTTGTTGATGACATTCTTCTTTCAGGAAATGTCGGAAATCGTGAAGGCCGGGCATCTCTATCTCGCGCGGCCGCCTTTGTATCGCCTGACGCATGGCAGCCAGAGCGTATACGCCGCCGACGATGCGCACCGCGCCGAGTTGGAAGCGACGGTTTTCAAGGGCAAGAAGGTCGATGTTGGTCGATTCAAGGGCCTTGGTGAAATGAACCCGAACCAGTTGAAAGAAACGACGATGGACCCCGCGTCGCGTTCGCTCATCCGCATTACCTTGCCGCATGAATATGAACGCCGCGCCGTGGTCAATGACCTTGTCGATCGGCTGATGGGCAAAAATCCGGAACACCGGTTCAACTTCATTCAGGAAAATGCCGCGCAGTTGGACGAGGACACGATTGACGCGTGAGGCGTCGCATATCGTGAAACAAATTCGGTATGACGAAATCAGGATGACGAATTCGGGGTAACAAACAGGAGCAGTTGAATGCGAACGATGAAGTTGGCGCTTGTTCTCGGTGCACTTTCCCTCAGCCCTATTTCCGCCTTTGCGCAAACCCCAGCAACCGCCGCGCAACCCGCAACGCCGCTCGATGCCCGGATCGCTCAACTTCCCTCTGTGCTCTCGGGCAAGCTGCCTTACGCCGACTATTTCGCGCCCTCATTTCTGGCCGCGGTTCCAGAGGCGCAGCTTAAAGGTCTGTCGGACCAGTTGATCGCCCAATATGGGAGGCCGCTGAAAGTCCTGTCCATCAAGCGTGTCGGCCCATCGAGTGCGACGGTGCAAATCGAATATGAAAAGGCGATTGCGACCGCGGATATTTCGGTTGAGCCATCAGCACCCAACAAGATCGTTGGCTTGCTGATCAAGGGTTTTGAAACAAAGGACGACACAGCCGCGAAGATTGACGCCGATTTCGCGGCGCTTCCAGGTACCGCCGGTTATCTCGTCGAAAAAGTCGCGGCCGATGGAACGCGCACGCAAATCGCAGGCCGCAATGTCACGCAGCAATTCGCCGTCGCATCTACCTTCAAACTTTACGTTCTCGCTGAACTTGCAGCGCAAGTCGACGCGGGCCGCCGCAAATGGTCGGACGTCGTGCCGCTGACAGATATCAGCTATTCCTCGACCGCAACCCAAGGCTGGCCGCGCGACACGCCGGTTACGTTGCAGACGCTGGCGACGTGGATGATTTCCGTGAGCGACAATGCCGCGACAGATACGCTGATGCGCGTGCTTGGGCGTGAGGCCATTGAGAAAAAACTCGCGCTGATCGGCCACAGCAATCCCGAACGCGCCTTGCCCTTGCTGACAACGGTCGAGGCCTTTGCGCTGAAGACCAACCCCGAATTGAGCAAGGCCTTCCAAACAGCGAGCGAAGCCAAGCAACGCGCGCTGTTACAGCAAAAGTCCGCTGACCTCACTTATGAGAAAATCAACCTCGTAGCGCTGGGTTCAGGCCCCGTTGCCATCGACAGCATCGAATGGTTCGCTGCGCCAGTGGATATTGCCGCTTTGCTCAACAATATGCGCAGCACGGCCAGCGCGTCGCTGCTGAACATATTATCGGTGAACAAAGGTGTAGCACCAGCCTCTGCCGCAAAATGGGCCTATCTTGGCTATAAAGGCGGGTCGGAACCGGGCGTTATCTCGATGAGCTTTATCGCCAAGTCCAAGGCAGGTGCGTTTTACAACATCACCGGAAGCTGGAACAACCCCGCAACCGAAGTGGACAATGCGGTGTTTGCGCAATTGATGACTCGGTTGCTCGACAACGTCGCGGGTTAGTTGCGGCCTAAGCCGTCAAAGCCTCAACCAAGGCTTTTACCTTTTTCTGCCGCCATTGCGGCAAGGGTGCGACCAGCCAATAGGCTTCTTCGCTTTCTTTCGCGTTGTCGACCGCACGTATTTTTCCGCTCGCCAAATCGGCTTCGGCCAAAAGCAATGGCACCGTTGCCCTGCCCAGCCCAATCGCGGCCGCGTCAATCGCAAGGCCAGCATCGGCGAGCCGAAGCGCAGCGACGCCGTCAGCGACGGGGCAATTGGGCCAGCTAATCGGCGTTTCCGCTCCACCTTCAGGCGCTGCGACAGTCACATGCGCGCCAGCGGCAAGCTTGACGCCTTCATGTTCGCCCGGACCAGTGGCCAGCCGGATGGCGAGATCGAGATTGGCTTCCGTAAAATCGACATCATCGTCCGCGGCTACCAAAGTGAAGCGCGTGTCGGGATTTGCCTTGCTGAATGTTGCCAACCGCGCGGCCAGCCATTTGGCGGTAAAATCGCGTGGCGCGGCGATGGTGAGCGAATTGGAGGATTGCCCCGCCTGCATCGCACGCACCGATTCTTCGAACTGCAGAAATCCGGCACGCAATGCATCAAGCCCATTTGCCGCTTCATCGGTGAGCTCAAGCCCCTTGGGCGTGCGGCGAAAAAGAACAACGCCCAACATATCCTCAAGCGCGCGGATCTGTTGGCCGACAGCCGCTGGCGTCACAGCAAGTTCATCCGCCGCCTTGGTAAAACTTAGATGGCGCGCCGAAGCATCGAGCACGCGCAGACCATTTAAGGGCAGATGCGTCCGCTTCACTTCTCTAAAACCTCACCCGTTCGCATCGAGCGTAGTCGAGATGCCGTTAAGTTGTGCGCGACCGAGAGGTGTCTCGACTGCGCTCGACACGAACGGTTGTAAAAGGTCGAAAAACTCATCGCGCCGTGGCCGGAGCGACCAGCGTAAACCGTGGGATTTCGGCGAGGAACGTGGTGCCGTCTTCGCGAATGAACCGATATTGCCCTTCCATCATGCCGCTGGGTGTGGGCAATGGGCAACCCGATACATAATCATGGCTTTCGCCCGGTTTCAGCAATGGCTGTTCGCCGACAACGCCATCGCCATCGACATGGTTGATCGTCCCGCGACCGTCGGTGATGCGCCAATGGCGGGTCATCAATTGCACCGGTTCATCGCCACCATTTTCGATGCGGATATGATAGGACCAAAACCAACGTCCTTGTGCGGGAACCGATTGTTCTTCCAGAAAATTGGGCGAGACGCGGACGGTAACGCCCTCGGTCGTTGCGCTGACCGCGAAAAAGGAATCGAGGATATTTGTCATAACCCAGCTGCTTTCAGCGCCTGATCAAGGTCTTCGATGAGGTCGGCAGGATCTTCCAGCCCGACGTTGATGCGGATCAAGCCTTCGCGCACGCCCATGGCTTCGCGACCCTCTGGGCCCATACCGTGGTGGGTGGAGGATGCAGGATGGCACATTAGGCTGCGGGCATCGCCGATATTGTTGGAGATATCGATAATCTCCAAAGCATTCAGCAACGCGTGCGCCTGCTTGCGGCCACCGTCGACTTCAAACGCGAATATTGGTCCGCAGGCTTTCATCTGGCGCATAGCCAGTTCATGCTGCGGGTGGCTGGCAAGACCGGGATGCATGATATGCGGCACGCGGCCTTCGAGGAATTTGCCAACAGCAAGCGCATTTTCCGACTGCCGCATCGCGCGCAGTTCAAGCGTTTCCAATCCCTTGTGCACGACCCAGGCGTTGAATGGCGAAAGGTTAGGCCCTGTGTTGCGCTGGAACGGCAACAACACGTCATCAATCCACTGTTGCGAACCACAGACAGCGCCAGCCAACACGCGGCCCTGCCCGTCCATGAGCTTCGTAGCGCTATAGGCCACGACATCCGCACCATAATCCATAGGCCGCTGAAGCACGCTGGTCGCAAAGGCGTTGTCGACCACGGTGGTGATGCCATGTTCTTTGGCGAGGCTGCAGACATAGGCCATGTCGACAATGTCCATCGTCGGGTTGGCTGGCGTTTCAAAGAAGAATACTTTGGTGTTCGGCTGAATCGCCGCTTTCCATGCGTCATTGTCGCGGCTGTCGATGGTGGTCGTGCTGATGCCCCATTTGGGCAGCAAAGTATCCGTCAGCCAGCGGCACGAGCCAAAGGCGGCGCGGGCGGCGACCACATGGTCACCTTGAGACAGCTGGCACAGCAACGCTGTAGTCATCGCAGCCATTCCGGTGGCCTGCGCGCGGCACGCCTCGGCCCCCTCCATCAGCGCAATGCGCTCCTCAAGCATTTGCACCGTCGGGTTTTGCAACCGCGAATAGGTCATGCCGTCCTGCTCACCTGCAAAGCGGGCGGCTACGGTTTCCGCATCATCATAGGTAAAGCCAGACGAGAGAAACAAGGCCTCGGACGTCTCGCCATGTTCGCTACGCCAAGTGCCACCCCGCACTGCCTGAGTGGCAGGACGCCAATGCCGAGTAATTTCGCGATTCTGACCGGTCGTTTTCTTCATAAGTTCGCTTTTCGGGGAGTAGAGGGGTTGCGTCAATAAGGAGATGCTTAGGGAATTATGCAGTAAGTGCTGGTTGGAACTTCGGAACGCATGAAAGCCGTCACCCTGAACTTGTTTCAGGGTCTATCTATCCTCACAGCCGGCGGGATATGGGGCACGATGGATGCTGAAACGAGTTCAGCATGACGGGGTGTGGAATTTAATGCCGCCATCGTATCTCACAGCGCAGCCAACACGGCGTCGCCCATTTCGCTGGTGGACATTGTCCCACCAAGGTCGGGAGAGCGTGCGCCAGCCGCCAGTGCTTTGGCGACAGCCGCGTCAATGCGGTCGGCAATCGCCGGCATGTTGAGCGAGTAACGCAGCATCATCGCGGCGGACAATATGGTGGCAAGCGGGTTGGCCTTGCCCTGCCCCGCAATATCGGGTGCACTGCCATGAATGGGCTCATACAGGCCCTTCTGGTTGCTATCGAGCGAGGCGCTTGGCAACATTCCGATGGAGCCCGCACACATGCTGGCCTGATCGGACAAGATATCGCCAAACAAATTGCCGGTGACGATAACGTCAAACTGGCCGGGGTTGCGCACCAACTGCATCGCGCAATTGTCGACATACATATGGCTCAATGCGACTTCGGGATATTCCGCGTGCGTTTCAATCACCACGTCGCGCCACAGTTGCGAAGTTTCGAGCACATTGGCTTTGTCCACCGAGCATAGTTTCTTGCCGCGCGCCATCGCGGTTTCAAAGCCAACGCGGGCGATGCGGCGGACTTCATCCTCATCATAAGACATGATGTCATAGCCTTCGCGCTTGCCATCGGCTGTCTTGCGCATACCCTTTTCACCGAAATAGACATCGCCATTCAATTCGCGCACGATGATCATGTCGATCTGCGTAGCCACCTCCGGACGAAGCGCGCTGGCATCGGCAAGTTCGGGAAACAGGGTCGCTGGTCGCAGGTTTGCGAACAGGGACAATTCCTTGCGCAGCCCCAATATCGCCTGTTCGGGCCGCAAATGCCGTTCCAGCGCATCACAATCCGGGTCGCCAACCGCTCCAAATAATATTGCGTCGGCACGCTTTGCAAGGTCAAGCGTCTCGGCAGGCAGCGGGTGGCCAGTGGCCTTATACGCCGCGCCGCCAACCAAGGCTTCTTCGAAGACCAGCCCGTCGATCGCCAACGCATCCAGGACGCGTCGCGCTTGAGTGATGACTTCGGGACCAATTCCGTCCCCGGGTAACAAGGCAATAAGCATATTATATGATACCTAAAAATGGATCGTCATCCCGAACTTGTTTCGGGATAACAAGGTACGGCACGTTATGCTGAAACGAGTTCAGCATGACGATATAGAGATATTCTGCCAGTCCCCTGCCAACAGCAGCGCGGTTATGCAACTGCCCTTTTCAGCCGCTCCACCAACCGTTCGCGCGCGGCCATGACATCGGCGCGGCGGTCGCCCAGAACATGCGCGACCAAGCGCTTGCGGTTTTGCGCCATCATGGCCACAGGCGCACTGTCTGCGTCATAATCTTCGGCATAGCCAAGCTCGGCCAGCAACAATGTCTCATATTGCGCAATAGCGCCCGCCCAGACGCGTGCCGCTGGTGCCAGCTCAATCGCCGACAGCAACCCGTCAAACGCGCTGTGTACGCGTGGATAGGGCACGCCTTCGGCAAGCGTTGCCGCCGTCAGCGCGGTCACCCAATCAATCGCCGCAATCGCCAGCGGCTCGCCCAGCAAATGCGCACGGCTATGCAAGGGTTCAGGCGTCAGCCGCGCCAACTGCCCCGTTATGCGCGTGCGCCATTCTCCAGTGATGACATTTCCCGGGATCAGCACCGGACGCAGTTGCCGCCCGCGTGCACCTTGCACATAGCCGGCAAGCATGCCGTAATCTTCCGAAAACGCGCGTACGATAGCGCCGGTTTCGCCGTGGTTACGGACTGCACAAATGATCGCGGATGCCGTTATGTCCATACGCCCTCATGCCAACACTGCGGCATGAGGGGAAGCTCTATCCTGCTGCGCCCTGTTCGCCGCTGATCATAAACAAAGTCACGCCTTGATATTTTTCTGCGGCGGCTTCGAATAATGGGTCGATATCAAACAACTGCTCGGTCAGTTTCAAATCGTTAAGGCCAAGCAAATGAAACGCCCCCAGCTTCTTTTCGCGCGGCGGCTCGCCATGCTTTTCGAGCGCGATCGCGTCGATAAACAGCGCATTATTCTTCGAATACAGCACGTGCGGCGCAAGCTTCATCGCCACATTATTATAGGTGGCGGTCACACATTTTTTGAGCGCGATAGCCTCAAGCAGCAATTGGTTGGTCGTCATGGCCTTAGATTATCGAACCCGCCACTGCGCGCAAGTGTAAATTGTGCAGTGCAGCATTTTTATGCGTGCGCTTGCTTTGCGTGCGCCGCAATCAAATCCACCATGCGGCCAACTTGCGAGGGCGGCAGATCGTGCGCCATTTCGTCGATAATCTCCAGCCTTGCGCCGGGGATGTGGCGGGCGATGTCCTCGCTGCCTTCTTTGGGCACGAGCGGATCAGCGCCGCCATGCACCACCAAAGTCGGCACCGAGATCTTCTTCAGCCGCTCTACCCGGCTGCCATCGGCGATGATCGCCAGCAACTGCCGCCTGGTGCCGACCGGATAATAGCCCCGGTCGAACGCTTTAGCGGTCATTTCGGCGTGGGCATTCTCTGGGCGAGCCGGATCGGGGAAGGAAAACGAGCTGACCAGCTCGGCTCCGAACGCGACAGCCTCCTCTCGGCTGGCGTCTGGCGCGCGCTTTACCATGAAGCGGCGCTGGATATCGGCGCGCGCGCCGGGAAGCCCAGGCTTGCCGCTCGACGACATGATTGAGGTCATGCTCAAAGTCCGCTCCGAGTGGTTGGCAGCCATCAATTGGACGATCATCCCGCCCATCGACGCTCCGACCACATGCGCCTTGTCTATGCCCAGCGCATCCAGCAATCCAATGCCGTCCGCCGCCATGTCGCCGAGCGTGTAAGGAACGCTCACCGGCAGCCCTATTCGAGCCTTGAACATTGTCCAGACCAGATTGGGCGCCTTTGCCCCCTCCATCCGCTGTGACATGCCAACGTCGCGATTGTCATAATGGATGATGCGGTAGCCCTTGCTGACAAGGCCGTGAATGAACTCATCGGGCCACGCAATCATCTGCGCACCAAGGCCCATGACGAGCAGGATCACTGGCGCGTCGGTTGGACCGTTTTCCTCATAATATATGTCGATATTGTTGGCGCGGATCGTTGGCATGACATTCTCCCTGTCCCACCTGTTTAATCAGCTGCTTAACAACTGCAAGGCCAAGTCATTCGCTCCCATGGAAGAAATCATACACCGTCTGCGCCACGGCGGCGGAAACACCCGGCGCTTTCTGCAAGTCTTCAAGGCTGGCATTGCGCACGGCACGCGCGGTGCCGAAATGTAGCAAGAGTGCCTTTTTACGTGAAGGTCCAACGCCCGGCACTTCGTCCAACGGGCTTGCAGTTATGGCTTTGCTGCGTTTCGCACGGTGCGCACCAATGGCGTAACGGTGCACCTCGTCGCGCAGCCGCTGCAGGTAAAACAGGACCGGCGCGTTCACGGGCAAGGTCAATTCGCGTCCGTCGGGGAAGTGGAAAATCTCGCGGCCATCACGGCCATGATGCGGGCCTTTGGCGATGGCGATTAGCGGCACGTCATCCACGCCGATTTCCTCCAGCGCTGCCTTCACTGTACTCATCTGGCCCTTGCCGCCGTCGATCAGCACAAGATCAGGCCACTGCCCGCTATCGCGGTCGGGATCATCTTCCTGCGCGCGTCCAAATCGGCGCTGGAACACCTCGCGCATCATCGCAAAGTCGTCGTCGGTCGCAGCCTGTTTGATGTTAAATTTGCGATACTGGCCCTTGATAAAACCCTCTGGCCCGGCAACCACCATTGCACCAAGCGCGTTCGTACCCTGAATATGGCTGTTGTCGTAAATCTCAATCCGGCGTGGCGGTTCGGACAGTTCAAACAAGTCCGCAACTTCCCGAAGCAATTTGCCCTGCGTCGTGCTCTCCGCCAAGCGCCGGTCAAGCGCCTCTTCGGCATTGCGCGTGGCCTGTTTGACAAGCCGGACGCGGTCACCGCGCTGCGGCACGCTGATTTCAATCTTACGCTCGGCGCGTTCGGACAATGCCTCAGCCAGCAAATCAGCTTCGGTCAGCTCGCGGTCCAGCAATATGCATTTCGCGGGCGGCACATCTTCGTAAAATTGCGCAAGAAAGCTGGTGAACACTTCATCCTCGGTCATCTCGGCAACATGTGAAGGGAAAAACGAACGATGCCCCCAATTTTGCCCACCGCGGATGAAAAACGCCTGAATGCCCATCACGCCGTTGCGGTGTGCGAGTGCAAATATATCCGCATCGCCAACGCCCTGCGCATTGATCGCCTGAGAACCCTGAATGAATGTCAGCGCCTTCAGACGGTCGCGTAACATGGCCGCACGTTCGAAATCGAGCCCCTCCGCCGCGCCCTCCATTTCCTTCGCCAGCTTTGCCTGCACTGCAGACGATTTGCCATCGAGGAAGGATTTTGCGTCAGCAACCAGCCCGTCATAGGACTGGTCATCAATCCGCCCAACGCATGGCGCAGAGCAGCGCTTGATTTGATACAACAGGCATGGCCGGTCGCGATTGTTGAAAAAACTGTCCGAACAGCTGCGCAGCAGAAAAAGCTTTTCAAGCGCATTCAGCGTCTGGTTGACCGATCCCGCGCTGGCAAAGGGGCCATAATAATGCCCCTTATGCCGCCGTGCCCCGCGATGTTTCTGAATTCGCGGGAATTTATGATCCGCGCGCAGCAGGATGAAGGGGAAGCTTTTGTCGTCGCGCAGCAGCACATTATACGCCGGACGATAGCGCTTGATCAGCTGCGCTTCCAACAACAGGGCCTCCGCCTCACTATTGGTGGTGACGATTGTCATCGAACGCGTAAGCGCGACCATTCTGCGCAAGCGATTGGGCAAGCGGTCAATCTGCACATAATTGCCAACGCGGTTTTTCAGCGCGCGGGCCTTGCCGACATATAATACATCGCCGCGCGCGTCGTGCATGCGGTATACACCTGGCTTCAGCGGCAACGTCTTCAGGACATTGCGGATGGCGGCTGTCCCGGTTTCCAGATCAGGTGTGTCTGCGCCGCGTACCGCATAGGTCGCCTTCTCCTCGTTAAAGCGAGAAGCAGCATTGGGTTGATCGGGGCGGTCGGCTTTGGACATGTTGGCGGTGATGTAAGCAACGTCGGTTCGCCACACAACGTCAATCCCGCAAAAGTGGGGCGTGATTGTATGCCGGAAGTTGCATCCCCGCCTGCGCGGGAACAACAAAACTTAGTTCAGCGACGCGATCGACTGGTCGACCAAGGCTGCATCGGCCTTTGCGTCGTGATGGGCAGCAATCAGTTGCGCAGCAGCGGCGGCAGCAGCGCTTGCGGCCTTGTTGCGGACATCTGCGATTGCAGCACGCTCGGCAGCGGCAATCTTTTCTTCTGCAGCCTTTGCACGGCGTTCGATCAACGAAGTTGCATCGGTTTTTGCGCGCGCAACAATCAGCTTCGCTTCAGCTTCGGCAGAGGCTTTCATCGCATCGGCATCAAGCGCGGCTTGCTTTGCCTTTGCCTCATACTCGACCTTGATATTTTCAGCTTCGGCACGCAGCGCAGTTGCCTGGTCAAGCTGCTGCTTGATGCCAGCAATCTGCCCATCCAAAGCGCCCGCAATCATCGCTGGCACCTTTTTCCAGATCGCCAACGCGATGACAGCAAGCATCGCCAAAGCAACCAGCATCGTGGCGTCAAAGCCAAGCGCCGAAGGTGTGATATGTTCGCCAGCATGCGCAGTCTCTGTACCTGAATGGGTCACAGGAACGGCGTCGTCTTCCAGCATATTCAGTGTCTTTTCGGCTTCCTGCAATTTGCCTGCAGATGCAGTATTTGCAGGTGCGGCGGTAACAGCCGTGTCCATTGAAGCTGCAGGATTAGCCATTGGACATTACCGCCTTCACTGCTGTTGCGGCCTGTGCCGCGGTCACTTTAGCGCCCGAAACTTTGGCAACGATGTCCGCTGCGGCTTCAGCAGCCACCGCTTCGATGCTTGCCATTGCCTTGGATGTTGCGACCGAAAGTTCAGCTTCGGCGGCAGCGAGCTTCACGCCAATTTCCGCGTCGGCTTTTGCCAAACGGGCATCCGCGTCTTTTGCGCCTTTTGCTTTCGCATCGCTTGCCTTGGCTTGGGCGTCGGCCCGAGCAGCGGCAAGTCCAGCTTCGCCACTATCGCCCAGATGATCTGCTTCTGCACGCGCACGTTCGGCAGCCGCAAGGTCGTCCGCAATCTTACGATTCCGGGCGTCCATCGTGGCTTCCACTTTTGGCAACATGCCATGACCGATCGTAAAATAGACCAAGCCAAAGACAATCAGCAGCCAAAAAAACTGCGATGCATAAGTTTCAAGTATCTGGGCAATTTGGGGCATATTACGCGCTCGTCCTAATGGGGAAATGCCCCGGCGGTTGCCGGGGCGAAACCGTCAATTAGGCAACGAAGATCAGGATCATCGCGATAACGAACGCGAGCAGACCAAGAAGTTCGACGGCGGCGAAGCCGATGAACAGACGGCCCTGCTGGCTGTCGGCTGCTGCCGGGTTACGCAACGCACCCTGAAGGAACGAGCTAAAAACGTTACCAACACCGCCAGCGGCGATACCGGCACCAATTGCTGCCAGACCGGCACCGATCATTTGGGCTGCTTCTGCGTCCATGATAATAACTCCTGTTAAAAAATAAAACTTAGTGGTTGAAATCTTAGTGCAAATTGACGGCGTCGTTGATGTACAGCGACGTCAAAAGCGCGAAAACATAAGCCTGAATAGCACAAACGAGCAGTTCAAGCAGGGTAATGCCAATCATCAG
>JAIXOE010000058.1 GCA_027486895.1 Sphingomonadales bacterium
ACAACGGTTTCGCGCTGGTTGGTGATGCCAATGCCCGCAATACGGTCAGCGCCGCCTGCCTTTGCAATCATCGATTGCGTGCATTCCAACGTCAGCTTCCAGATTTCCTCGGCATCATGCTCCACAAGGCCGGGCGCGGGGTAATTCTGAGTCAACGGGCGTTGGCAGCTATCCACGGCAGTGCCGGCAGCAGTAAACAGAACGGCGCGGGTCGAGGTCGTGCCTTCGTCGATAACAATGATATATTCGCTCATGCCTCAAGCGCCGAAAGCCGGCGTCCCTCCTTGCTCCAGATAAATACGGCCCGATTGCCAAAGATGATGCGGTTTACCGTCAAGGCGGTCAACACACAGGTTACCAGTACAATCGCCATCACGTCGATATAATGCAGCCACCCGATACCCATATGTTGGTAAAATGTTTCGCCGGGGTAAAGCGTGTCGGGCACATACAAAATGAAATTGTGGAAGGCATAAAGCGCAACGCCCCAAACCAATCCGGCGATAGCGGCCCTTGCATCCATATTCCGGAAAAGCAGCCCCGTAATGAATGCCGACAGGATTGGCATCGACGACAGACCGTTTAGCTGCTGCAAGAGGTTAATAATGCTCTTTGCATTTTCATAGACCGGAACCAGCAGGACCGAGGTAATGGTCAGGACAATCGACACAATCGCCGCAAGCCGCCAGTGATTGGCAACAGGGCGGATAAATTTGTCGTGGAAATCGACCGAGTATAACGCGACCGAACTGTTCAATATGGCGCTGGTATGCGCGATAACTGCAGCCATCATCATGGCTGCAAACGCGCCTGACATCCAACCGGGCAATACATGCGCGACAAGCTTTCCATATGCCGCGTCACCCAAGCTACCGAACAGCTTATAGGCGACAACGCCAGGAATGACGACGATCGCAGGGATAATGAGGATGCGGACTATGGCGGCGGCCAGCACACCCTTTTGCGCCTCTTTGACGGTCGGCGCCGTCATCGCTTTTTGCGTGATATTCTGGTTCGTCGACCAATAGAATATCTGGATGAAAATCATGCCCGTGAACAATGTGTGGAACGGGATGGGGGAATCGATGCTGCCAATCATTGATGTGCGTTCGGCAGGCACAGTGGACAGGTCAAACCCGACCGCGGCGAGTGCCAGTATGACCACCAAAAACGCAATCGCGAGCACGCCTATGCCTGAATAAGTGTCCATGACCGCGACTGCGCGTAAGCCACCGGTGATGGTGTAGATGGCCGCGATAATCGCCATGGGTGCGGCAAACCAGATGAGCGACCAGTCGACACCGAACATCGATTTCAAAAACAGACTGCCCGAATATAGCGCAGCGGGAAGATAGATCAGGATGTTGCCCAACAGAAACAGCGCCGAAATCACGGTGCGTATGCTGCCGCCCTTGTACCGGCGCTCCAGCAATTCTGTCACGGTGGTGCAATTGTTGCGATAATAAATCGGCACAAAAACATAGGCCAAGATCAACAGGCCAACGAAACCCGAAATCTCCCACCACGCAAGCAGCAGCATCTGGTTGCCGTTCATGCCGACCAGTTGTTCGGTCGACAGGTTCGTCAGCGTAATCGAGCCCGCGACGAACAGCCAGGTTAGCCCGCCGCCTGCAAGGAACACCTCTTTGGTGGAACCTGCGTCCTGCGTGCGCTGCGCACCCTTGCCGTGCACTTTCCAATAGGTGAGCAGAGCAATCAGTACAGTGAGCGAAACAAATATGCCAATTTGCGCTGCGCTGTTGGTTGTCTCGAACATCCATCCCCCCGATGATTTTCGTTGCAAAGCTGTGCCTTTGCTTTTTTGATAATATGCGGGTTAAACGGCTATATAGAAAACACAAAGCAACAAATGGGTCGCAACGCCCAACTGAATTTTGGGGGAGCGTTCGTTGGACCATTTGCGATTTGATGCTCCGGACGCGACATTGATATTGGCCTGCGGCCAGGGTGCGCCGCCGTCGGTGATCTATTGGGGTGCCGCTCTGCCGCCAAATGTTGAAGCGGCGCAGTTGGAAAGCCTGTTTTTTCGGCAAGGCATGCATGGCGTTGCGGATGTTGCACTGTCCCTATCCTTGGCGATGGAGCCCGGCTTAGGCCATCCAATGATGCAAGGGTTTGCTGCACATCGGGAGGGCAAGGACTGGTGTAGCCTTTTCGAAGTCGGCAAAGTTGAAACGCGACCGCATGGCGCGAAAATCATATGCCGTGATGAACGCACGCGGCTTGGGCTCGAATATGAAATCGATGTCGACCCTGCCACGGGTGTTTTACGTATCCGCACGCATTTGACCAATTATGGCGCGACTGCGCTCGATGTGACTGAAGTGATGACGGCCTACCTGCCTGTGCCTGAACGCATGACCGAGATTATCGGATTTACGGGTCGCTGGACTCAGGAGTTCACCCAAGATCGGGTAAAGCGAAGCGCAGGAACATATCTGCGGGAAAACCGCAGCGGACGGACCTCGCATTTTAGCTACCCCGCAATGCTGTTGGCGACGTCCAGCGCGAACGAAAGTGCGGGCGAGGCTTATGGCTTCCATCTGGCATGGAGCGGCAACCATCGCCTGCGTGTGGACTCGCTCACCGACGGACGCGTGTTGACCAGCCTCGGTGCGCTTTTGCTCCCCGGCGAGGTTCGGCTGGCACCGGGGGCAAGTTACGCGAGCCCTGAGATTGTTGCCGCATATAGCGCCGATGGTTTCAGCGCGCTGAGCCGCAAATTCCATGAACATGTAAGGACAAAATTGCTTCGCCCCGAAATGCGTGCCAGGCCGCGGCCCGTAAATTACAATACCTGGGAAGCGGTGTATTTCGGCCATGATGTCGATAGACTGAAAGAGTTGGCAACCCGCGCTGCCGAAATCGGTGTTGAGCGCTTTGTTCTGGATGACGGATGGTTCGGGGGCAGGCGGCATGACCGTGCCGGGCTGGGCGATTGGGTTGTGTCGAACGATGTTTACCCCGATGGCATAAAACCACTGGTTGATCATGTGACGGCGTTGGGCATGGAATTCGGACTTTGGTTTGAACCTGAAATGGTCAACCCCGACAGCGAACTGTTTCGCGCACATCCGGACTGGGTGCTTGGCGTGGAAGGCGTAGACCAAGTGCCGTTCCGGTCGCAACTTGCGCTGGACATTAGCCGGCCAGAGGTTGCGGACTATTTGTTCCACGCAATCGATGCGGTGCTGCGCGACCACGATATCAGCTACATCAAATGGGACATGAACCGCGATTTGAGCCATCCGGGCGGTTCATTGGGCACCGCGAAGGCGTTCGCACAGGTAACCGCGCTTTACGCGCTGCTTGATCGCGTTCGCACCGCGCATCCCGGTGTCGAAATCGAGAGCTGCTCATCGGGCGGTGCGCGCGCCGACATGGGTGTGCTGGCGCATAGTGATCGCGTCTGGACCTCCGACAGCAATGATGCGCTTGACCGGCAATATATCCAAAGGGGCGCGAGCTTCTTCCTGCCGCCCGAAGTGATGGGCTGTCATGTGGGACCAGCCCGATGTCATGTGAGTGGACGCCGGCTGTCGATGGACATGCGCGCCGCGACCGCATTTCCGGGGCATATGGGGCTTGAGCTGAACTTGCTGACGGAACGGCAGGCAGATCTTGAAACGCTGAAATCTGCCATAGCCCTCCACAAGCGCCACCGCGCGTTGCTCCATGATGGCGACTTGGTCAGGATCGATACGTCGCCGCAGATTGTTGCAAATGGCGTCGTCGCGCGTGACTGTTCCGAGGCGCTATATGCCGTCGCCTATGTCTTGAGCGACCCGCAGGTTTTGCCAGAACGCTTGCGGTTTGCCGGTTTGGACCCAGCAAGAAATTATCTGGTCACGCTGATCTGGCCGACAAGCTGGCAAGCCATTAAGGGCCCGTCGGCAATCGAGATGCTGGGGCTGCATGATGATGGCGCGACGCTAAGCGGTGCCGCGCTGATGCACGGCGGGCTGCAACTACCCCATGCACATCCCGAAACCTGCTTGCTGTTTTACGCCGTAGCTGTCTGAATCGTGCCGATACGGTCAAGGGCTTGTGATAGGTCCGCTACGAAGTTCTGCCTTTCGCGTGCCGCCGCTTCTGCATCGGGAAGGCGCAACAAATAGCTTGGGTGGATGGTCACCAGCACCGGAACGCCTTCAATGCTCTCCAAAATGTGGCCTCGGTTGGGGGTTACGGCGACATTGTGGCCTGTGAGACTGCGCGCTGCCGTTGCACCCAGCGCCACAATTAAGTCCGGCTGCACCATTTCTATTTCGCGCTTCAGCCACCAGCGGCAGTGGTTGATCTCTCCGACATTAGGACGATCATGAATGCGGCGTTTGCCCTCTTGCTTGAATTTGAAATGTTTCACCGCGTTGGTGACATAGACCTGCGCACGATCAATTCCGGCTTCGCGTAGCGCGGCGTTGAATATCTGCCCTGCAGGCCCCACAAAAGGCTGCCCCTGCATATCCTCCTGATCACCCGGCTGTTCGCCGACAAACATCAGGCGCGCGCGCTCAGGCCCTTCGCCAAAGACGATCTGGGTGGCCGGACCAAATAACGGGCAGCGACGACAGCGCGCCGCCTCGGCATGCAGCGAATTTAATGTGTCGGCAACGGGTGCAGCGGTTTCTTTTTCGATCATCGCCAACTCGCGATTTCGCGCGGATTGAATGAGTTCGGACACCAAAGCTGTCTCGGGCATATTGTGCCAATATTTCTTGGGCATTTCTTTCAGCATCGCCTTCACCTTCAGGCGGGCAGGATTGAAAATCGACCCGTAATAAGTTTTCCACTGCTCCTCGATGGCATCTTCGGTGGGTGCATCTTCCTTTTGCGCTGCGGGGCCCTCTAACAATCTGTCCTTGTCCCAATGAATGGAAAGTTTCGGCGTCAAAATCGACCAGCGCATGCCTGCGAAACGCCGGACAAAGAAGGACGCGTTCGTGCGGACAATGTGGTGCTCGGGTTCGAACCATGCGACGAAATGCTCGTCACCATCTTGCTCAATTCGGCGAAAGCGCACGAAGGCGCGCATCTTGTGAATGTCACGCCGCACCGTTTTGGCCATGACATCAAGCTTGCGCAGCAAGGGATCTGCACGGTCGCCCATGTGGCGCTTACGCGCCTTCAAATCGATCAGCAGCTGATACAGCAAGCCAAAGCGTTCCGGGTCGGAATGGCAAATGACTGACCGGGACAGTTCGGCAAATCCCTTTGGCACGCCGATGGGCGCAGCCTCAATATTGCTTTCGGGGTTTGCAAACAGGTCTGTGCGTTGTTCGCCGACTTGCCACACAATGTCCGCTGGACGCGCGCCAAGCCGCAACAGGCCGCGGCATTGTTCCCGCCAGCCGTCAAAATCATCTTCATGTCCAAGCCGGGCGGTAATCACGCAAACAACTCAAGCTGATGCACCTTGGGCGCAACCGATGCGCGCAGATGCTCCATGTCGGTCAATGCGCCCGGGCTCCAGCCTTCAGCAGTAATGAATGGCCGGATTTTCGCGATGGACACGGTAAGCCTGCCGACATCCTCAAGCCGCAACCTCCGCCAGCGCCGTGCCTTAACAATCGCGTCGACGGCCTTCGTCCCAAGCCCGGGAACCCGCCACAGCATCGCCTTTGGCGCGCTGTTCACATCCAACGGAAAGTGCGCACGATGCTTCAGCGCCCAAGCTAGTTTGGGATCAATGTCGAGCGGCAGCATGCCATCGGCATCAGCTGCATCGACAACCTCTTGCGGGGCAAAGCCATAAAAACGCAGCAACCAATCTGATTGATAGAGCCGGTGCTCGCGCATCAGTGGCGGGCGTTGCACTGGCAAAACGGCACTCGCGTCGGGAATAGGGCTGAACGCCGAATAATAGACACGGCGCAAGCCAAAGCGATCATAAAGGCCGTTGGCGCGTCGGACGATATCGCTGTCTGTCGCGCTGTCCGCTCCAACGATCATCTGCGTGGATTGACCCGCAGGCGCGAAGTTTGGCGCGCTTCGGTATTTCTTTTTCGCATCGCGTCCGTCGAGAATGGATTCCTTGAGACCACCCATGGCACCTTCAATCCGCTCTTCCGACTTTTCGGGCGCAAGTTTTTGCAGGCCCGCACGCGTCGGCAATTCGACGTTGATCGATAGCCGGTCGGCATGACGCCCTGCGGCCTCAAGCAGCTCTGGATCAGCGTCGGGAATGGTTTTGAGATGGATGTAGCCGCGGAAATCATGGTCTTCGCGCAAACTGCGTGCGACCTCGACGATTTGCTCCATCGTGTAGTTCGAGCTTTTGATGATGCCCGACGAGAGAAACAGACCCTCGATATAATTCCGCTTATAAAAATTGAGCGTGAGGTCGACCACTTCTTTCGGCGTAAACCGCGCGCGGCGGACATTAGAGCTCTTGCGATTGATGCAATAATGGCAGTCGAAAATGCAGCTGTTGGTCAGCAAGATTTTTAACAGCGAAATGCAGCGACCATCGGGCGCATAGGCATGACAAATTCCCATACCTTCAGTCGATCCGATACCGCCTGATTTGCTGCTGGACCGTTTCGACGTACCTGAAGACGCGCAGGAAGCGTCATATTTTGCGGCGTCGGCAAGAATCGCGAGCTTTTCTGAAATTTGAAGTTGAGACATATGTTCTGTATATGTTCTTGAAGAAGCGGTGTCTATGCGCGATAGGAAAATTGTTTTCAGTTTGAAAGTTGGTGGAGAGGTTAAGCCGGAGTTCCCGTGAACTTTCGCTGACACATGCGGTTTACATCGCATCTGCCACTTCCCATATTCAGACCAAGAAAAGGACATATGATATCTCCCGAACCGCCGCCCAACATTGGATAGAGCCGCATGCGCATGGCATCTATGTGAAGCCTGCAGACATGTGGATTGATCCCTCACGTCCTGCCGAGCGCGCGCTTGTCACGCATGGCCACGCCGACCATGCACGCAGCGGTCATGGTGCGGTATGGGCTACACCCGAAACGCTGGCTATCATGGCACTGCGTTACGGAACCGAAATGGGTACGCCAGTGCCTTATGGTGAGGGGTTCGAACATGGCGGCGTGAAGATAAGCTTTCACCCTGCAGGCCATGTGCTTGGGTCAGCGCAGATATTGCTTGAACATGCGGGCGAGCGGGTTGTTGTGACGGGGGATTACAAGCGACGCTTTGACCCGACATGCACGCCGTTCGAACCAGTTGCCTGCGATGTTTTGATTACCGAAGCAACCTTTGGTCTTCCCGTATTCGCGCATCCGCCTATTGAGGGCGAGATCGCCAAATTGCTGTCTGCGCGCGAGGCCAATGTCGATGGTTGCATCGTTGTGGGTGCCTATGCGCTGGGTAAGGCGCAGCGCGTCATCGCTGAGCTGCGCAGGGCTGGCTATGATGCGCCGATCTATATCCACGGCGCGATGCAGAAAATGTGTGAGTTGTACGTCGCGCACAATGTTCCGCTGGGCGAATTGATCATGGCAACTGGCCTTGCGAAAGCGGAGCTGAAAGGCGCGATTGTTATAGCGCCGCCCTCTGCGATGAACGACCGTTGGGCACGGCGGCTGCCTGACCCCATAACCGCAATGGCATCAGGATGGATGCGCGTGCGCCAACGCGCACGACAGCGTAATGTCGAACTTCCGCTTGTCATATCCGACCATGCCGACTGGACCGAATTGACCGACACGTTGCTTGAGCTACGTCCTTCAGAAACCTGGATTACCCATGGCCGCACCGATGCGCTGGGACGGTGGTGCGAACTGCACCAGTTAAAGGCGCGCGCGCTTGACCTGGTTGGCCGTGAAGATGAGGACGAAGGCTGATGCAAGCTTTTGCGGCGCTCATCGACGGCTTGATCTACACGCGATCGCGCGATTTGAAGATCCGCCTGATCGCCGATTACCTACGCGTGACGCCGGACCCCGATCGCGGCTGGGCTTTGGCGGCACTTGCGGGAACGCTTAACATTGCCACCGTCAAATCGGCAGCCATTCGCGCGATGGCCGAGGAACGTTTCGATCCCATGCTGTTCCGCATGAGCCGCGATTATGTTGGCGACACTGCCGAAACGGTGGCGCTGATGTGGCCGGACAACAGTGGCAGCGCTGCTGCACCGACGGTGTCCGAAGTCATCGACCTGTTGAACAGCACCAGCCGCGCGCGCGCTCCGGCGGTGCTGGCAGAGTTAATGGATCGGCTGGATGCCAATGGCCGTTACGCGCTGCTAAAGCTTGCAACTGGTGGCATGCGGGTGGGGATTTCCGCGCGGCTCGCCAAAACTGCGTTCGGGCAAGCCTTTGGCGTTTCAGTCGACGATGTCGAAGAGGTATGGCACGCGCTTCGCCCGCCCTATGCTGAGCTTTTTGCATGGGGCGAAGGGCGCACCGAACGACCCGATCCCGCCGATAGCGCGTTTTTCCGACCCTTCATGCTCGCGCATCCGCTTGAAGATGGCAGCGTTCAGCTCGATGACTTTGTCGCCGAGTGGAAATGGGATGGCATCCGGATCCAGATTGCGTCGACTGGCGGCGAAACGCGGTTGTTCAGCCGTGGCGGCGACGAGGTAACGGCATCGTTTCCCGAAATAGCGGCGGCGTTCAATGGCATTGGCGTGGTCGACGGCGAATTGCTGGTGCGCGGCGAAGTGCAGGGCGGCGAGGCGGCGAGCTTTAACGCGTTGCAGCAACGATTGGGCCGCAAGAATGTCACGGTCGCGATGCAGGCGGAATATCCAGTTTTTGTCCGCCTGTACGACATATTGTTCGACGGCGCGGAGGATTTGCGCAGTCAGCCATGGACCGCGCGGCGTGACCGGCTTGAACTTTTCACGGCCAATCTGGACTCTGCGCGTTTCGATTTATCCGCCGTCATTGAAGCGCGCGATTTCGAGCATCTGGCCGAGATCCGTGCCGCCGCGCGCGAAGCGGCGATTGAAGGCGTGATGCTTAAGCGGCGCGATTCTCCCTATCTCGCGGGGCGTAAAGTCGGGCTTTGGTACAAATGGAAACGTGAACCGCTCGTTGCGGATTGCGTGATGATGTATGCGCAGCGGGGGAGCGGAAAACGCTCCTCATTTTATTCCGACTATACCTTCGGCTGCTGGACCGAAGAGGGCACTTTGTTGCCGGTTGGAAAGGCCTATTCGGGGTTCAGTGATGAAGAACTGAAATGGCTCGACCGCTTTGTCCGGAACAATACGGTCGCGCGCTTTGGTCCAGTCCGCGAAGTGGAAAAGTCGCTGGTGCTTGAGGTCGCGTTTGACGCGGTGCACCAATCCAAGCGCCACAAATCAGGCGTGGCGATGCGGTTTCCACGTATCTCGCGTTTGCGCAGGGACAAGCCTGCTGAAGAGGCGGACACCATTGCCGCCTTGCGCGCGATGTTCGACTAAAGAAACGCCTTTACGTCGGCCATGAAGCGGTCGAACTGGTCATGGTGCAACCAATGGCCTGCATTTTCATATTCGACGACTTTTGCCGATGGGAAATTCGCGATGCGGCCATCTTTTTCAGGGTTTGATGCCCAGCTATCGGCGCCATACATCATCAACATCGGACAGGTGATTGATTGCCAGATTGCGAGCAAATCTTCGCGTGGCATGTCGAATATCGCCCAGATGTTGAGGTAATTGTCGAACTTCCAGCTCCAGCTGCCGTCTTCGTTCCGGCTGATGCCGTGCACCGTCAGATGGCGTGCCTGTTCATCGGTCAGATAGCTGTTTTCGGCCTTCATCCGGTCATATGCTGCTTCAATATTGGGATAGCGTTTCGGGGTCCGCCCAGCCGCATTACGCTTGTCCTCAATCCACTGCCGGAAACGTTTTTGAATGCCAATCGCGTCGCGTTCCGCCTGCATTTTGGGGGAAAGGCCAAGCCCCTCAATATTGACCATTTTCCGGACATTTTCGGGGTAAAGCCCGGCATAGCGTGTGGCGATGTTGCCGCCCATCGAGTGCGCAATGATGCTTACCGGAGCAAGATTCAGCTGGTGGATCAACTGCGCCAAGTCATACACAAAGGCAGACATTTCGTAATTGCCATCGGGTGACCATGCGCTGTCGCCATGGCCGCGCAAGTCGGGCGCTATAATGTGCCAATCATGGCGCAACTCTTCGGCCACCCAGTCCCAGCTGCGCGCATGGTCGCGGCCGCCATGGACCAAAAGCAACGGTGGCGCATCGGGATTGCCCCAATCGACGTAGTTCAGCCGAAGGCGTTGCGAAATAAAGCTGTTTGTGATGGGGCCATGTAAAGTCATTCGGCAGCCAGTAATTGTTCGGCACCACCAAGGTCAACCGATACCAGCCGACTGATACCTTGTTCGACCATTGTCACGCCAAACAGCCGGTGCATCCGGCTCATAGTGACTGCGTTGTGCGTGACGATAAGGTAGCGGGTATCGGTTTCGCGCGTCATCGCTTCCAACAAATCGCAGAAGCGTTCGATATTTGCATCATCGAGTGGGGCGTCGACTTCGTCGAGCACGCAAATCGGCGCTGGGTTGGTTAGGAATAGGCCAAAGATAAGTGCGACCGCAGTCAGTGCCTGCTCTCCGCCTGACAAAAGCGTCAGCGACTGGAGCTTTTTGCCCGGTGGCTGCGCGAATATCTCAAGTCCTGCTTCAAGCGGATCTTCGCTGTCGATCAGCGCCAGATGCGCTTGCCCGCCGTTGAACAGCGTTGCAAAGAGCCGGCGGAAATGCCCATCAACGGCTTCAAATGCAGCGAGCAAGCGCGCCCTGCCTTCGCGGTTAAGGCTGCCAATGGAACCCCGCAGACGGTTTATCGCGAGCGTCAGCTCTTCGCTTTCTGCGGCGCCAGCACCTTGTTGCGCCTCAAGTTCAGCAAGTTCATCAGCAGCGATAAGATTTACTGGCCCAATGCGTTCGCGTTCATTTTGCAGCCGGTCTAGCCGCGTGGATTCAACCGAGGCTTCTTCCATCGCATGCTCGTCGAACCCAAGCTTTTCGGGGAGTACCGGTGGCGGGCATTCAAACCGCTCTCCTGATATCCGCCCCATTTCGACGCGGCGATGCTCCTGATTTTCTGCGCGTGCTTCGGCACCGGCACGTGCCTCTCGGGCAACCGAGAGCGCTTCGGCAGCGGTTGCGAGTTCGCTTTCCAGTTCCCTGAGCGTTTTTTCGCAGGCACTTTCCGTAACTTGAAGACCGGAGAGTTTCTCGGCCAGCTGTTCTTTGTCCGCGCGCAGCTGCGTTATCTCCCGTGCCAGAATAGCGGGGCGCCCTTCCATCGCTTCCTGCTCAGCCGCAATATCTGCGCTGCGCTTGTTCATGTCGGCGATCCGGCGCTCGGCCTCGCCAGCGCGTTCTTGCCATCCCCTGATTTCGGCAAGCGCGACCGCACGACGTTCGCGGCTTTGCGCAATGCGCTGTTCAAGCGATGACAAATCTGCCTGATTGCGCGCAAGCAATTCTCGCGCGGCTTCGTTCGCGATTACAAGTTTTTGGACGAGGTCGGAATGATGCGTGCCATCTGGCAACGCGCTACGTGTGGCTTCGGCTGCGCTGTGCTCCGACTTTGCCTCGGCAAGATCTTGTTCGCTGGCAGCCATACGGTCCAGCAACGCGGCCTTGGCAGACTTAAGCCGCGCCAGCGCATCTTCGGCTTGGTCTACCGCGCGCAGAGCCTGCCGCAATTGCCCTTCGGTTTCTGCGCGCGCCGCTGCTGCCGCGCGAACAGCATCCTGCGCGGCGCCGATATTATCCGTCATCTCCGCAAGCGTCTGGGCCTGTTCTGCCAACGCTGCCTCGGCGGGGGGTATGAGCGCGTTTAGTCCGGACAGTCGGTTGGCGCGGACCAGTTGCTCAGCGGTCGTTGCGCCATCGCCATCAGTGGCGAAACCATCCCAGCGGCGTAATTGTCCGGAAAGCGTCACAACGCGCTCGCCCGGTTTCAGTTCTGCCCCATCATCTTGTTCGACGACCCGCACGTGGGAAAGGCGTGCAGCCAGTTCCTGAGGCGCATCGACATAATGGATCAGGGCATTGTCTGCCAAAGCTTGTATAGCCGGCGTCCCGCCCAGCCAACGGCGTCCGGCATCGCCGCCAATCGTCGCATCGGCATCATCGCCCAGCGCAGCGGCCAGTGCGCGTTCATAACCGGGCTTCACCTTGATGCGGTTGATAGCCTTATCGCCGCCACCTTTGGCCAGTGACCGTTCGAGCGCGTTTTGCTCTGTCAGCAACGCAGCCAATTCAGCTTTGGCACTTGCAAGGCTTGCCTGCGCGCCGTCGCGTGCCGCGATCAATTCGGTCCTGCGCGTTTCAGCCGCTTCGCTTGCATCTGTGCTTTGTTGAAGCTGTTTTTGCAGAGTGGCTACGCTGGTTTGTGCTGATTTTTTGGCAGACTCACAGGCGTTTTCATCGCCCAAAGCGTCGCGCTCGCTGGCTATGCGCGCGACGGCGCCTTCGGCTCGCTCGACACGCATGGTGGCTGCTGCGACGGCCGCGTCGGCGACACGTAACTCGGCGTCAGCCCGGGCTTGTTCAGCGGCTGCCTTTGCCAATGCGATTTCGCTTTCGCGGGCCTGACGTTCGACATTTTCCGCTGCACGCAACAGGGCAGGGCGTTCTTCTTCCTGCGCTTTTATCTGCTCAGATAATGCCACGCTCTCGCTCTGCAATCGCGCGAGTGCATCAGCTGCGTCATGGGTTAATTTGCCCTCACGCGCGCCATCCTCGGCCATGCGGGACGCTTGCGCAGACAAATCCGATTGTCGCTGAAGTATCCGTTCCTGCTCGCCAGTGAGCTGCACGAGCTTGTTAGAAACGTCGTTCGCTGCATCGCGTGCGGCCATCGCAACAGCGCGGGCATTTGCCAATTGCGTCACGGCATCCTGTTGCCGCCCAGTTAAAGCGCGTTGGATGGTCGCCGCGCCATCGACGGCAGCAGTCGCGGCATTAGCCTCAGCACGCGCGGCATCAGCAGCAGCCTTGGCTTCGCGCCAACGCACGAAAATGAGGCGGGCCTCCGCCTGCAATATGTCTTTTGACAATGTGCGGTAGCGTTCCGCCTGTTTGGCCTGCCGGCGCAATTGCCCTGCGCGGGCATCCATATCGGCAAGGATTGTTGCAAGTCGTGCGAGGTTGCTCTCTGCGGCGCGCAATTTTTGTTCGGCGTCTTTGCGCCGGACGTGCAAGCCGGAGATGCCAGCCGCTTCCTCCAGCATTTGCCGCCGTTCCTGTGGCTTTGCAGAGATGATCGCGCCAATTCGGCCCTGACTGACCAAGGCAGGCGAATGTGCACCTGTGGCGGCGTCCGCGAAGATGAGGGCGACATCCTTGGCGCGCACATCCCTGCCATTTGACCGATAGGCCGAGCCAGCGCCGCGTTCGATCCGCCGGGTAACTTCAAGTTCCTGATCGCTGTCATTTGCAGCGTCGCCATCATCGCTGCGTTCCGCCAAGATGGTGACTTCGGCAAAGTCACGCGGCGGGCGGGACGCTGTTCCCGCAAAGATGACATCTTCCATGCCAGCGCCGCGCATGGATTTTGCACTGCTCTCGCCCATGACCCAGCGGATCGCTTCGAGCAGGTTGGATTTACCGCAACCATTTGGCCCGACGATACCCGTCAGGCCATTTTCAATCCGCAGTTCGGCGGGCTCAACAAAGCTTTTGAAGCCGACCAGTTTCAGCTTCTTTATGCGCAACGGGCTGCCCCTGTTACGAATGAGGCGATGTTATAGCCCCCCCGAGCCATAGTTAGCGCGCGCCGGCCTCAACTAACTTGGTCTTCACCTGGTTCCACGAACTGGCGTCGAGCTTCGCGCCGTTGAGCAGGAACGACGGTGTTCCACTTACGCCGTCATCTTTTGTACCGCGCTCGGTGGTCTTGATGAGGCCATCGATTGCCGCTTTGTCCGAAAGACATGCCTTGGCTTGGTCTTCGCTAATGCCGCGCGACTTTACGAATTCAATCAGGCCCATCTTGGTACCCAACAGCGTCGAAATTTCGCCTGGCGACATTTTTTGCATGGCTTGTTGATCTGCCTCAGTCACCGTGCTGATTTTGCTAAGCCAGGTTTGCTGTTCGGCATAAAGCTGATCTGTCAGTGGGAAAAATGCCTCAGGACCGCTGCACTGGGCCAGCAGGAAACCGGGAACGTCCTGAATGCCATGGACAAGAAAGGGACGGAATTCCATCGACACACGGCCGCTGTTGACGATTTCGTGCAGTTCTTCCGATGCTTGCACAGAGAATTGGGCACAGCCAGGGCACGTGATTGCGCCATATTCGACAAGCTTCAGCGGCGCTTCCGGATTGCCCATTTTGTAGCCACCGAATTCGGTTTTGCTCACAACATCGACCCATGCCTTATCGGCAGGTGCTGCCACCTTGGCAATTGGCTCGCCCTTCGGGGCGCCCGCTGTGTCACCGCCGCCGCAAGCTGCGAGTGCCAAAACTGCTACTGTTGTAGAAATGAGTGTCTTGATACGCATGGGATATCCTTCAATTTTGGATGTCGAGTTACTTCAATACAGCTTTGAGTTCAGCCGCGCTATGAACGTGGTCTTGCAAGACGCCATTGACCATGAATGAAGGCGTACCACGAACGCCCAGCGCGGCTCCGGCGTCCGTCATATCGATGACCGCATTCAGTGCTGCTTTGTCCGCAAGGCAGGTTTTCGCTTGTGCCGGTGTAATCCCGCGTTGCTGCATGATGGGGCCAAGCCCAAGTGCATCAAACGCGCCAATCATAAAGCCTGCATAATCTTCGGTTTTAAGCTTAGCCTGCGTGTCAGCGCTAATATTTTTGGTCTTACCCAGCCAGACGGACTGGGTCGCAAATAAATGCCGCTGATTACCAAAGAATTTGCCCTTGCCGCCGCATCTGGCGAGCATCGCTGCCGTCAAGTCGACCGAGTTCAAAACCATGTTCCGAACTTCGTAACTGGCCTTGCCAGTTGCAACGGACTGCGCCTTGAATGTGGGCGCTTCTTTCAATTCGAAATCCGCACAATGGCTGCATGTGTAGCTGAGATATTCGACAACCTTATTTGGCGCTGCTGGATTGCCCAAAACATGCGCGCCTTTATCGGTCACCGTAACGGTGGAAAGCCATTTGCTTGGCGCCGGTGCAGCAGCCAGAGTCGTTGAGAGAGCCGCAGCACCCAACAGAACAAAAACGAAGGACTTTTTCACACGCAACATCGACATAGCCTTAGCCATTGAAACCATCTTGCGCATCTGGAATCACTCGCTGCCTTTGGCAAGGCTTTTCGCAAGACTTTCGAGCACGGCAAACAGTTCTGGGTCCCCGATTTCGCGCAAAGATTCGCCCAATTCCATCGGTACCGGTTTCAATGAAGGTGGAGCTAATGGCTGCCGGGCTGGCGGCTTTGCAACTGGTCCTTGGCGGACCTTAACCCGCGCGACCGCACCATAGCCGAAAAAGCGATTCACCCTGTCGATGATTTCAGGAAGCACATGCTGGATCATGGTCGCATGCGCCCCCTCCACCGTTAGCTCAAGCGTGCCATCGGATTTTTTGCCAACGGGAAAACGAATGGCCTCAGGCGCAGATACAGCGGCATAGCGCGCGCCCACAATTTCGTCCCAGCGGCTGACGACTGAACTTTGAACGAAACCGAAGCGCCGGAACGCAGCCCTTCCGATTTCGGGCATCAGTGCGGACACCGCTTTGGCGTCGCCGCCACGTGGTCGCTGAAACGTTTTAGGCGTTACGGGCTTTTTGGCGCCCTTTGGCGCTGTTGGTGGCTTGCCTTTATCCATCACCTAATCCATGCCATTTTCCATGCCTGCCGTCCAACATGCTGACCAGAATTCTGGGGATATCGCCCGGCGCCTGCTGGCCCATTATGATGTCCACGCCCGAACCTTGCCATGGCGTAAACCGCCAGAGGAGGGATATGCCGACCCCTATCATGTGTGGCTGTCGGAAATCATGTTGCAGCAGACTACGGTCGCAGCAGTTGGTGCCTATTTTCGTAAGTTCACCCAGATGTGGCCCAATTTTGCCGCACTGGCAGCGGCCGATGACGCTGATGTTATGGCAGCATGGGCAGGGCTTGGTTATTACGCCCGCGCCCGCAATCTGTTAAAATGCGCCCGCGTGGTGGTTGCTGAATATCAGGGGCAATTGCCGTCCTATGAAGCAGACTTGCTTAGGCTGCCAGGCATCGGTCCCTATACCGCAGCGGCGATTGCGGCGATCGCATTCGGGCGGCGGGCTGTGGTGGTCGACGCCAATGTAGAGCGGGTTGTCTCACGGCTATTTGCGATAACAACGCCACTGCCGCAATCAAAGCCGTTCATTCGCGAGGCGACGGAAAGTATAACGCCCGAGTTGAGATCTGGCGATTTCGCGCAGGCGATGATGGACTTAGGTGCGGGGATTTGCTCGGTGCGATCGCCGTCTTGCTTGATTTGCCCCATCAGTTTTGCATGCGCGGCCTTTCGCGCCGGTGACCCCGAGAGATATCCGGCAAAACTGCCTAAAACCCCTAAGCCGCATAGGACGGGGCATGTGTATTGGATTGAGCGGGATGGGCATGTCTGGCTGCTGCGCCGTAATGACCGCGGCTTGCTTGCCGGCATGCGTGCGTTGCCGGATGATGGATGGACGGCGCGCGTCGACGGAAACGCAATGCCGCCCGTGCCGGCCAGCTGGCAAAAATTGCCGACGCAGGTTGCGCATGTATTTACCCATTTCTCCCTTACCCTCGACATTGCCGTTACGTCATGGCCAGCGGATGCCGAAGGCCCCGGTGCGGGTGAATGGTGGCCGCTAAAATCGCTCGACAAGGCTGGGCTGCCGACCGTATTCAGAAAAGCGAGTGAGGCGGTTTTGAACGCGGGAGAGAGATAATGGACGTACAAACAACTGGTCAGATCATGCTGGATCGTCGCGGATTACTGGCATGGGGCGGGCGACTGGCAGGCGCTGGAACCGTTGGAGCGGTCCTACCCGGCATGGCTTGGGCCAAGGTTGCTGAAAAATATCCAACGATTAAAGCTGAATTTGAAAGCTATGTTTCATCCGGCAAGCTTCCGGGCGTTCTGGCCACGATCGGCAGGTCGACTGCCTTACCCGACATCATTGCGGTCGGTACGCAAGGACTAGGGGAAAAAACGCCAGTTGATATCAACACATTATGGCGCGTCTATTCAATGACAAAGCCCATCACCGGCATGGCCGCGATGATCCTGGTTGGCGAAGGCAAGATGAAGCTCGACCAGCCAATTTCAGAATTTCTGCCTGAATTCGCAAATATGATGGTGCTTACCGATCCTGAAAAAAGTATGGATGCGGTGCCGGCAAAGACCCAGATTACGGTTCGCCACTTGCTGACGCATACCGCTGGCCTTGGATATTCTATCATAACCAAGGGGCCATTGCTTCAGGCCTATCTGGATAACGGCATTACCCCGGGTATCGTGAGTCGTTTCCCTATACCCGGTCAGCCAACGAGCACGCCAACCCCCGGCATTAAGACATTTTCCGAACGGCTTGCTAAATTGCCGTTAATTGCCGAGCCCGGCACCAAATGGAGCTATTCGATCTCGCTCGACTTGTTGGGCCGCGTAATTGAAGTCGCCAGCGGTATGGATTTTGAGGCCTTCCTCAAGACGCGCATTTTCGAGCCACTGAAAATGAACAGCAGCTATTTCCAAGTGCCAAAGTCGGAAACGCCGCGGCTGGTCTCGAACTACGCGCCCGTCAACGGCGTCCTGTTCCCTATCGATCCTGCCGCGACGAGCATTTATCTCGACAAGCCTGCTTTTGCCTTCGGTGGTGCAGGCATGGTCTGTTCGGCCGGCGATTATGACCGGTTCCTCAATATGCTTGCGAACTACGGCGAGTTGGACGGTGTGCGGATCATGTCGTCCGAAACCGCTGCGCTTGCGATGTCCGATTTGTTGCCGCGTGCCGTTTCAACCGACGGCACTTTTGCGGACGGCGCAGGCTTTGGCGCGGGCGGACGCGTTGGCAAGGGCGTGAATGAAGGTGTGTATGGCTGGGGAGGGGCAGCAGGGACGGTCGCGTTCGTCGATCCAAAGCGCAAGTTGCGCGCCGTTTGCATGGCGCAATATATGCCAAGCAATGCTTATCCGTTCCACGAGAATTTCGCAAAATGGGTCCTGAAGGACCTTGGCCTGCCAGCCTGATCTTATGATGTCGCCAGGATTTACGGGCTCACCGCTCGATCGCGCCGACCGCGTACGCAACGATGCGGAAGCCTATGGCGTTCTGCTCGCTGACTGGCGTGCGCGGGTTTTGGGCCTCGATGGCCTCGATCCCCGCGTTAGCGACGCAGGCGGCTTGCATTGGCATTCGATGGCCGATCTGGATGGTTCGGAAGAACTCATCTTACTTGGCCTCTCCGACGGAAAACCGCATTTTGTCGCCGTCGTCGAGGCTAGCGGAGATGCGTTTCGTTCGCCCGCTATCTGGCGTGCATTGTCCATGCTGCCTGCCGAAGATGCTGCAATTTACGGAACGGCGCGCAGCCTAATTGAATGGCACAACAACCATCGCTTTTGTGGACGCTGTGGAGACGCTACGGTTCTGTTTCGCGCAGGATGGGGCCGCAAATGCGGCAATTGTGCCAAGGAGCATTTTCCGCGCACTGACCCTGTGGTCATCATGCTTGCCGAATATGAAGGCAAAGCGCTCGTGGGCCGCCAGTCGCGCTTTCCATCCGGAAACTACTCGGCCCTAGCTGGCTTTTTGGAGCCCGGCGAAAGCATGGAGGAAGCGGTCCGCCGCGAAATTCATGAAGAAGCCGGTGTCACCTGCGGCGCCGTGCGCTATGTCACGAGCCAGCCATGGCCATTTGGTGGGTCGCAACTGATGATGGCGTGTATCGCCGACGCTGAAGGTGACGCGCTGGTCCTCGACACCACCGAAATAGAAGACGCGATGTGGGTGACGAAAGAGGAAGCGCGTGCGGCGCTGGAAGGTGCTTCAGACCGCCGTTTCAACGCGCCGCCGCCTTTTGCGATTGCGCATAGCCTTTTGAAATATTGGGTTTCGCAATGACCGGAGCCGCCGTTCCACTGCGCATTGATATTGTGTCGGACGTCGTCTGCCCATGGTGCATCATCGGTTTAAAGCAGGTTGAGAAGGCGCTGACATTGGTAGGCCGCGACCTTGCGGTCGAAACCCACTGGCACCCGTTTCAACTGAACCCGAATATGCCCCCTGAGGGAGAAGACACCGCCGAGCATATTGCCCGCAAATATGGCAGCACGCCCGAACAAAGCCGCGCCAACCGGCAACGGCTGAGCGATATTGGCGATAGCTTGGGGTTTGCCTTCAACTATGGCGAGGGTATGCGCATCTACAACACGTTCAATGCGCATAAGCTGCTGACGATTTTTGGAAGCGAACGCGGGTGGCAAGCGCAAACCGCGTTGAAAATGGCGCTGTTTAAAGCCTATTTTCAGGACCGTCGCGACGTAAGTAACGTCGAAGTGCTGTGCGATATTGCCGAGGCGCAAGGAATGGACCGCGCAGTGGCGGCAGCGTGGATTGCGGATGCCGCCCTGACCGAAAGCGTCCGTGCAGAAATGACGCATTGGATCGACCAGAATATCACTGGCGTGCCTGCGATCATCTTTGACCAAAAATTCATGGTTCCCGGCGCACAAAGCGCCGAGACCTTTGCCGACGTCATTTCAAAGGTGCTTGCGAAACGCGAAGCGGCTTAAACTAGCCCCATTTTCATCAGTTCGTTGAGCATCTTCGGCGACATTTCGTCACGACCATCGGTTTCGACTGCATCTAGATCGGGAGGCGTGTTCGCTTCCTCAAGATAGCGCCAACCCTGATGCGCGCGTTTGGGTGTGGAACGCACGGCAATCAGGCGGGGTTGAAGCCGAATCCAATGTCGTCCTGCGCCGTTCTCCATAAAACCCAAAATCGGGCTTCGGCCGATGATGGTATGCGTGTGAATCCAGAACAGCGAGCCACCCGCCATTTCGTCAATGCGCTTGGGTAAATAGCGCGTGGTCAGGCGAACTTCGCCATCCTGCGCATAGGCCGCGAGGCGCTCGCGCAAGTGCTTCGGGCTTTCCGCGCCAAACGCGATTTTGGTCATATTGAGTGGCATGGGCGCTATTTGGGAACTGCGAAGCTAACCGGCAAGGCCGCTGAATACAGCAAGACCCAAGAAAATAAGGAAACCCATCGAATCCGTAATCATCGTCACGAATATCGAGCTTGATACGGCAGGGTCTTGATCAAGGCGATCAAGCAGCACGGGTATGGCAACACCGGATAGACCAGCCAGCGCGATATTGCACAATATTGCCACCGCGATGACGCCGCCCAACAGCCAGTTTCCAAAGATGAGGCCCGCTCCAATTCCAGCGATGACCGCAATCGTTGCGCCGATGAGCAAGGCAACGCGGATTTCGCGCACGATAGAGCGCACCGTGTTCGACTGAGTGAGCTGATTGGTCGCTAGTGCGCGCACCGTGACCGCAAGTGTCTGTGTGCCGGCATTACCGCCAATCGAAGCAACAATCGGCATCAGAACCGCCAATGCGACCATGGTCTCAATTGCTGCACCAAATTGCGCGATGATGAAACTGGCAACCATCGCCGTGCCAAGATTGGCAATCAGCCAGCGCACGCGCGCTTTGTAACTGTCGGAAATAGGCTCGTTGATGTCACCTTCACCGGCACCAGACAGCCGCAAGATATCCTCGTCAGCTTCTTCCTGAATGATGTGCACGATGTCATCCGCCGTGATTACGCCGACCAGCCGTCCAGCACCGTCGACAACAGCAGCCGAAATGAGCGCGTATTTCTGGAACCGAAGCGCGACCTCTTCCTGATCCATGTCCACGGGAATCAGCGTTTGTTCGTGCTTCATGATGTCGCTGACCGCCACCTTGCGCTCGCTGCGCATGATCCAACTGAGCTTGCACGTTCCAACAGGCTTATGCTGCGGGTCGACAACAAATACTTCCCAGAACTCTGTGGTCAGGTCCTGATGATCGCGCAGATAGTCGATGAGCTGACCCACGGTCATATGCTCGGGCACGGCCACAAGCTCGCGCTGCATGATACGGCCAGCGGATTCTTCGGGGTAGGACAGCGCGTCTTCGATAACCGCGCGGTCTTCGGGGTCCAACTCGGCAAGAACAGCCTGTTGGTCCTCTTTCTCCATGTCTTCGATGATGGCGACCGCGTCATCGGTGTCTAACTGCCCGGCCAATCCCGCAACTTGCGCTGCAGGCAATGCGTCGATGATATCCTCGCGGACATAGTCATTGACCTCGGCCAGCACTTCGGCGCTCATCAGTTCGCCCATGCTTATTGCAAGGTCGCCGCGGCGTTCAGACGGTGTTAGCTCAAGAAGGTCGGCAATATCGGCTTCGTGCAGCGGTTCGACAAGCCGGTAGACTTCTTGGCTGTCTCCGGCTTCCATGGCGTCCAGAACGCGGTCGACATAGTCGCGGGTCAGGCGGTTGTCTTCGTCCAGCGTTTCCACGATTTCATTATCAGTGACAAAAGGGTCGGCGATGTCGCTTGTCATGTGCGGGCCTCCCATTCTCGAATTTCGCCGTGGACGTTGTAAGTGCGCCCCTCCTAAGCAGGCAGCATGAAATTGCAATGATTTTGGCTTTGCACGAGCGCAATGCATCCCCTAGGGCAACCGTCAAACTTTCCCCAGCCTAAAGGACTATAGATATGGCCGATGAAACGCTTACACTTTCCCTCGACAGCGGCGACGTTGTTATCAAGTTGCGCCCTGATCTGGCGCCAAACCATGTTGCCCGTATTAAAGAACTTGCAGGCGAGGGCTTTTACGACGGTGTGAAGTTCCACCGCGTGATTCCCGGATTCATGGCGCAGGGCGGTTGCCCGAATGGCACTGGCATGGGCGGTTCGTCCAAGCCAAATTTGGCGCAGGAATTCAACGCTGAACCGCATGTTCGCGGTGTATGCTCGATGGCGCGTACCAATGATCCGAACACAGCAAACAGCCAGTTCTTCATCTGCTTTGACGACGCAACCTTCTTGGACCGTCAGTACACCGTTTGGGGTCAGGTAACCAGCGGCATGGAGCATATCGATGCACTGCCAAAGGGCGAGCCACCTGCGAACCCAGGCGTCATCCGCAAGGCAACTGTAGCCTGAAATTAAAAACGCGCGGGAAGCCTGATGGCCGCCCGCGCGCTTTGTCCTAAGAATTTAGGATGAATTATTCGCCTTCGGATTCGCCTTGAGCAGGCTCAGGCGGACGCATCGCTTCCATAGCGGTTTTCAATTCGACCATCGAAATCTTGTCGTCCTTATCGGTATCGATATTGCCGAAATACTGGACCAATGGGCCCTGTGCTTCGTCCTTAGCGATGAAGCCGTCCTTGTTCGCGTCCAGAAACGCAAAAATCTGTTCAGGCTGTGGCATGCCACCGCCGGGAGCGGGTGGCGGGGCGTCTTGCGCCATAACGGCCGGTGACATGATGAATGCCGCCAAGACGACTAATGATTTTTGCATGGATATTCCTTCGCTTGATGAAACTGCTCTTTGGTCAGCCTAAGCTGAACACACCCTTTACTACCGTAAAACAATGGCCTGACAACCACACACGTTCGCCATCAAGACGGCAGCCCAGATAGCCACCACGCGCCGATGCCTGATAGGCGGTGAATTTGTCGTGGCCCAACTCGGCGGCCCAATAGGGGGTCAGCACGGCATGGGCACTGCCTGTCACGCTGTCTTCGTCAACGCCTGCACCCGGCACAAACACGCGGCTGACAATATCGGTATCACTCCCGCGCGCAGTGGCGGTGAAGCTATCATCGCCAAGCGTGGCAAGCGTCTTCATGTCGGGCTTCAGCGCCAAAATCTCGGCGGCTGTTGCATAGACGAACATATTGTAGCTGTCGGGGTTGCTGCGCATCGACAGTGGATTGCCGCCCATGGCCTGCATCATTTCGGGGTTATTGACGGGCTCTGTCTGTATGGCTGGCAAGGCCACGGCATAACCATCACCCTCACGCCGTACTTCCAATATACCAGCCTTGCGCGTCCGGAACGTCACACGGTCAAGCGCGAGGTTTTCGCTCAGGATGACATGCCCGCTTGCGAGTGTAGCGTGCCCGCAAAGGCGGATTTCAACTTCAGGTGTGAACCAGCGCAATTCATAATCGGCGGCACCGGTTTCGTCGGGCACGTAGAATGCCGTTTCGGCAAAGTTGTTCTCCTCGCCTATCGCTTGAAGAACGGCGTCGTCTAGCCACTGCGTGAGCGGCATCACCGCAGCCTGATTGCCCGTGAACGGCCGTTCAGCAAAGGCGTCGACGTGATAATAGGGCAAATCAGTCATGCTTATGCTCGTGATGTTCGATGGTTTCGGAAGGGATATAGCCCATTTCGTCTTTGTGGCCTTCGGGATCGGGGTGGATAAGCACTTCGACGCCGGGAAATTCATCCATCAAAGCTTGTTCGACTTCGTCCATGATATGGTGCGCCGCCGCAACCGTCATGTCGGGGTCGACCCAGACGTGAAACTGGCAAAAGTCGTGCGCGCCGCTTGAACGCGTACGCATATCGTGGATGCCCCGCAGTTCGGGATGGCGCATGGCCACATCGATAAAGCGCTGGCGCTTTTCCTGCGGCCATTCGCGATCGAGCAGTTGGTCGAGCGCTAGACGCGTCGCCTTGTAAGCGCCCCACAGCAGCCACGCTGCGATGGCGATGCCGAACAATGGATCAGCGCCCCGCACGCCAATCATTGTATCCAGAACGATTGCGACAATAACGGCAATGTTGAGCAATAGGTCGCTCTGGTAATGCACATGATCCGCTTGAATCGCGACGGAGCCGGTTTTGCGGACAACATGGCGCTGATATGCGAGCAGGCCCAACGTCGCCACAATAGCTATAAGTGAAACCCCGATGCCATATTCTGGATGTGACGTCGGTTCTTGCTCGCCCAATCGGACAATCGCGCGCCATGCGATCAGGATGGCTGACACAATCACGAGCACAACCTGCACCAATGCAGATAGCGCTTCGGCCTTGCCATGGCCGAAACGGTGGTCGTCATCGGCCGGCATAGCCGCATAACGGACGCTAAAGAGCGTTAGCAATGAGGCAAGAACGTCGAAGCCAGTGTCCGCTAACGACCCAAGCAGCGCAACTGACCCCGTCTCCGCCGCCGCAAACACCTTAAGCGCGAGCAGGAACAGCGCCATCGAGACGCTTGCGATGGCCGCACGTTTGGTGAGTTCACCATGCGCGTGGTGATGGTGGCTATGCCCAACGCTCATGCGCGGCGCTTCATGGGTACAACATGCCGGTCGCCCAGCCATTGCCGTCACGTTCATATACCCAGCGTTCGTGCAGGCGGAATTCGCGGTCCTGCCAAAATTCGATGCGGTTCGGGCTGACCAACCAACCCGACCAATGCTGCGGACGCGGAACCTCTTGCCCTTCAAAGCGTGCTTCTTCCTCGGCAAAACGCGCTTCAAATGTCGCACGGTCTGCCAACGGACGCGACTGGTCCGATGCCCATGCACCCAGTTGCGAATTGCGCGAGCGTGTGGCGAAATAGGCGTCGGCCGTGGCGTCGCCTACTGGATTCGCTTCGCCCTCAATCCGGATCTGCCGCCGCAGTGATTTCCAGTGAAACAGTAACGCAACATGTGCGTTCTCGGACAATTGCATCGCCTTACGGCTCTCGAAATTCGTATAGAAAATGAAGCCGCCATGATCGCCAAGGTCGCGTCCATGGCCTTTCAGGAGCACCATGCGGACTGAAGGCTGTCCGTCAGCGCCCGTGGTCGCCACAGCCATCGCGTTAGAGTCGTTGATTTCGGTGGTTCGCGCTTCGTCAAACCATTCATCGAACAAGCTAAAAGGATCAGGTCTTTCCATAGCCAACCGATAGGCTAGACTGATGCGGGTTGAAAGGGGCTAGAAAACAAAATGAACTGGGAAATGATATTCGGGATTGCAAACGCTTGGGCGCTGCTCGCTTGGGCGGTGTTGGCGCTCACTCCAAAGCGCGAAGTGGTCGTGCCTTATGTGTTTTTCGCGGGGTCTGTTTTGTTGGCGTGTCTTTACGCGGGCCTTATCATCCCGTTGATGGCCGGGTGGATTTCGGACGGAGGGCCGGCAGGTCGCCCACCTGCCGACTTCATAACCTTAGCGGGGGTCATGGCGTTATTTGACTCGCCGGGCGGCGCAACGATCGGCTGGATCCATTATCTGGCATTCGATTTGTTCGTTGGCACCTGGATTGCCCGAAATGCAGATCGGCACAAGATTTCGCGCTGGCTTCAGCTCCCCATCCTGTTCTTTACGTTGATGGCAGGGCCCATTGGCCTGCTGCTTTATCTTCTGCTACGCCAGATTAGCGGCAAAAAACTGGATAACGCCCTGCTTCCGAGTTGACTCACGCCGCTGTAATACCAATGTAAGACGGATAAGCAGGGTAAACAGGGACAAGAATGGCTGATCCTTATTCGATATTAGGCGTTTCCAAAGGCGCGGACGAGAAAGCGATTAAATCCGCTTATCGTAAGCTCGCGAAGGAATTGCATCCGGACAAGAACAAGGACAATCCGAAAGCTTCGGAGCGGTTTAGCGAAATTACGCAAGCCTATGATTTGCTGTCTGACCCCAAAAAGCGCGGACAATTTGACCGCGGGGAAATAGATGAAAACGGCCAGCCACGCTTTGCTGGCGGCAATCCATTTGGCGGCGGCGGATATAGCCAAGGCGGACCCGGTGGCGGTAATTTTGATTTCGGCAGCGGCGGTATTGATCTTGGCGACATTTTTGACGGCTTGTTTGGCGGGGGCGGTGCGCGTCCCGGCGCAGGGCCAGGTCCACGTCCACAGCAAGCACCGCCGCCCAAGGGCGCGAACATTGCCTACGAGCATTTGGTATCGTTCACCGACGCGGCAACGCTTGCGCCGCAGCGCATCACGCTGGGTGATGGCAAGACCGTAGAATTCAAATTGCCTGCGGGACTTGTTGCCGGGCAACAGATCCGCATTCCCGGGCGTGGCCAGCCCGGTCCGGGTGGCAATGGCGATGCCATGGTGACGCTTAAACTCGGTAAGCATCCCGACCTGACACGCGACGGTGATCATATCCGGATTGACCTGCCAATCTCGCTGAAAGAAGCGGTCGATGGCGGCAAAGTGAAGGTTCCGACGGTCGATGGCGCAGTCATGCTGACCGTTCCGCCGCGGACCAATTCAGGCGCAGTTTTGCGGATAAAAGGCCGCGGCTTTACAACCAAAGCAGGTGGACGCGGCGACCAGTTGGTAACGCTGATGATTCATTTGCCATCAGACCCAACGGAACTGGCGCGGTTGGCCGGCGTTCTCTCGGACAGCAGTGTCCGGGAGAATCTTAGTGTCTGAAATTTCGCCTCTTTCACCGGAGGCGCGGGCACATCTTCCTGCAGCTGCGCATGCCGATGAAAGTGAAGCCAAATGGTTCGCACACCTCGGGCTGACGGGGCAGGTGATGGAAGTGACCAAACGCGTAGCCGTCGGCGTGTATAGCGACGGTTTTATTCATGCGGGCAACTTTGCATATTTGTCGTTGGTATCTTTGTTCGCATTCTGCGTTGTTGCAGCTGCGATCGCTGGCGCGTTTGGACAAACTGAGTCCGGACTGGCGCTAATTGAAGCGTTTTTCGTCACCGTCCCGCCAAGTGTTGCCGGCGCGCTTAAAGAACCCATCGAGTCCGCCATGACCGCACGTTCGGGGCCGTTGCTGTGGCTCAGTGCGGCCGTCAGCCTTTGGACGGCGGCTAGCCTGATCGAAACATTTCGGGACGTGCTCTATCGATCCTATGGTGCGACACCCAGCCGCGCGTTCTGGCATTATCGGCTGGGTTCGCTAGGCGCGATCATCGCGTCGGTCGTTCTGGCGATGATCGCCTTTTCGGCGCAGGTCCTCGTAACAGCAGTTGAGGAACTGGTGTATCACTACATCCCCCGCGCACAGATGGTTTCTGGCTATTTTGCATGGGGCCGCATCATTCCGTTTATTACGCTTTTTGGCGCCATTTATGTCATCTTTGCCGGACTAACCCCTTCCAAATACCGCACAGCAGCTTTTCCCAAATGGCCTGGGCCAGCATTGGTAAGCATGTGGTGGCTTGGCCTTACCGCGCTGTTGCCGATGTTCCTGTCAAGCGTCAGCAATTATGATCTGGCTTATGGAAGCCTCGCGGGGGTCATGGTGGCGCTCATTTTCTTCTATCTGATTGGGCTGGGCTTAGTAACAGGAGCGCAATTGAACGCGGCGCTGGCCAACGCCCATGAAAATGGACTAAAGCAGCTCCAACAAAATTTACCTGACGAATGAGGATTTTATGACCGGATTGATGGCTGGCAAACGCGGGCTGATTATGGGGCTCGCCAATGACAAATCGCTGGCGTGGGGCATTGCCAAGCGTTTGCATGCCGAGGGCGCAGAACTGGCGTTCAGCTATCAGGGTGAAGTCATGGAAAAGCGCGTCCGGCCATTGGCGGAACAACTCGGTTGTGATTTTGTGATCGATTGTGACGTCGCCGATATGGATAATCTCGACCGCGCATTTGAAACGCTCGCGGCCAAATGGCCCACAATAGATTTCGTCGTGCACGCCATTGGCTTCACCAACAAAGAAGCGCTGCGCGGCAAATATTTCGACGTCGGCTTGGACGACTTCCTGATGACCATGAACATCAGCGTTTACAGCTTCACTGCCGTCGCCAAGCGTGCTGCGGCCATGATGAAACCACTTGATCCCGAAACCGGTGAAGGTGGTGGATCGATGCTTACGCTGAGCTATTATGGCGCGGAAAAGGTTATGCCGCATTATAACGTGATGGGTGTGGCCAAGGCTGCGCTTGAAACGTCGGTTAAGTATCTTGCGAATGATGTCGGGCCACAGGGCATTCGCGTGAACGCAATATCGGCTGGACCGATCAAGACGCTCGCTGCGTCGGGCATTGGTGATTTCCGCTATATCCTGAAATGGAATGAACTGAACACGCCGCTGCGCCGCAACGTGACCATTGATGATGTCGGTGCGTCGTCTTTGTATTTCCTGTCTGACCTAAGCGGCGGCGTTACCGGCGAAATCCACCATGTTGATGCCGGTTACCACACCGTCGGCATGAAGCAGGAGGATGCTCCTGATATCGACACCACAAAATGATCGCGGGGCATAGCAACGAGCTGGTTCTCCTGCTCGGGGGCTGTGCTTTGCTTGTTGGCTTGCACGGATATTGGCATGCGCGGCATTATTGGGAAGGCCTGCCACCCATATTAGACGCCTTTGTCTCCATGGCTGGTTTTGTGGCTGTTATCGGTGCCTTTGTCTGGGCAGGACGTGTCGGTGCTGCGTACAACCATCCACATGCTGCGCGCGTGCTGGCGATTGCCATCACACTCATAGTTTTTCGTGCAATTCGAACATGGATAGGCAAGGAGCAGGTGCGCTATCGTGCGGTACATATGAAGAAGTCGGAATCAGCAGATGAGCTTTAATACTTTCGGACGCGTTTTTCGCTTCACCACTTGGGGCGAATCCCATGGACCAGCGCTTGGCGCAGTGGTCGATGGCTGCCCTCCCGGGCTTGCCTTGTCCGAGGCTGATATTCAGCCATTTCTGGACAAGCGCCGTCCCGGCACGTCGCGGTTCACCACGCAGCGTCAGGAGCCTGACCAAGTACGTATATTATCCGGCGTGTTTGAAGGCCGGACGACGGGCACGCCAATCTCCCTGATGATTGAGAATGTCGACCAGCGGTCGAAAGATTATTCTGACGTAGCCAAGGCTTATCGCCCGGGTCATGCCGATTACAGCTATGACGCAAAATATGGCTTTCGCGACTATCGCGGCGGGGGCCGTTCAAGCGCGCGTGAAACCGCTGCACGTGTCGCCGCCGGCGCCGTGGCAAGGGCGGTCATGCCTGACGTAAACATCATCGCTTATGTCGCCGAAATTGGCGGCGATGCTATCGACCGCAATAATTTCGAAGCCGCGCAGATCGACAAAAACCCGTTTTTCTGTCCGGATGAAGCTGCAGCTGGCCGGTGGGAAAAGCTGGTGGATGAGGCGCGCAAGACTGGATCATCGCTTGGCGCGGTCATCGAATGTGTTGCGACAGGCGTGCCGCCCGGTTGGGGCGCACCGCTTTATGCTAAACTCGACAGCGAACTTGCTTCGGCCATGATGAGCATCAACGCGGTTAAAGGCGTTGAAATTGGCGCAGGCTTTGGCGCGGCGCGTTTGCGTGGCGAAGAAAATGCTGACCCGATGCGACCGTCTGCTGAAGGATCAAACCATCCCGAATTCCTTGCGAATAACGCAGGCGGAATTGCTGGAGGTATCTCCACAGGGCAGCCGGTGCTCGTGCGGGTGGCGTTCAAGCCGACATCGTCGATCCTCACGCCCGTGGAAACAGTGACGCGCGAAGGCGATGCGACTGACATCGTTACCAAGGGGCGCCACGACCCTTGCGTGGGCATCAGGGGCACTCCAGTCGTTGAGGCGATGATGGCGCTGGTGCTGGCTGATCAGAAGCTGCTGCATCGCGCACAATGCGGCTAGGGGCGTCCTGTGCCTAAACTCAACCTCGATGCAATCGCGCAAAGCAATGCCACGGGGTATCCAGCACCATATGACCGCGAAGTCGAAGGCAGGTGGTGGCGCAGATTGGCACCGGAAGCGGGGCTTACGCACATGGGCGCAAGCCATGTCGTCCTGAAGCCCGGTGGATGGTCATCACACCGGCACTGGCACCACAAGGAAGACGAAATCGTCATCATGCTGTCGGGCGAGGCCGTGTTGGTTGAGGATGATACCGAAACGGTTTTGCGAGCGGGCGATATCGCGGCGTGGCCGGCGGGCGAACCAAATGGTCATCATCTAATAAACCGCAGTGACACAGATTGCGTCTTCATTGCCATCGGTGCTGGCGATCGGGGCGCAGGCGGCGTCTATGCCGATATTGACATGACGTTCGGCGACGACGGCTATTTCCGCAAAGACGGGACGCCTTACCCGACGAAGCGAATTACGTAACCGCGTCCTCAATGCGTTTGATGGTCCATGGTTCCTCTGCGGCCGCAGCATACCATTCTTCCATCCACGGATGCGCCATGATCGTTTCCACATAGCTTTCGGCAAAGCCGGGCAGGGTGAAGCCATAGGTCACGAAACGCGTCGCGACGGGCGCGAACATGATGTCCGCTGCGCTGAAGGTTCCAAACAAATAGGGACCCTCTTTGCCAAAGCGCGATCGGGCTTCTGCCCAATTTTGCAATATACGGATCGCATCCGTGCGCGTTTCTTCGGACACCGTCACATCGCTAAACGTCTTGCGCGTATTCATGGGGCATTCGCGGCGCAGCGATGTGTAGCTGCAGTGCATTTCGGCGGCTATTGACCGCGCCATGCCACGCGCCACTATGTCTTTCGGCCAATAACGGTCGCGCCCGACTTTGTCCGCGAGATAGTCGATGATCGCTAGGCTGTCCCATATAACGGCTTCGCCATCCCACAGGATCGGAACCTTGCCCGACGATGGCGCAAGGTCCTCTTCGCGTTTGCGTTCGTCCCAGCCGTCCGCAAATAGCGGAACGGTGATTTCGTCAAAATGTAGGCCCGATTGCTTTGCCGCAAGCCAACCGCGCAGCGACCAGCTTGAATAGGTTTTGTTCCCGATAATCAGTTTCATGGTCATAAAAATCCGATCATGCTGAGCTTGTTGAACTGCGCAGAACCGTCCTTGGAACCCTTCGACAAGCTCGGGGCGAACGGGATGGGGCTAAGATGCCACCGCTTCTAGCACTGCCGACCGTAATTCATCAATGCCTCCGCGCTTTTCCGCAGATGTCACCGAAAGCTCTGGATAGGCTGCAACATGCTTGCGCAGTTTCGCTATTGTGTCGGCCTCAACCGCCTCACGATCGGACGCTTTGATCTTGTCCGTTTTGGTCAGCACAATCCGGTAGCTGATGGCGGCTGCATCAAGCATTTTCATGATTTCATGATCGACTTCTTTGATGCCGTGGCGGCTGTCGATCAGCACAAACACACGCTTCAAAACCGCGCGGCCACGCAGATAGTCGTTAATCAGGTAACGCCATTGCTGCACGGTCTTGATCGGCGCCTTTGCATAGCCATAGCCCGGCATATCGACGATCCGGAACAATGCAGGTTCACCAACATCGAAAAAGTTCAGTTCCTGCGTGCGGCCCGGTGTGTTGGACGCGCGCGCAAGATTGTTGCGGTTCACCAGCGCGTTAATCAGGCTGGACTTGCCGACGTTTGATCGACCCGCAAAGGCGATTTCAGGGACAGTTGGGTCCGGCAGAAATTCAAGCTTGGGCGCAGATTTCAGGAAAGTAACCGGACCGGAAAAAATCCGGTTCGGCTCTATTATCCCTGCAATGACATCCGCGCTCACGTCCCTGCCTTGGCTTTCGCTGCCGCTTTTTCAGCGGCATCTTTGGCCATTTGCTCACGCAGTACCGGGTGACGGGAATATAGCCACTTTTGCTGCGCAATCGAAACGAGGTTCGACATGACCCAGTAAAGTTGAAGGCCAGCGGCAAATGGAGCCATGATGAACATCAGGAACCATGGCATAACTGCGAATACCTGCTTTTGCACTTCATCCATAGGCTGCGGGTTGAGGCGTTGCATCAGCCACATCGTAAAGCCGAGCAATATTGGCAGAACGCCAATGGCGATGAACGATGGCGGGTCAAAGGGCAGCAGTCCAAACAGATTGATCGGCGTCAACGGATCTGGTGCCGACAAATCCTTAATCCACAACACGAATGGCTGATGACGCATTTCAATCGACAGCAGCAGAATTTTGTAAAGTGCGAAGAAGATAGGAATCTGCAGCACGATGGGCAGGCAGCCCGCGAGCGGATTTACCTTTTCATCCTTATACAGCTTCATCATTTCCTGCTGCAGGCGTGGCTTGTCGTCTTTCCAACGCTCTTGAAGTGCCTTGAGCTTAGGCTGGACAGCACGCATTTGCGCCATCGACGCAAACTGCTTCTGCGCCACAGGAAACATGAAACCGCGCACAATGACGGTGAGGCCGATAATGGCTAAACCGAAGTTTCCAAACAGGCCGAACAACCAATGCAGGATCCAGAAGAACGGAATGGCGATAAACCAGAACCAGCCCCAATCGATGGCGTAGTCAAGATAAGGAATACCAAGCTTCTTTGAATAGGCGTCAAGAACGGCCATTTCTTTGGCGCCAGCGAACAGACGTGAGCCGCTGTTGAAGGCCGCACCTGGCGCAACGCTGGTATAGCGCGTTGGAATAACTTGCGCCTGATAGACGTCACCGCTTGCACGGAATTTTGCCGACACAGGCGTCTTCTGATCAGGGATGAGCGCGCCGAGCCAATATTTGTCGGTGAAGCCGAGCCATCCGCCGGTGCTGGTGAATGATGTCTCGCCTTTGTTTTCTTCCACATCGACATAGCCCCAATCGTAATTGGGCTTGTTGTCGAAAACGCCCATCGGGCCGATGTGGATGTGCGTAAATATCGAACCACCTTTGGTGGAATCCGCAGGCTTGCCTGTGCGGCTAAGCAATGCGAAGTTAGCGATCTGAACCGGCGCGGTGCCACCATTGGTGAACGTCTGCTTCGCGGTAATCATGTAGTTTTCGTCAATCGACAGCGCGATATCAAACTTCTGATTAAGTGGGTTGGTCCAGCTTAAGGTGACGGGCGTTGTAGGCGTCAACTTGTTGCCGCTTGGCGTCCAGACGGTTTTGTCATCAGGAACGGTTACGCCCGTACCAGCCCAGCCAAAACGTGCGAAATAGGCATCTTTGGTACCGGATGGTGCAAACAGGCGAACTGGCGCGGAATTTTTGGCCAGTTCTGTGCGGTGGGCAAGCAAGACGAGGTCGTCAATTTTTGCGCCCTCAAGATTGACCGAGCCCTTCAACTTTGGCGTTTCCACCAAGATGCGGCCTGTTGACTGAAGTGCGCTGCCAAGCGGAACAGCCTGCGTTTTCGCAGGTGCCGCTTCGACTGCCACGTCAGACGTTGCCGCGCCAGCTGGGCTGGCTGTGGTCTTGGCGCTGCTCGTCACAGGAGCAGGGGTTGGAAGGAAATAACTGGCGACATAAGGCCATCCGAACAGGATGAGGCCTGTCAGCAATACTGCAAAAATCAGGTTGCGTTTATCGTCCACGTGTAAATCCCCGTTAATCAATCAGTTGGGCGTCATGGCACTGGATCATATCCGTGCCCACCCCAAGGTTGGCAGCGCAATAGCCGTTTGATGGCCAGCCAGCCACCCCTAATTGCGCCGTATTTTTGAAGTGCTGTTATCGCATATGCCGAGCAGCTGGGGCTATACCGGCAAGTCGGTGGCAAAATACGTGAAGGCCCAATCTGCCAAGCCCTTGCGACCAGAACGAGTAGCTTTGCTATCACCCGCACAGCTTCCCTAAAGCCTTCACCATATCTGCCCGTAAGGCGTCAAAATCGCGTTCGATGCCGCTGTCGCGACCGATAAGAATATGATCAGCACCGGCCTTGCCCTTATCGTCCAGCATTTCCTGCGCCAGCGCACGAAAACGGCGGCGCATGCGGTTGCGGATGACGGCGTTACCGACTTTTTTGGTAATCGTAATGCCAAGGCGGATCGCAGGACTGTCATCCTGTCTGTCTCGAACCAGCAAAACAAAACCGGGAGTTGCATATCGCTTCCCCCGGTTGGCGGCCAGAAACTCTGACCTTTTTTTGATAACGCTGTAACCGCGCATTTCGCGGTCCGCCTTCTCGGGGATTAAGCCGAGAGTTTCTTGCGGCCGCGTGCGCGACGTGCGTTCAGGATGTTGCGGCCAGCGGCGGTTGACATACGGAGACGAAAACCGTGGCGACGGGCACGCACGAGATTGCTCGGCTGAAAAGTGCGCTTCATGACTGTAATCCTTAAATTTTTTGCGTCTTGAAATGAAAAGGGCCGCCGAATCTGCGCAGCGACCGCTTCTGTTGCAGTGGCCGATACGGTCCGAAAGGCTAAAAGTCAACACAGGTCAGGGCATTTTCATGTCGATGTCGTCGCGACGGAAGAGGTGCAGGAAATCACCTTTGATATCGGGAAACGCCGGGCGGTGGGTGACCTTGCTCCGGCCTATAGCCCAATTGGCCCATCGTCCATATTCTGGGTGACGCCGGGCAAGCCGCGCATACCGCTTTTTGGCCCAGAGTGAATTTCTTAGGATCAGCGCAAGTCCGATGGGTAATATGATCAGTGGCCCCGGACCCGGGATCGGACCAAGCAGCGGCGCGCCGATAACGAGAAACCATCCGATGATAAGCATAAGCCAACGGAAGGCATTGGTTTCGCGCCATAATTTTTTAGCCGACTTGTGCATCTCAGTTGATGTGGGGGAGGGGGTAATGCTGCGCAAGTGAAAGAGCGCATTTTTCTGCGAACTTGGCGGCACATTCTTCGTCTTTTTCATGCAGTAGGGATGTAATTCTTTCACATTCGGGTTATATTGATTGAGAAATGACAAAAGCGCTCTCCCACCTGCATCATATCGGCGTTTTGCCTGCCGACATCGACTTTATGGGGCATGTGAACAACGCGCGCTATCTAAACTGGGTGCAGGACGCGGTCTTGGCCCATTGGCATAAGCTTGCGCCACCTGAGGCTGCTGCCAAATATCTTTGGGTCGCCTTGAAGCACGAAATTACCTACCGGAAACCGGCGTTTCTGGATGACGAAGTCATTGCTTCGGTGGTGCTTGAAAAAGTGCAAGGTGCCCGGTCGTTTTACGAAACAGTGATCAAGCGCGGCGAAGACGTGTTGGCTGAGGTCAAATCAAGCTGGTGCTGCATTGATGCCGAGACACTTCGTCCAGCGCGTATTGCAGCGGACATTCAGGCGTATTTTTTCCAGAAGGATTAAATGGGCTTAGCGGCATTGTGAGCGCGCGTCCAAAAGCCCGTTCGAGAACGTTGTGCTGCGTTAAAAAATCGGGTCGTTTGCGCTGTCGTCAAGCGGTGCAACCGCCGTGTGAATTCCGCACTCAACCTTGTCCCAGCCTTTCCAGCGACCCGAGCGTGGGTCTTCACCGGGAGAGACCTTGGTGGTGCAGGGTGAGCAACCAATCGACGGATAGCCTTGCTCAACAAGTGGATGCACCGGAAGCGCGTATTCGACCATATAGGCTTCGATCCTGGCCTTATCCCAATCTGCAAGCGGGTTAACCTTCAGGCGGCCTTCCTCGATTTCGAAACGCGGCAGCGCCTTACGGGTGGCGGACTGAAAAGCTTTCCGGCCCGTAAACTGGGCATCAAAACCTGCGAGCGCCGATTTTAGCGGAAGCACTTTGCGAATTTCGCAGCAGCCATCGGGGTCATAAGACCAACGCAGGCCGGTTCCGTCTCTTTGTGTCAAATGCGTAGGGTCAGGCGCAATGATGCGCAGGTCCAATAAGCCTAGTATATTTCGCAATTCCTCGCGATAGTTGATCGTCTCGGGAAAATGCTTCCCGGTGTCGAGAAACAATACCGGTGTGGTGGGGGCGATACTGGCAATCAGATGAAGCAGAACTGCACTTTCCGCGCCAAAGCTGGAGACAATGGCAGCATCCCCAAGCATATTCTCACGCAGTAACACGGTTAGCATCTCAACTGTATCGCGCCCACGGAACATGTTGTTGAGTCGAACGGCATCCGCCTCAGTGTAACGTGGTGCGCTATTAATACGGTCTACAGCCCTTTTCCCGTTCGTGTCGAGCTTAGTCGAGACAGCGTTCGAGAGCGTGCCTTCTTCCGGCATCTCGACGTCGCTCGATTCGAACGGGCTAGGGCGTTCACCCATGCCGTAACTTCCAAACGGGAACCGCGGCATCTGCAGCTTTTTGGTAAAACTGGTCATAGGTCGACAGCGCGCGCGCGACTGCTTCAGGATTTAATGAAGCTTCGGGTGCAAAGCTGTCAAAGCCACAGCGACGCATGAATGCGATCTGGTCAACCAAAACATCGCCTTGTGCGCGCAATTCGCCGGTGTAACCGGCTTCACGCAAGATGCGCGCCGAACTGTAGCCGCGCCCGTCACGATATTTTGGAAACGCCACTTCGATAAGCGTGAGCCGATCCAGGAACGGGATCAACGCGCGCGCATCATCATCGGGCTCAAGCCGGACTGCGGTTGCGTTTGACTGGTCCAGAAAGGCATCAAGCGTGACTGATGGCTGTTCGGTGACTTCATCAGTGCGATAGCGAAACTCAACCATAGATCGCCTCCTTAAATGGTTCGAGGCCGACACGGCGATAGGTGTCAATGAAACGCTCATCGCCTTCACGCAGCGTCTTGTAGACTTCTGTGGCTTTTTCGACCGCGTCGACAACGCCGTCTTCGTCGAAGCCGGGGCCAATGATTTTCCCGATGCTGACGTCTTCCGCGCCAGAACCGCCGAAGGTCAGCTGGTAATTTTCGACGCCCTTCCGGTCGACACCCAATATGCCAATATGGCCCGCATGGTGATGTCCACACGCATTGATACAGCCGGAGATTTTGAGCTTAAGTTCGCCCAAATCGCGTTGCCGGTCCATATCGGCGAACCGCGTCGCAATTTTCTGCGCGACGGGGATCGAACGGGCATTGGCTAGGCTGCAATAGTCAAGGCCGGGGCAGGCGATGATATCGCTGATCAGATCAAGATTGGCGTCTGCCAAATCGGCATTGCGCAATGCTTGCCAGACCGCGTGCAAATCGCGTTTGGCGACATGTGGCAGCACGATGTTCTGCGCATGGGTCACACGCAATTCGTCGAAGCTATATTGCTCGGCGAGGTTAGCCATCACATCGATTTGCGCCGATGTTGCATCGCCCGGAATACCGCCAATCGGTTTCAGACTGATATTGACGATCGCGTAACCCGCTTGCTTGTGCGGCTTCACGTTCTGATCAAGCCAAACCGCGAAGTCGGGATCGCTGCGATCTGGCTCAACGTCGGCGGCATCAAATGCAGGCGGTGCAAAGAAGGCGCTGATGCGTTCCAGCTCCGCCAATGGCGGATCAAT
>JAIXOE010000006.1 GCA_027486895.1 Sphingomonadales bacterium
ATTGACGTCAGCGGCCTCCATGCTGCCTATCTGCGGCAAGCGCGCAAGCAGGGGGCGCAGTTGCATTGTAACAGCCGGCTGGAAACTGCCCATTGGCGCAACGGCGCGTGGCATATCCAAGCAGGCGACTTGAACTGCACGGCGGATATCATCGTCAATGCCGCGGGGGCATGGGCCGACGATGTGGCGCAGATTGCGCAGGTTCGCCCTTTAGGCATTCAACCCTATCGGCGCACGATTGCGCAATTGGCGGTCTCACCCGATGTGCCGGCGGCCTTGCCGCTCGTTATTGGCCTTGATGGCAGTTTCTATTTCAAACCTGATACCGGTGGACGTTTGTGGCTCAGCCCGCATGACGAGACCGCCACCCCGCCATGTGATGCTGCGCCGGAAGAACTGGATATCGCGCTTGCCATTGACCGGCTTCAGCAGGTTGTCGACTGGGACATCAAGCGTGTCGAGCATAAATGGGCAGGATTGCGAAGCTTCGCGCCGGACCGGCTTCCAGTCATTGGCAGGGATCCGCAGCATGGTGCGTTTTTCTGGTTTGCTGGGCAGGGCGGCTTTGGCATCCAGACTGCGCCTGCCGCCGCGCAACTCGCGGCGTCGTTGCTGAACGATGCCATAGCGCCGCCTGAGCGCGTAAATGCTGCGCTATATGCGCCGGAACGTTTACACTAATTTACCCCAATTTGTCTTGTTGAATGCCTGATGTTTGATAGTCTCCGCTTCGCCGATCTGGCGGAGTTGTTGGAGGATTTCATGGCACATTATTTTGAAATCAAGCAAAACAAGAAGGGCGAGTTTGTCGCCTATTTCAAATATAATGCAGAAACGATGTTCTGGACCGAAGGTTACTCGTCCAAGGCCGCTGCAAAAAACGCGATTGAATCGATGAAGAAGAATGGACCGGGCGCCGAACTGCGCGACGCGGAATAGTTATTTCTTGGCCGCAGCTTCGGCTGCATCGCTGGCGAGCCGGTCAGCGCGTTCATTTTCGGGATGGCCATTGTGACCTTTGACCCAAATCCATTCCACCTGATGACGCGCGACCGCTTCGATCAGATCATGCCATAGGTCGGCATTGCGCACCGGCTGTTTCGACGCGTTTTTCCAGCCATTGCGCTGCCAGCCATGGACCCATTTGGTGATACCATCGAGGACATATTTGCTGTCGGTGTGCAGTTTGATGCTGCACGGTTCGATGAGGGTATTGAGCGCGTGAATAGCTGCGCTCAGCTCCATGCGGTTGTTGGTGGTATCGGGATCGCCGCCCGCGATTTCCTTTTCATGTTTGCCATAGCGAATGACCGCACCCCAGCCGCCGGGCCCGGGATTGCCCTTGCACGCGCCGTCCGTGAAGATTTCAATCTGCTTCATGGCAATTGCCCCAACATAGCTTCAACCTGTATGGGGTCGCTGTAGAAATCAAGCCGCCGCAGGAACGCCAGCGGATCTTTGCGCGTTACTAGCGCATTGGCTGGCGTGTTAATCCAATCGTAACAACGTGTTAGTGTAAACCGCAAACACGCACCGCGCAGCAATATCGGCAATGCGTCCCGCGTTGGGGCATCTATCGGCACGGCTTCGGTGTAGCCTGACAATATTGCGGCGCTCACTTCCGCATCGAAGACTGTGCCGTCGCCCGAAAAACACCATGCGCTGTGCGTGACCGCAAGGTCGTAAGCGCGGATTTCGGAGCAAGCGAAATAGAAATCGATGAGGCCAGTGACATGGTCGCCAAGCATCAGGACGTTATCGGGAAACAGGTCCGCGTGGATAGCGGCCACGGGAAGGCCCTTTGGCCAGTGCGCCTCAAGATAATCGCATTCCGCAAATATCCGCGCAGCAAGACCTTCGGAAATGGCATCGAGACCTTCAGCGGTGCAGCGCATGGCGAGCAGCCGGAATGCAGAAATGCCAAGGCTGTTCGGCCGCGAGAGCGTGAAGTCTGCCAGCGCTTTGTGCATTTGCCCAAGCGCCGCACCCGTGGAGTGCGCTTGCGCCGCAGATGGCTCAGTGACCGATACGCCGTTGAGAAACTCGATCAGGCAGGCGGGCTTTCCGGCGATGGTTTGAAGCCAATCTCCGTTAAGGTCCGACATGAATCGCGGAACCTTGCAGCCCGCTTCGTGCAAATGCTTCAATAGGGCATAGAAAAACGGCAAATCCTTGGGGTCTACGCGGTTTTCGTAAATGGTCAGGATGAAGCGGCTCTGGGTTGTTTCGACGAAGAAGTTGCTGTTCTCAACGCCTTCAGCAATGCCCTTGAGCGAAACCAGTTCGCCGACATCATAATGCGCAAGCAACGCACCAACCTGTTCAGGCCCTAATTGCGTATAAACGGCCAAATCAGGCCGCCGCGCCGGCCAATTCGCGTGGCAATTTGAACGTGATGGTTTCTTCGGCGGTTGTGACCTGTTGTTCATCGAGATCAAAATGCACCGCCAGCGCATCGATGATTTCACGCACCAATATTTCAGGGGCCGATGCACCAGCAGTCAGGCCAAGCGTATCCACACCGTCAAACCAGTTCATGCTGATATCGTCGGCGCGCTGCACAAGATGCGCTTTCGCACCGGAGCGCGCAGCCACTTCGACGAGACGAAGGGAGTTAGAGCTATTGGGCGCGCCAATGACGATGACCAGATCGCATTCCCCTGCAATCGCCTTCACCGCTTCTTGGCGGTTCGATGTGGCGTAACAAATGTCCTCGCCCTTCGGTCCAACAATGGTCGGGAAACGGGCTTCAAGAATGGATACGATTTCCGACGTATCGTCTACCGACAACGTCGTCTGCGTCAGGAATGCGAGATTGTCGGCATCATCGGGTTGGATATTCCGAGCGTCTTCGTCGGTTTCCACCAATGTCATGGCGCCTACGGGTACTTGGCCAAATGTCCCGATGACTTCAGGATGCCCGGCATGGCCGACGAAAATAATGTGACGCCCAGCTTCGACTTGGCGTTCGGCCTGCTTGTGCACCTTTGATACCAAAGGACAGGTCGCGTCGAAATAGGCAAGGCCGCGCTGCTGTGCATTTGCCGGCACGGATTTGGGAACGCCATGCGCGGAAAATACGACATGGCCGCCGTCGGGCACTTCGTCCAGCTCTTCGACGAATATCGCGCCCTTGGCCTTCAAGCTATCGACGACAAAGCGGTTGTGAACAATTTCATGCCGGACATATACCGGTGCGCCATGTTGTTCGAGCGCAAGCTCGACAATCTTGATGGCGCGGTCAACGCCAGCACAAAAACCGCGAGGTGCCGCAAGAAGCAGCCGAAGGGATTTTTTGGAGATAGTTTGTTCAGTCATCGGCAATGTCCTTTAGTTAAACAGGCGGCATCCGCCAAGACCTTTCCCCTGTTGCACCTCGGGCGATGGGCGGATAAGGACCAATGCCAGCGACGTACCCGCAACCCACGCACTGTTATGCCAAGGATAGCCTTTATGAAATTTGCCGCCAAAGTCCTGACCTTCGGCATTGTTGCAGCATCCTTGGCCGGTTGTTCGCGTGAAGGCGAACTTGATATCGGCGCCGGTGTGGGCGTTAACGTCACACGATCGGGTTGCCCCGCGGTGGCTGTTCCTGATGGCACAGGCGACATAACCTTGTTCAACCCTGCCAACAGTCAGGATGCGAGCGCAATCGACGTTGTTGCGTCGATCACCAATATTCGCCCGACGTGCAACGAAGCTGGCGAAAAGATTTTCTCGCAGGCAAGTTTTGATGTTCTGGCGCGGCGCAGCGATGTGCAAGGCAGCCGGACGGTGACCTTGCCCTATTTTACCACCGTGGTTCAGGGCAGCAGTGCCGTTGTCGCCAAGCGCGTCGGTCAGGTGACCTTGCAGTTTGCAGACGGTCAGCAGCGGGCTTCTGCTAGCGCGCAAGCCGCAAGCTATATCGACAAGGCATCGGCCAGCCTGCCTGCCGAAATCGTCCAAAAGATAACCAAGAAGCGCAAGCCAGGTGACCCTGATGCCGCGCTCGACCCAATGGCGGACCCTGAAGTGCGCGCTGCGGTCGTCCGATCAAGCTTTGAAATGCTTGTCGGTTTCCAGCTGACCGAAGATCAGCTGCGGTACAATGTAACGCGTTGATACGCGCTTAATTCAAGGCACGAAGATGACCCTTTTTGAACAATATGCAGCGCATGTCGATCATGCGCTGGACGCACTTGTTGCAAGCAAGACCCTGCCAACGGACATTGATCGCTCCAATGTGACTGTCGAGCCGCCACGCGATCCGTCGCATGGCGACATATCGACCAACGCTGCCATGGTGCTGGCGAAACCCGCGGGCCTTAATCCGCGTCAATTGGCAGAGGCCTTGTCGGTTGAGTTGGCAAAGGTCTCTGGTGTGACTGCGGTCGAAATCGCCGGTCCGGGCTTTCTCAACCTGCGGCTAGATGCGTCGGCATGGATCGACGAATTGCGCGCGATCGCGCAAGCGGGCGATGATTATGGTCGGTCACATCGTGGTGACGGCAAATCGGTCAACATCGAATATGTGTCCGCCAACCCGACCGGGCCCATGCATATGGGGCATTGCCGTGGCGCTGTGGTGGGCGATGCGCTTGCCGCGCTGATGGAGTTCGCCGGCTACCGCGTTGTGCGCGAATATTACATCAACGATGCTGGCGGTCAGGTCGATGTTTTGGCACGGTCAGCACACTTGCGGTATCGCGAAGCATTGGGCGAGACCATCGAGATTGCGGAAGGGCTTTACCCCGGCGATTATCTCATTCCTGTAGGCCAGCGTCTGGCCGAGCTTTTTGGTGACCAATATGTTGGGCAGCCCGAGGCAGAATGGCTTGCGCTGTTCCGCAAATCTGCGGTTGCTGAGATGATGGAAATGATCAAGGCTGACCTCGCTTTGCTTGGTATCCATCACGACCTGTTTTCATCCGAAGCCGAGCTGCATGAAGCGGGCAAGGCGGATATTGCCGAGCGCGAATTGCGCGCACGTGGCCTTGTTTACGATGGCGAACTGGAAAAACCAAAGGGCAAGGAAATCGAAGATTGGGAGCCAGTCACGCTTCCGCTTTTCCGGTCGACGCAATTTGGTGATGACCAAGACAGACCGATCAAGAAATCCAACGGCAGCTGGACCTATTTCGGCGCTGACCTTGCCTATCATTTCCAGAAAAGTCAGGGCGTTGACGCCATGATCGACATCTGGGGCGCGGATCATGCCGGAACCGTCAAGCGCATCAAGGCGGCGGTAAACGCGCTGACCGATGGCAAAGTCGATTTCGACATCAAGCTCGTGCAAATGGTGCGGCTGCTGCGCGGTGGCGAGCCTGTCAAAATGTCGAAGCGTTCGGGCAGCTTCGTTACGCTTGCCGATGTTATTGAAGAAGTCGGCAAGGATGTGGTCCGCTTCACGATGCTGACGCGCAAATCCGATGCGCAGATGGACTTTGACTTTGCCAAGGTGGTCGAGGCATCGAAGGACAATCCGGTATTTTATGTGCAATATGCCCATGCGCGTATTGCCTCCACTCTGCGCAAGGCAGAGGCTGAAGGCCTGGGCGCCGACGGATCGGATCTGGCGTTGTTGGGCGATGCCGAAATCGGCCTTATTCGCGAAGCTGCAAACTTCCCGCGCATTGTCGAAGCGTCGGCCAAATCGGGTGAACCGCACCGTATTGCCTTTTACCTCAATGACCTAGCGGCAGCGTTCCATGCTTATTGGAACCTTGGTAATGACCAGCCGGACAAGCGCTTCATATTGGCACACGACCCTGCACTTACTGGCGCAAGGCTTTTCATGGCGACCAATATCGGGCAAGTTCTACGAAATGGTCTGCGGCTCATGGGGGTCGAGGCAGCTTACAATATGTAGTAATTGGGGAACCGGCATGAGCGACACCAACGACAATGGACTGAATCTCGACGATCCTGATCGTCTGCCCTGGTTGGAAACCGCTGACGGTTACGATTATGACGACGGCGCATCTCCGCTAAAAATGGCGTTTATGGTGATCGCCGGGCTTGCCTTGCTCGCTGCAATTGTTGGCGCGGTATATTGGGCGCAGCGCAACCAAACTGGCGGCGCGACGGGCAATGGCGAACTGATTGCGGCGCAAGAGGGCGACTATAAGGTCAAGCCCGAAGACGCGGGCGGCAAAAGCTTTGAAGGTGAGGGCGACTCCGCCTTTGCCGCGAGCGAAGGCACGAAAACCGGTGCGACATTGGTTCCCGCCGCGAAAACCGCAACCACCCCTACGCCGACAGCCACTGCTTCAGCGACAGCGCCAGCAAGCAGCGCTGCAGCACCAGCGGGTGCCGTCATGGTTCAACTGGGCGCATTCGGCGATTCTGCGAAGGCAGACACGGCATGGGCCGCATTGAACAAGCGCTTTGGCTTTTTAGCGGGCACGAACCGCAAAATCGCGGAGGCCAGTGTTGAAGGCGGCCGCAAGGTTTTCCGGCTTCAGGCTGTGACTGCGAACGCCTCGGCAGCGCAGCAATTATGCGCAAAGCTTAAGGCCGCTGGCGAAAACTGCCTTATCGTCAGATAATTGATATTTACTTCCGGGGGCGGAGGGCCGTGGCAGCACATGCTGCTGCGGCTTTTTCTTTGTAAAGTTTCCAATTGCAACTTATGCCGCCGGCAACTTTCGAGGAGTAGAACATGCCTGCATTATATGACGCTGCCATTCCCACTTTCATCCGTGGTCTGAAAAACCTCTCCAATATGCTCGAAAAGGGCAGCGCTTTTGCGGCTGAGCAAGGCTTGGAACTCTCCGAACTGCTTGATGCGCGCCTGATCGACGACATGGCGCCACTTACGCGGCAGGTCCAGATGGTGACGGATACCGCAAAGTTTGTCGCTGTCCGTGTCGGCCAAGTGGAAAATGCGCCATGGCCTGACGATGAAGTCAGCTATGCAGACGTGCAGGGCCGCGTTGCCAAGGCAATATCGTTTCTGGAAGCATCATCGCCCGACGGCTTTGAAGGCCGCGAAGACGCGAAAGTCGTGCTCACCACGCCAAGCGGCGACATACCTTTCACGGGCAACACCTATGTACACGGCTTTGCCATCCCCAATTTCTTCTTCCATCTCAGCATGGCCTATGCGCTTCTGCGGATGAAAGGCGTACCATTGGGCAAGCTCGATTTCCTGGGGGCGATCCGTTAATTATACACAGCTTTGGGCGAAAGCGCCGCTGCTCCATGCTTGCCTTGGGGCGGCGGCGGCCCTAGCTTGCGCGCCATGAAGCCCGTGATATTTGGCCTTTCGGGCCTGACCCTGACCGATGACGAAAAGCGCCTGTTTCGCGATGTCGAACCAGCAGGCTACATATTGTTCAAACGCAATATTGAGGACCGCGCGCAGGTTCGCGCGCTGACGGACAGCCTGCGAGCGTTGCATGGCCGCGATGATGTGCCTGTCTTGATTGATCAGGAAGGCGGCCGTGTTGCACGTATGCGTCCGCCCGTATGGCCCGACTTTCCGGCCGGCGGTGCCTTTGATGCGCTGTACGACCTGGCACCGATGACCGCTATTGAAGCCGCGCGTTGCAATGCCGAAGCGATTGCGCTTTCACTGAACGAAGTCGGTATCAACGTCGATTGCTTGCCCGTGCTTGATGTTCGCGTGCCGGAAACGCATTCAGCCATCGGCGACCGCGCGCTTGGGAGTGACCCGATGCGCGTTGCCGCGCTTGGCCGCGCAATCTTGGATGGCCTTGCAAAAGGCGGCGTTATCGGGGTCGTCAAACATATGCCGGGGCAGGGCCGCGCAAGCGTTGATACCCATCATGACTTGCCGCATGTCACCGCCAGTGCCGCGGATCTTGAACAAGACCTCGCGCCATTCCGTGCGTTGAACAAGGCGGCGATGGGCATGACCGGGCATGTGGTCTATGATGTTTGGGACGATCAGCACACGGCAACCATGTCGCCTTATGTCCTGAACAATATCATCCGCCAGAATATCGGCTTTGATGGCCTTTTGATGAGCGACGATCTCGATATGAATGCGCTTCAGGGCGATGTCGCGACACGCGCGCTGCGTTGTATTGAGGCCGGCTGCGACCTTGCGCTCAACTGCTGGGGCAGGTTCGACGAGATGGTCGCGATTGCCGATATTTTGCCCGAAATCACTACAGCGGCGCGGACGCGGCTGGATCGTGCCATGGCGTTGCCCGCCAAGGCGTTTGATGCCGACCGTCTAGCCCATTTGCTCGATAAGCGTGACCAGTTGCTCGCGCTTGCGGACACCAGCGCCAAACTAACCAGTGGAGCCACGGGCGCGGCATGACCGGGCAATTGCTCTTTGATGAGGAGCAAGACGCGCTCCACACCGAAAGCGTTCCGGAGCCCAATGTCCTGACCATCGACATTGACGGATGGGAAGGGCCGCTTGACCTTTTGCTGGCATTAGCGCGCAATCAAAAGGTGGATTTGCGGCAGTTGTCGATCCTCGCCTTGGTCGACCAATATCTTGTCTTCATTGATGAGGCCCGCGCGCTGAAGCTTGAGCTTGCGGCGGACTATCTCGTTATGGCTGCTTGGCTGGCCTATCTCAAATCCGCTCTGTTGCTCCCCAAGGACCCGACGATTGACCCGTCGCCAGAGGAGCTTGCGCTTCGCTTGCAACTGCGGCTGGAGCGGCTGAACGCCATGCGCGAAAGCGGCGCACGGCTGATGGCGCGTGACCGGGTGGGGCGCGATATATTCTTGCGCGGAAAGCCCGAAGGTTTGCGCGTGGTCAAGGCGCGGGCTTGGGAGTGCGACTATTTCGAGCTCATCACCGCTTATGGCCAAGTAAAGGCGCGCACGCAGCCCGTCATGCATGTCGTTAAAAAACGGCAAGTGATGACGCTGGAGGAAGCGCTGGAACGCGTGTCCGCGATGATTGGCCGTGCTGTCGAGTGGACGTCAATCGAGGCGTTTCTGCCCATTCATGCCGAACCTGCGCTGCGCAAATCTGCGCTTGCTTCAAGCTTCGTCGCGGCGCTCGAGCTGGCGAAACGCGGCGCTGTTGATTTGCAGCAAGAGGCGACATTTGCGCCATTAATGCTGAGGGTGAAGGCAACATGATCGAGAGTGATCCCCATGTGCGCGCGGTCGAAGCGACATTGTTCGCAAGTGACCAGCCTATGACCGTTGAGCAGATTCGCGGATATGTCGGCGATGATGTCGACATCGCCGATGCGCTCGACCAGCTTGAGGGCCATTATGCGGGTCGCGGGATTGAACTGGTGCGGCGTGGTAAGACATGGCATTTCCAGACCGCAGCCGATCTTGCTTATGTTTTGCGCCGCGAACGTGAGGAAAGCCGCAAACTCAGCCGCGCGGCTGTCGAAACATTGGCCATCATCGCCTATCATGAACCCGTGAGCCGCGCCGAGATTGAGGCTATTCGCGGGGTGCAGATTTCGAAGGGCACGCTGGATGTGTTGATGGAGGCGGGCTGGGTCCGGCCAGCGGGTCGGCGAGATGTGCCCGGCCGCCCATTGATTTACGCCACAACCGCCGGATTTCTGGCGCATTTCGGCCTCGCCAGTCGAAAGGATTTGCCGGGAATTGAGGATTTGAAAGCGGCCGGACTGCTGGATCCGATCGACACCGCCATGGGCGAAATGCATTTTGCGGGCGAAGAAAGTGATAGCGAACTGGAAATTGACGAAAACAACGCCTAGATAGGGTTGGATAGCTGCGCGGCGAAAGTCGCAATTTTCGGGGGTTTGCCCCGGTAGGAGTTTGAAATGGGCGGTTTTAGCATCTGGCATTGGCTGATTGTGGGCATTCTGGTTTTGCTCCTGTTCGGCAAAGGTCGTTTTTCCGACATGATGGGCGACGTCGCCAAGGGCATTAAGAGCTTCAAAAAAGGCATGAGCGAAGAAGACGACGCCCCAAAGGCGCCCCCACAAATAGGCGCATCGACGGTCATCGACGCCGAAAAGCAGACCGATAAAACCCAATAATCTTGGGGCAGTAACAACCGTGATCACATGTCGCCATTCCATCGGGTTGGTGTCGTGTCAGCCCACCGGATTGGCCAATTGAATGTTTGACATCGCGTCTTCCGAACTGTTGCTTGTCGTCCTCGTGGCGTTGCTGGTCATTGGTCCCAAGGACTTGCCAAAGGCATTGCGCGTTGTCGGCAAATGGGTGGGCAAGGCACGCGGTGTCGCTGCGCATTTCAGATCAGGTTTTGACGAAATGGTGCGTCAGTCCGAACTCGAAGAATTGGAAAAAAAGTGGAAGGCGGAAAACGAACGCATCATGCGTGAACACCCCGCCGATCCGCGCGCAGATGTGCTTGGCGGTGATGTCGCTGCGGCTCCTGCCGCTGAGCGTGCCGTCGCAGATGCCGGTCAACCTGAATTGCCCATGGATACGCCCCCTGCAGAAGCGGCACCCAAAGCATGACTGATATTGATGACAGCAAAATGCCGTTGCTCGATCATTTGATTGAGCTGCGCACGCGTCTGCTCTGGAGCTTTCTTGCACTCGCCATCGCCTTTGGCATCAGCCTGTATTTTGCGCGACCCATTTTTGGCTTTCTGGTTCAGCCATTGCTCGAGTCTGGCCAAAAGACGCTGATTTATACCGCCATCTTCGAGGCGTTTTTTGTCGAGATCAAGGTCGCGTTTTTCGCAGCGGCGTTCTTCTCTTTCCCCGTGTTCGCAACGCAGCTGTGGCGATTTGTCGCGCCGGGATTGTATAATAAGGAAAAGCGGGCGTTTCTCCCGTTTTTGCTGGCGACGCCGGTGTTGTTTATCATCGGTGCATCGATGGCCTATTTCATGGCGATACCCGTTGCGCTCAAATATCTTTTGGGCTTTGGCGGAAATGTTGGCGGCGTCGAGCAGCAAGCGCTGCCGGGCGTCGACAATTATCTCAGCTTTGTGATGAAGTTCATTTTCGGCTTCGGCATTTCGTTCCTTTTGCCGGTGCTGCTGATGTTGTTGGAACGGGCAGGGATAGTGACGCTGGAGCAGCTTCGGGGTGCGCGCCGCTATGCGATTGTTGGCGCATTCGCCATCGCGGCCGTGCTGACACCGCCAGATGTGGTCTCGCAGTTGCTGCTCGCTATCCCGCTTTGCATATTATTCGAAATGGCACTGGTCGCCATCTGGTTCACACGTCGGCGCCGCGCAAAAGCCGAAAGCGTTGAAGAGACTGTGACTTAGATTTCATTCGGTCTCTGCAGAACAACGCCATCCTCCTTCCGACTCGTCATCCTGAACTTGTTTCAGGATAACAGGCGACCGTTTTTCGTTATCCTGAAACAAGTTCAGGATGACGAAAGGGGGGGGCGCAAAAACCGCTTTCCTACAAATAACCATATCGGTTATTTGAGTCGCGTCATGCAGGCAGCGGTCTAGAACGCGGGTCGGGATGACGGGAACGCTGGCGGGGAAACCCGTTGGCACGGTCGGCGCGATAGGGTGCGTGCTTCAGCCTCAAAAAGGGCCTGTTGCATCAAGCTCTGAACAGCGCAAACATGATTGGGTGTGGCGGGAAACCGTCCTGTCCGTGCGGACAGCTCTTGGGATTTTACGAACCTTTATCCCGAAGGAAAACATGCCAGCCAGCAAAGGCGGCCCGGGGCTTTAGCCTGATGGAACAAGCGGGCCTTAATCAACCAACGCCATCAGCCGGAAGCACG
>JAIXOE010000010.1 GCA_027486895.1 Sphingomonadales bacterium
ACCGCAGCCAGTCCGGGGGACTGGCGAGGACCGACCCCGGTCTTCATGCCTATCGCTCTCCTGCGAGACATTTGGAGAGATTACATGGCAGACATTCCCGCACGCACCGAAATAGGCGTTACCACTGGCCCCATCCGTGGATCCAAGAAAATCTATGTCGGCGACCGCAAAGTGGCCATGCGCGAAATCTATCTCGACCCAAGCTGCGATGATGCGCCTGTGCGCGTGTATGACAGCAGCGGTCCTTACACCGACGCCGACGCGCGCATCGACATCGCCATGGGCCTGCCCGAAATCCGCGCCAGCTGGATCCGCGAACGCGGCGATGTTGAACAGGTGTTCCAGCGCGAGGTGAAGCCTGAAGATAATGGCCAGCTTGGCCCTGACCGTTCGGGCGGCGTTGCGCCATTCCCCAATGTCCGCAAGCAAGTGCTGCGCGCCAAGCCCGGCATGAACGTCAGCCAGATGCATTATGCCCGCAAAGGCATCATCACCCCCGAAATGGAATATGTCGCCGAGCGCGAGAATCTGGGCCGCGCCCGCCTTGCCGAATATAAGCGCGATGGCGAAAGCTTTGGCGCGGAAATCCCTGATTATGTGACGCCCGAGTTCGTCCGCGATGAAATCGCCCGTGGCCGCGCGATCATCCCCAACAACATCAACCACCCTGAATCCGAACCGATGGCGATTGGCCGCAACTTCCTCGTGAAGATCAACGCCAATATCGGCAACAGCGCGGTCGCTTCGGACGTCGCGGCTGAGGTCGACAAGATGGTCTGGTCGATCCGCTGGGGCGCGGACACCGTCATGGACCTGTCGACGGGCCGCAACATCCACGACACGCGCGAATGGATCATCCGCAACTCGCCCGTCCCCATTGGCACCGTGCCGATCTATCAGGCGCTGGAAAAGGTCGGCGGCGTTGCCGAAGACCTGACATGGGAAATCTTCCGCGATACGTTGATCGAGCAAGCCGAACAGGGCGTCGATTATTTCACCATCCACGCGGGCGTCCGCTTGCCGTACGTCCCACTCGCGGCAAAGCGCATGACCGGCATCGTGTCACGCGGCGGTTCCATCATGGCGAAATGGTGCCTCGCGCATCACAAGGAAAGCTTCCTCTACGAACATTTCGACGACATCACCGAGATTATGAAGGCCTATGACATCGCCTATTCGCTGGGCGATGGCCTGCGTCCCGGATCGATTGCCGACGCCAATGACGAAGCGCAATTTGCCGAGCTCTACACGCTGGGCGAGCTGACCCACCGCGCGTGGAAGTCGGATGTGCAGGTGATGATCGAAGGCCCCGGCCATGTGCCGATGCACAAGATCAAGGAGAATATGACCAAGCAGCTTGAGGTGTGCGGCGAAGCGCCGTTCTACACGCTTGGGCCGCTCACCACCGACATCGCGCCGGGATATGACCATATCACCAGCGGCATTGGCGCGGCGATGATCGGTTGGTACGGCACCGCGATGCTCTGCTACGTCACGCCAAAGGAGCATCTGGGCCTGCCAGACCGTGACGATGTGAAGGTCGGCGTTGTGACCTACAAGCTGGCGGCACACGCCGCAGATTTGGCCAAGGGCCACCCCGCCGCGCAAGTCCGCGACGACGCGTTGAGCAAGGCACGGTTCGAGTTCCGCTGGCGCGACCAGTTTAACCTGAGCCTCGACCCCGACACCGCGGAACAATATCACGACCAGACGCTGCCCGCCGAAGGCGCCAAGACCGCGCATTTCTGTTCGATGTGCGGACCGAAATTCTGCTCGATGAAGATCAGTCAGGAAGTGCGGGAGTTTGCCAAGCTGCAAAATCAGCCCGCCGAAGCGTTCATCGCCGCCGACGTGTCCGCCGGAGTTTTAACGGAGGCGGAAGCCTTGGCGAAGGCTGAAGAAGGCATGGCGCAAATGAGCAAGGTCTATGACGAAACCGGGCGCGAGCTGTACATGGGCGCTGGTGATCGGGAGCATGATTGAGGGTGCCGAATGACTTCGTTGTCTCTTTACCTTAAGTTTTGAGCGGATCATGCAGCAAGTCATTGTTAGTAACACGACGCTCTCAACTGCTATGATTCTAGCGTTCTGTGATGACGTTGAGGTTTCTCGGTCGACGGGTTTCATCTGGTCGCACAGTGGCCAAGATTTTTTGATTACAAATTGGCACTGCGTCACTGGCGTGAACCCATTTTCTGGAAGGTCGTTGTCAAAAACTGGAGCACGCCCAAATCGTCTGAAAATGGCTCTGCCCACAACACAATTTGGAGTAAAATTTGCGCTCGATTTGCCCTTATATGATGCTGAGGGATGCGCTTTATGGACCGTGCATCCAACGGCAGGAGAACAGGTGGATGTAATCGCTATCCAAATTAAGGAAGAATTTCGCACCACAGAGGATATTAAGCGAAGTCTTGCAAAGCCTTTTAACGAGTTCGAATCTGTGAGGCATCAAGAATTTGTTGGGGACGAACTCATGATCGTTGGATTTCCGCGAAACCTTCACATTCACGGATTACCACTATTCAAACGAGCAACCTTCGCTACCGAACCCAATCTTTACAAGGACGAGCCAAATTTTAGGCACGAATCATCACATCGACAAGTTTGGGTTGATTGTGCAACTCGGCAGGGAATGTCGGGGAGCCCTGTCATTCATGTCAAACGATCATTGATACTTCGACCTCATGGGGACGATGACTACGATGACATGCTCGATAGCTACAGTTTTTACGGTATCTATTCCGGTAGAATCGTTGATCCAGACGAAGATCCTCGCATTGACGACCAGTTTGCGGCACAAATTGGTATCGTTTGGCCGAAACCGTTAATCGAGCGGATTGTGAAAGAAGGGCAGACAGACAAGTTTCGTCGGGAAAATGCGTTCGAAATGACAGTTGAGCCAATTTCTATTGATCTCAATGCGGTTCAGGGGACGCGACTCTAAAGTTGCTAACTAATCCGGGGACACAATACTAATTTGCCCCACTCACCCCAACCGCACCAACGCTTCATCCAGCGCCTGCAAAAACCGTGACCGGTCTGCTTTGGCGAAGGGGGCGGGGCCTCCGGTGATGCCGTCCATGCCGGCGCGCAGGTCGGCCATGATGGCTCGGGTGGCGATGGCGCCGCCGATGGAGGCACTGGTGAACGGCTTGCCACCATATCCGAGGACAACCGCGCCAGCCTTCAGGCACCGGTCCGCAAGCAATATGTCGGCGGTGATCACCACGCTGCGATTGCTGGCTTGCTCCGCGATCCAGTCATCCGCCGCGTCGAAACTGTCCGACACGACAACCCGTGTGATCAGCGGATGGTCGGGCATACGAAAGCGCGCATTGCTGACCAGCACGACGGGCACATTGCGGCGATAGGCGACCTTGTAAATCTCCTCCTTCACCGGACACGCATCGGCATCGACCAATATGCGGATCGGCTGGGTGCTGGGTAGGGGGGTGCTGGGCAGGGGATCGCGGCTGTCAGAAGTCATTTCGGTGCGGGCTTTATACCAATTTGGCCGCGCGGCTAACCGCCAATCGCTTCCTCAATCCACAAACGTGCATCGGGGAAGCTGCGCTCTACCTCTGGCAAGTCATTGACGCACAGAAACTTGATTGCGTCGCGGTCTGCCCCGCCCAAATAGCCGCTAACGTCCTCTGCGGACCATTGGTCGAGCGCGCCGACGGCGACATGCAGATAATCGCGCGTGTCCAATATCGCCGCGCTTCCATCGGCAAGGCAGGCATGGTTATGCAGGCTTTGCGGCAGGAATTGCGCGGTGTCGCGAAAGCGATAGCTGGCGTTGCGCGCAAATTCGGACGGGTAGCTTTCGAACAGTTCCGCCATCACCGAACGTTGCATCGGGTGCACCACATGCGCGCTTTCGAACACATGGTCGGCGGTATAGCCAATCATCTGCGCGGCGTTGATTTGATTATAATGGTTCAGCAGGCATGCCTCGTCCCGGCTGGCAACGCACGCGGCAAGGTCGCTGTGGTCGGTCCATTTGCCGCGCAGCACAGGGCCATCGCCGGCAAAGAAATCCGACGGTGTAACGGGCGCGGTCAGGAAGACGTCATCGTTGAAATACAGGAAATGTTCGGCAAGCCCGGGGATGCGCCACAACATCGTTTCAATCGATAGCGAATTGAACGTCGGCAACGCGTCGTCCACCCCGTCAAAGATGTCGCTATGGTCAACGATGCTGATCTTCGCGGCGAATTCGGGCGGCAATTGCGCAATTTGCGGGACTTGATTGTCGGTGACGATCCATATCCGCCGCACCCAAGGCGCATTGTTGGCGATGGATCGCACGCAATAATTCAGCTCGTCACTGCAAACCCAGCGATGGGGGTTGGTGCCATTATCGTGGAGCGGCGCGCGCGCGAAAGCATCCGCCTCCGCCTTGGCCTGCGCCAGATAGAAATCACGTTTTGCCTTATGCGCGGGGTCTGCCCCATCCACCCATGTAATGACTGCGTCGACTTCTATCATTAACCCACAATTTACGCCCCGTTTTTTGCCCCTTTTAGGTTTATGCAAACGTTTTGGGAAATGTAAAATGCGGGAGTGGGGGGCGAAAAAACAACTTTCCTACAATGTCCGCTTTATGTTTCAGTCGTGGACATGACGCATGCATCGCTTCCCAACCCACACCCCGACGCTGGTTCTGATACGGACTATGACGACCTGTTGTCCTTTACCCCTGTGCCCATGCAGCGCCGCCGTGCCGACGGCTGGAGTGCGGAGCGGCAGCGGCGGTTTATCACCGCGCTGTCGGTCATGGGTGCAGTTGGTCCAGCGGCGCGCGCGGTGGGCATGGGGCGGGCGTCGGCCTATCGCTTGCGCGATCGCGCCGGGGCATCGGGCTTTGCCGAGGCGTGGGACATTGCGATTGCTTGTGGCGTGGACCTGCAATTTCACACTGCGCTCGATCAGGCGATTAACGGCGTCACCACGGTGCGCGTCATGCGCGGCGGGACGGTTGAGGTCGTGAATGCGCCCGACCGCAAAATATTGAACGCGGCGTTGTTGCCCAAGACGCGGCTGTCTGCGGCGCTTTCGGCGGCTTCGCGGGCTGCTAAAGCGACAAGGGAGACACAATAAATGCGCTACGCGGTCGCTTTTGTCGCCTTTGGCAGGGCAGATGTAATTTCGTGCATGGGCGATGTAGGAATGGCTGGCATAACGTCCGATCGGCGTTATGCTGCACGGAACGCATCATTGCCCACAGAAGTTGAACCATCATGACGAAGACGAAAAATCCCAACTGGTTCGACATTTCCATGGATGCATGGGCGCTTGCGGCGGAATCCAACATGGTGATTGCCGCGCGCTTGGGCAGTCTGGCGCTTGGCGGGCCGAATGCGGCGCGTGAGGCGGAACGGATGGTGAGCGAGAAGGTCGCGGCCAACATGGCACTTGGCGTGGACTTGATGACCGGCAAACACGGGCTAAGCCCCGAAAGCGTGATGAGCGGCAGCATCGCCCATTACTCCAAAAGCGTGACCGCGAACCGCAAGCGGCTTTTGGGCTAAAGTCGGCTGCGCGGGAAGGGGGCTGGCCTTAAAGGTCGGACCCATCGCGCATATGATCGCCTTTGCCAGCGTTGCGGCGGTCGGACTTGGCTTGCCGCTGCGATAGCTTGAACACCCCGAAAGCAGCGAGCGCCACCATGATGGCAATAAGCGAATAGGCGATGATCAATCTGGTTTCCATGGCAGGCTCCGGTGGCGGCGGCCCGAGCGTATTCCGGTGCGGCTGCCCTCGCATACACCCTTTGGCCAAAGCCGGTGCATCCATAATGGATGATATCCTCTGGCAGGGCATAAAGAACGCTGAAAAGAAGATGAAGGCTGTTTTCTGCTGCCAAGAAAGAACTCAACCAAGCTAAGGTCAACGAATTGGGCGCTATATTTGACAAGTGCAAAGCTGTGGAAATCGAACAGGCAGAAGAAGCCGAAAATGGAACTGAAAAAGAGTAAAAGCAGAAATCCACCTTGTTGTTTGCTAATTGTATAAAATACGGGTATAAGGCGAATACGCTATCGTCGACCGCGACGGAATTTGAGGCGCGTATCTGATGAAATAAGCGGAGCGTGCAACGTTTTTCCCAACACGACTTGGCTACCCACTTGGCGCTGTTGCCAGGTGGTCACCTGTTTCGTGAAAGGAACATATTATGCCTACTGGCACCGTAAAATTCTTCAATGCCGACAAAGGCTATGGCTTTATTGCACCCGATGGTGGTGGCGATGACAGCTTTGTGCACATCTCGGCTGTCCAAGCTGCTGGCATGCACTCGCTCGACAAAGAGCAGCGCGTAAATTTCGAAGTCGAAATTGGCCGCAATGGTAAAGCTTCGGCTGTAAATCTCTCAGCTGCTGATTAATCAGCGCTAAGGTTTAAAAAAAAGGGCTGCCGAAAGGCGGCCCTTTTTTTGTGTCCGGCGTCCGATCGGTGGATTAGTCGAACAACTCTTCCAGAAATGATTTCTTCCGCTTTTTATACGGATAGCCATGGCCGAAGCCCTGTTGCTGGTGGCCATAACCCTGCGGTGCAAAACCGGGCGGAGCTTGAGGCGGTGCGGGTTGCGGGGCAGCTTGGGGTGCGGGTATCTCGGCAGCGGCGCTGCGTTCGATAATCTTGTCCAATTCGCCACGATCAAGCCAAACGCCGCGGCATTGTGGGCAATAGTCGATTTCGACGCCTTGCCGGTCACTCATGACAAGCGCCACTTTGCAAACGGGGCACGGCATTCCAACGGCTGGGTTCATATCGGGTCTCCTCTTTAATGGTTTAAAGCGGTCCGACATCGCCGTCAGTTGACGACCAGAGGGGCCCGGCCCGCAGGACCGAGTTGGGCACGCGTTGGCACTATTTCAATAACCTAGACTGTTAATTCATCACCGCGCCGGTCATCCACATCGCGGACAAAGCGATGATGGCCAGGAATAGGGAAATCGCCAGCACGTATCGCACGCCCTGGTTTTTGACACCGCCGCTGGCTTCCTCTTCAGTTACATCGATTTTATCGCCATCTTTGTGCATGCTCTCACTCCTCTTCGAACGAAATAGGAAAGATCGAATTGGAGTGTAACAGATGAAACGCCGAGTTGTTACCGCGTTCTTGGAAATGGCCAATCGGTTACATGCCCAACCCAAAGGGCAAGCCAGATGAGCACGGGCTGAAAGGCAAGCCTAGGCCCATGATACCACCAGCCCAATGCTTCACCGCCCAGTGAAATGCCGTTGATCGCGTGGTTAAGATTTGCCGGCCAAACGCACAGGGCGTAAAGCGCAAGGCCAATCCCGGCCCATTTCCGCAATTGTGGGATGAGTAGGCCAACTGAACCCGCGATTTCGGCAACACCAGTGAAGGCGACGATAAAATGCGGGAAGGGCACCCAGTCGGGTGTAATCGCCAGAAACCCGCGCGGCGAGACAAGGTGCAATATGCCCGCGCCTAGATAGAAAATTACAAGCAGTAGGCGAAAACCAACGCGCGCCATCAGCGTTTCCGAACAAACTCCGCGCGCAACACCAGGCCCTTGATGCCGTCAAAACGGCAGTCAATTTCCTGCGCGTCGCCAGTTAAGCGAATGGATTTGATCAGCGTTCCGCGCTTCAACGTCTGGCCAGCGCCTTTAACGGTCAGGTCCTTGATCAACGTGACCTGGTCTCCGTCCGCAAGAATATTTCCGACCGCGTCACGAACCTCTACTGCGCCGTCCTGTTCGGATTTGGCATTGGCTTCAGCAGCGCTGATCCATTCGCCAGACGCCTCGTCGTAAACATATTCGTCGCCAGTTCCGTCCGTCATCACGCAATTCCCATTTCGATTTCTCCACGCTCTAGCGCTATTTGCCTGCGCGCGAAAGCCAGTTGCAATTTGCAACGATGTCAGTAAGATTTTTGCTGATAGAGTGGAGAGGCATATGGCGCAGGCTGAGACGGTTGTAGATGTATTGATTGTGGGCGCGGGTTTATCCGGCATTGGTGCGGCGGCGCATCTGACCATGCAGTGCCCCAATAAAAGCTATGCCATTGTTGAGCAGCGCGCTGACATGGGAGGCACTTGGGATCTGTTTCGGTATCCTGGCATCCGGTCTGATTCGGACATGCACACTTTGGGCTATCGCTTCAAACCATGGCTCCACGAAAAAACAATCGCTGATGGCCCATCCATCCATCAATATGTGCACGAAACCGCCGATGAATATGGCATCGCGCCGCACATCCATTTCGGACACAAGGTCGTCTCTGCAAACTGGTCAAGCCCGGACGCTCGCTGGCATGTAACGGCAAAGGCTGTTGACGGTGGCGAGGAACGGCATTTTGCCGCGCGCTTCCTTTTCATGTGCGCAGGATATTATGATTATGATCAGGGCTATAAGCCCGATTTCCCGGGCGAAGCCGATTTTGGCGGCCAAATCGTTCACCCGCAGCATTGGCCCGAGGGACTGGACTATAGCGGTAAGAAGGTAACGGTGATCGGTTCGGGTGCCACCGCAGTCACGATTGTCCCTGTTATGGCCGAGCAAGGTGCTCAGGTGACGATGCTTCAGCGTTCGCCGACTTACATGGTGTCGCGTCCAGCGATTGACCCGTTTTCCAAATTTGTCCGCAAAATCATGCCGGAAAAGCTGGCTTATGCGCTAACTCGGTGGCGCAACATCAACATGCAGCGGTTCACTTATTGGTATGCCCGCCGCAATCCAGCGAAGTTGGGCGAAAAGCTGGTGAACATGGCGCGTGAAGCGCTGCCAGCATCTGTTGATGTTGATACCCATTTCGTGCCCAAATATGGTCCATGGGAACAGCGCCTTTGCCTCATTCCAGACAGCAACATGTTCACTGCCATTACCGAGGGTAAGGCCGAGGTGGTGACTGACCATATCGACCATTTCACCAAGACAGGTATTCAGTTGAAGTCCGGCAAGCATATTGAGGCCGATATCGTCATTACCGCGACGGGTCTGAACCTTGTCACGATGGGTAAGACAGCCATCAGCGTTGACGGTGAAGCGGTCAATTTTGGCGAGCATTTCAATTACAAGGGCGTGATGTTCAACGACATCCCGAACTTCGCAAGCGTCTTTGGTTACATCAACGCGTCTTGGACGTTGAAGACCGATATCGTTGCCGATTATGTTTGCCGTTTGCTTTGGAAAATGGATGACAAAAACGCGCTTGTCGCAACGCCGCATCTCGATGATCCGGATATGCCAAAGCTGCCCTTTGTGACGGACTTTAGCTCAGGCTATTTCGCACGCAGTTTTGACAAGTTGCCCAAAAACGGGGATCGTCATCCATGGCGCGTGCTGCAAGATTACACGGCTGAAAAGAAAATCCTGACTCAAGACCCTGTTGATGACGGCGTCATGGTCTTTTCGGCACCGCATTTTGCAGCCTCGCAAAACGAGAATGCGAAAACGCTCATAGCCGCTGAATAATTACACGGGTGGCGGGGCCCGTGTCAGGCCTCCGTATTGCGAACCGTCGCGGCAACGCTGCGGGTCTCAACCGTGGCCTCTGGCGCAATGATATGTGTGCGGTTGCGGACCAACCAAATGAGTAAGGCAAGCCCGGCCAGTGCCGCGACCGCGAGCGCCATCAGAGCATAATTGGTGTAGCGTTTCATGTCCTGTGCGTGCGCAACCAATTGGGGTGCCTTGTCGGCGGCAGTCACATCCCAATATTCAATCATGGGCTTATTGCCGGAACGCACCACGCGTACTTCGGACGTAATCCACATTTTGCCATGCTGTCCCGCGAATGTCAGATAGGCTCCGGACCCTTGACGCTGTTGAATGGCTGGAGCCAGTAGTGGCGCATCCTTCAAAATTCCCGACATTTCGGCAAACTGGACGCGGCTATCGTCAATGAAATCTGGGGCGACATATTTCTCTGCCGCCTTTTGGTCTCCGCGACGGACAGCCTCAAAAAAAGGTTTAATAACCGCGCTTATTTCCTCAGGCAGCGGTGGGCGAGTGTCGGCCGAGCGGTTACAGGCGGATAGGCCGAATGCTGCAATGGACATCAAGATCAAAAGAAAAATACGTGGCATTTCTGAATTATCTCCCGTTCAGCGCCCATTGCCGCTATCGCAACCGCTATGCGTTATGACGATCTGATCCAACCTGACAACGGCCAACCGGCAACACCCATCCACATAGTCGACAAAAATGGCTTTGCTTCATGGTTTGCTGCTCAACCCGACCCTGTCCGCACTGCGGTGAAAGCGCAGAAGTTTGAAGGCGGCGTCAACGATAGCGCGATCCTTCCCGGTGACAAACCCGGGGAATGGGCTGTAGTTGCGGGTGTCGCCGACGCCTCCGCGCTTGGCGTTTGGAACCTTGCCAAGGCATCTGACATTCTGCCCGAGGGAAGCTATCGATTATTGGACGCTGAAGCCGGCGATGCGATGCTTGGGTGGGTGCTTGGTCAGTATCGATATCATGAATATCTCAGCGAACCGAAAGTGATCGGCGCGCGCGTGCTGCTGGTGCGTGAACCCGGCAAGATCCACAATATCGTGCTTCAGGCGCGTGCAACGGCGCTGGTACGCGATCTGGTCAACCGTCCGGCTGGTGACCTTGGTCCGGGCGCGCTTGAGACTGAGGCGAAGCGCATCGCCAAGGCGCATAAGGCAGAAGTGACCGTCACGGCAGGGGAAGCGCTTGAGGTCGGCTATCCGTTGATTCACGCTGTCGGAAAAGCCGCCGCGCGTGAACATGCGCCGCGTCTGATTGAGCTCGAATGGGGCGATCCGCGCCACCCGCGCATCGCGATTGTGGGCAAAGGGATAACGTTCGACAGCGGTGGTCTTGATATCAAACCTGCGAGTGGCATGCGGTTGATGAAGAAGGATATGGGCGGAGCTGCCCATGCGCTTGCACTGGCTGAGCTTATCATGGCGGCGCATTTGCCGGTGCGGTTGCATATGCTCGTGGCTGCGGCCGAAAACAGCATATCGGGCAATGCTATGCGGCCCGGCGACATCATCAAAAGCCGCAAGGGCATCACGGTTGAAATCGATAATACCGATGCAGAAGGTCGCCTTGTACTTGCTGACGCGTTGACCAAAGCGGTCGACGATGCGCCTGAACTGATCATCGATTTTGCGACGCTGACCGGTGCCGCACGCGTGGCGTTGGGTCCCGATTTGCCAGCGATGTTCAGCAATGATGATGAAGCAGCAAACGCGTTAATCGCAGCATCAAAGGCGCAGGCTGACCCGCTGTGGCGAATGCCATTATGGGCACCTTATATGGAACTGCTGGATAGCGATATCGCTGACATGACAAACAGCGGCGGGGCCTTTGCCGGCGCAGTGACAGCAGCTTTGTTTATGCAGAAATTTGTTCCTGATGATGTGCCTTGGGTGCATCTGGATACCTTTGCTTGGCGACCGACCAATAAGCCGGGAAGGCCAAAGGGCGGTGAGGCGCTTGGATTACGCGCTGTCTTCGGCTATCTGGCAGACAAATATCCGGCGCGTTAGGGTGCCATAACATGTTACAAAGTCGGGGGCTTAAGTAGTTGGCAAGCGAACAAATGGGGGCAGGGAAGCGGCCCATATATACATTGAGTGGGCACAGCCTTGTCGGAGACAAGCGCACAACCCCCATTCGCGGTGATCTTGCGGACATCAGTCTGGCCGGAAAGCTGTTCGCACCACATTATGCCGTACCGATGCTGCGCACCGGAATTGCGCCCGTGACCGAAATTCATGCCGAGGCACATGCCACATCCATGCCCGTCAGCGCGTTGATGCACGGTGAGGAGTTCGCTGTGCTTGATGTCGCAGGTGAATGGGCTTGGGGCTATTGCCTGCACGACAATTATCTGGGCTATGTGCGTTTTGCCGAATTGGGCGATGACTTTGACGCCACGCATATCGTCAGTGCGCCTGCAACATTGCTGGTGGCGGCACCCACGACCAAAGCCCCTGTGCTGGCGCGCTACCCGATGGGCGCGCAATTGCTTTGCGGCAGTCCAAGCGAATGCGGCAAATATCTCGCCTGCGAAAACGGATTTGTGCCATTGGCGCATTTGTCTGAAATGGGACGCGTTACTGCGTCACCGGCAGATTTGGCAGAGCAGCTGATCGGCACGCCCTACAGCTGGGGCGGGCGCAGCGGAAACGCCATTGACTGTTCCGGCCTTGTGCAGTTGGTATTCGGGCTGAAGGGTTATATGGCCCCACGCGATGCCGATATGCAGCAAGCGGAATTTGGCGATGATATAGCCGAAGGTGAAGCGCTGCAGCGCGGCGATCTGGTGTTCTTCCCCGGTCATGTCGGCATCATGGCGGATGCCGAAAATATCATTCATGCCAATGGCACAGCAATGGCAGTCAGCGTTGAGCCGCTGGCAGATGCGGCGGCGCGCTTTGTCGAGCATGATGAAGCGATCGTGGCGCGTAAGCGGGTAGGGTTGTGACTAGAAATGCGGCCTTAATAAACACCGTAGCCCTGAGCAGCGGTCGCACCGCGACCGCGGCCGTCGAAGGGTGCCTATCAGCGGTAGCGAACACCTTGAAACGCCCTTCGACGGACGCAATTGCTTCGCAACTGCTGCTCAGGGCTACGGTATTTTCATCATGACCAAATCCATCTTCATCGACGGCGCAGCGGGCACCACCGGCCTCGAAATCGCGGATCGGCTGGCTGGCCGCGCTGAATTCACGCTCATCACGCTCGACGATGACAAACGCAAAGACCCCGCTGCGAAACGCGAGGCATTGAACGACGCCGACTTCGTTATTCTTTGCTTGCCGGACGATGCCGCAAAAGAGGCGGTGGCGATGACGACTTCAAGCCACACGCGCATCATCGACGCATCCACCGCGCATCGTGTGAACCCGAACTGGGCTTATGGCTTCCCCGAATATCGCAAGGGCCAGCATGAACGGATTGCCAACGCACGGCTGGTCAGCAACCCCGGTTGCTACCCCACCGGCTTTTTGGGACTGGTTGCACCCTTGGTTGCTGCCGGATTAATCCCCGCAGACTGGCCCTATAGCGTCAACGCAGTCTCGGGCTATTCGGGCGGCGGAAAAGCATTAATTGAACGCTTCGAAGGCGGCGACGGCGCGGACATCGGCTTTCGCACTTATGGCCTTGATCTGAACCACAAGCATGTCGCCGAAATGCAGACGCACGCAGGTTTGGGCCTCGCGCCGATATTCTCGCCCGCAGTTGTACGCGCGTTCCGTGGCATGGTGGTCGAAGTACCGCTGCCCATCTCGGTCATGCCCGGCAGCGACGATCCAGACGAAATGCGCGCGGCCTTGTCGCTGCATTATGCCAAATCGCCAGTCGTCAAAGTGCACCAGGACGCACCACCCGCTGAACTGCTGATCCGTGCCGACCAAGCGCCGTCTGACCGACTTGACCTTTACGTGCTCGGTTCACCTGACGGCGCACAAGTCCGATTGCTGGCGATGCTGGATAATCTCGGCAAAGGCGCCAGCGGCGCAGCGGTGCAGAACCTGAACATCATGGCGGGGTTGGACGAGACGGCTGGGTTGCTGCTTTAGCGAGGGATGTGGAATTTTATACCGGCGGTCGAACGTCGGGTAAAATCGCCCCATAGTGCCCATTCTGATTGATCTGGAGCAATCGCTCCATAAACCCAAAGTGCTCCGATTGAGAATTCCGCCGGCAGACACAAGTCGGTCGGTTCAAAACAAAAATTACGCCCTAGTTTGATCGCGACTGTAATGTCGGCTGAATCCGCGTATTTTGACAGACTGTCAATCACAGCTTGTATCGTTGCTTTTGGATTTAACTCGCTTGATACGAACTCTTTTAGCTGGATAGGGCAGAAGTGCTGAATATCGTCTACCTCCCAAGTAGCCACAAAATCATAATCCTGCGCTTCTGTCGGTGAAAACCTCACCTCTGTGTTGAGAACTTGTGACATCCCCAAGCAAAAAATCGCGGCATCGCGGCTTTCCCTGTCAGCTTTTAGCAGGCTGGTTCTGAGGTGCTTGGCGGTTGGGGGCAGGTCCGACACGGAAACGGCAGCGTCCAGCGGGGCCAACGCTTCAAGAAAACGCCTTGGGTCCCCGTATTCAAGCTTTGAGTAGCCTCTCAAACGAACGCTACTGTTCGCCATCAATAGGGCGGCTTGTCAAAACCCTTCGGGCTACTCGTAAATATCTCGCAGCCGTCTTCGGTAATGCCGATGCTATGTTCGAATTGCGCGCTCAACGAACGGTCGCGCGTTACGGCCGTCCAGCCATCGTCCAATATCTTGCCCGCTGCCTTGCCAATGTTGATCATGGGCTCGATGGTGAAGATCATGCCGGGACGAAGCTCTGGACCCGTGCCGGGGCGGCCGACATGGACGATTTCGGGGGCATCGTGGAATAATTGGCCAAGGCCATGGCCGCAGAAATCGCGGACGACGCCATAGCGGTGCTTTTCGGCGTGCATTTGGATCGCGTGGCCAATGTCGCCGACATAGTTGCCGGGCTTGGCGGCTTCGATACCGAGCATCAGGCATTCATAGGTCACATCGACCAAGCGCTTGGCCTTCACCGGCACATCGCCGACGAGGAACATGCGGCTGGTGTCGCCGTGCCAGCCATTCAGTTGCGGCGTGACGTCGATGTTGACGATGTCGCCGTCTTTCAATTTCTTGTCCGACGGGATGCCGTGGCAAATGACATGGTTGATCGAAATGCAGCAGCTGTGCGTGTAACCACGATAGCCCAAGGTTGCGGGCACTGCGCCGCCGCGCATTGTCATTTCGCGGACGATGTCGTCCAGTTCCTCGGTGCTAACACCGGGCACGACATGCGGCACCAATGCGTCGAGTATTTCGGCGGCAAGGCGACCGGCCTTGCGCATGCCGTCAAAGCCCTCAGGCCCGTGTAATTTGATGACCCCATCGCGGGCCTGCATCGCCTCTTCGGGCGTAACGCTTACATATTGTTCCATGCGGGCGATATAAGGCAATAATCCCCACTTTGCGAGGGGGTGAATTATGCTATCGCGTCCCGATGACAGATTCCCGCATATATACCGCAGCGCTTGTAATCATTGGCGACGAAATCCTCTCTGGCCGGACACAGGACAAAAATATCAGCCAGATTGCCTTGTGGCTGAATATCCAGGGCATTCGCTTGCGTGAGGTGCGCGTAGTCGCCGATGATCAGGATGCGATTATCGAGGCGGTGAACCTCTTGCGCGCGCGCAACGATTATCTGTTCACCACCGGCGGCATTGGCCCAACGCATGATGACATCACGGTCGATGCGATCGCAGCAGCGCTTGGTGTGGAAGTCGTTATCCATCCAGAGGCAAGTGCTGTCCTGCACGCATATTATGAAACGCGTGGCGGCATTAACCCCGGGCGTTTGCGCATGGCGCGCGTGCCCGATGGCGCTGACCTTATTCCCAACAAGATGTCCGGCGCGCCCGGTATTCGCCATGGCAATATCTTCATCATGGCTGGCGTGCCGCATATCACCGCCGGCATGTTGGATGCGCTGACCGGTACATTGGAGGGCGGTGCGCCCTTGTTGTCTCAGCAAATCGGCTGCTGGGTCGCCGAAAGCGAAGTTGCCAAGTTGCTGGGTGACACTGAAAAGCATCATGAAGGTTGCCAGATTGGCAGCTATCCATTTTTCCGCGAAGGCAAGGTCGGTGCGAATTTCGTTGTTCGTACGACGGACGCCCATATGCTCGCCGAATGCCTCGAAGCGCTGAAACTTGGTTTGCGCGGTTTAGGCTATGACACCGTCGATGGTGGAATTTAAACGCAGGTTGGTCAGCTCGTTCATGTGCAGTCAAGCCTTCGTTCCGTTATGAGGATTGTAATGCGCAAATTTACTCAATCGCTCGCTCTGGCAGCACTGCTGCTCTCCACCTCTGCTTACGCACAAAATGTTGCGCCCGCCGCAACGGTCGCCGCAAAGGCGGCCCCAGTTCCGTGGCTGTACGAAGGCAGCGACGTACCTGTTGATGACACTTGGACGTTTGGTGTGCTGCCCAATGGGCTGCGCTATGCGGTGAAGAAAAATGATGTGCCTGCGGGGCAAGTGTCGATCCGCGTGCGAATCGATGCAGGCGCGTTGCATGAAAATAATGACGAGCAAGGCTTTGCCCATCTGATCGAGCATTTGTCCTTCCGTGGATCAACCTTTGTGCCCGATGGCGAAGCCAAGCGCATCTGGCAAAGGTTCGGCGTCACCTTTGGCAGCGACAGCAACGCACAAACGACCCCCACGCAGACGGTCTACAAGCTCGACTTGCCCAACGCGACGCCCGAAAAGCTCGACGAATCCGTCAAAATCATCTCGGGCATGATCCGCAATCCGCGTATCTCACCCACCGCATTGAATGCCGAACGCGCAATCGTGCTCGCCGAGCTACGCGAAAATAGCGGCGCGCAGATGGTCTATAGCGACGCCCTGCGTCAGCATGCTTTTCAGGGGCAACGGCTTGCAAACCGTTCGACAATTGGCACGCCTGAAACATTGCAGGCCTCTGACGCCTTGCGTTTAAGTGCCTTCCACGATCGCTGGTATCGCCCGGAAAATGCAGTGGTTGTGATGGCGGGTGATATGGAGCCAGCGCAGCTCGCCAATCTGGTGCAGAAATATTTCACCGACTGGAAAGGTACAGGTGCGCGTGCGCCCGAGCCTCCCTTTGGTGACCCCACACCGCAAGGCACCCCGACACGCGTTTTGATTGAGCCCACGCTGCCGACGACCGTCAGTATTGCGTATCTGCGCCCTTGGCGGAAGGTGGACGATACGATTGCGTATAACGAGCAACTGCTGATTGACGCACTGGCGCTTCAAATCATCAACCGCCGTCTTGAGGTACAGGCCCGCAGTGGCGGCAATTATCTGTTCGCGGAGATCGCTCAGGAAGATATTTCGCGCACGGCGGATGCGACGTTGGTGTCCGTCACGCCGGTTGGTGACAAATGGGAAGCCGCCACACGCGATGTGCGCGCAGTCATCGCTGATGCTGTCGCTACAGCGCCATCGGTTGCGGATATCAATCGCGAGAAAACACTTTTCGGCAATGCTCTGCGGACAATGCTTGATAGCTATCCGTTTGAAGCCGCCGCCAAGCAGGCGGATGACATCGTCAACGCCGTCGATATACGTGAAACGGTAGCCGCGCCAAAAACGGTCGTTCAGGTTTATGAGGGCATGAAAGACAAATTCACACCGCAACGGCTGCTGGCGTCGACACAGAAGCTATTTATGGCGGACGCAACACGGTTGATGCTGTCTTCACCGGCGCCAATCGCTGATGCAGATAATCGTGCGCTTGCCGCATTGAATGCTGCGGTATCGGCAAATACGACTGCGCGTTTATCTGAAAATACCCTTGGTTTTGCAGCGCTGCCGAAGCTGGGTACGCCGGGCAAGCTGGTAACAGAAGAGACCGTCTCGCGTTTGGAGATGACTCGGCTTGAACTGTCGAATGGCGTGCGGGCATTGTTATACCCGAACAAGGCGGAAAGCGGGCAGATTCGGGTGCTGGTCCGTTTTGGTCGCGGGTACCAAGCTGTGACGCCGGACAATGGCAGCTTGCTATGGGCAGGGCCACTTGTCCTGCCAGAAAATGGCATCGGCAAAATCAAGCGAACGGAAATTGACCAGATGGTCAACGGCCGGCGAATTGAACTCAACTTCTCCATCGACGATGATGCGTTCCAGTTTGGTGCGAACACACGGCCTGATGACCTTGCCGATCAATTGACCCTGATTGCAACGAAGCTCGAGCATCCCGGCTGGGATCCCGCGCCCGTTGAACGGGCAAAGGCGCTGGCGACGTCAGGCTATGCGAGTTTTGAAATGTCGGCGACTTCCGTGTTGCAGCGCGATCTGGAATATTTACTGCGCAACAACGACCCGCGCTGGAAAGCCGCTACGCCAGCTGAGGTCGCGAAAGTCGATGCAGCGAAGTTTGAGTCTTTTTGGAAGCCACTGATGGCGCAGGGACCAGTTGAGGTTCTTCTCTTTGGGGATTTCGACAAGGCGGCGGCTGTTGGCGCGCTTGAAAAGAGCTTTGGGGCGCTGTCTCCGCGTGCGCCTTTGCCCGTAGCCGCAACAGCGCGCGATGTCCGGTTTCCAGCCCCTACAGTGACGCCCATAAGGCTGACGCATCGCGGTGCGAGCGATCAGGCAGCAGCGGTGATGGCATGGCCCACCGGTGGCGGGATGTCCGGCATCAGCGAAGGGCGGCAGCTGGAAACCTTAGCCGCGATTTTTCGTGATCGGTTGTTCGAAAAATTTCGTGCTGAACAGGCCGCAAGCTACAGTCCCGATATGGCCGCCAATTGGCCCGTCGATTTCACCAGCGGTGGATATTTGATGGCCTATACGCAGGTCAAACCAACTGACGTTGACCGCTTTTTTGCATTCGCTGATTCAGTGGCTGCGGATTTGATTGCCAACCCGGTAAGTGCAGATGAACTGCAGCGCGCGGTTGAACCGACGAAGCAAGCCATTGAGCGCGCGGCGTCAGGCAACACATTCTGGCTAAACCAGCTCAAGGGCGCAACCTACGAGCCTGAGCGGTTCGCGGCACTGGGTAAGCTTTACAGCGACTATAACAGCGTGACGCCAGAAATATTGCAATCACTGGCGAAGCGCTATTTCGTCAAGGACAAGGCGTGGAAGCTCGTGGTTGCTCCGCAAGCGACAAGTGCGGACTCCCCAATGTCGCGCTAATTATCGCGAATGTGCCTACAACCCGTTTTAAGCAGTGGGTGTCAAAGGACATATTTGGACAGGTCGGTGTCTTTTGCGATGCCCGAGAGCTGCTTGCTGACATAGTCCGCATCGATCACGATTACGTCGCCTTTGCGGTCTTCCGCATGGAAGCTGATATCTTCGAGCAGCTTTTCCATAACCGTTTGTAGGCGCCGGGCGCCGATATTTTCCACCGTTGAATTTACGTCCACCGCAATGCGCGCGATGGCATCAATCGCATCGTCACTAAATTCGAGCGACACCTCTTCCGTAGCCAGCAACGCTGTATATTGTTGTGGCAAATTGGCGCGGGTTTCGGAGAGAATACGGACAAAATCGGCGTGCTCCAATGCGCGCAACTCAACGCGGATGGGCAGACGACCCTGCAATTCAGGTAGCATATCGCTTGGCTTGGAAATGTGGAACGCACCCGATGCGATGAACAGTACATGGTCCGTTTTCATTGGGCCATATTTCGTGGCGACGGTGGTGCCTTCGATGAGCGGCAGCAGGTCACGCTGGACGCCCTCACGACTGACTGAACCGCCGCGCACATCGGAAACGGCAATCTTGTCGATTTCGTCCAGAAAGACGATGCCATTGGCTTCCGCGTCCGCCAAAGCTACGCGGTTGACGTCGTCCTGGTCGAGGCGCTTCTCGGATTCTTCCTCCACCAGCTTGATCCAAGCGTCGGGGACTTTCATTTTACGGCGTTTCAGATTGTCTTTGCCAAAGGCTTTGCCCATCATCTCGCCAAGGTTGATCATGCCAACATTGCCGCCCATGCCGGGAATTTCCATCGGCGTAGTTGGGCTGTCAGATACTTCAATCTCGATTTCGACATCGTCCATGTGCCGGTCACGTATGCGTTGCCGGAATGCCTCGCGTGTGGCTTCGCTTGCGGTGTCGCCAGCAAGTGGCTTCAGGATTCGTTCCATCGCAGCGGCCTCAGCGGCCTCGCGTACATGTTCGCGGCGGCGTTCTTTCTCAAGGCGCACAGCCTCTTCAGCTAGGTCACGGGCAATCTGCTCAACATCGCGGCCGACATAGCCAACTTCAGTGAACTTGGTGGCTTCCACCTTGATAAATGGGGCATCCGCAAGCTTGGCAAGACGGCGGGATATTTCGGTCTTGCCGCAACCCGTGGGGCCAATCATCAAAATGTTTTTTGGCGTCACTTCGTCGCGCAAATCCGCACCAAGGCGTTGGCGGCGCCAGCGATTGCGCAGTGCGACCGCAACGGCACGTTTTGCGTCGGCTTGGCCAATAATATGTTCGTCGAGAGCAGCCACAATGGCTTTAGGGGTGAGAGCGTTTTTCATTGCTGCCTAGATGGGAAGTTGCTGGAGCCGTTCAAGTGACTGACGATTTACTCTGCGCTGTCCAAAGTCTCGACGGTCAGCTGGTCATTGGTATACACACAGATTTCCGCAGCGATTTTCATGGCATGGCGCGCCATTTTTTCGGCGTCTGCCTCATATTCTGCAAGTGCACGTGCCGCCGATAAAGCATAATTCCCACCAGACCCAATGGCTGCGATGCCATCATTTGGCTCAAGCACATCGCCATTGCCGGTGAGGATTAACGTCACGTCCTTGTCCGCGACAATCATCATGGCTTCCAAATTGCGCAGATATTTATCGGTGCGCCAGTCTTTCGCCAGTTCGACTGCTGCGCGCATCAATTGACCGCGATGCTGCTCAAGCTTGCGCTCAAGTCGTTCGAACAGTGTGAATGCATCGGCAGTGGCCCCGGCGAAGCCACCAATGACGGAACCATCATGTAACTGGCGGACCTTCTTGGCATTGGGCTTCATGACCGTTTGCCCCATCGAGACCTGGCCATCGCCAGCAATGACGACTTTACCGTTTTTGCGAACGGACAATATGGTAGTGCCGTACCAAGTGGACGGATTTCCGTGAGAGTGATTTTCCATGCCCGTGGATATGGGTGGACTGACGCCAAAGCGCAAGAGTGGGCTCAGGCGGTTTGGATATCCGTCAGGCGGCGTTCCCAGGCGAGCGCATGTTGAACAATCTGGTCGAGGTCGTCATAGCGCGGCTGCCAACCAAAGCGATCCTTGATGGCTGCGTTGTCAGAAATCAGCGAGTCAGGATCGCCTGCGCGCCGGCCCTCCATCTTGCGGTCTAATCTGTTGTTGGTCACGCGGTCGACGGCATCCAAGACCTGCATGACCGAATAACCGTGGCCGTATCCGCAATTGAGCGTGTGGCTTCGTGTTGGGTCAGCCACCAATGCTTCAAGTGCAATTACATGCGCCGCAGCAAGGTCGCTGACATGGATGTAGTCGCGGACACCGGTCCCGTCTTCGGTGGCATAGTCAGTGCCGAAAACGCTCACGCTTTCACGTTTGCCGAGGGCAGCTTCCACAGCGATTTTTAGCAGGTGCGTTGCGCCAACCGTTGACTGTCCCGTGCGCGCAAGCGGATCGGCACCTGCGACATTAAAGTAACGCAGTGCGCAATAGTTGAAGTCATGTGCTGCCGCGACATCGCGCAACATCATTTCCGTCATCAATTTCGATGTTCCATACGGATTGATGGGCTGTGTTGCCATATCTTCCCGCACTGGGCTGGTTTCGGGAATGCCATAGGTCGCAGCGGTCGACGAAAAAATCATATGTTTGACGCCGGTCGAGATGGCGGTTTCAATTAAACTACGGCTTTTTACAGTATTATTATTGTAATATTTAAGCGGGTTCTCAACAGATTCGGGTACAACCACTGATCCAGCGAAGTGCATGATCGCGTCGATACGTTCATCGCGGATTATACGTTCAACCAAATCAGAATCGCTGATGTCACCATCATAAAATTTGGCTGCGTCGGCCACGGCCCAGCGGAAACCCGTTACCAGATTATCGATAACAACGGGGTGGTGGCCGGCATCAATCAAAGCGAGCACGGCATGGCTGCCAATATATCCAGCGCCACCGGTTACCAAGACATTCAGCTTTTGTGCCATGATCGCATTTCCCGTTATTGTTCTTGCCTAAACCGGCAGATTCAGTGTCAGTTAACGTTCGGAATCAAAAAAAAGGCGACCCTAAGGCCGCCTTTTCGGAAATTATTTCCTGAAGAAATCAGGGGCTGGTTGGCGCGTTGTCGTCGTTGCCAGCTGCGATAACGATACCGCCGATGACAGCAACAGCAGCCAGAACAGCAACGATAACGCCGCTTCCGCCACCGAGCTTGTTTTCTTCCTTAGTGTTCGCGCCAACGCGCTTTACCTTGGAAGCGCCAACTGCCTTTGCAGCAGGCGAAAGGGATTGTGCCATTACAGGGGCGCTTACAAGCGAAGCGGCCGCGATAGCAGCGAGAGATAACTTACCGAAACGCATTATTGTGCTCCTTTTTTGCGAAGTGCGTTGCACTCCGAATGGACATCTACACAGTCTACTTGAATTTTCAAGCTTTGAATCGCTCCAATCTTTAAATTGTCTCTATTTTTCGGACTGTTGCATTTTTCATACAATACTGCGAACCACTCTGGATGGATAGGCTTCTTCCACACCACGTTACATTTGTTTACGGTAATGGCGGTATCGCGTGCGTATAGCAGTGCACCAGATGACGAGCCGTGTTTTACCAGCGACGAACGTTGCCGACATGATTGGCGCTATTGAAGCTGCGGCCGCTGGTGGCGCGGTCATGTATTTCGCCCCAGAGATGTCGATTATGGTCAATCGTAAGCGTGAAGAGGCCAGATTGCACATCTCTAGCGAGGCGCAGACCGAATCGATTGAACGAATCGCTCAAGTCGCATCTCGGAATAAGATATGGGTCCACCTGGGATCTGTTCCCGTGGTGCATGATGATGGACAACAACTTGCAAATCGTAGCATCATTATTTCAGCTGATGGGAAGATCGTTGCACGCTACGACAAAATCCACTTGTTTGATGTTGACTTGAAAACAGGTGAAAGCTGGCGCGAATCTTCCTCCTATGTCGGCGGGAAAAGCCCCGTAATCGTGCACACGCCATTGGGAAAAATGGGGTTGGCGGTGTGTTACGATATGCGTTTCCCCGACCTTTTCAGCACATACGTAAAAGCTGGCGTGGATATTATAACGCTTCCATCGGCTTTTACGGTGCCCACCGGGACCGCGCATTGGCATACGCTTCTGCGTGCTCGGGCGATTGAGAGCGAATGTTTCGTTATCGCAGCAGCACAATGTGGTTTGCACGAAGATGGCCGCGAGACTTACGGGCATTCACTTGTGGTCGATCCTTGGGGCGCGGTCATCCTTGACATGGAAAGCACATCTGGGCTCGCTTTCGTTGATCTAAATCTAGATAAAATTGCGGACGTACGGCAGCAAATTCCCGTGCATCAAAACCGCCGCGCCATCGCCGAGCCCCGTATTTATGAATAAAACGACCGCAAGCATTTCACGGTGAGCAGCTTTACCGTGATGAATTGGCAAGACCATTTTTGGGCAGGATTGTCCGTGGCATCGGCATTACTCGTGTTGATTAGCAGTATTGCTGATCGACGGCGTCATAGACGCACAAAACTCGACCAGGTTGGTATAATGCCGTGGACGGCGATTACAGTCTTTTCTGTGCTTATTACTGTATTGGCAGCAGCATTGGCGATTAAGGGGTTTTAGCCGAGACAAGCCTCAAGGAACGGCTGGTCAAATCCGAACTGGCGTGCCTTTTCCAGCGTATATGGACGAACACCACCTGCGACCCATTCACCATTGATTTTGCCGTCTGCATCTTCGTCGCGATATTCAAATTTGAACAGATCCTGCGTGACAATGACGTCGCCTTCCATCCCGATTACTTCAGTAATCTGGGTGGTACGACGCGAACCATCGCGCAGACGCTTCACCTGAACGATGAGGTCGACGGATTCCGCGATTTGCCGCGAAATGGCCTCCTTGGGTATTTTGACGTCGCCCATGAGGATCATGTTTTCCATACGACCCAAACATTCACGCGGATTGTTGGCGTGTAATGTACACATGGAGCCATCATGGCCGGTGTTCATTGCGGCGAGGAGGTCGAAACACTCAGCGCCACGAATTTCGCCCAGGATAATCCGGTCGGGGCGCATACGAAGTGCGTTCTTCACAAGGTCGCCGATGGTAATCGCGCCTTCGCCCTCCAAATTTGGCGGCCGTGTTTCAAGCGGAAGCCAGTGCGGCTGTTGAAGCCGAAGTTCGGCGGCATCTTCAATCGTCAAAACGCGCTCGCCGGGGTCAATCATTTTGGACAAGGCGTTCAGCATGGTGGTTTTACCCGAACCTGTGCCGCCCGAAATGACAATGTTCATCCGGCTTGCGCCAGCGATCTTCAATGCGGTTGCCATCGGTTCGCTCATCGAACCAAAGCCCTTCAACATGTCGATCGTGATCGGCTTTTCGGAAAATTTACGAATTGAGATGGCTGTGCCGCGCAAAGAGAGCGGGGGCACAATGACGTTCACACGGCTGCCATCTTTCAGTCGAGCATCGGCCAAAGGCGTCGTTTGATCGACGCGACGACCGACTTGGTTCACGATGCGCTGCGCGATCTGGAACAAATGCTCCTCGTCACGAAACTGGATCGGCGCAATCTGGAGCTTGCCCTTCTTTTCAATGTAGGTCTGCAACGGGCCGTTGACCATGATATCGGAAATGTCGGGATCACTCAGCAACTCTTCCAACGGGCCAAAGCCAAGCAATTCGTCGACCAGCACTTTTTCCAAAGCAAACTGTTCACGGCGGTTCAGCGTCAACTTGAGTTCGGCCAACACTTCGAGGATGATTGGGCGAAACTCTTCGGTCAGTTCTTCTTTGTTGAGCGATGCGGCCGCTTCAGGGTCAACACGTTCCAAAAGACGCGGCAACACCTGTTCTTTGATTTTATGTACCGAAGCTTCAAAGCCTTGGGGACCTTCATCGACTGGTGCTGCGTTGTTTGCACGGTCTGACAAGCGCGACATGGCTTCTTGCATTACGGTCTGGGGACCGCCGCTAATGCCGCCGCCAGGTAACTCGACGGACTCAATCGGCGGAAATTGTTCACCTCCGCCCGTCGGTTGCGTGTAATCGGGCTGCGGTGGCGGAGCGGCTGGCTGCTGTGACAGCGACGCGCCACCGCCCGTCATAGGACGCGCTACGCCAAATGATGGACGCCCCGCAGACAAGCCTGGTTTTTTCCCAAATGCGCTCACGCTATCCCGCTCCGATGATCCATGGTTTAAGGATTTTGGTGCTACCGACAAATGGTGAATAAATTGGTAACGCTCGGCATCGGGTGCGTTGCGACACAGAGATTCCTGCGGCTTTCCATTGCCGGCAAACACTTTTAAGGGGGCGCGGTAATCGAAGGAAATCCAGTGCATAAATCGTCGGCCCGATCGGGTCTTTTATACGCCGTTTGCGGCTTCGCTCTGTTGTCACTGGGCGATGCGGTCATTAAGTCGATTGCTGGTGCATGGCCGGGTACTGCCGTGGCAGCATTGCGCTATTCGATTGGTGCGGTGGGACTGGGTACATTGTTGTACCTTAAAGAGGGCAGACAGGGCTTTGTTGTGCCCATGCCCAAAGTCCAGATCCTTCGCGGATTTGCGGTCGCTATGGCGACCATCTGCTTTTTCTCATCGATCTTTGTCATGCCATTGGCTGAAGCCACCGCAATTGGTTTCACCAGCCCCATGATCACGGCAGTTTTAAGTGCCATTTTTCTACATGAACGCACCAATATGGCCAAATGGGCGGCCACGCTTATCGCGTTCGGCGGGGTCCTTCTCATCATGCGGCCCAATGTTGCGGAACTGGGTTGGGTCGCTTTGTTGCCCCTCGGTGCGGCCATGTCCATGGCGCTTTTGATGATTGGCAACCGGGCCGTGGCCGGAGCAGGTTCCCCGATTTTGATGCAATTTCTGGTCGCGTCGCTCGCTGTGCCATTCATATTCACCGCAGCGGTTTTGGGCCATTTTTCGGGCGTTCAGGCGTTACATATCGGAATACCGGATTGGACCATCGTGGCGCGATGTGCCGTCGTGGCGGTCACCGCAAGCTTTGCACACTGGTTGATCTTTATGGCGACCACCCGCGCGTCGGCCGCCGACATCGCGCCAATGACGTATGTCCAATTGTTGACGGCGCTCGTGCTGGGCATATTCATTTTCGGTGATTGGCCAGACATGACATCGCTTGCCGGGTCCGCGATTATCATCGCCAGCGGACTGCTTCTGTGGCGCAAGTCGAGATCGTAAAAGTTTACCAGATGTTCATGGTGCATTTCGGAAGAAAATGGTGTAATCTGAGATCCACAGGGCAGTTGTTTTCTTTGGTGTTGAGGAGAGTCTCGATGCGGATCAAATTTTTTGTCTTAGTCACTGGTTTGTTGCTTTCGTCGCCAACAAATGCCCAAACATATAATGGCTTCGTCGCTGAACCTTCATATGATTTCAGCAATACAACCATGTCTTGGGCCTATGGGATGGACAAAAGCTACAGCGCAGCCAAGGTATTGGCGCGGTTGCGTGAACTTTGCAGCAGCAGTCGCAATCATGACCAATATTACTGTGCCCGCGGGATGAAGGTTCTTAAAAAAGCGCATGCGGAGTATCAACTGCGCCTGGCAGCAAGGGCGGCGGCCGCTCAATAGCCAGAACCCAAGACGTGGCGTCCAGCTTGTGCGCACGCGGTTGACGCAGCTATTCCCTAGGTACGTCTGGTTACGATCATCTCCGACACGGTGAAGGCTCCGTTTTTCCAGTGGGTAGCCATCGCCCTGCATTAGGGAGGTCAACGTTCAGAAATTGTTGAAACTTCAGTCGTATACGCGGGCGTAACGACAGGAGTGTGCATTGCCCGATATCGTAAGTCTGAAGTTGTTGGGCGTCGCAGGTGCGTTGTCTTACGCGGCTGCCCGGTTTGCCACAAAAGCGGGCATTATCGGTTACCGCCGCTATATTCTGGTTTCAGTGCCGGTTTCCGGAATGCCCGACATGCCACGTGGCTTTTCAACACGGCCGCTGGCTGCCAATGAACTGCGCGCGCATGTCATCGACGTACCCGAGGCCACGCAGAACGATCGCTTTGCGCAAGGGCTAACCTGCTTGGGCGCATTTAACCCAAAGGGTGCGCTGGTCGGCGTTACATGGGTCGGAGCATCTGACTTTACAGACAGCGAAATCCATGTCCGTTTTGCTTTGCCCCGTAATGCGGGTTGGGATTGCGGACTTTGGATTGCACCGCGCTATCGCTTGGGTCGCGCTTTTGCGGCATTATGGTCCGGCACCGCTGACTGGATGCATGAAAACAGATGCGATCGCTCGATCAGTTGGATCGCAGATTATAACTTACCGTCTTTGCTGTCGCACCGCAGAATGGGTGCCGATACTATTGCATATCTCACGGCTTTCCGATTTTTGAGGTGGCAATATGTCGCACAGGGAAAGCCAAGATTGCTGCGCGTGGATGCACGCTATCCCGCAAAGCTCGACCTCAATAGCATCGCTGCAAATTAGGAAAAGACTTGGTCAAAACGGGCTGCTATCGCACCGCCATGTCAGACCAAAAGCATCTCTATCTCATTGACGGTTCCGCTTACATATTTCGGGCTTATCACCGGCTGCCGCCGCTGACCAATAAGCATGGCGAGCCTGTCGGTGCAGTTTATGGATATACCACTATGCTGTGGAAGCTGGCTGACGACCTTCATCAGGCCGATGGTCCAACGCATATGGCGGTGGTGCTCGATAAATCTAGCCAGTCATTCCGCAATCGGATCTATGACCAATATAAAGCGCATAGGCCCGATCCACCGGAGGATTTAAGACCGCAATTTCCCATGATCAGGGATGCGACTCGCGCCTTCTCTTTGCCGCTTGTCGAAGAGGATGATGTCGAGGCCGACGACATGATCGCAAGTTATGCACGGGCGGCGTGTGCGGCTGGCTGGCATGTGACCATCGTCAGCAGCGACAAGGATCTGATGCAGCTTGTGGAACCATGCATCGACATGTTCGACACGATGAAAAACGAACGCATCCGTGCTGAGGAAGTTTTTGAAAAATTCGGCGTTGAACCCGAAAAGGTGGGCGATGTGCTGGCGCTGATGGGCGACAGCGTCGACAATGTGCCCGGTGTGCCCGGCGTCGGTCCAAAGACCGCAACGAAGCTGATCCAGGAGTTCGGGGACCTCGAAAGCGTTCTAGCGGCCGCGCCTTCCATGAAACCCTCCAAAATGCGCGATAACTTGATTGAGCATGCGGAAAAAGCGCGTCTGTCGAAAGTGCTGGTGACTTTGAAAGAAGATTGCCCGCTGCCCATCGCGATTGAAGACATGACTTTGGGGACCATTCCCGAAGAACCACTCGCCGCGTTTCTGGAGCACCACGGTTTCAACTCGCTTTTGAAGCGTATTGGACATGTCGGCAATACCGCTGCCGCGAATAAGGCGATTGCAGGCAACCCGAAAGCTGCGCCCAAGGGCGACGGCTTGGCCCAAGCACCCACAGCAGGTGGCGCAGCATCGCCGCCCGCCATGCCCAAAATAGATGTGTCAGCCTATGAGTGTGTCACTGACGTTGCGCGGCTGGACCATTGGATAGCGCGCGCGCACGAAACGGGAACTTTGGGTTTCGACACCGAGACCGATAGCCTGCAAGCGGCGAGCGCCAATCTTGTGGGCCTCAGTCTAGCGGTCGCACCCGGGGAAGCCTGCTACGTCCCACTGGCACATGGCGGCACGGATATGTTTGCTGAAAAGCCTGTTCAAATAGAGATGAACGTCGTTTTGGATCGTTTGCGTCCACTGCTCAGCGATGCAAGCGTGCTGAAAATTGGCCAGAATCTGAAATATGATATGTCGGTATTGGCACGGCATGATATCCCCATAACGCCCTACGACGATACAATGGTCATGAGCTTTGCCTTGGACGCAGGTCGTCAACTGCACGGCATGGATGAACTCGCCAAGACGCATTTGGGGCATGAGTGCATATCCTACAAAAGCGTCACCGGGACGGGCAAAAGCCAGATTGGTTTTGCGGCGGTCCCGCTGTCCGACGCGACATGCTATGCAGCCGAAGATGCCGATGTGACCTTGCGGTTATGGCACCACCTGAAGTTACGGCTCAGCCCCGAAAAGGCGACGAGCGTCTACGAACTGGTCGATCGCCCGCTCGTGCCCGTCCTGTCGCAGATGGAGTGCATGGGGATCAAAGTTGACCGCACGGTTCTCGCACGATTGTCTTCTGAATTCGCCACCCAAATGGAGCTTCTCGAGAAGGAAATTCATGGCCTCGCCGGGCAGCCCTTCACCATCGGTAGCCCGCAGCAGCTTGGCGAAATCCTGTTTGGAAAAATGGGCTATAAGGGCGGCAAAAAAGGCAAGTCGGGGCAATATTCGACCGACGTGACCGTGCTGGAAGATCTGGCAGGGCAGGGTATCGACATTGCCCGCAAGGTGCTGGATTGGCGGCAACTTGCAAAGCTTAAATCGACCTACACCGACAGCCTTCAGCAGCAGATCGATCCCAAAACGGGCCGCGTGCACACAAGCTATAGCCTCGTTGGCGCGCAAACCGGGCGGCTGTCGTCGACCGACCCTAACTTGCAGAATATTCCCATTCGCACTGAAACCGGTCGCCAAATCCGGGACGCTTTTGTAGCCGAACCCGGCAATGTGATCCTGTCTGCCGACTATAGCCAGATCGAGCTTCGGCTTGCAGCGCATTTCGCCGATGTCGAGCCGTTGCGCGATGCCTTTGAAAAGGGTGAAGACATCCATGCGCGCACTGCGTTGGAACTGTTCGGCGAAGTAAATCGCGACACGCGCGGCCGGGCCAAGACAATCAACTTTTCTATCCTCTACGGCATTTCGCGCTGGGGTCTTTCGAAGCGTTTGGAATCCACCGCTGAAGAAGCGCAGGCGCTCATCGATGCCTATTTCAAACGCTTTCCCGGCATTTCAAATTATATTCAGGAAACGATGTCGACCGTGCGTGAATGCGGGCACTCAACGACCCTTTTCGGACGGAAAACATGGTTCCCCCGCATAGCATCCCCCAATCAGGCAGAGCGGCAGGGAAGTGAACGCGCTGCGATTAATGCCCCTATTCAGGGGACAAGCGCCGACATTATCAAGCGTGCGATGGTGCAAATGGGGCCGGCGTTAAAAGCGGCCGGACTAGGCCATGTGAAGATGCTGCTTCAGGTGCACGACGAACTGGTGTTCGAACTGCCCGAGGCGGATGTCGCCGCAGCAAGCGACGTCATCCGCGCGATTATGGCAGGAGCAGCCGAACCTTTGGTGCAGCTGACCGTCCCGCTCGGCATCGAAATCGGGACAGGGCCAAGCTGGGGCGCAGCGCACTGATCTGATATGAAAACTAAGACCTAGCCTTCGTCTTGCTCTTGTTCGAACATGAGCGCGACGTCTGCATTCGCCGAAAGACGAACGGTGCCATTTTCAACCGTCGCGACCAGTCCGCCGTCGATATAATGGTGGTGCCCTTCGTGGCTGCCTTGGCCGGAGTCCTTCTTGGTCAATTTGATGCGGTTGCCATCAATGCCGTCGACGGTTCCGACATGGACGCCGTCGGCGCCGATGACTTCTGCATGTTCTTTGATCTGCGATAGGTCAGCCATGAATAACTCCTTTGGAATGAACCAAGCTAACGCGCGAAACGGCTTTCGGGTTCCGATTGCAACTGACGGTGGGTCATTGAAAACCAAAGTAACGATGAACGGTGTCGCAAATCTTTCTTATATCTATATTCAATTTGTCTCGCTGGCTTCGCAGTAATGACACCGGCCACCCGCATAGCGCCAACATCCTTTCCCACTGGAGTGTTTTGTTATGCGTCGTCGTTATTTTGCCGTTGCTACGTCCCTTTTATTGGTCACTACAGCTATGCCAGCCTACGCCCAAACAGCGGAGAGTGAGGACCAAGGTTTTGAAGGTGAAATCATCGTTACTGCGCAGAAACGCGAAGAACGGTTGGTGGACGTTCCTGTAACGCTAAGCGCGGTAAGCGGTGCGCGTATGCAGGAATTGGGCGTGAGCGACCTCGACGAGCTCGCCAACTACATCCCTGGTCTGAACATTCAGGAGCAGAGCGCCAACAACCCGGGCGTCGTTATTCGCGGTATTACCTCGGATTCGGGTTCGGCGCAGCAGGCTGCTCGCGTCACACTTTATTACAATGGTGTAGACATCTCGCGTTCACGCGGTTCGTATCAGGATATTTATGACATTGAACGTATTGAGGTCATCAAAGGACCGCAAGCGACGCTGTTCGGAACGGCGTCAGCCGTTGGCGCCATCAGCATCATTTCGGCACGACCAGAGGCTGGTTTTTCCGGTGCTCTGACCGGCGGTGTGGGTAATTTCAATCAGCGTCAGCTTGGCGGCTTTATCAACGCAGGCTCGGACACGGTCGCCGCGCGGCTTGCGTTCGCCTTCAAAAAGCGTGACGGTTATGTCAACAACCTTGCGCCTAACCAAGATGATTTGAACGGCCAGAACCAGTTCGGTGTTCGCGGTTCGCTCCGGTTCACGCCGAATGACGCACTGACGGCTGATCTCATTGTAACCTACGACCGCCAGCGTAACCCAGGCACGGCATTTGTGTCGCGCGCGCTGCCAACGGCCTCCGGCCCAGGCAACCCGTTTGGCGATGCATATCTCGGTGGATCGGCACGTTCGTTGCAGGATTTGTATCAAGAGAAACTCGGTCTCACCCGCGATGTGTATGATGCAAACTTTACTGTGAACTATGACTTTGCCGATAACTGGGCGCTGACGATGGTTAATGGCTATCGTAAATTTGACTCGCTTGAAGTATTCGACGCCGATGGCTCAGCCGCGCCATATCTGGAGTTTACCGAATTCGCCAAGGGCGATCAGTTCAACCATGAAACCCGCTTTGCGTATACCGACGACAAATTTCGCGGGTCGTTCGGGTTCAACTTCTTCCATGAAAAAAGCATTCAGAACGTTCCATTTTCTGGCAATGAGCGGGTCTTTCTGGCTTGTTTGACCAGCACAGCCGCAACCCGTGCAAATTGCGTTGCGCCCAACGGGACTGTCCCGGCGCTCGCGTTGACGCCAGTTCCATACAGCTCCGTTTTTGAAAATCAGGGCCGTAACGACAGCTATTCGATGTTCGCAGATGGTACCTGGATCCCAACACCGAGCCTCGAACTGACCGCTGGCGCGCGTGTGCTGATCGAAAAGCGGCGGTCCGGCTTTTTTGCCCGCGTACCGCGCTCGGTACTGACGGGCGGCGCTTCTTTGGTCCCGGGACAAGTTGACACCGCAGGTCAGACATTCCGCACCGAGGATAGTTTTCAGGCCGTACTGCCGCGGTTTAACTTGCTTTATCGTTTCTCGGATAACTTCAACGGCTATGCAACCGTGTCGAAGGGCCGTCGCTCTGCTACGGTTCAACTTGGTGCGCGCGCAACCACGGGTGGACCCGTTGCAAACTTCACCCCTGTTCTGGCAGAAAATATCTGGAACTATGAAGTCGGCCTTAAAGGCGCCCTCGGCATTTTTTCGGGATCAATCGGTGCCTATTATCTGACCTATGACAATTTTCAGGTCAGCATTGTTCTGCCGAACGGCACCACCCAGACACAGAGCGCCGGCACAGCAACTAACAAGGGTGTCGAAGCCGAGTTGACTATGAAGCCAACAAGCTGGCTCAGCGTCTTTGGTAATGTCGGCTACATCGACGGCGGCATTGACGACAAACCGACGATCGCCGCCAACTTCCGTGGTGCAAAGTTCCGCCTTCAACCAGAAGTACAGGCATCGGGTGGATTTACGATCGACGCACCGCTTGGTGGCGTGACATTCTTTGCAACGCCTTCGGTCACATATCGCAGCAAGATGTTCTTCGAAATTCCGAACAACCCGCTCATTGCCCAAGAGGGCGTAACGCTGGTCAATGTGAATGCAGGGTTCCGCTTTGGCGGCGACCGGTTCGAGATTTCGGCATTTGCCCGCAATCTGCTGGACGAGGATTATTTGCTGGACGCTGGTAACACAGGCGGTGCCTTTGGCATACCAAGCTACATTCCTGCCGAACCGCGCCTTTATGGCGTCCGGTTTGGAGCGAAGTTCTAAAAAGGAATTGCAATACCTGCAACGGCGGGCTGGGCGATCATCTCTCGCTCAGCCCCTGTTGCGGGTTTGCACATATGTACCAAGCAAGCGGACGGAGTTGCAATGAAAGCGCAGCTCATCCAGCGCCCGGTCGACAGCTGGGTCACCCGGCGCCCCTTCGATATCGGCAAAGAATTCGGTCGCGGAAAAACTTGCGCCATTTTGATAGCTTTCCAGCTTCGTCATATTGACGCCATTGGTCGCGAAGCCACCCATAGCCTTATATAACGCGGCAGGGATGTTCTTCACTTCAAAAATGAATGTGGTCATCAACGTGCCAGTCACATCGGTGTTGCGAATGGGCTCACGCGACAACACGACAAATCGCGTCATATTACTCGCGTCGTCCTGAACACCGTCGTTAATTGGAACAAGGCCGTAAAGTTCGGCGGCAATTGGCGGCGCTATGGCTGCCGCTGAAGCGTCATCGTTGGCAGCAACGAACGCAGCAGCCGCGGCGGTGTCGGCATAAGCGACTGGAATAATGCCATGCGAGCGCAGATAATGGCGGCACTGGCCAAGCGCCTGCGGGTGGCTCATGGCCGTTTTTAACTCTGCATCGGCGGATTTCGCCATCAGGCAATGGCGGATTGGCATGAAATGCTCTGCGACGATGCTGAGGCCAGATTCCGGCAGAAGGAAATGGATATCCGCCACGCGACCGTGCAGCGAATTTTCGATTGGAATGATGGCCCGCGCTGCAGTCCCGTCCTTCACCGCATCAATGGCGTCTTCAAACGAGAAACAGGGCAGGGGCAAGCAATCTGGGTCATATTCCAACGCCGCAAGATGTGAATTCGCGCCTGGCGCACCTTGAAAGGCAATCGCATTTGCAGGATGTTCATTGGCAGCAAAGGTCATGTTTTTGACAAGTGCGAGTGCCGGTGCGGGATAGCTGTCCATATGGCCCTCGCGATAGGGTAGCGAAACTTATCCGACAAGTCTGGATTTGGGCACTTGCACGGCCCTACTGACACTATTAGAGGGACGTGAGAATCCGGCTGTCAGACCGACGCCGGCATAAAACCGTAGTTCGAGGCTGATAACCAATGGATGATCGTAGTAACACAATTGCAGGCTGGGTTTTGGCAGGCGGCATCGTCGCGCTAGGACTAAGCATCGTCTCTGGCATGTACTTCCACGGCGAAGCTCCAGAAAAAGAAGGTTTTGCGGTTGTGGCTGAAGCCGGCGGCGAAGCTGGCGGTGCTGCTGCGGTGCCGATTGCAACATTGCTTGCCACTGCCGATGTCGCAAAGGGCGAGGCCGTTTTCAAAAAATGCACGGCTTGCCATACCATTGCGCAAGGTGGAGCCAATGGAATTGGTCCAAATCTTTGGGCGGCGTTGGGCAAGCCCCACGGCCATGTTGCAGGCTTTTCCTATTCCGACGCGTTGAAGAGCGTCCCCGGCAACTGGGACTTCGAAGGCATGGATAAATGGCTTGCCAATCCTAAGAAATATGCGCCCGGCACGAAGATGACGTTCGCTGGCTTGGGTAACCCTGAAGAGCGCGCAAACTTGATCTTGTATCTCAACGCACAAGGTTCAAACTTGCCGTTGCCAGCGCCACCAGCAGCCGATGCTGCCGCTGCGGCACCTGCTGCTGATGCAGCAACGGGCGAAGCAACTGCTACCCCAACGACAGAAGCTCCAGCGCAAGCGCCCGTAGCGCCTGCTGCAAAGTAATCTTATTAAATTAGTGTGAGACTTCGTAGAAATCGCAGATAGCATCCCATGCTTCCTCTGCGGTTTCTACAAACTGGAAAAGTTCCAGATCACGCGGGCTGATCACGCCCTCGAGCATAAGCTCCTCAAAGTTCACCACCCGGTTCCAGAATTCGCGACCAAATAGCAGGATTGGCATCTTCTTGATCTTGCCAGTCTGGACAAGCGTCAGCAGTTCGAAGAATTCGTCAAACGTTCCAAAGCCACCGGGGAACACCGCTACTGCACGTGCGCGTAGTAAGAAGTGCATTTTGCGCAGTGCGAAATAGTGGAACTGGAAGCTCAATCGCGGCGTCACGAACAGGTTCGGGGCCTGCTCATGCGGCAGCACGATATTCAGACCAATCGATTCCGCGCCAACGTCGTGCGCGCCGCGGTTGGCCGCTTCCATAATTGACGGACCACCGCCCGAGCAAACGACGAAATGGCGCCGGCCTTCTTCGTCAGTCACATTAGCCTGTCCTGCCAGCTGCGCGAGATGACGGGCTTCTTCATAGAAACGCGACTTTTCTTTCATGCGTTCAGCGATGGTCTTGGATCGCTCGTCAGTTGCGGCGGCAATCAAGGCATCCGCAGCATCGGGTTCCGGAATGCGCGCAGAACCATAGATAACCAGCATCGAGCCGATATGCGCTTCGTCCAGCAGCATTTCGGTCTTGAGCAGTTCCAACTGGAAACGGACGGGGCGCAAATCCTCACGCAACAAAAAGTCGGTGTCCTGAAACGCAAGCCGGTAAGACTTGCTTTGCGTTTGGGGGGTGGAGAGTTGCTTTTCAGCAAAGTCCGCTTCTTGTTGTGCTTTGTAGAAACGGCGATCGTTAATTTTTGTGTCTGTCATTACCCTGCATGTAAGATGAAAGGGAGTATTTTGCCACCCCTTATCGGCAAAAGGATGTGCCGTTGCGCATCGATCGCGCCATGTCGAAATGGAAATGGTTTGCATGGGCGCCGTTATAATCAGGGCCTAGGACGGTGCCGAACCGCTTGCAGGCGGACTGGTGCAAACGGCGAAGGAAGGCGCGCTCTTCGCTTGATCCGTTCCAGCCCGAGAGCACGGACACGCGCCGGCCATCGCGCAAAACAAATGCCGAAACATCGACAGCGTTCGCAAAGGCGTGCTCGGATAACTTACCCGAACGTCCGCCATATATGTTGCGGCAGTTGAAGGTGCCCATTGTTTCGATACGAACAACCTCTGCGCCGAGATATTGTTTGGCTGCGGGGCGAACGGCGTAACGCGCCCAATCGGTAAAGTTGGCAGCCAGCGGGCAAGTCATTGCCCCCAAATTGGTGGTAGGCGTTCCAAAATCCATGAGCTTTATGGTGTCAATAGTACGGCAGCCGCCGTCAAAACTTTTGTTAGGTAAACCGGCAAAGCGGACGGATTTTTCTTTTAAATCGGCCATGCACTGCCGCGTACTTTCGGCTGTTGCGTTCTCACCCGTGCGTGCCGTTTTTGGGTCTTCGCGACCCCCGCACGACGCCAAAAGCATAAAGCTTGCGACAAGCAGATATCTCGGAGCAGTGGCGACGACCATGTAAATACCATTAGCGAGATCTAACGTTCGTGCAGCCCTAAATCGTTCAGTACATGCGGTGTCGCGGTAAATCCGTTGATATTGATACAATTTCCGCGTTGCGCGCCGCCGCTCGCGCGATTATCGCGAATGCATGTTGCGAATCATTCTTAATAAGAAGCCAGCGTTTTGGGCACTGCTGTCTTTGCCGGGCATATTGATGATGCGCAGTTTCTATTCGGGCGACCTCATTGCCATGGATATGCTACATCCAACAGGTGAATGGTCTGCGCGTTTCATGATTGCCGCGATGATTTTAAGTCCGTTGTTATCGTTGTTGGGGCCGCGTCCGTGGCTCAGCTGGTTGATCCAGCGCCGACGTGCTTTGGGCGTGGCTGCATTTGCCTACGCGGCGATCCATCTCGCTTTCTATCTCATCGACATGGGCAATCTGGATGATATTTTGGCCGAATTTTGGGCGCTGGGTATCTGGACAGGATGGGCGGCAATGCTGCTGTTTATCCCGCTCGCGCTGACCAGCAATGATGCATCGATGCGCGCGCTGAAAGCCGGATGGAAGCGGCTGCAACGTCTTGTATATCCTGCGGCAGTGCTTGTTCTGGTGCACTGGATCTTCATCCACAACAATTTGGGCCCTGCGCTCGTTCATTTCGCGCCATTGGCATTGCTGCTGGCTGCCCGCTTTTTTCTCCCCCGTAAACCTGCATTTAAAGGAGCATGAATATGCGTTTATTGACTTCACTTTCACTGGCCGCAGCGACAGCTATTGCTTTCGCATCCGTACCGGCATCGGCAACCGGCGTTATCACCTGCAAGGCTGGACCGGTTTCAGGTTGGAAGAGCGAAAAGGCACTTACCGATAAACTCACCAAGGAAGGCTGGACTGTGCGCAAGTCAAAGGTCGATGGCGGTTGCTATGAAGTGTACGGCACAACGCCAGAAGGCGACCGTGTCGAAGCCTATTTCCACCCGGTAACGCTCGAGAAATTATACGTCGGTCGCCGCGGTGAAGTTTTGTTTCGCAAGAAGGGTTACTGATAACATTTTACGATAGTCGTTGACAAAGCCGGGGCTGCGCGTAAACGCGGCTCCGGGCCACGCGGTCCCAACGCCGCGCTGCTCTCTGCAAGGAGAAGCTTACATGACTATAGTACCCCCCGCCATTAAACCGGCGCGTCCATATTTTTCCTCCGGTCCCTGTGCGAAACCGCCAGGCTGGAGCCCCGAAAAACTTCAAACCGAATCGCTTGGCCGTTCGCATCGTGCGAAAATCGGCAAGTCACGCCTGCAGCTCGCCATCGACCTGATGCGCGAAGTGCTTCAGGTGCCCGACACGCACCGTATCGGCATTGTCCCGGCATCTGACACCGGCGCTTATGAAATGGCGATGTGGACCATGCTCGGCGCGCGTCCAGTGACCGCGACGGCATGGGAAAGTTTTGGCGAGGGCTGGGTGACTGACGCAGTCAAGCAACTTAAAATCGATCCCACTGTAATCCGTGCCGATTACGGGCAATTGCCCGACATGGCGTCGATTGACCAAAGCCACGATGTTCTATTCACCTGGAACGGGACCACCTCGGGTGTTCGCGTTCCCAATGGCGACTGGATCAGCGATGCCCGCGAAGGTCTGACCTTCAACGACGCGACCAGCGCGGTGTTTGCTTATGACATGCCTTGGAACAAGCTCGATGTAACGACCTTTTCTTGGCAGAAAGTCTTAGGTGGGGAGGGTGCGCACGGCGTAATCATCCTGGGACCACGCGCCGTCGAGCGGCTCGAAACATATACGCCATCATGGCCGTTGCCGAAGATTTTCCGGCTGATGGCCAAAGGCGCCTTGGCTGAAGGCATCTTCAAGGGCGAAACAATCAACACACCGTCGATGCTCGCAGTCGAAGATGTCATCTTCGCACTTGAGTGGGCGAAAACCGTTGGTGGTTTGCAGGGGCTTATGGCGCGCAGCAACGCCAATGCAGCTGCGCTCGCGAAAATCGTTGAGACACGTGACTATCTGGGCTTTCTTGCGGCTGACCCTGCTATCCGTTCTACAACATCTGTGTGCCTTACCGTTGACGGTGCAGACGAAGCGATGATCAAGAAAATGGCGTCGCTGCTTGAGGCTGAAGATGCTGCTTACGACATCGCCGGATACCGAGACGCCCCTCCCGGTCTCAGGATTTGGTGCGGTGCCACTGTCGACACGGCAGATATCGAAGCGCTCGGGCCATGGCTCGATTGGGCCTACGAAACCGCTAAAGCTTAACCCTTAACCGTCACCCTGAACTTGTTTCAGGGTCCATCCATCCTTTGAAGGTCTGCCCTTTCTGCTCGATGGATGCTGAAACGAGTTCAGCATGACAGGTTAATTTCGATCTTTCCCTTAAAGGACAATCCCATGACTAAACCACGCGTATTAATTTCCGACAAAATGGATCCCAACGCAGCGAAGATTTTTGCTGAGCGCGGCTGTGACGTCGATGTCATCACCGACAAAACACCCGAAGAACTGGCCGCCATGATTGGCGACTATGATGGTCTTGCTATCCGTTCCTCGACGAAGGTTACCAAAGCTATTCTCGATGCAGCGACGAACCTGAAGGTCATTGGTCGTGCGGGTATTGGTGTCGACAATGTAGATATCCCGAATGCGTCTGCAAAGGGTGTTGTCGTCATGAACACGCCTTTTGGCAACTCGATCACGACCGCGGAACATGCCATCGCATTGATGTTTGCACTGGCGCGCCAATTGCCAGAAGCGAACGCACAGACGCAAGCTGGACTCTGGCCGAAAAACGGCTTCATGGGAATTGAAGTCACCGGCAAGACGCTTGGTCTGATCGGTGCAGGGAATATCGGTTCCATCGTCGCAAGCCGCGCGCTTGGGCTTCGGATGAAGGTCGTGGCTTTCGACCCATTCCTGACCGCCGAACGGGCCATTGAAATGGGCGTTGAAAAGGCAGACTTGGACACATTGCTTGCCAAGGCTGACTTCATCACCCTGCACACGCCGCTAACCGACCAGACGCGCAACATCCTTTCTAAAGAGAATCTCGCGAAAACCAAAAAGGGCGTGCGCATCATCAACTGCGCGCGCGGTGGCTTGATTGATGAAGCTGCATTGAAGGAAGCGTTGGACAGCGGCCAAGTTGGCGGCGCGGCGCTTGACGTGTTTGCAACCGAGCCTGCCAAGGAATCGCCGTTATTTGGCACGCCAAACTTCATCTGCACACCGCATTTGGGTGCGTCGACGAACGAAGCGCAGGTCAATGTTGCCCTTCAAGTCGCGGAACAAATGGCGGATTATCTCGTCAATGGCGGCGTGACCAATGCGCTCAACATGCCAAGCCTGTCTGCCGAAGAAGCACCCAAGTTGAAGCCATATATGAACTTGGCGCAAAAGCTGGGTTCATTGGTTGGCCAACTTGCGCACGACAATCTTGATAACATCGCAATTGAAGTTGAGGGCGCTGCCGCCGAATTGAATATCAAGCCGATTACCGCCGCCGTTCTCTCCGGCTTCATGAGCCGTTTTTCAGACGCAGTGAATATGGTCAATGCACCATTTTTGGCGAAAGAGCGCGGCTTTGATATTCGCGAAGTCCGGCATGACAAGGCGGGCGCCTATCACACATTGGTGCGCGTTACCGTCAATACGGCCCAAGGCCCACGCTCCGTTGCCGGCACATTGTTTGCCAACAGCGAAGCGCGGCTTGTCGAGATTTTTGGCATCAGCCTTGAAGCTGAGCTGGAAGGCAACATGCTGTACATCGTCAACGAAGATGCGCCCGGTTTCATCGGCCGTGTCGGTACGACATTGGGCGAAGCTGGCTTGAACATCGGCACCTTCCATTTGGGTCGCCGCAGTGCAGGAGGCGAGGCGGTTCTGCTGCTGTCGATGGATGCATCGATTCCCGAAACGGTTCTTCAGCAGCTTGGAACACTTCCCGGCGTGAAGACCGTAAAGGCGCTTAAGTTCTAAGCGGGGCTTCCCCGCCAGAACTTTTCGCGTAAAGAGCGCGCATGAAGATTCCGCCTGATTTGCTGCCTGAAGGCTTCCGCGACCGACTTCCTCCCCAGGCGGAGGTTGCGGCGCGCGTGTCGCGTGCGATGATCGATGTGATGGCAAGCTATGGTTATGCCAGAGTTGCACCTGCCATCGCTGAATTTGAAAGTGCACTTGCCGAACGAACTGGCGGCGCGGCGCGTAATCAGCATATGCGTTTTACGGATCCGGTATCAGGACACACGCTCGCGCTACGGGGCGACATAACCGTTCAGGTCGGGCGCATTGCAACGACACGGATGCAGGAATCACCCCGGCCGCTTCGCTTGTGCTATAATGGTCAGGTTCTGCGTTTAAAGGCAAAGCAGTTGCGGCCGGAGCGTGAATTGACGCAGCTTGGCGCTGAATTGATTGGCAGCGACAGCGTTGCTGCCGCGTGCGAAATTGTTGGCGTTGCCATCGATGCACTTGAGGCCGCTGGCGTCAAAGACATCACTATCGATTTCACGCTTCCTGACTTGGTCGAAAGGCTTGCTGAAAAGGCACTGCCTTTGGCTCCAGATAAAATTGATGCCGTGCGGTCCGAGCTGGATATGAAGGATGCCGGTGGCCTGAGCGTGTTGGGCGCCGATGCGTATCTGCCGTTGCTCGCTGCTACCGGTCCGTTTGAAACAGCGGTCGAAAAATTACGTGCGATTGACGCAGGCGGCGCACTTGCGTCGCGGATACATGCGCTTGAAAGCATCGCCAAGACAGTCGCGGACCGCGCCAACATTACGCTCGATCCTACTGAACGTCATGGTTTTGAGTATCAAAGCTGGTTCGGCTTTACGATATTCGCGAAGGGGTACAGCGCCGCAATTGGTCGCGGCGGAACCTATTTCATTGATCGGGCGGATGGACCACCCGAAGCAGCAACGGGTTTCTCATTATATCCCGACCCGTTGGTTGATATGGCCGAAGAAACCGCGACACGTCGTCTGTTTATTCCGCTCGGCACGCCAGCGGCGGACGCGGCGAAGATGCGTGCAGATGGCTGGATTACGGTCTCTGCGCTCGATAACAATGACAGCGCCGCGCACCTGGGCTGCACACATATTTGGGCTGACGGCAAAGCGGTTACTGTCTAACTTTTACCGCCAGTAAATCTTAGCGATGTTGGCCCAAAAACTTGGCGATTGCGTTACCGGTAAATGTGTCCGCCGTCCCGGCATCCCTGTTAACTGAGCTATGGCTGCTGTTTGGGACCGGCAGCACGGAAACGCTCGCACCATTGGCAGTAAGTGCATTGCCAAGTGCCTCTGATTGCTTGCGCGCATCCGGGCGGCTGTCGACATGCAGGATGAGCCAGTTTGCGGCGTTCGGCGTGGCAACATGCGTAACTGGCGAAAGTGCCGCCTGTGTTGCCGGGTCTTTGCCAAAGGCGGCATCATACATGCCCTGCACCAGATTGCCTTTATACGCCATTTGCGCAACGACATCATAGCCAGCGCCATCGAGTAAAATTGTGCCTTTAAGCGCGGAAACGGGCACACCGGCCGCAGCCAAATACTGCGTATCTGTTGAAACCAAGGCAGCAAGATGTGCGCCAGCGCTGTGGCCCATCACATAAATTTCGTCCGGATCAAAACCGAGGCCAGTCGCGCGGCTACGCAAATATGCGATAGCTTTGGCAATGTCTGCCGCCTGCGCATCGGGCTTCACTTCAGGGACGAGGCGGTAATTTAACGACGCAAAGTTGAAACCCATATCGTTGTAAAAACTGGCTTTGGTACCCGTCCCAGTTTTCTTGTCGCCAATCGACCAGCCACCGCCGTGGATGAAGATGACCAGCGGCGCTGCTTTGCCCGTGCTGACCTTTGCCGGATAATAATCCAGATTCTGTTTGCGATGATCGCCATAGGAAATTTCTTGGCCCCCTAGGGGGGCGCTGCGAAGGTTGGCTTCGCGTCCACCGCGTCCGTCCGCGCCAGCTATACGGGCGCGTAATTCGGAACTGCATGAGGTAGTTAAAGACGCCTGCTTTTCCATCAGGCAGGCCGCGATGGCGCTTCGATCGCGCGAAACGGCGCACAGCTTAATGACTTCGGCGCGGCAGGGTTTGCTGAGCCGCTCCTGCGCTGCCACGCCGCATGCAGCGAGCGAAACAGCTGCGCCCAAGAAAATCCATTTTTGCATGTTTGAACTCCAACGTAGCTTTAGGGTGGACGCAGCGCGTTCATAATCATAACGGAGCACATGGCGAATCCCTTCGCAGGAAAAAGCTCCTGCGCAGAAAAAGGCCCCAGAGCTATCTGGCTTTGACAGGGAATATCTGATGGCAAATGTAACCGTAATTGGCGCTCAATGGGGCGACGAGGGAAAAGGTAAGATTGTCGACTGGTTGGCGGAACGCGCCGACGCGGTGGTCCGTTTTCAGGGTGGACATAATGCAGGCCACACATTGGTGGTTGGCGAGAATGTATATAAATTATCGCTGCTGCCGTCGGGTATCGTCACTGGCACGCTGTCGATTATCGGCAATGGCGTTGTTTTGGACCCATGGGCGCTGCGCGACGAAATGACGAAGCTGCGTGGGCAGGGCGTTTCGATTACGACAGAGAATTTCGCACTTGCCGACAATTGCGCACTGATTTTGCCAATCCATCGGGACTTGGATGGCTTGCGTGAAGCCGCTGCCGGTTCGGGTAAGATTGGCACGACGGGTCGCGGTATTGGACCTGCATATGAAGACAAGGTTGGCCGCCGCGCCATTCGCGTTTGCGATCTGGCGCATCTGGATGCGCTTGATGCCCAATTGGATCGTCTGTGCGCGCATCATGATGCGCTGCGTGCCGGCTTTGGCGAGCCGCCCGTAGACCGGGCGCGCCTGATTGCCGACCTGAAAGAAATTGCGCCATTCGTTCTCGAATATGCGCAGCCCGTGTGGAAGCGGTTGAACAAAGTACGCAAGGCCGGCGCGCGGATCTTGTTCGAAGGTGCGCAGGGCGTTCTGCTCGATGTCGACCATGGGACCTATCCTTTTGTGACATCGTCCAACACAGTTTCGGGCACAGCCGCGGCTGGATCGGGTCTTGGCCCAAGCGCTGCTGGATTTGTCCTTGGTATCGTCAAGGCCTACACAACGCGGGTTGGCTCCGGTCCTTTTCCCACTGAGTTGGAAGATGAAACAGGCCAGCGGCTTGGTGAACGCGGCCATGAATTTGGAACCGTCACGGGCAGAAAGCGCCGCTGCGGTTGGTTTGATGCCGTGATTGTGCGTCAAAGCTGCGCCGTGTCGGGCGTCACCGGAATTGCACTGACCAAACTTGATGTCCTTGACGGTTTCGACACCATTAAAATCTGCACTGGCTATCGCTTGAATGGCAAAGTGTATGATTATCTGCCTGCGCACGCCGCCGAGCAGGCAGCCGTCGAACCCATTTACGAAGAAATGCCTGGCTGGCAGGAAACGACCGCCGGCGCACGCAGCTGGGCCGATCTTCCCGCGCAGGCGATTAAATACATCACACGCGTGCAGGAACTGATCGAAACGCCGGTCGCTTTGGTGTCGACTTCGCCGCAACGCGAAGACACGATTTTGGTGCGCGATCCGTTTGCTGATTAACCGCTTTTAAGCTCGGCATTTAGCCGCAAGCTTGCCCGCCAGAAGAAAAAGGCGGGGATGAGGCCAAGCCATGCTGCGCCGTAAAGCACCCAGCGGACGCTCTCGTCACCGGCCATCGGTTGCAGCCAGTCTGATAGCACGCCGAACAAAAGCGGGCCCATTCCAAGCCCGATAAGGTTTTGCCCAAAGACCACAAGTGATGCTGCAATCGCGCGCGCTTCTGGGCGCACGAGGCCTTGGACACATCCATATGCAGGGCCGTAATAAGCTGAATTCAAGATGGTCGGCAAGATGAGTAGGGCCACAGCAATTCGCCAATCTTCGGCCCAATAGCCAGCGAACAAAATCGGTGCGGCGATGGCCATGCCGATGGCAGGCAGGGTCAAGATATGGCGCTTGTCACGCTTGCCAAAAACATCAGCCATCTTTCCGCCAAGCCATGTTCCGATGATACCGGAAATGCCGAGTGCAACCGCCATGGCAAGCCCGGCCTCAGTCGTTGACAGCCCATGTGACCGGATAAAGAAACTGATCGTCCACAGGCCTTTGCCATAGCTGAGGAAGGCGGTGAACGATGCAGCGATGAAAACATACAGATACGCCTTGGAGGCAAAGACCTCGCCCACGGCATCTTTAATCGACAGTTTTGCCTTCACAGGCGAGTCCGCCGTGTTGAAATGCGCGCTATCTGCACAGCGGCGCGGATCGCGGATGAGCAACGGGAGCAAAAACGCCAGCAATATTCCCGGTGCGCCGACCAGCATCAGTGCGATGCGCCAGCCATATTGATCGTTGACGACCCCGCCAATGATGAGCCCCAACAGGCCACCAATAGGTATACCAAGCCCGAAAAAGGCAATGGCTGAAGACCGTTTTTCGGGGGGGACGCTGTCCGCGATAAGCGAGTGAGCGGCTGGCGTGCATCCAGCTTCGCCGACCCCTACGCCAATCCGTGCAAGCGCAAGCTGCAGGAAGTTTTGCGCAAAACCGCAAATCGCGGTCATCGCGGACCACACCGCAAGACAAATAGAGATGAGCCAAACACGGTTGGTTTTTGCGTTATCTGCATAGCGTGCGATCGGTATGCCCAGCACTGCGTAAAAGACGGCAAACGCGGGGCCGGCGAGCAAGCCCAACTGGGTGTCACTGAGACCAAGCTCGCCCTTAATAGGTTCGGCCAGAATGTTGATAATCTGGCGATCCAGAAAGTTCAGAATGTAAACCAGGAGGAGCGCGAAAAGCATTATCTTGGGGTTAGTTATCGCTGAACCCCTACTGCGCACCGCTGCCCGATCATTCATTCATTTTCTCCTTCTCCCATTTGTAGTTATTCAAGTATTTTCGAGATTGTAAAGCGTCCGCAAAACATCGCATTTAGAAATCGATTGTTGGAACATCGCCAATGGTGCGGAAAATCAGGCAGTCTGAAAAATGCGTCATTGACTGTTAGGCGGACGACGTCATTGGAGAGCGGCTATGACCACGCGTGAAACAACGGCTTTCTTGCCGCTCGACGATCTTGATCTCACATTGTCGTTGAACGACCGGTTCATGGTGATGGCTTATGGGGCTATCCAATGGCCCTGGTTGCTGCGCAGCCTCGATGGCGGCCGCAAGAAGGATAAGGCAGACCTGCTCGCCTATCTTGATCTTCCATTGGATGCATTGCCCAATTTGGGTAGCTGGAAAGCCGACACGCATTTTCTGTGGCATATCGTTTCTGCAATCGAAGAGATGCGCCCCGAGCAGGTGGTTGAACTGGGATGTGGGGCATCGACCTTTGTCGCTGCGCGGGCGCTGCAACTTTTTGGGGGCGGCAAGATTGTCAGCTTCGACCAGCACGGCGATTTTGCGTCTACAACGCAGCAATGGATTCGCGAAAACAAGATGGATGTCGAAATCCGCCATGCGCCATTAGGACCCCCACCGGCTGGCTGGCCGGGCCATTGGTACCAACTGAGCGACGTTCCAGCTGAAATCGATCTGCTGATCGTCGACGGCCCGCCATGGGCGATACATCCGCATGTAAGGGGCGCTGCGGCAAGCCTATTCCCGCATTTGCGTCCCGGTGGCCGCGTGCTGCTTGATGATGCCGCGCGTCCCGGCGAGCGTGTCGTAGCCCGCCGGTGGCGCAAAGAGCATCACAACATGGAATTCAAGCTCGACAGCAAAGGTGCCAAGGGTACCTTGCTGGGGCACAAGCACCCCGCTTAAAGTTTCGTCGTTCGCTCGTCAGTGACCATGTCGCTGGCGAGGTCTAGCCCTGCCTTGCCGTGCGCAGCGGTATGCGCTGGCGCATGCGGGGATTCGATATACTCAGGCTCCTCCACCTCAAGCATGCCTTCCCATTTCGTAATGACTGACGTTGCCACGGCGTTACCGACAACATTGGTTGCCGTCCGGCCCATGTCGAGGAACTGGTCAATGGCGAGAATCAGCGCGACACCTTCAACAGGCAGGTCAAACATCGCCAGCGTGCCGGTAATGACAACCAACGAAGCGCGGGGAACTGCGGCGACACCTTTCGAAGAAATCATCAGCGTCAGCAGGATAAGGATCTGCGTTCCGATGGGCAAATCGATGCCATAAGCTTGTGCGATGAAGATGGTGGCGAAGCTCATATACATCATCGAACCATCAAGGTTGAAGCTGTACCCCAACGGAAGCATGAAGCCCGAAATCCGGCGCGGGACGCCAAAACGGTCAAGCTGTTCAAACAATTTTGGCAACGCCGCTTCGCTTGAGGCAGTCGAGAAAGCGATGAGCATTGGTTCGCGGATGTAACGGATGAGCGTCCAAATCCGTCGGCCGAGGAAGATGGCGCCGAGCGACAAAAGGATGGTCCACAACAAGGCGAGCGACAGATAAAACTCACCCACAAGCTCAAGATAGGTCAACAAAATGGCTAGGCCGCTCTTGGAGACCACGGCAGCAAGTGCGCCAAACACCGCAATAGGTGCATAACGCATGACATAATGCGTGATTTGCAGCATCATTTCGGCAAGTGCCTCGGCACCCCGAACAAGCGGCGCACCTTTTTCGCCCAGAGCGGACAATGCGATGCCCGCGAACAATGCGAACACCAAAATCTGCAAAATGTTATTGGTGGCCATCGCTTCAAAGGCATTTTTGGGGAAAATCGACAGGATGAAATCCCAGAAGTCGAGCTTCTTCACCTCGCCAATCGTGGCTGCGGCATTTGTAATGGTATCAACTGGCGCACCGATGCCCGGCTGGAGCAGGTTGACCATCAACAGGCCAAGCCCAATCGAGATGAAGCTTGCGACAACGAACCATGAGATAGCGCGGAAGCCAATTCTGCCGAGCGCACTGCTGTCGCCCATATGTGCAATGCCGACGACTATCGTCGACAGGATGAGCGGCGCGACCAAAAGCTTGATGAGATTAAGGAAAATATCGGAAAGCAGTTTAAAGGTCTTTGTGAGATATTCGAACTGCGTACTGTCCTGCGCGAAACTGACATGGACTGCATAACCCACGGCCACGCCGAGTATCATCCCCGCCAAAATCCATAACGTAAGCCGTTTATCCACCCAAAATCTCCAATGCCTCTGAACTTTCGGCGACGCTACACAGGAGCAATAATCCTCGCAACAAGTTACGGACGTGACTTGTTTAAGCTTTAGAAGGGCGTCATAAGCCTTGTAATAAAATTACAACGTATTTTGTCGTTGAACATGGCACTTAACCAAATGCTTGCGGGCTCAGGAGATGATTTCATGGCGGCCGCCAAAATTGCTAAGACTACCGAAAAATTGGACAAGAGCCTGCTGAAGGCAATGATTTCGGCCTTTACCGAAACCGCATTGCCCGGCGAGAATGAAGATTTTGATGCCAAGGCGACTGAAGATGCTGCCCGCTTTACCATTCAAACCGGTCTTCATCGCAAACCTGGCGTAGCAGCGATTGCGCTTGATAGTTTTACCGACGCCCAAGGCCGTTTGATGATGCGGATCGCATTGAATAACGACGACATGCCGTTTCTGGTGGATTCGGTATCAGCAGCCGTTGCCGCAAATGGCATATCCGTCAAACGCATCATTCACCCTGTGTTGAGCGTTGTCCGCGATGACGCGCTCGCGCTGACCGACATCAGCCGGAAGCGTGTGGACGGGCAGGCCCGCGAATCTTTCATCTACCTCGAGACAGAGCGTGTCGACGCAAAGGAACGCCGCCAGCTTGAAACGCATCTGGCCGCTGTTCTCGCCGATGTGCGCGGTGCGGTGACCGACTGGCGCGATATGCTCGCGGCCTTGTCCGCTGACGCTGATAGCTTGCCTGAAAGCGAGGGCACTGCGCTCATTCGCTGGTTCCTCGACAATAATATGACCATATTGGCGCACGAACGGATCGGCAGCGATGGCAAGCGGTCCGACCGCCTTGGTCTATCCCGCGTGACCGATGCAGCGATTCTGGCCGAAGACAGCGTTGCTCTTGCGATGAAGTGGTTTGAAGACGGCGGCGTCGCGCCGTTGGTGCTTAAATCAAACCGGGTCTCGACCGTCCATCGTAATGTCCAGCTAGATCTCATCGTTGTGCCAGTGACCACTGGCGACCGCGTTACCGGCTTAGCGGTTACTGCAGGCCTTTGGACGAGCGCGGCGCTTGCGACGGCACCAGAGGCGATACCCGTGCTGAGAACCCATCTGGCGACGCTTATGGACCGCTTTGGTTTTGACGCGTCGGGCCATGCTGGCAAAGCGATGGCACATGCGCTGACAGCATTGCCCCACGACCTTTTGGTTGCGCTGAAACTGGATGATTTGGAGCGTGTCACGTTGACGGCGATGTCGCTGACCGATCGCCCGCGTCCAAAGCTGATTGCACTGCGGTCGCCGCTTGGCCGCCATTTGTACATATTTGTCTGGTTGCCGCGCGATGATGTCTCCACAGGTATCCGCAAGCAAATCCAGAATATGCTTATGGATGCTACGGGTGGTGGCCTTCTGGGCTGGACTATCGGCCTGGAGGATGGCGGCGTTGCGCTGCTGCGGTACACGCTCGACCTGCCGGACCGGGAGCAAAGGGTCGACGAGGCCGCGCTTGATGACAAAATCGAGCTCATGGTGCGCGGATGGGAGCCTGCCGTTGAAGCTGCTCTTGCGTCGATGACCGACGAGAAGCGCGCGGCAGCGATGCTCGTGCGTTACGGCGCCGGGTTTCCTGCAAACTATCGCAGCACTTACTCTACCGAAGAAGCCGCGCGTGATATGGTGGGCTTGCTGACAATGGAGCGCGACCACAGTAAAGTCACCCGGCTGTTCGTGGACGGCGATAATCTGCGCCTCAAAATCTACAGCGGCGGCGGCGCGCTTCCACTCAGCGATGTTGTCCCCGCGCTTGAGAATTTCGGCTTCGATGTGTTGGAAGAATCTCCAACTGCGTTAGGCGACGGCAATTATATCCACGATTTCCGTTTATCGCTGCGTGGTGGTGAAATTGCGACGGTGATGAAACGTCCGCACGTTATCGAGGGCGCGCTCAGCCAGGTTCTCGACGGTAGCTTTGAAAATGACGTCTTTAACCAGCTGGTGACGGTCGGTGGCCTTGATCCGCAATCAGCCATTTGGCTGCGGGCATGGTATCGCTATTTGCGTCAAACCGGCGTGACGTACGGTATGCCGACGGTCGTATCGGCATTGGCCAAAAACGCCAATGTCACGCGGTCGATCATTGCGCTTTTTGATGCGCGGCATAATCCGGCCCTGTCCGGCGACCGCGAAAAAGAAGTCGCGAAATATGTGAAGTCGATCAACGCTGACTTGGCAGGGGTGTCAGCCATCGATGAAGATCGCATATTGCGCCGTTTTTTGGCGATTGTTTTGGCCACAGTTCGCACCAACGCCTTTTCGGCTGCTGCAGCAGAGGCACTGGCGTTTAAGCTTGATTGCGCGAAAGTGCCGGGTCTGCCTGCGCCGCTCCCTTGGCGCGAAGTGTTTGTCTATTCGCCGCGTGTCGAGGGAATCCATCTGCGCGCTGGTCCCGTGGCGCGTGGCGGTCTGCGCTGGTCCGACCGGCGTGACGATTTCCGCACTGAAGTTCTTGGTCTGATGAAAGCGCAGCGCGTTAAAAATGCTGTGATCGTGCCAACGGGCGCCAAGGGTGGCTTTTATCCGAAACGGCTACCCGACATGCGCGTCGACCGTGACGCATGGTTCGCAGAGGGCACCGAAGCCTACAAAATATTCATCCGGACCTTGCTGTCGATCACCGACAACATCGTCAACGACCGCATCGTGCATCCCGACAATGTCGTCATTCACGATGGGGATGATCCGTATTTCGTCGTTGCCGCCGACAAGGGTACAGCGACATTTTCCGACACCGCAAACGCCATCGCGCTTGAACGTAATTTCTGGCTGGGCGATGCTTTTGCCAGTGGCGGCTCGGTTGGATACGACCATAAGGCCATGGGTATCACCGCCAAGGGTGGTTGGCTGTCGGTGCAGCGACACTTCGCCGAAATGGGTATCGACGTCCAAAAGGAACCTATAACCGTTGCTGGCGTCGGTGACATGTCCGGCGATGTTTTTGGCAACGGCATGCTGCTGTCGAAAACACTCAAAGTTGTCGCCGCATTCGACCATCGCCATATCTTTATTGATCCCGACCCCGACCCGGCGATTAGCTGGAAGGAACGCCAGCGATTGTTCAATTTGCCGCGTTCAAGCTGGCTCGATTATGACAGCAAGCTGATTTCAAAGGGTGGCGGGGTGTTTGCCCGCACGGAAAAATCCATAAAAACTTCACCTGAAATCAGGGAATTATTGGGTATTGATGCCAAAGACATTGAACCATCTGCATTGATGACAGCGATATTGAAGGCGCCTGTCCAACTGATGTGGTTTGGCGGGATTGGCACCTATATTAAGGACCGGGCCGAAAGCCATCTTGATGTCGGCGATCCGGGCAATGATGCCATCCGCGTTAATGGCGCGGACGTGCAGGCGAAGGTTATTGGCGAAGGTGCCAACCTTGGCGTGACTCAGGCTGGGCGCATTGGCTACGCATTGCGCGGTGGCCGGATCAACACCGACTTCATCGACAACAGCGCTGGCGTTGATTGCTCCGATAATGAGGTGAACATCAAGATCGCGCTGAATGCACAGATGCGTGCAGGTAAGTTGAAGGAGCAGGCGCGCAACGTTTTACTCGCGGATATGACCGATGCCGTTGCGCATTTGGTGCTTGAGGACAATCGGCTGCAAACCCTCGCGCTGTCGATTGCCGAAACCGGTGGTGCGGGCGATTTGCCGGCTTATGTGCGGCTCATCGAAATCTTTGAAGGCTCTGGAAAGCTTGATCGTGCGGTTGAGGGGCTAGCTCCGAACGAGGAACTGTTCCGTCGTGCAAGTGAAGGACGCGGTCTGACACGACCTGAACTGGCAGTTCTGCTTTCGACGGCCAAGCTGGCCGCGCAGGACGGCGTTGAGGAAGCGCCTTTGGCACAAGATGCCTCGATGGACAGCGAAGTGTTGGCTGCTTTCCCAGACGCGATGGTCAAGGTGCACAAGGGCGCTATCCTGTCGCACCGTTTGCGCAAAGAAATCATCGCCACCAAATTGGCAAACCGCATGATCAACAGGCTCGGTATGCTGCATCCGTTTGAACTTGCTGAGGAAGAAGGCTGCGGCCTTGGTGATGTTGCCGCGGCATTCGCCATTGCCGAGCGTATTTATGATCTGCCATCGCTGTGGCAGGCGATCGACACCACGCCCATGCCGGAAGCAACACGATTGATGCTATTCAATCAAGCGGCTGTGGAAATCCGGGCTCAGATGGCGGACATCATCCGGAACGCACATGAAGGGCGCGATGTCAGTGCCACCACGGCTGTATATGCCCCCGTTGTGCAGAAATTGTCTGCCGCGCTGGACGGGTTGCTGCCTAATGATGTCCGTCTCCAGACGGAACGCTTTGGCACACGGCTCACGGAAAATGGCGCGCCACGCAAAATTGCCGATCGGCTTGTAGAATTAGCGCAGTTGGACGGTGCTATTGGATTGGCGGCACTTTCCTCGACCCAAAAGGGTGACGTTACCGCACTTACGCGGGCGTTCACGGCAATTGGTGATGCGCTAGGGCTAAGCTGGGCGCAGGGGGCCGCTATGCAAATTGATCCACACGACCCGTGGGAGCGACTGCTCGTGGCAGGCCTTGCGCGCGATTTCCAAACGATGCGTCTGGATTTCCTGCGTCGCCGTGCAGCCAAGAAGCCACTCGATGATGCACAGGATTGGCTGCACAGCAACGCCGTCCGCGTGCGGGCGTTCAAGGCGATGGTGGATCGTGCCCGCATGGCAGGCATACCAACGCCCGCGATGCTGGCACAGGTTGCAGGTCAGGCCAGAGTGCTACTGGGGCGTTAAGCCCTTAGCTCTTGGATGGCGCCAACCCAGCAGGGTTGCCTTTGGTTGAGGGGTTCGAAGCATTTTGCTTTTTGGGTCCCTCGGCCTTTGGTTTACGGACTTCGCGGCTCGATTTCTTTTGGCTCTTTGCCATGATATTTTCCTTTTGGGGGTGGAGGACACAACGCGCGAAGCTCCGGAACGTTCATGTGAACATCAGGGGTTCCTTATTTATATGCACGAATGGAACCCGTTGTAAGGGCACCCGCCGAAACCGATGGATTAGGCTACAGCTTCGGTCTCACGCTTATAGATGCTGTTCAGCGGACTACGGAAAAGCTTCATCACCATAGGTTCGAAAAATTCTAACGGTAGCGTGTCATATTCGGGATCGAATGATGGGCAGTCATATTTGTCGATGAATTCTTCGGTATCAGCAAACCATTCATGACCGCGGAACTTTTCGCGCATGTCACGATCCAGCCCAAGATGGTGGAAGAAATTACGCCCTTGGAAAATGCCGTGGTTCTGAACAATCCAGTGTAATTTTTCGGAGACGAACGGCTTTAAAATGGCTGCGGCAATGTCTGGGTGATTTGCCGCGCCAAGGGTGTCCCCAATGTCGTGCAACAGCGCCATGACGACATAATCTTCATCCCGTCCATCACGATGCGCGCGTGTTGCTGTTTGCAGCGAATGGGTCAAACGGTCGACCGCGAATCCACCAAAATCACCATCCAGCAGACGCAGATGGTCCAATATCCGTTGTCCGCCATTTTGCGAGAACGGGATATTGTGCCGCATGATGATTTGCCAATCTTCCTGCGTGCTCTGTGCCATATCGTGGAAATTTGCGCGGTCTTCGTGATTGTCCATGGTCGTAATCCTCTCCCCAAAAGCCTATCATGTCCACGTAATGAAACAAGTGCTTCATGCGCGCGTAAAATGCGGCTAGACCGAATTTATGGCGGTACTAGAGCTTACAGACAAACCCTTCTTTGCCGATAAAAATCGCGCGTTTTGGAATCTACATTCAGCCGGTTGGGCCGGAGCAGTCATTTTGCGCGCGGCGTCGGGTATTGCTCAGGGGCAGCCAGTCAGCTTTCTTGTACCCATCCTGATTTCAGCCGTCACCGGCTATTCAATCACGCTTCTGCTATCGGTTATTTACCGGTTTTTGATTGATCAACGGCCATTTATCACATGGAGCCTGACGTTTGTTGCGGTGTCCCTTGCCACGATTGGTTATGCCTATATCGATGTGTGGGTGCTCCAGACAATTCGTGACGGGGTGGATGAAACGCCCTTTGCGCAATTGTGGCTTGCTGCGATCTATATCAACTCGGTGCTATTGGCCGCTTGGTCAGCGCTCTATTATGCGATCAATTATTTCGTGCGTGCTGAAGAACAAGCGGACCAGATGATGCGGCTTGAGGCGCAGGCCACCAGTGCGCAGCTGACTATGTTGCGCTATCAGTTGAACCCGCATTTCCTGTTCAACACGTTGAACAGTATTTCGACGCTTGTGTTGCTGAAACAGACCGAGCAGGCCAACGCGATGCTGTCGCGGCTATCGTCCTTTTTGCGCTTCACGCTGATTAATGAGGCTGCGGCCAAGGTGCCCCTGACTCAAGAGGTCGAGACGTTGAAGCTCTATCTCGATATTGAAAAGATGCGTTTTGAAGAACGGCTGCGGACATATTTCACGATTGAACCTGCTGTCGAGAACGCTCTCGTGCCCTCACTTCTTCTGCAGCCATTGGTGGAAAACGCCATCAAATATGCTGTGACGCCGAAGGAAGAGGGCGCTGACATTTCGGTGACCGCTCAACTCGTCGGTCAAAGAGTGCGGATTACCGTATCGGACACTGGACCGGGCTTGCAGCCCGGACAGCAAGATCACAGCCTCTCTACCGGTGTTGGTATGGCCAACACCCGCGAGCGACTTTCACAAGCTTATGGCGAAGATCAACGCTTTGAACATTATGTAAAAGCGGGCGGAGGATTTGAGGTTTTGTTGGAACTACCATATCAAAGCCGGATTATAGCAGGGGAAGACAATCAGGCGGGGGCTAAACAGCAAGGAAGAATATCCGCATGAGTATTCGTACAATATTGGTCGACGATGAAAAGCTAGCGATTCAAGGCCTTGAATTAAGGTTACAGCCATTTGACGACATCGAAATCGTCGCCACCTGCCACAACGGCCGTGAAGCCATTCGCAAGATTAAAACGTTGAAGCCCGATCTGGTGTTTCTGGACATTCAGATGCCCGGATTTGATGGTTTTTCGGTCGTGCAGGGCGTGATGGACATCGATCCGCCGCTGTTTGTGTTTGTCACTGCCTATTCAGAGCATGCCATCAAAGCCTTTGAAGCGCAGGCTATCGATTATCTCATGAAGCCGGTCGAGCCAGAGCGTCTTGCAGACACAATGGACCGTGTACGCAGCAGGCTTGCCGACAAGCGCACATCCGATGAATTGGATCGGCTTCGCAATGTCATCAATGAAGTCGCGCCGAATGCAGCTGACAATCTGAGTTCGCTTGATGACGACATGGCGTCGACCCGTTTCGAAAAGCTGATTAACATCAAAGATCGCGGCCAGATTTTCCGCGTGGATGTTGAAAGCATTGAACGCATCGATGCCGCCGGTGACTATATGTGCATTTACACGGCGGACAATTCACTCATCCTACGTGAGACCATGAAGGATCTGGAAAAGCGCCTTGACCCGAGGACGTTCCAGCGCGTTCACCGTTCGACAATCGTTAATTTGGATCAGGTGCGGCAGGTTAAGCCGCATACAAACGGCGAATGCTTTCTTGTGCTTGAGTCCGGCGCGCAGGTTAAAGTCAGCCGTTCCTATCGTGACGTTGTGGCCAGATTTGTACATTAAGGAGAATAAGGATGGCGGAAGCCGACACTTCAACACGCATGAAGGCACGTGACTTCCATCCCTACATTCTTGAAATCTTCGATGGCTATGTCCACGGCAAGCTAACCAAGCGCGAGTTCATCCGCGAAGCTGGCAAATTCGCGGCTGCGGGCGTTACTGGCCTTATGATACTTAACCAGTTGCAGCCGGATTATGCTTTGGCGCAGCAAGTGAAAGCCGACGATCCGTCAATCGTTACCTCGCGGGCGACGGTACCAAGCCCTGAAGGGCATGGCAGCATCAGCGGGCTGCTGGCTCGGCCAGCCAAGGCGGCAGGCATGTTACCAGCCGTTCTGGTCATTCACGAAAATCGCGGATTGAACCCATATATCGAGGATGTTGTGCGCCGTCTCGCAAAGGCTGGATATATGGCGTTTGGCCCCGATGGACTGTCGTCGGTCGGCGGCTACCCGGGCAATGATGAAAAAGGCCGTGAGCTGCAGGCAAAGCTGAACCCGGGCAAATTGCTGGAAGATTTTTTCGCCAGCTTTGAATTCCTCCGCGATCATGCCGATAGCACGGGCAAGGTTGGCGCGGTTGGTTTCTGTTACGGCGGCGGTGTTTGCAATGCGCTGGCTGTTGCTTATCCCGATATGGCCGCGTCAGTGCCTTATTATGGGAGGCAGCCGACAGCAGCTGAAGTTCCCGCTATTAAGGCGCCTCTGCTCGTCCATTACGCGGAGGTGGACGAGCGTATCAACGCAGGCTGGTTGCCCTATCAGGCTGCGCTTATTTCGAACCAGAAGCGGTTTCAGGTGCATTTCTATCCCGGAACGCAACATGGCTTCCACAATGACAGTACGCCCCGCTTCGACAAGCCGGCGGCAGACTTGTCCTGGGCACGCACGCTGGAGTTTTTCGGCGAGAACCTGCGTTAACGTCGGTCTTTAAAAAACAACCGAAGCAGTTCGGCTGATTCGTCTGCAGCGATGCCTGAATATATTTCAGGGCGATGGTGCACTGTGGATTGTTCAAAAAGGCGCGGGCCATGCGCTACAGCGCCGCCTTTGGGGTCCTCAGCGCCATAATAGAGCCGGGCAATGCGCGAATGGGCAATCGCGCCTGCGCACATGGCACAAGGCTCTAGCGTGACCCACAGGTCGCATCCGGTCAGCCGTTCATTGCCAAGATACGCAGCAGCCGCACGAATGGCGAGGATTTCGGCGTGGGCGGTAGGGTCATGGTGCTCAAGCGGTTGGTTGGAACCACGTCCGATGATAACGCCATCCTTGACCACGATCGCGCCTACAGGCACTTCACCCTGCGCCGCCGCTGCCCGGGCTAAGTTGAGCGCTTCGGTCATCATTTCGCGGGCTTTGGACAATGGCATGCTATTTCGCTAGCGCAGATTACTGCTTTTGACCACACATCGGCTTGACCTTTTCCGTGTGGAGGGTTAGGGGCAGCGACTTTCGCGGGTCAGTGATTCCGCATACACTCATTTTATACAGGACATACATCATGGCGCGCATCTGCGAACTCACCGGTAAAGGCCGTCTGGTCGGCAACAATGTGAGCCACGCCAACAACAAAACCAAGCGTACATTCTTGCCTAACCTGCAGAATGTCACTTTGTTGTCGGATGCCCTTGAGCAGGGCTACAAGTTCCGCGTTTCGACCCACGGTCTGCGTTCGGTTGAGCATGTCGGCGGTCTCGACAACTGGTTGTTGAAGACTTCGGACGAGAAGCTCTCGACCAATGCGCGCAAAGTGAAAAAAGAAATCGCCAAAAAGCAAAAAGCTGCGGCGTAAGCCTGAAGGCTGCTTCTGCGGCCTTTAGCTATAAAGAATCAAAGCCGGGGGCAGCTACTGCCTCCGGTTTTTTCTTGTTCGGTGCAGATGGCAGCTGGAACTTCATCAATATCGTGCGTTGAAAAATGCTGAAATTGTCATCGGAGATCAGCCAGAGGTAAACCTTCGGCCCCTCGGTGGTGACAGCAATGCCTTCCAAATTGTCAACCAACAGTGGCGATGCCAGCGAAGCGATCACCGTTCCCGATGCGACGGCGCCTTTACGGACATTATTAGGATTGAGCAGCGATACTTTCGCGGAAAAGCCCTGCGGAAAACCGACAGAGCGATTGACCAAAGCGATTCGGCCGTCCGGCAGTTGAACACCATCGGTAACGCGATAGCCCGCCGGCGGGCGAAACCGGAACTGGGTGATATTGCTTCCTGGCTCAACTGGATCGCCGGAAAACAGGAGGGCAGGGTGCGTGCCTTCCTCGACGCTTTCGGCGATAATAATGAACTGGCCATTCTTTAGCCGGATGATGCTTTCTGCGCCCTTGTTCTTTGGCCAATTCTGCATGGCGGCGGGGCGCACAACGCCAGTGGAACGCGCAAAGGACCCTGAATATCGCCGAATGGCGTGATGCGCCTCAAAGCTAACCCAGAATTGACCACTGTCGGCGTCATAGGCAATGCCCTCGCTATCCCGGTCCTTATAACTGGTGTCAGGTCCATCCAAATTGGGCAGCGGCGCGATAAAGGGCCGATCTGTGCGGATATTGTCCGTAAGCCCAAAGCCAATAAGCGTGCCTGCATCGCCGATGCCCACAAAGCGGCCATCCTTTAACGCCGTTAGCGCCGAAATTCCGCCAAAGTCGTCATTCCGGCTGCGCAGTTCCCATGCCGCTATAAATTCCAGGCCCCCCAGTTGTCGCATGGCAGGTTCATCAGGATTAAGCGGCAGCGGCTTAAGTGAGATATCCTGGCTGTCACTTGGGTAAATCGTACGGACGCCGCCGACCGCTAATATGGCGAGCCCAGCAACCAGCGCGAGACGCTTAATCTTCGGTGACATAAAACTCCCAAGCGCGTTCATCATTTGCCGGCTGAATATGAACGAACGATAACAGACACATTCAGCATTCGGTCAATCACGCATGTTCATAAGGCAATTATTGGCAAAGCAAATCGCCGAATTGCCCAACTCGGGCCGAACCTGAAAACAAAGGAGTATCGAACATGAGAAATTTGAAAAAAAGCATCGGTGCACTGGTACTTGCAGCGACGGCCGTCACTGGATTTTCTGCCACGCCGGCATTGGCCCGTAACGGCGACGACGATGGCTACTACAGCCGTGGCGATCGCTATGACCGTTATGACCGAAGTGATCGTCGTGAATATCGTCGTGGTGACCGCTATTATCGCAACAATGCTTACCGCAACGACTCGCGTTGCGACAAGGGCACAGGCGGCACAATTATTGGTGCCGTTGCAGGCGGCCTGCTTGGTAACGAAGTCGCGCGCCGTGGCAATAAGACAGAAGGCAGCATCATTGGTGCAGCCGTTGGCGCTTTGGCCGGTCGTGCCATTGACAAGTCTGACAGCAACTGCCGCCGCTATCGCTAGAAAATATGCATTTCGTCCGGGTGTGATCCCTGAACCTTATTCGCATCCGGACGGAACCGAATATTGGACTATTGCCTGATATTCATGAGCCAGCCTTCAACTGAGGGCTGGCTTTTTCGTTTCAACTGAAACTTGTCTGGCTGCGCTTTATCCGGCAAAGCGCCGCAATGACTTCATCACTCGAATCCGTACGATCTGCCATCCGGCCCTTCCATCGTAAATCTGAACCCGAAGTGCTGGCACCACTCGTGGTTGCTGCTGCTCTCGATGGCACAGCGCGCGGGGAAGTTGTGCATACGGCGCGCAGCCTGCTGGCCGATTTGCGTCAGGTGCAAGCGGATGGCTGGGTGAACCAGTTTCTGCAGGAATATCGTTTGGGTACCGAGGAAGGAACAGCGCTTCTCTCGCTTGCTGAAGCATTTTTGCGTGTGCCAGATCCCCAGACGGCAGACCTGTTGATCGCCGACAAGCTGACCGAAGCGGAATGGGGCAACCATAAGGGCCAGTCATCGAGTTTACTGGTGAACAGCGCGACGTGGGGACTTGTCCTCGGCAAAGCTGTTCTGGGCGACAGCACCAGCACGCTAAAGCGCTTGATTGCAAAAGCCGGCGAGCCGTTCGTGCGTCAGGCCGTTGGCGCAGCCATGCGGCTCATGGGCCAAGTTTTCGTGATGGGCCGCGATATTGATGAAGCCATCAAGCGCATGGAATCAAAAGATAACCGTGGTTTCACGGCGAGCTTCGATATGCTTGGTGAAGCCGCACGCACCAAAAATGATGCAGAAAGATATTTCGAATCCTACGTCGCTGCTATAGCTGCGGTCGGACGCAACGCCGCGCGCGGTCACAGTGTTTCAGTAAAACTGTCTGCGCTGCACCCGCGATACGAAACTGCGCAAAGTGCAACATGCGTTCCGGAACTGGCCGATATGGTCACGCAATTGGCCCGGTCCGCTGCGTCGCTTGGTGTGCAACTCACCATTGATGCCGAAGAAGCCGCGCGACTGGAAATGAGCCTCGACATCATTGAACGAGTCGCACTTGATCGTGAATTGCGGGGCTGGGATGGTCTGGGCATGGCGGTGCAAGCTTATTCCAAGCGCGCCCGTCCGGTCATCGCGTGGGCCAATGCATTGGGAAGTGAAACGTCACGCATCATGCAAGTGCGCCTTGTCAAAGGTGCCTATTGGGACAGCGAGATCAAGCATGCGCAGGAGCAGGGGCTAAGCGACTTCCCGTTGTTTACGCGAAAGCCGGCGACCGACGTATCCTACCTCGCGTGTGCGAAAGATATGTTTGAAGCTCCCAAAATCCGCCCGGCTTTTGCAACGCACAACGCGCTTACCGTCGCGACAATTTTGCAATGGGCGGGGGACAATCGCAACTTCGAGTTTCAACGCCTGCACGGAATGGGCGAGGGCCTATTTGAACGCCTTGTGCGCGAAGAAGGCTACCAGTGCCGCACTTATGCTCCCGTCGGCGGACATCGCGACTTGTTAGCTTATCTTGTGCGCCGACTATTGGAAAATGGGGCCAACAGCAGCTTCGTACACCAACTTGCGGACCAATCCATCAGTGAGGACGAACTGCTCGCAGATCCAGTGGAAAAAATCATGGCCGTGGGCGGTACGGGGCACCCAGCCATTGCTGCGCCTGCTGATCTTTTCCAGCCCGAGCGGACAAATAGCGTTGGTATCGACCTTGATGATGCGCTGATCTTGAAAGAAACGGCTGCCGAGATCGCGCTGCCGCTTCAACTGGGCAATCAGGCAAGCGTGTCGCCGGAACAAGCTGTGACGACTGCGCTTGCAGCCTATCCTGCCTGGTCGAATAACTTAGTGGATGACAGAGCAGACTGCCTTGAACGACTGGCCGACCTGTTGGAGGCCAACCGCAGCCGGTTGATGGCTATTGCGGTGCAAGAGGCCCGCAAAACGATCCCTGACGCGCTGTCGGAAGTACGCGAAGCGATTGATTTCTGCCGTTATTATGCTGCCCGTGCACGTACCGATTTAATGCCTGTTGAATTGCCTGGCCCGACGGGCGAACGAAATGTTCTGCGGCATGAAGGCCGAGGTGTTTGGGTCGCCATTGCACCGTGGAATTTCCCGCTCGCGATATTCTTGGGTCAGGTGGCGGCCGCATTGGTCGCAGGGAACACCGTTGTTGCTAAGCCCGCGCCTCAGACGCCAGCCATCGGCCAACTGGCAGTGGCACTGGCACATGAAGCAGGTGTTCCCGAAGATGTGCTCCAGATCGTTATTGGTGGGGGCGAGATTGGCGCTGCTTTGACTGCCGATGTGCGTATTTCGGGTGTGGTGTTTACAGGGTCCGTCCCCACCGCAAAGGCCATTGCGCGCAATTTGCTCGCTGACGACGCGCGGCCATTGGTGCCGCTTATTGCAGAAACTGGTGGCCTCAACGCCATGATCGTCGACTCCACGGCTTTGTCCGAACAAGTCGTCCGCGACATCATCGCTTCTGGATTTCAATCAGCGGGCCAGCGTTGCTCCGCATTGAGGGTATTGCTTCTGCAGGAGGATATCGCAGAACATACGCTTGAGATGCTTCATGGCGCCATGGACACTTTGAAAGTCGGCGACCCCGCTGACCCTGCGACAGACATTGGACCGGTCATTGATCGGGATTCCTATGACAGGCTGATGGCCTATCGGACGGAGGTGAAGGACAGAATAATTCACGAGATAGACGTTCCGTCACAAGGCCTATTTGTGCCGCCAACGGTTATCCGTCTGGATAATCTGGACGACCTGAACCGCGAATATTTCGGCCCATTGGTGCATGTCGCAACATGGAAGGCTGGTGAGCTTGAAGAAACAGTCGCGCGCGTGAATGCCAAGGGTTTTGGCCTCACCATGGGGCTTCACAGTCGGATTGCGGGCAGCAGTGCCTTGGTTGAAAACCTTGCCCGCGTTGGCAATCTGTACATCAACCGGTCAATGATTGGTGCTGTGGTGGGTAGCCAGCCTTTTGGTGGTGAAGGCTTGTCAGGCACTGGTCCGAAAGCTGGCGGCCCGCATTATCTGTACCGTTTCTGCGCCGAGCGCACAACGTCGACTGACACGACCAGCGCGGGCGGCAACGCATCATTGCTATCGCTTGAGGACGATAGCTGACTTAAACCTCAGTGGATGGTTCCCAAAGTCGTGTGCACGCTCAGCATGATGATGAGCCGTTCGATCTGGCGCCAGCGGCAATAATGCAGATGGTTGCCGACGTTACGGCTCTTTATCGCCCGTTCCGCAGCTTCGATGCCGGCTTCGGCACCAAATCTTGTCATCAATGTCTCAGCTTCAACAACATCTCGCGGTTCGACATAGAGCGGCAGATACATACAGGCAGAGGCTTTCCGTTTTTGTTTTCGGTGGCAGACAGGCCCGGGTGGATTGGCCTGTCTGCAAGGCCGTGTTACAATTTACATGTCGCATTTCCGTCAAAGCAATTGGTTAGCGCAAATTAAGCATAAACATCGGGCTTGCTAGGCTGCGGCACTTGGTGGCAAAGGGGCCGTATGTCTGAAACACAAAACAATCAGCCCCGCCTTGCTGGCGGCATTTTTGTCGCTCTCGGTTTATTAATCGGTGCTATTCTTGGCGTAGCACTGGATCAACCTTCCGCTGGATTGGTTATCGGTATGGCTATCGGTATCATGATCGCGGTAGCGATATGGTTGTTTGATCGTAAACGAAGCCAATAAGGGTCAGAATAATGTGGAAGCACGTTCGCAACATTACGTTGATATTCATCGCGTTGGCCCTCGCTGGCGTCTGGTACATTACACGCCCTGACGTCGCCCAATTGCCGCTGGAAGCTGTTACTGGACCTACACCCCAAATTACCGAAGGGCGCGAACAGATTTTCCCGACGATTAAGGTTGCCGAGGTTGACCGCTGGAAAGCGGGCGAAGCACCAACCGCTGCGCCGGGCCTAATTGTCGAGCGCTTTGCGGAAAGTCTCGACCATCCTCGCAACTTGTATGTCCTGCCCAACGGCGACGTTCTGGTAGCCGAAACCAACTCTCCGCCTCGCCAGTCCGGCGGTATCGAGGGGCTGGTCATGAAGTGGCTAATGGGCAAAGCCGGAGCGGGCGTTCCGTCTGCAAACCGCATTACATTGCTGCGCGACGCAAATAATGATGGCAAAGCCGAATTGAAAACACCGTTTTTGACTGGCCTAAATTCGCCGTTCGGCATGGTGCTGATTGACGACACGCTTTATGTCGCCAACACCAATGGATTGATGGCTTTCCCCTACAAGGCGGGGGACACCCAGATTACGGCGAAAGGCAAAGAGCTTACAAAGTTTAATGCAAAGGCGCCAAACAACCATTGGACCCGCAACCTTGCGGCATCGCCCGATGGTAAAAAGATTTACATATCGGTCGGGTCAAACAGCAACATCGCCGAAAATGGCATAGAATCCGAAAATGGCCGCGCGATGGTGTTTGAATATGACATCGCTAAGGACAAGAAAATCCCATACGCCATCGGCCTGCGCAACCCTGTAGGTTTGGGTTGGGATAGAAGTGGACGTTTATGGACGGTCGTCAATGAACGCGACATGCTTGGTTCGGACCTGGTGCCGGATTATCTCGCCCTTGTTGAATTTGGCGCCGATTACGGTTGGCCGCAGCATTATTGGGGTGGCTTTACCGATCACCGCGTTTCACCACCAAAGCCAGAAAAACGGGAATATGAACGCCGCCCTGATTACGCCTTGGGTGCGCATACTGCCCCCTTGGGGCTTGCCTTTGGCTATGCGGGCAAATTGGGTGCTGGATTAACAGATGGCGCGTTTATTGCGCGCCATGGCTCATGGAACCGCAAGCCTGCGTCTGGTTATGACGTAATCTTCGTGCCGTTTCCAAAAGGAGAGCCTGTAGGAAAGCCCGTAAATGTTTTGACCGGTTTCTTGGATAAAGACGGCAAAGCGCAGGGCCGGCCGACGATGCTCGTCATCGCAAAGGACGGTTCGCTTTTAGTCAGCGACGATGTGGGCAATATTGTTTGGCGGGTACGGACGAAAGGCTAAATGCGTCGGCCCGCACGGCCGGCAAGTTCCACTGTGTAATGCCACGCTATGCGGCCTGACCGGCCGCCACGGCCTTGTGCAAAGCTCAACGCATCAGATTCGTCCCAGTCGAGGTCGAAGTGCGCGGCATAGCTGCCTACCATTTTTAGATAAGCATCTTGGTCGGGATATTGAAAACCAAGCTTAAGGCCAAACCGGTCAGCCAACGCCAGGCTGTCGTCAACCGCATCGCGGCCGCCCGCGTCCGGATCAGCGCCATTTTCTCTTTCGACGATGTTCCTGCGATTGGATGTGACGCATAGCCTGACATTATTCGGTCGGGCTTCAACGCCGCCTTCAAGCAGCGACCGCAAAAGCCGCGCGCTTTGGTCATTTGGCTCGAATGAAATGTCGTCTACAAACAACAGATATCTGCGGCCTGAGGCAGCGAGCTCGTCAAATAACGCGGGCAGGCTGGTCACTTGGTTCGCAGCCGCCTCGACAAGCGCAATGAAGAAACCTTCTTCTTGCAACGCGGCGACCACCGATTTGACCAGTGCAGATTTCCCCATGCCCCGTGCGCCCCACAAAAGGACATCATGCGCGGCGGCGCCAGAGGCATGGCGTCGGCTGTTCTCGATCAGGTCGGCTTTTTGCCGATCGATTCCAACGATAAGCTCCAGCGGCAGCGGCTTGAAATCGTGCACCGCAGCCAACGCCGTGCCGTTCCAATGATAGGCTGGGTAGGAAGACAGATCAGTCGGTGGCGCTGGCGGCGGTGATAGCCGCTCCAGCGCCTCAGCTATGCGTTTGAGCGTTTGATCGTTCAAGCCGCCAAATCCTCTGCATCCAGTGCATAGAGCAAGTCTGCACCGGACATCGCACTGCCCTTATAAGCAAGCGCTTCGGGTACCATGACCTCCAGATAGTAACGACAGGCTACAATCTTGGCCTTCAGGAAAGCCCCTGTATCGCCGGCAGCGATTTCTGTTTGTGCGGCCTGCAATTGCTTCAGCATCAGCCAGCCGGCAGTCACTACCGACATCATGTTGGTGTACGCGTAACTGCCAGCGAGCCGGTCGTCCACACTCGCGCCCAGCATATATTCAGTCACGTCAGCACAAGCTGCGCTCAATGCCGAAAGTCCCGGTTGGTTGGTTGAGTCTCGCGAAATGGCCGCGAGGTAGTTTCGAATGACATCGCCGCCTTGCATTGCCAGTTTACGCCCGACGAGATCGGCAGCCTGAATGCCGTTGGTCCCTTCGTAAATGGCGGCAATGCGGATATCGCGGTAAAACTGGGCCGCGCCGGTTTCTTCAACGAAGCCCATCCCGCCATGGACCTGAATACCCAGCGAGGCGATTTCGCTTCCCATGTCAGTGCCATAAGTTTTCGCAAGCGGCGTCAACAGATCAACCATCTCCTGGGCACCGGGTTCGCCAAGCGTAGCGCGGTCAACATATCCCGAGGCCAGATAGAGCAGCGCCCTTATGGCCTGCGTGCCCGCTTTCATGCGAAGTAACATCCGGCGTACATCAGGATGTTCGACAATCGCGACGGATTCGCGCGATGGTCCACTTGCTTTGGCCGATTGAACACGCTCACGTGCAAACCAGATGGCTTTCTGTGTGGCGGCTTCAGCAATTTGAACGCCTTGCAAGCCAACATTCAGCCGCGCGTTGTTCATCATCGTGAACATCGCACGCATGCCGCCAAATTCAGGGCCGATCAGTTCACCAATACATTCACCTTCTTCGCCAAAAGCAAGGACACAGGTCGGGGACGCATTAATACCCATCTTATGTTCGATCGATACGACCTTGATATCATTCGCTTTGCTGATGCTGCCATCCTCGGCGACTTGATATTTTGGGACCAAGAATAGCGAAATGCCCTTCGTGCCGGCAGGGCCATCGGGCGTGCGTGCCAACACAAGATGGACGATGTTTTCCGCCATATCGTGGTCACCAAAGCTGATGTAAATCTTGGTGCCCTTGATTTGGTACGTGCCATCGCCGCGCGGTGTAGCGGTCGATTTTAGCGCGCCAACATCGGACCCCGCCTGTGGCTCAGTCAAGTTCATCGTACCTGACCATTCACCGGTCGACAGTTTTGGCAGGAACAATTGCTTCTGCCGGTCAGAGCCATGATGGTTGATGGCTTCGATCGCCCCAACGGACAGGATCGGGCACAAAGCAAATGCCATGTTCGCGGCGCCCAATGAATCCAGCGCGACGGTCGCCATTGAAAATGGAAGACCTTGACCGCCAAATGCCGACGGCGCGTTTATCGAGCCCCAGCCATTCGCTACATAGGCTTTGTAGGCCGCCACAAAACCGTCTGGCATTACGACTTTGCCGTCTTTCAGACGCGCACCAACGGTGTCACCGATCCGGTTGAGTGGCGCAAATTCACCCTCGGCAAATGCGCCAATGCCTTCAACAATTGCTTGCACCATATCGGGCGTCGCGTCGGCGAAGCGTTCATGTTGCGACAAGGCTTCGATACCTACGATGTGCTTCAGGACAAATGTTTGCTCAGTAACGGGTGCAGAAAAGGCCATGGTCGGTAAAAAATCCTGTTTAAACGTGTCGACGAAGGCCTATAGCCGCGAATGATGTTTGGCTCAAATACCTTGGGGAATGGCTGGGTCCTGCCAGCAGATGACGCCGCTATAACGGCTGCGATGGAGCTATTGCGCTCCGGTCAAATTGTCGCGATTCCCACCGAGACGGTATATGGTCTAGCGGCGGATGCCAGCAATGCCGACGCGGTGGCCAAGATTTACGCGGCAAAGGGGCGTCCCGACTTTAATCCGCTGATTGTGCATATTGCCGACAAATCAGCTGCCGAAAAGTTGGCTGAATTTAATCCGATGGCAGACCAGTTGGCACAGGCATTTTGGCCAGGTCCGCTGACGCTTGTTTTGCCCCTGCGCGCGGATGCGCATATCGCCGGCGCCGTCACTGCGGGCTTGCCAACAATAGCATTACGGTGCCCCGCACACCCGGTTATGCAGGCACTGCTCAAAAAAACGGGCCTAAACATCGCTGCACCGTCCGCTAACAAAAGCGGGGGCATCAGCCCGACCCGTGCCGAACATGTGCTCGCGGGGCTTGGTGGTGCGGTTCCGATGATCTTGGATGGAGGGCCTTGTTCCGCGGGACTTGAGTCCACAATCATTGCCGTGCGCGACAATGGTTGGCAGATTTTGAGACCAGGACCGGTCACATCGGCAGAGATCGAACGCGTTTTAGGGAGTAGCCCGTTGGCTGCTTCTGACGATAACATTGAAGCGCCGGGACAATTGGCTAGCCATTATGCGCCATCAAAGGCTGTGCGATTGGGCGCAATCCGACCGGAACAGGGCGAATGGCACATCGGGTTCGGGGCAATTGAGGGTAATGACAATTTGTCTGCATCCGCCGACCTGGCGCAGGCCGCTGCTAATCTATTCGATGCATTGCACAGGGCGGATGCCAGCACCGCATTATCGATCGCGGTTGCGCCGATACCGGACGAAGGGATTGGCGTGGCGATTAACGATCGCCTGAAGCGGGCATCGATCCGGTGAAGTGGGCTGCTGGCATCTTGTTGATGGCGGCATCAATAACCCAAGGTCATGCTGCACCTGCAGATTTGGCGGCTTACCAAGCGCTTGCCCAACAAGATCTACGGCTGGCCACAATCGGCTATCGGCTTGCGAAAGCCAACGCACCATTTTGTGATCGGAAAATGCAAAACCCCGGCTGGGTTCTGCATGATGAAGCCCAATATCCCGACAAAGGTCTTGCGAAAACAGCTTTCGTGTTTCGCGCGCCGGTTGCGATATCATCGGTCGTGGCAGGCGGTGAGGCCGAACGATTGGGTCTTGGCGCAGGCGATGGAATTGTGGCGGTCAATGGCATCAACGTGACTGCTCCAGACTTGGTGAAAATGGAGCGCGCGACCGCACGTGTTGAGAGAATCCAGACCGCTCTGAACGATGCCTTCGCCAAATCCGGGGCGGTGATCGTGTCGGTTGTGACCGCCGCAGGCGCGGCAGATGTAAAGCTGCAGCCCACGGCAGTTTGCAAGTCGCAGTTTTGGGTAGATACCAAGTCCAAGCTGGACGCGGGCGCAGATGGGCTTTCTGTGCGCGTTACTGAGGGGCTGATGACCTTGACTGCAAAGGATGATGCGGAGCTTGCTGCCGTGGTCGCGCATGAAATGTCCCATAATTTGCTCACACACCGGGACAGGTTGGCGGCGACGGGCAGGGGCAACAAGCAAGTTCTCACCACTGAAATGGAGGCAGACCGCCTGTCGGTATGGCTGATGAAGAACGCCGGATATGACCCCGCTGCAGCCCTGCGTCTCATTGAGCGTTATGGCAGCAAAACTGGCCTTGGCATTTTTTCGGACGGAACCCATTTGCGTTGGCGCAGCCGGCAAAAGCTTATGCAGGCGGAAATACTGAGTATGGCGCAAACAGATGAACGCAACGGTCTGCATTCACCGCCTTTGTTGCGTCATTCAAACTAAAAAATCAGTTGCATATCAGGATGCTATTTCATCCACGCACGCTTTCGCCTATCAGGTGATTGAGAGCCGTGCAGGGGAGGGCAATTTGCCTACATCGAAAAAATTCTTGATTGGGCTTTTGCCCCTTGTTGCGCTTGCCAGTTGCGGTGAGAAATCTGACAGCAAAAAGGCGGCAGTCGAAACGGCGCAGGTGGTCCGCGTCTTCACCGTGGAAAAGGAAAACCTGCAGCGCGAAATTAGCGCTGTTGGCACGGTGCGGTATCGGCGGGAAACACCGCTTGGTTTCACGACCCCCGGAAAGGTGGCGGTTGTTCGCTTTGAAGAAGGTGATTTCGTAAAGCGCGGGGCATTATTGTCCGCGCTCGATGCCACCAATGTAGCGGCTGATGTCAGCGTATCCGTCGCGGAAAGGGACCGCGCACGCGCCGAGTTTGACCGCGTTCGTTCGCTTTATGCCGATGGCTGGATAACCAAAGCGCGTTTTGAGGCTGCAGAAGCTTCCGTAAAGGCTGCCGACGCCCGCGTTCGGCAGGCTGGCTTTGCGAGCAGCACAGCTCAACTTTACGCGCCATCAAGTGGTGTTGTTTTGCAACGCAATGTCCAACCGGGTCAGGTCATCGCAGCTGGTACACCAGCCCTCATTCTGGGCGAAGCAGATGACGGCTTCGTCTTCCGCGTCCCTATTGTTGATCGTGATGCGTCAAAATTACGCGTAGGTATGGCGGCAGACATTATGATTGAGTCAGCCGGCGACGCGCCTGTTTCAGCCACAATTTCGGAAATCGATGGACGCGCCAATGAAGCAACCGGCGCATTTACCGTGCAATTCCGGCTCCCATCGCGCTCAAACCTGCGTTCGGGCCAAATTGGCACGGCGAAGATTAAGCTACCTGCCTTGGACGGCGGCGACCTGTTACAGATCCCAGCAAGTGCGTTGTTCGGTGTGCGCACCGGCGAAGGCTTGGTGTATGTGGTGGGAAGCAACAATCGCGTCGAAACGCGCAATGTGGCGATTGAACGTGTCTCTGATAAATTCGTTACGGTGTCCGGTGGTATAAAGCCCGGTGAAAAAATCGTGACCTCGGGGTTAGAAAAACTGCGAACAGGATCGTCGGTTCGTATCATTGCGATGCAGCCTTAGCACATGCATATCGCAGAAATTGCCATTCGCCGGTGGCAACTGACCTTAGTGCTTTTTACGCTGCTGTGCGCGCTGGGTTTCTCTGCATTCCAGCAAGTGCCGCGCGCTGTCGATCCGCATTTTTCAATGCCTGTCGTCTCTATCGTTGCGTCACAACCGGGCGCTGACGCTGCGGAGATTGAGCAGACGATTACCAAGCCAATCGAAGAGTTGGTTCAGGGCTTGGAAGATGTCCAAAGCGTAAATTCGACAAGCAGTGATGGCAATGCGCTCATTCGGGCAGAATTTGACTGGTCTGGCGACCCAGATCAATATTTCAATGACACCGTCCGCGAAGTGACCGCGATCCGTAGCCAGCTTCCCGCTGATCTGCAAAGGCTACAGTTCGAGAAAATTCGAACGACGAACACATCCATTCTGCAAATCGCATTATTGAGCGAGACCGCCAGTTGGTATCGCATGGAAAAATATGCGCGGGACATCAGCGAGGCACTGGGGCGTTACAAGGAAGTGCGACAGGCCGATGTTTATGGGCTGCCTCAACCCGAAATAAGCGTTTCGATAAATTCAGGACGTTTGGCTGAGCTACGCATTCCGGCAAGCGCTGTTGTCGACGCAATACGTCTTGCAGGTGCTGATGTTCCGGCAGGTGCAGTGACGAGCGGCGCACGCCGGTTCAATATTGAGGCTGGAGGCGCATTTCGTGACCTTGATAGAATACGTAGTTTGCCCATCCGTTCCAATGATGGAACCTTATTGCGCGTTGGCGATGTTGCAGACATCAAAATGGGATCGGCGGAACAGCGCGTAAAAGTCAGCCACAACGGCCAACGCGGGGTGTTCATCACAGCAAACCAAAAACAGGGAACGGATGCGACCAAGCTTCGCAACCGGTTAGTGGAAGAGCTTGAGCTTCAGAAAAAGCTGCTGCCGCCAGATATAAAAGCTGTCGTTCAGTTTGATCAGAGCCGCGATATTCGCAAGCGCCTGCGCGAACTTGCGCGCGACTTCACCCTGGCGCTGTTTTTGGTACTCATCACGCTGCTACCCTTGGGCTGGCGCGCGTCGGTGATTGTGATGATATCGATACCCCTGTCAGTTGCTTCCGGTCTGCTGGCGATTTCGGCTTATGGATTTAACCTTAGCCAACTTGTTGTCGCGGGCTTCATTCTGACGCTTGGTTTGTTGGTAGATGACTCCATCGTCGTTGTCGAAAACATCGCCCGGCATCTCCGGATGGGCAAAGGCAGGAATGAAGCTGCGATTGATGGCACCAAAGAAATCACGATGGCTGTCTTAGGCTCAACGGGTGTTTTGGTGTTCGCGTTCCTTCCGCTGTTCTTCTTGCCGGAGGGGGCAGGCAAATTCACGCAGAGCTTCATCGGCACAATCGTGGCGACGATTACCGCCTCGATGATCGTATCGCTCACGATTGTCCCTTTCCTCGCCAGTCGGATTTTGAAGCGTGAAGAACATGAGGGCGGCAACCCGATCCTTCAGTGGTTGATGCTGAAGATCGACAGATTTTACCACCCGCTGCTGCATTGGGCGCTGGATCGGCCGAGGCGTTCGGTGTGGGGTGCCCTTGCGGTCACTTGCGCTGCGTTTTTGCTCATTCCGTTACTTGGTTTCAGCCTGTTTCCCAATGCAGACACATCCTATTTTCGTGTCACGGTTGAGTCTGAGCAAGGTGCAAGCATTGCGGAAACGGGTCGCATCGTTCGGCAGGTATCAGAGATTTTGAAGACTGAGCCCGCCATCAAAGTTCGGGCGGAAAATGTCGGGGCATATAATCCGCCTGTATTTTACAATGTTTTCCAGCGCGGCGAAAACCCCACACATGGCGAAGTATTGGCGATCATGGATGATTGGGAAGGATCCAAGTCCCGGGCGATGATTGACAGGCTGCGCAAGAAATTTGACGAGATATCTGGCGCCCGCATCAAGCTGGTGTTGTTCCAAAATGGTGCCCCATTAAATGCCCCCATCGAATTTCGCGTTTATGGGCCCGACCAAGATGAGTTGCGACGTGTTGCTGCCAAAATGGAATTGGCTTTGCGCGAAACGCCTGGTGCGAGAGACGTAAACAATCCAGTCGCATTTGACCGGATCGACCTTGATGTAAGGGTTGATGACGCAAAAGCGGCTCTTCTTGATGTCCCCGCAGGTGCAGCGCGCCGCGCGATCCGACTTGCCATCAGCGGTGAGCGCGCCGGCACATTCCGCGATGAGGAGGGCGATAGTTACCCCATCATCGTACGGCACCCACTTTCCGACACCCAGCCGATATCGGCGCTGGAATCGATCTATGTGTCCAACAGAAGCGGACAGGCCGTGTCCTTGGCGGAAATTTCCAATCCGACGTTGGAATCAACACCAGCCGCAATCTACCGATACAATCTGCAACGTAACGTCAGCGTTACAGCACAGGTCTCCGACGGTGCGATCATTTCAAAGGTGAACTTGGACGCGCAAGAGAAGATGGACGCCATCCCGCTCAAGCCGGGATATAGTATCGCGGTTGGTGGCGAGGCGGAAAAAATCAACGAAACATTCGCTGGTTTCGGACCAGTTGTCATGGTCGCTCTTTTTAGCATTTTCGCCATTCTTGTTGCCGAATTTGGCCGGTTCAAAGAGGCACTGGTTGTCGCGGGCGTCATACCGTTGGGCACTTTTGGCGGCCTCATCGCGCTTGTCGTTACCGGCAACAATCTTTCGTTTTTGGCAGTGATTGGTTTTATCGCCCTCATCGGAATCGAGATTAAGAATTCGATCCTGCTTGTCGATTTCACCAGCCAGTTGCGCGCCAGCGGCTACGCCTTGCGTGAAGCCATTGAAAAGGCTGGAGAGGTTCGTTTCTTGCCAGTGTTACTGACATCGGTAACGGCCATTGGCGGACTTATGCCACTCGCGCTTTTTGGCGGCAGTCTTTATGGGCCGCTGGCAATCGTGTTGATCGGGGGGTTGATTTCCTCGACTTTGCTATCACGTATTGTCACACCAGCGATGTATCTGCTGGTCGTACGCGGGGATGTCGCGAAGGCGCCAGACACCATTCAAATTCAAGGATAAGCACATGTCACATGATGAAGCGATTTTCGCCGGCGGTTGTTTCTGGTGCACTGAAGCTGTTTTTGGGCAGTTGTCCGGTGTAAGCAGCGTTCAAAGCGGATATATTGGCGGGAATACGGTCGACCCAACCTATAAAGACGTGTGTGGCGGTAACACTGGGCATGCAGAAGCCATCCGCATTGCGTTCGATGCTGAAGTCATCAGCTATGCCGATTTGCTAGAAATATTTTTTGCCACGCATGATCCGACGCAATTGAACCGTCAGGGGAATGACGTTGGAACGCAATATCGTTCGGCAATTTTCCCGTTGAACGATGATCAACGCGCTGCCGCTGAAGCAGGCATTACGAAAGCCGCAGCGGACTGGCCCGCACCAATCGTGACCACGATCGAAGGCCCTGCCACTTGGTATCCTGCCGAAGATTATCATCAGGAATATTGGGAAGGCGAAGGTCAACGCAATCCCTATTGCCTGGCCGTCATTCCGCCGAAGCTTGCCAAGCTGAAAAAGGGATTTGCCGAACGGCTCACCGACTTAGCGTAGACATTAGCGGTTGGCACGCTAAGCATAAGACATGACACATAAACCTGTTCGAAAAGCTGTGTTTCCCGTTGCTGGACTCGGCACCCGTTTTTTGCCGGCTACTAAGGCCATCCCGAAAGAAATGCTGCCGATCGTCGACAGCCCGCTTATCCAATATGCTGTCGATGAGGCGCGTGAAGCCGGCATCGAGCAAATGATCTTCGTTACAGGCCGCGGGAAAAGCGCGATTGAAGACCATTTTGACATCGCGTTTGAACTCGAACACACAATGGCGGCGCGTGACAAAGACACATCGGTTCTGGCGAGCTCACGGCTGACACCCGGCAATTGCGTTTATGTCCGGCAACAGGAACCCTTGGGGCTTGGGCATGCAATCTGGTGTGCGCGCGACATCATTGGCGATGAGCCCTTCGCGATATTCTTGCCCGATGAGTTTATGCATGGATCGCCTGGATGCATGAAGCAGATGGTCGACGCCTATCAGAACATTGGTGGCAACGTTATCAGCGTGCTTGAAGTGCCCCGCCATGCGGTATCAAGCTATGGCGTAATTGCACCCGGCGAGGCACGCGGCGCGATTACAGAGGTACTCGGCCTTGTTGAAAAGCCGAAGGTCGAAGACGCGCCATCAAACCTGATCGTATCGGGCCGCTATATCCTTCAGCCTGAAGTAATGCATATTCTGGAAAGCCACGAAAAAGGCGCTGGCGGCGAGATCCAGTTGACCGATGCCATGGCACAGATGCTGGGTAAGCAGCCTTTCCATGCAGTCACATTTGATGGAAACCGCTATGACTGCGGGTCAAAAGTGGGGTATATCGAAGCGAATTTGGCGGTAGCGCTTCAAAGACCAGACATGGCGGACGAAGTTCGCGCCATTGCGGTCAATTTATTGAAATAGGCCTGTTGCGCGAAATATTGGGGATTTCGAGATGCGTTTGATAGTTTCAGCTTTGCTGTTCGTGCTCCTTCAAGGATGCGTAGCCTCGATTGTGTCAGACGTAGTCACAGCACCGATAAAGGTCGTTTCGAAGACTGCGGATGTTTTGACCACCAGCCAATCAGAAACCGATGAAAAACGCGGGCGCGAGCTGCGCAAGCGTGAGGAAGCACTGGGTAAGCTTGCCCGTCAACGCGACAAAGCCCGCGAACGCTGCGCCGACGGGAATAAAGACGCCTGCGAAAAGGCTGCGGACCTGAACGATCAGATTGAACAGGAACAGGATCGCGCACTGTAAGCGCTTTTGTCTGCCAACCGGCAATTACTGTCGACAAACGGCTGATTTGAATGAAAATTTTGTATCTCGTCGATTGCCAGCCTTTTTGGTCGAATGCAGCTTTCGCCCGAGAGATGCTGACTGTTAAGGCGCCCACATAAACCGATGGGGAAAACACCTGCGGTTGTGGTGGAGGGTTAATGCGCGTGTTTGAAATACGTTCGGCACTGTTGGCGACGGCTATGGCTGTGATGACTGTCCCGTCTCAAGCTGTTGCCAACGATAGCAGCGCAAATGCAGATGCCCCGCCAGTGCGGGCGGGCAGCCGCCAGTTTTCGCCAGATTTTTTTACCACCTATGCCCCAGTCACGGCGTTAGACATGGTTAAGCGCATCCCCGGATTTTCGATTAGTGAAGGCGAAGGGCGTCGAGGCTTTGGTGAAAACGCCGGCAATGTCCTTATCGATGGAGACCGGCCGTCTACGAAGTCTGATGACATATTTACGACCCTGTCGCGGATTCCGGCAAGTCAGGTCGAATATATCGAGCTGTCAGAGCAGGCAGGTGCGGACACCGAAACGCAGGGGCAGGGACAAGTCATCAACATCGTCCGCAAACGGACTGCAAAGGTCAACGGCACCTATGAAGGGACGATTGTCGCAGGGACGCGCTATGGTTTCCAGCCTTCGATCAACGCATCGGCAACGTTGCGGCGGGGCGACACAAGTTATGAGATGAACGTCTCGTCCTACTCAGAACGGGTTTATGGATTTGGTCCTGAAGATTTTAAGACCGGCTCGGCTGCGTTACTTGAGCGCCGCTTTTACACAGGAAAAGGTGGGCATGATCAAGCTGCCCTTGGCGGCGCCATCAAAACCAAATTGGGAGACGCGAAGGTAAACCTCAATGGGCAGGTACGTTGGAGCGACAGCTTTGACATTCGTCAGGCGGATTATTTCAACCGCTCCGGTGTGGATACCGGCGATGAGCTTCTGCTGCGCGGAGGACCAGTCAACGACATCAATTATGAAGTCGGCGGTGACGTTGAGTTTTCCGGTTTGCCCGAGACAAACACGAAGATCGTAGTGCTCTATCAATCAGGCCGGGAAAGCAGCAACAGCAGTATCGAGACCACCCGCGTCGGCCAGCCTGTGACTTTGTTTGAAACGTTTAGCAGGAACAAGCCTACCGAAGCTGTGGTGCGCATGCAAAACGACTGGAGGGGATTAGGTAGACACGCCGTTCAGTTCGGCGCTGAGGTCGCTTACAACCGCCTTGACGCGCGTTTCAGCGTTGCCAATTCGGTCGCCGGTGCGGTGACGAGTTTCCCGGCGTCGAATGTCCTTGTTCAAGAAACCCGGTTTGAGCCTTTTGTCAGTGACGTATGGACGCTTGGACCATCGTGTACCGTCGAAGCAGGTGCCATTGCGGAGTTTTCGAAGCTCACCTTGTCCGGCGATAGTAAGGCCGAACGAAGCTTTAAATTTATCAAACCCCGCGCAATTGCGACTTGGACGATTGATCCGCAAACGACGTTGGAACTGCGTGCTGAGCGTCAAGTCGCACAGCTAGACTTCAACGAATTTGCGACTTCAGTCGATGTGACTGTTGGTAATCAGGTTGACGCCGGCAACGCGGACCTCGTTCCCGAAAAAACCAATAGTTTCTCGGGGCTAATCCGTCACAAGTTTTTGGAACGTGGAAGCGTTCAGCTCCGTGGTGATTATCAGATGGTCAACGATACCCAAGACCTTGTACCCATCACCATCCGGGATACGAATGGAAACATTACCGCACAATTTGATGGCACCGGAAATATCGGCAAAAGCAAGCGATGGAATGCCGAGCTGGAGATAACATTGCCACTGGACTGGCTGACGAAGCCCGTCGGTATCGCGGGGGTTGAGGTGAAATATATTGGCCATTATCACGGCAGCAAAGTAACCGATCCCCTGACGGGCCTGAACCGCCGTATGTCCAACCGTCCGTTGTGGCACCAGCAATGGGATATCCGTTATGATCTGGCCGATCTTGGCCTTGTCTATGGCGCGTCCTTCAGTGTGCAGGAAGCCAACTACGCTTACTTCTTCAACGAGATTAGGCGTCAGCGCGAAGGTACAAGGTCAACAATATTCATCGAATATACCAAGTTCAGCCTTGGAACACTCCGTTTCGAGGTGACCGATATGGCAGGTTTCCACCGTGACCGGTTTATCTATGCCGGAACGCGGGCATCTGGAAGCCTTGATCAGATTGTTAACCGCAAGCGCAGCCTTGACCCGCTGCTTCAATTGACGTTGTCCGGGAAATTCTGACTATTCGCTGCGCAGCGCTTCAATCGGCGAAAGGCGTGATGCCCGGATGGCGGGATAGCCGCCAAACAATATGCCGATAACTGCTGAAAACGCGACGGACATTAATGCCGTGTCCAACCCGACCGGGGCGGGAAAATCGGCCACTTTCTGAAAAATGGCTGCGGCGACGACTGCCAATGTCAGGCCGATAGCACCCCCGATGACGCACAACACAGCGGCCTCAACGAGGAACTGGTTTCTGATGTCGCTGCGCTTTGCACCCAATGCCATGCGAAGCCCGATTTCGCGCGTGCGCTCGGTAACGCTGACCAGCATGATATTCATGATGCCGATTCCGCCCACCAGCAACGAGATTGAGGCAATAGCAACCAAAACGGCTTGGAAAATCTGGGTCACTTGACCGGTCGTTTCGGCAATTTCAGTCGTCGTGCGAACAGTGAACGGATTAATCCTGCCTTTGGGCACACGATAGCGGTCCCGCAACATGCGCTTGATTTCTTGCTGGCCCGCAAGGAGTGCATCCTCGTCCTCAAAACCCACGAAAAGCAAGGTCACATCATCAGGGCCTTGCATGGCCGTGGTCTGCAGTCGCTGGCGCAGCGTCGTGATGGGCACTACAATCTGGTCATCATTGTCGTTACCCAGATTGCTGCCCTTGCTCTCGAGCAACCCTATCACCTTAAAGGGAACGCGGTTGATGCGTACGGTTTCACCGACAGGATTAGCGTCAGCAAACAACTTGTCTGACACCGTCTGTCCTATCACCACAACACGTGCTGCCGCGCCAACATCTCCATCGGTCAGGAAACGGCCTTCGGATGCGGTGATGTTGGACACAACGCCATATTCAGGCGTCGCGCCAGTCGCTTGCGTGGTGGCGCTACGGCCTGGCGTAACCAGTTGCACGCTGCTTCGGATTTGTGGGGCGACTGCACTAACGCCGGATACCTGACGCAAAATAGCGCGACCATCGCGCTCGGTCAGGCGGCCGCGGTCCGATGAGCGCGGCGGACCGCTGCCGCTGTCAGGTTGCGGCACGACGATGGCCATATTGGAACCGAGCGTTGCGATCTGCTGCGTTACCGAAACCTGCGCGCCATTGCCCACCGCTACCGCCAAAATCACCGAGAATACCCCGATCATCACGCCAAGCGTGGTGAGTATGGAACGCATCAGATTGGTGCGCAGCGCTGTCATCGCAATGGCAATATTGACGCCCCAGCCAGCAATCGAGTTTAGCAGGTTGTTCATCCGGCAACCGCGCGGCGACGCGATTTTACCGCCGCATCTTCGATGACTTGCCCGTCACGAAAAACGATACGCCGCTCGGCATATTCCGCAATGTCAGGCTCATGCGTGACAACGATGAGTGTTATGCCTTCGTCGTTGAGCTTCTGAAAAAGGCCCATGATATCCAGCGATGTCTGGGTATCGAGCGCGCCTGTTGGTTCGTCAGCGAGCAACATGAGCGGGTCTGTGACGAGGGCGCGGGCGATGGCCACACGCTGCTGCTGGCCACCCGACAGTTTGGCGGGCGTGTTTTGCAGGCGGTTGCCAAGTCCCATCGCCTCCAGCTTCGCCTGAGCCCGTTCGCGGCGTTCTGTGTAGCCAAGGCCAGCGTAAATCAGCGGCACCGCGACATTGTCCAGCGCGCTGGTGCGGGCAAGCAGGTTGAACTGCTGAAACACAAAGCCGATTTTGCGGTTGCGGATTTCCGCCAACTCGTCGCTGTCCAATGTTTTTGTGTCGATACCGTCGAGTAACAAAGTGCCCGATGTCGGTATATCGAGGCAGCCGATCATGTTCATGAACGTTGATTTGCCGGAACCGCTGGCACCCATAATCGCAACGAACTCGCCACGCTTTATAGTCAGCGAAACGCCGTTGACTGCGTGCAGCACTTCACCGCCGATCACATAATCTTTTACCAGATCATGCGTTTCAAGAAGCGGCGCTGTCATCTTCGTCCATATTGTCGTCGGTTTCCGCCTTCGGCTTCAGGGATTTTGTCCGGACGAGTACTTTGTCGCCTGCTTTGATGCCCGACGTCACTTCAGTGTAGTCGTCGCCTTGCAGGCCGATCTGAACCTGTTTCCTGACCGGTCGATATAGGTCAGCTCCCGCCAGATATAGGGTTGGCCGTGGTGTTTCCTTTTTGGCGGGTACCCCGGGCTTTTCCTTCGAAGCTTCGCCCCTGTCCGCCAATTTGGGGCGGAAGCGAAGTGCGTTCGTTGGCACGCGCAATACATTCGCCTTGGCGCCAGTGATGATTTCGACATTTGCTGTCATCCCGGGCAGCAATTTGCCATCCATATTGTCTACGTCGATGATGACGAGATAGCTCACAACATTCTGCGTCTCGACCGGCGCTTTGCGCACTTGCCGCACTTTGGCGCGAAATATATCATTGGGATAGCTGTCGACGGTGAAGGTCACATTTTGCCCCTCGATAATCTGGCCGATGTCAGCTTCGTCAACCGATGCCTCAACCTGCATCTTTGTTGTGTCAGCAGCGATCTCGAACAGGTTGGGCGTCTGGAAACTGGCTGCAACAGTCGTGCCGGGCTCCACCAGCTTATTGATGATGACGCCGCTGGCAGGGGCAACGATAACTGTGCGATTCAGGTCGAGCCGCGCTGAGGACAGTTCGGCAGTCCCTTGGCTGATCTGCGCATTGCCGCTTTGCGTTTGTGCAAGCGCCACCTGCAATGCGTTTCGCGCGCTGTTGAGCTTGCTTTGCGCAATGTCCAGACCCGCCTTCGACACAAAACCGCGCTCGGCCAGCGCCCGTTGGCGTGCAAAATCGCGTTCTTGTATTTCAAGTTCCGACCGCGCACGGGCGACATTGGCAACAGTCTGCTGCAAACCGGCGCGGGCAAGCGCAACTTGCGCTTCGGACTGCTGCACCCGCGCACGCACGCGTGTGGAGTCGATCTCGGCGAGGACTTGGCCTGCCTTAACCGGCGAATTGAAATCGACGTAAACCTTGGTGACTTGACCCGACACTTCGGTCCCCACCTTAATCGTGTTCAGCGCACGGATTTTCCCACTTGCCGAGACCTTGCGGAGCACTTCGCCGCGCGTGACCGTCTCGCTGATATATTCATATTCATGCGGAGTAGGGCGCACGATGCGGTAAAGAATGAAAAGCAGCACAAGCGCGATAATCGCTGACCAGACGCGGTGCCTTTTAACCCAAGCCCGTATTGCCTCAAACATCCGACCCGCCCTCTATGACCCTGTATCACTGTATATGGATCGCGTTGAGATTAGGCCAGTGATTTATTCAGATAACACAGCAAAAAGCCCGCCGGAATTGCTTCCAGCGGACTATTGTTATTGTTCAAGAAAACCGAGGTTTACTCTTCTTCGCCAGTATCCACGACATCGTCGATCGCTGCGTCGGCGGTGGTCAGATCATCTGAAATCACCTTGGCCAATACATCGTCGCCGATGGCTGCTTCAGGGCCCTGTGCCAATTCGGCAGCATGCTCTTCAGCCGCTGTCTCTGGCGCAATCAGGCTTTCCTGCAGCTTCTTGTAGCTGGCACGAAGCGCAACGTCGCGGCTTGTCGCGGCAATCCGCATGCGGTTCATGGCAGAGCCAGTACCCGCAGGGATCAGACGACCAACGATGACGTTTTCCTTCAGACCGGTAAGAACGTCCTTCTTACCTTCCACAGCAGCCTGTGTGAGGACGCGTGTGGTTTCCTGGAAGGAAGCTGCCGAGATGAACGAACGTGTCTGCAACGAAGCCTTGGTGATGCCCAACAGAACCGGGTTGCCAGTTGCTGGTGCTTGACCCTTGGACAGCTTCGCATTGATTGCGTCCATTTCTTCACGGTCAACCTGTTCGCCAGGAAGCAAGGTTGTGTCGCCACCGAATGTGATTTCAACTTTCTGCAACATCTGACGAACGATCGTTTCGATGTGCTTGTCGTTGATCTTCACGCCCTGCAAACGATACACTTCCTGAATTTCGGCAACTAGATATTCAGCCAATGCTTCAATGCCCATGACTTCAAGGATGTCATGCGGGTTCGGCGAACCAGCAATTAGGTTATCGCCCTTACGGACGAAATCGCCTTCCTGAACATCAAGTACCTTCGACTTCTGGATCAGATACTCAATACGATCGCCTTCTTCCGGAACAATCGCGATCTTGCGCTTCGCCTTATAGTCACGGACGAACTCAACGCGGCCCGAGATTTTCGCAATGATTGCGTTATCTTTCGGAATACGTGCTTCGAACAATTCAGCAACGCGTGGAAGACCACCGGTGATGTCGCGGGTCTTGGCGGATTCACGGGTCACACGAGCGATAACGTCGCCTGCCTGAACCATGGCACCGTCTTCAACCGACAACATCGTGCCAACGCCGAGCAGATAACGCGCAGCTTCGCCGCTATCGTCATCCAGCAAGGTAATACGTGGACGAAGGTCTTCCTTCTTGGTGCGGCTTCCTGCACGATCTTCGATAACGACGCGTTGTGCGATACCCGTTGCTTCGTCGGTCTGTTCGGTCAGCGTCTTGCCGTCGATCAGGTCCTGATATTTCACAATACCTGACTTTTCGGTGATGATCGGCATGGTGAATGGATCCCATTCAGCCAGACGGTCACCAACATTGACGTCCGCACCATCTGCAAATGCCAGCGTCGCACCATAGGGCAGACGGTGGATTTCCATTTCGCGGCCATCCTTATCGACGATGATAAGTTCACCGTTACGAGCCATTGCCAGACGCTTCTTACGCTTATCGATAATGCTTGGCAGATCGCGATACATGACCTTACCCGATGCGGTGGCATCAAGGTTCGATTGTTCGTTCAACTGCGCCGCACCACCGATGTGGAAAGTACGCATGGTCAACTGTGTACCAGGCTCACCGATAGACTGCGCAGCGATAACGCCGACAGCTTCACCGATGTTAACCGGTGTACCGCGTGCAAGGTCACGACCATAGCAGGTACCGCAGACACCAACCTTGGATTCACACACCAGTGGTGAGCGGATCTTAAGGGCCTGAATGCCGGTTTCTTCCATCGCAGCAACCATTGGTTCGTCTAGCAATGTTCCAGCGGGGATCAGCACCTTGCCATCAAGGCCGAGGATGTCTTCTGCCGTGGTACGGCCAAGGACACGCTCACCAAGCGAGGCGATAGTTGAACCACCCTGAACGATCGAACGCATTTCCAGCGCCCGCTCTGTACCGCAATCGACTTCAACGATGGTACAATCTTGCGATACGTCCACCAGACGGCGTGTCAGATAACCTGAGTTTGCAGTCTTAAGTGCGGTATCGGCCAGACCCTTACGGGCACCGTGGGTCGAGTTGAAATACTCGAGAACGGTCAGACCTTCCTTAAAGTTCGAAATGATTGGCGTTTCGATGATTTCGCCCGAAGGCTTGGCCATCAGACCGCGCATCCCAGCAAGCTGCTTCATCTGCGCTGGCGAACCACGCGCACCGGAGTGGCTCATCATGTACACCGAGTTGACTGGCAATTCACGGCCATGCTCATCCAATGGCGAAGCCTTCAGCTTGTCCATCATGGCATTGGCGACCTTGTCACCACATGTGGACCAAGCGTCGATCACCTTGTTGTACTTTTCCTGCTGCGTGATCAGACCATCCTGATATTGCTGCTCAAAGTCCGCAACAATTGCCTTGGTTTCGGCAACCATGCCTTCCTTTTCTTCCGGAATGATCATGTCGTCCTTGCCGAACGAAATACCGGCCTTGAACGCATATTTGAAGCCAAGCGACATGATGGCGTCGGCGAACAGTACTGTGTCCTTCTGGCCAGTGTGACGGTAGACTTGATCGATAACGTCGCCGATTTCCTTCTTGGTGAGGAGGCGGTTGACGGTTTCAAACGGCACGCGGTGGCTCTTTGGCAGCGTTTCTGCGAGCAACATACGGCCAGGTGTTGTGTCGAAGCGAACCATACGCTCAACACCATCTTCACCGGTCTGTGGGACGCGGGCGATGATCTTGGAGTGGAGCGTTACTGCACCAACTTCAAGCGCCTGATGCACTTCAGCCATGTCGGACAGCATCATGCCTTCGCCTGGCTCACCGCGGCGATCCATCGAAAGATAATACAGACCCAAGACCATATCCTGTGAAGGAACAATGATTGGCTTACCATTTGCAGGCGAGAGGATGTTGTTGGTGGACATCATCAGAACGCGTGCTTCCAACTGGGCCTCAAGGCTCAATGGAACGTGGACTGCCATCTGGTCACCGTCAAAGTCGGCGTTAAATGCCGAGCAGACAAGCGGGTGAAGCTGGATTGCCTTACCTTCAATCAGGACAGGCTCGAATGCCTGAATGCCCAAACGGTGAAGCGTTGGTGCACGGTTCAACAACACTGGATGCTCGCGGATAACCTCATCGAGGATGTCCCAAACTTCCTTGCGCTCCTTTTCGACCCACTTCTTGGCTTGCTTGAGGGTCATCGAAAGACCCTTTGCATCCAGACGCGAGTAGATGAACGGCTTGAACAGCTCGAGCGCCATCTTCTTTGGCAGGCCGCACTGATGCAATTTCAGTTCAGGACCGGTTACGATAACCGAACGACCTGAATAATCGACGCGCTTACCCAAAAGGTTCTGGCGGAAACGACCCTGCTTGCCCTTAAGCATGTCTGAAAGCGACTTCAGTGGACGCTTGTTGGCGCCGGTGATTGTACGGCCGCGACGGCCATTGTCGAACAATGCGTCAACAGCTTCCTGCAACATACGCTTTTCGTTGCGGACGATGATGTCTGGCGCACGAAGCTCAATCAGGCGCTTCAAACGGTTGTTACGGTTGATAACGCGGCGATAGAGATCGTTAAGATCGGAGGTTGCAAAACGGCCACCATCGAGCGGCACCAATGGGCGCAATTCTGGTGGAATGACCGGAATGACGTCCAAAATCATCCACTCGGGCTTGTTGCCTGAATCGATGAAGCTTTCTACGACCTTCAAACGCTTGATGATTTTCTTCGGCTTAAGTTCCGACTTCGTAACGGCAAGCTCGTCGAGCAGGTCAGTCCGCTCTTGCTCGAGGTCGAGGTCCATCAACATTGTCTTGACGGCTTCGGCACCAATGCTGGCGGTGAAAGCGTCTTCGCCATATTCGTCCTGCGCGTCGAGCAATTCGTCTTCGCTCAGCAACTGGAACTTCTCAAGCGCGGTCAGGCCGGGCTCGGTTACGATGTAGTTTTCGAAGTAAAGCACGCGCTCAAGCTGTTTCAACTGCATATCAAGCAGCAGGCCAATGCGCGATGGTAGCGACTTTAGGAACCAAATGTGCGCAACAGGAGCTGCGAGCTCGATGTGGCCCATACGCTCACGGCGTACCTTGGTTACGGTGACTTCAACGCCGCACTTTTCACAGACGACGCCCTTATACTTCATGCGCTTATACTTACCGCAAAGGCACTCATAGTCCTTCACGGGTCCAAAGATGCGTGCGCAGAATAGACCGTCACGCTCTGGCTTGAACGTACGGTAGTTGATGGTTTCAGGCTTTTTAATTTCGCCAAAAGACCAGCTGCGGATTTTTTCCGGCGATGCGATCCCGATCTGGATCTGGTCAAAGGTTTCGACCTTGGCGATGGGATTGTTGAATTTGCTCAGTTCGTTCATAATCTTTTCCTCATTGGGCTTTTGCCCATGAAAACCTAAGGGCAGGGGCAGGGGGCGGACCTAAGTCCGCCCATCTCTGCTTATTCCGCTGCCTCGGCAAAACCCTCGTCACCTTCGACCAAGTCATGCGCCTTCAGGTCAACATTCAGACCCAATGAGCGCATTTCCTTGACCAGGACGTTGAAGCTTTCGGGGATACCGGCTTCAAAGCTGTCATCACCCTTGACGATGGCTTCGTAAACCTTGGTACGCCCGATAACGTCATCGGATTTGACCGTGAGCATTTCCTGCAAGGTATAGGCTGCGCCATATGCCTGAAGTGCCCAGCATTCCATTTCCCCGAAACGCTGACCACCGAATTGCGCCTTACCACCAAGTGGCTGCTGCGTAACAAGGCTGTAGGGTCCGATTGAACGGGCGTGAATCTTGTCGTCGACAAGGTGATGCAGTTTCAGCATGTAGATGATGCCTACGGTCACCTTACGGTCGAACTTGTCACCGGTACGACCGTCGAACAGGTCGGATTGACCCGAACCATCAAGTCCAGCGAGTTGAAGCATGGTGGTAACGTCGGCTTCACGCGCACCGTCGAACACTGGCGTGCCCATGGGAACACCGGTGATGACATTGCCTGCAAGTTCAATGATGTCCGCGTCGCTGCGGCCATTGATCTCGTCGGCATAATCTTCGCCATAGGCTTTCGCCAAACGTTCGCGCACGACCGCTGGCGGAGCAGCGGCTTCTGGGTTCGGGTTATTGTGTCGCCACTCTTCCAAAGCCTCACCGATTTGCATGCCAAGACCGCGTGCGGCCCAGCCAAGGTGGGTTTCGAAAATCTGTCCGACGTTCATACGCGATGGAACGCCCAACGGGTTGAGAACGATGTCAACAGGTGTACCATCGGCAAGGAATGGCATGTCTTCTTGCGGAAGGATCCGCGAGATAACACCCTTGTTTCCGTGACGTCCGGCCATTTTGTCGCCTGGCTGAAGCTTACGCTTAACCGCAACGAACACCTTGACCATCTTGAGTACGCCAGGAGCGAGTTCATCACCGCGTTCCAGCTTCTCACGACGATCTTCGAACTTCTCAACGATCAGCTTGACGGCATCGTCATACTGAACCTTGACCGCTTCGAGGTTGCCCTGAACCTTGTCGTCAGCAACGGCAATCTTCCACCATTCGTGACGCTCGACTTCGCTGAGATTTTCCTCAGTAATCTTGTCGCCCTTCTTGATGCCCTTTGGCGCTGCGGCTGCAGTTTCACCAATGAGCATGTCTTTCAGACGGTTGTAGGTCGCACGGTTCAAAATCGAACGTTCGTCCTCGCGATCCTTCGCAAGACGCTCGATTTCTTCGCGTTCGATGGCCATCGCACGCTCGTCCTTGTCGATGCCGTGGCGGTTGAACACGCGCACTTCAACAACAGTACCAGCTACACCAGGTGACAGACGCAACGATGTGTCGCGAACGTCGCTTGCCTTTTCACCAAAGATGGCGCGCAGCAGCTTTTCTTCCGGCGTCATTGGGCTTTCACCCTTTGGCGTGATCTTACCGACCAGAATGTCACCGGGGTGCACTTCTGCGCCGATGTAAACGATGCCAGCTTCATCGAGGCTGCGAAGCGCTTCTTCACCTACGTTTGGAATATCGCGGGTGATGTCCTCTGGTCCAAGCTTGGTGTCGCGGGCCATCACTTCGAATTCTTCGATGTGGACCGATGTGAAGACATCGTCTTTCACGATGCGTTCGGAGATCAAGATCGAGTCTTCGTAGTTGTAACCGTTCCAAGGCATAAACGCGACGAGGCTGTTCTTGCCCAGTGCGAGTTCGCCCAGTTCGGTCGACGGACCATCAGCGATGATGTCGCCTGCTTCAATGACGTCACCAACCTTCACCAATGGCTTCTGGTTGATGCAGGTGTTCTGGTTTGAACGCTGGAACTTCTGCAACGTGTAGATGTCGACGCCCGACTTGCCGGGCTCGACTTCGCCAGTGACGCGGACCACGATACGGGTCGCATCGACTTGGTCGACGATACCGGTACGGCGTGCGCCAATGGCAGCGCCGGAATCGCGGGCAACGGTTTCTTCCATGCCGGTTCCGACAAACGGTGCTTCTGCACGGAGCAAAGGCACGGCCTGACGTTGCATGTTCGAACCCATCAATGCGCGGTTCGCGTCATCGTTTTCCAGGAACGGGATGAGCGACGCAGCAACCGAAACCAGCTGTTTTGGCGAAACGTCCATCAACGTGATCTGGTCGCGCGGTGCCATCAGGAATTCGCCAGCTTCGCGTGACGAAATCAGGTCTTCGACAAAGCTGCCATCGGCGGTCAGTTCGGCGTTCGCCTGCGCGATGGTGTTCTTCTGCTCTTCCATTGCGGAGAGATAGACCACATCGTCGGTGACCTTGTTGTCGATGACCTTGCGGTACGGCGTTTCGATAAAGCCATATTTGTTGACGCGGCTGAATGATGCCAGCGAGTTGATCAGACCGATGTTCGGGCCTTCCGGCGTTTCAATCGGGCAGATACGTCCGTAGTGCGTTGGGTGAACGTCGCGGACTTCAAAGCCAGCGCGCTCACGCGTGAGGCCACCTGGTCCAAGGGCCGAAACGCGGCGCTTGTGGGTGACTTCCGAAAGCGGGTTGGTCTGATCCATAAACTGCGACAATTGTGAGCTGCCGAAGAATTCGCGCACAGCAGCAACCGCTGGCTTTGCGTTGATCAGATCGTTTGGCATCACGGTCGATACGTCAACCGAGCTCATGCGTTCTTTCACGGCGCGCTCCATACGGAGCAGACCAACGCGATACTGGTTTTCCAGCAATTCGCCGACCGAACGGACACGACGGTTGCCGAGGTTATCGATATCGTCGATTTCGCCCTTGCCGTCCTTCAGGTTCACCAGTTCCTTGACCACGGCGAGGATATCCTCAGTCCGCAAGGTGGTGAGCGTGTCTTCAACATCAAGCTGGAGGCGCATGTTCAACTTCACGCGGCCAACCGCGCTGAGGTCATAGCGGTCTGGATCGAAGAACAGGCCAGCGAACAATGCTTCAGCGGTTTCGCGCGTTGGCGGCTCGCCAGGACGCATGACGCGGTAGATCGCATCAAGGCCCATGTCGCGGTTCTCGGCCTTGTCAGCCTTCAACGTGTTGCGCATCCACGCGCCGGTGATGACATGGTCGATGTCAAGCAGCTCAAGGCTGTCGATGCCGGCCTTGTCGAGCGCTTCGAGGTTTTCAGCGGTGATTTCGTCACCGGCTTCAACATAAATGCGGCCCGTCTTTTCGTCGATCAGGTCGAATGCGGAATAACGGCCAAAGATTTCTTCGGTCGGGATCAGCAGATGCGTCAGGCCATCCTTGACCGCCTTATTCGCAGCGCGTGGGGTAACCTTGGTGCCCGCAGGGAACACGACTTCGCCGGTCTTTGCATCAACGATGTCGAACATCGGTTTCGACGCACGCCATTGTTCCGCATTGAATGGAATCTTCCAGCCACCGGTGCCGCGTTCAAATGTCACGCGGTCGTAGAAGTGGCTCAGGATTTCTTCGTCGTTCAAACCAAGCGAGTAAAGCAAGGTCGTGACCGGCAACTTGCGCTTACGGTCGATACGGACGTTGACGATATCCTTGGCATCAAATTCAAAGTCGAGCCACGAACCACGGTAAGGAATGACGCGCGCGGCGAACAGATATTTGCCCGACGAGTGCGTTTTACCGCGGTCATGATCAAAAAGAACGCCCGGCGAACGGTGCATCTGCGATACGATAACGCGCTCTGTACCGTTGACGAAGAAGGTGCCGTTATGCGTCATGAGCGGCATGTCGCCCATGTAAACGTCCTGTTCCTTAATATCGAGGACCGAACGCGCTTCGGTGTCAGGGTCAACCTCAAACACGATGAGGCGCAATGTCACCTTCATCTGTGCGGCATAGGTAATTCCGCGCTGACGGCATTCTTCTACGTCATATTTGGGATCTTCGAGTTCGTAATGGACGAAGTCGAGTTCCGACGTTCCGGCAAAATCCTTGATCGGGAAAACGCTGCGCAGCGTCTTTTCGAGGCCGGATACATAACCGATCGACGGGTCAGAGCGCAGGAACTGCTCATAGCTTTCGCGCTGGACCTCGATCAGGTTGGGCATGTCGATAACTTCGTGGATGTTACCGAAGATTTTGCGGATACGCTTTTGACGCGAGAGTGTCGCAGGAGCGGTACGGGTTGCCATAAGGTGCTTTGCCTCAGTTAGAAATGTCAAACGCGCTAAATTCGTTTTCACCAGACAAGAAAAGGCCGCATGGCAATGGTCCGAAGATTCGGGTCCTGCCGTGCAGCCGTTTCGCGTATGTGAAAATCCAGACCCTTCAATGCTTTAGCCAAGTTGCGCGACGACAAGGCCAATCCCGATGGGGCAGATGTTGAACGTCGTATAGGGCCGCAGCGGGTGAGGGTCAACCCTGACCTGCGCCGATCAAGAGCAAATCCGCGGCGGCGAAGCACCCGTGCAGGGCCGAATTTGGCCCTTAAGGATACAAAAGACACCTGCGAGCATGAAATGACTGTCGCCTTTGTCGCTTTAAATATGGAAGGCGGCTGTTGTGGAACCCCGATCAGCCAGAGGGGCGGTTGCCGATGACAGCGCCGATGATCGCAGAGCAAATCCTACATTTCAAGCTGCGTTCGGCACGGTCAGCCGCCCTCAGCCAGCCCGCCAAAATAAAATCCAGAATAGCCATAGACAGAAAAAGAACGAAATGTCACAAAAGGTGAACTTAACAGCGTCTTATGCGTGTCTGGGCCATTATCTCATATGGATATACATAGTTATTTGGGTCAAATCCGCAGTCTAGCGGGCAGCGGACAAGCAACCGAGCACAGTTACCGCCCTGCTCTTGAAGGATTATTCAAATCCATCGATGAAAATCTGACCGTTATTAATGAACCGAAACAAAGCGCCGTCGGTGCCCCTGACTTTGTATTTGCGCGTAATGGCGTGTCGATCGGCTGGTGCGAAGCGAAAGACCTCAACAAGGACATTACCCGCTTTGGCGCTGGTGATTACAGCCGCGAACAAAAGGAACGGTATAAAAAGGGTCTGCCCAACCTGATTTACACCAATGGCACGGACTTTGAATTTATCCGTGAAGGCGAAGTCACCAGCTTTGTCCGTATTGCTGACCTGATCCCAACACTGCCGCCGCGCCCCGAAGAATTCCCGCGTCTGGAAATGATGCTGAAGGATTTTTCGGCACAAACACCCATCAGCATCAAAAGCGCCAAGCAACTGGCGCAGATGATGGCTGGCAAATCCATGATCATCAAAGACATCATGGGCAAAGCGTTAATCGCCGACAAGGAAAGCGGCGTCGAGACTGAACTGACCGACCAATATGAAGGTTTCAAGAGAAGCCTGATCCACGACATTACCATCGCCGATTTCGCCGACGTATACGCCGAGACCATTGCATATGGCCTGTTCGCCGCACGGTTGCATGACAGCAGCCTAGATAGTTTCAACCGCGCCGAAGCGTTGGAACTGTTGCCCAAATCCAACCCGTTTTTGCGCAACCTGTTTGTTTATATCGCTGGCAACAATCTGGATGACCGCCTGCGCCGGATGATTGACGATCTGTGCGATGTATTCCGCGCCTGTGATGTGGGCGCGTTGATGCAGGATTTCGGCAAATTCACCGCGCGCAATGACCCGTTCCTGCATTTCTACGAAACATTTTTGGCCGAATATAACCCCGCCAAGCGCAAGGCGCGCGGCGTTTGGTATACGCCCGAACCCGTGGTCAATTTCATCGTGCGTGCGGTGGATGATGTCCTGAAAACCGAATTCAACCTGCCGCGCGGCATTGCCGACACAAGCAAGATTCAGATTGATTGGGACACGGGCCAAAATGACCCGAAATCGGGCAAGCCATTGACCATCAAAAAAGATGTCCACCGTGTGCAGATATTGGACCCAGCAACGGGCACGGGCACATTTTTGGCCGAAGCGATCAAGCAGATTGCGGCGCAGGTAAAGGATATCGCACCCGGCATGTGGTCGGGCTATGTTGAGGAAAACCTGATCCCCCGATTGCACGGTTTCGAATTGCTGATGGCGAGTTACGCCATGTGCCACATGAAACTGGACATGATGCTGACCGACATGGGCTATAAACCCAGCAGCACGCCGCCGCGCCTGGGCGTGTATTTGACCAACAGTCTGGAGGAAGGCGAACGGGTTGAACAGACCTTGCCCTTTGCCCGCTGGCTATCCGAAGAAGCCAAAGGCGCGAATACAATCAAACGCGATACGCCGATCATGTGCGTGATTGGGAACCCGCCTTACGCTGTAAGTAGTTCCAATAACTCGCCGTTTATTGAAGGCCTTGTGAGAGATTACAAGAACGGGCTTAACGAACGCAACATACAACCCCTGTCAGACGACTATATCAAATTTCTGCGTTTCTCCCAGCACCTGATTGATAAAAACGCATACGGAGTATTGGGCTTTATAACCAATAACAGCTATTTGGATGGCCTCATCCATCGCGTTATGCGCAAGTCTCTGCTGGATAGCTTTAGCAGCATTTACATTGTTGATTTACACGGCAGCACGAAGAGAAAAGAAGTAGCGCCTGACGGCAGTCCTGATGTCAATGTGTTCGACATACAACAAGGCGTCTCAATCATAATTGCTGTTAAAAATGCGGATAAGCAAGGCGATGTCCCTGTGGTCCGCCACCTCGACCTTTGGGGAAGTAGAGCCTCCAAAAATGAGTGTCTATTTTCGCTCGGTCTAAAAAGTTCGTTTGAAAAGATCGCTCCGCTCGAACCAAATTGGTATTTCCAACCCAAGAATTTCGACAACCAGATCGTTTACGAAGATGGGTTTGCGTTAAGCAAATTCCTTCAAAACATAAAGTCCGGTATCCAGACAAAACGCGACGCCTTATTTGTTGATTTTGATCGACCAGTCTTGGCTGAACGAATGAAAATGCTTCATTCTGGAGAAGCCGATACAGCTTTTTGCATAAAATACAAAGTCGAGGATTCCTCGTCTTACTCATTGGTCCGACGACTTTCGGAGTCCGTTTATGACGATTCAAAGATAATTTCGTGCCAGTATCGTCCGTTTGATGACCGGTCGATTTATTACGACCCTAACCTTTTAGGCCGCGCGTTTTTCAGTGTAATGCAGCATTTAGTGCCGAGAGAAGAAAGCACATCAAAGAACTACGCCTTGAACATTTGTCGGCAGCTTTCGACTGGTGATTTTGCGCATGCATTTGTAGCTGACAAAATTTTGGATCTCAATTCGTTATCCCTTCAAACGAAGGAACAGTCTTATTGTGCCCCCCTCTACCTCTACCCCGAAGAAGGCACGCTCGAAACCGAGCGGCGGGTCAATTTCGATCCCAAAATCTATGCCGAGATCAGGGAACGTGCGGGGCTTTCGGGCGTCGATGGCGACGAACTCCGTGTCTTCGATTATATCTATGGCGTGCTGCATTCGCCCGATTACCGCGCGACTTATCCGCAATTCCTGAAAATCGATTTCCCGCGCATTCCTTATCCCGCATCGCCAGATGTTTTCGCGCATGTCGCCGAAAAGGGCGAGCAACTGCGCCGCCTGCACCTGATGGAGGACGCCATTATTGGTGCAACGCCTTATCCATTCAGTGGTGCCAGAGAAGACGGCGACGACAATGTGGTGGTGAAGCCTGCTTTTGTTCCGGCTCCGTTCGTGTCGAGCGCAGACGAGACACCCATAGACAGTGCGCTAGCTAACGGCATCTCGTCTTCGCTCGATGCGAACGGATCGGGAGATGTTCAAAACGGGTCAGGCCGTGTCTACATCAACCCCGATCAATATTTCGACAATGTGCCGCAACTCGCATGGGAATTTCACATTGGTGGATATCAACCTGCGCAGAAATGGTTGAAAGACCGCAAGGGCAGGGCGGTGTCGTTTGACGATGTGGTGCATTATCAAAAGATCATTAAAATCCTGACCGAAACCGACCGCATCATGAAAGAGATCAAATTACCACTGTGATGCAAACAAAACACTTTCCTACAACCCAGCCGATTCGGTATAAGCAATCACATGGCGGCCTACAGGCGTTCCGCCATGCTTGAAGGCGCAGGGTTGCCCTGCTAGGGGCGGCGGCATGACCGAACTCTCCCTTATCCGTAATTTTTCCATTATCGCCCACATAGATCACGGGAAGTCGACCCTTGCGGACCGGCTGATCCAGCAAACGGGCGGCCTGACGGCGCGTGAGATGACGAGCCAAGTCCTTGATAATATGGACATTGAAAAAGAACGCGGCATCACGATCAAGGCGCAGACGGTGCGGCTGGATTATACCGCGAAGGACGGCATCACCTATCAGCTTAACCTGATGGACACGCCGGGCCATGTCGACTTTGCCTATGAAGTCAGCCGCAGCCTCGCCGCGTGCGAAGGCGCGTTGCTTGTTGTCGACGCCGCGCAAGGCGTTGAGGCGCAGACGCTCGCCAACGTCTATCAATCCATCGAGCATGACCATGAAATCGTGCCCGTCATCAACAAGATCGATCTGCCCGCGGCAGAGGTCGACAAGGTGAAGGCCGAGATTGAGGAAATCATTGGCTTGCCCGCCGACAATGCGGTGCTGACTTCGGCGAAGTCCGGCATCGGCATAAACGAGGTGTTGGAGGCCGTGGTCACGCGCATTCCCCCGCCAAAGGGCGACCGCAACGCGCCGTTGAAGGCCATGCTGGTCGACAGCTGGTACGACCCCTATCTGGGCGTCGTCATCCTGATCCGCGTCATCGACGGCGTGATCAAAAAAGGTCAGGAAATCCAGTTCATGGCCGCCGGCACAAAGCATCTGGTCGACCGCGTCGGCTGTATGCGGCCCAAGCTGGAAATCCTGTCCGAAATCGCGGCGGGCGAAGTGGGCATTATCACCGCGCAGATCAAGGAAGTCGCACAGACCCGCGTGGGTGACACCATCACCGATGCCAAGCGCCCCGCCGCCGAGCCGCTGCCCGGGTTCAAGGAAGTGCAGCCCGTGGTGTTCTGCGGCCTGTTCCCCACCGACGCCGCGGACTTTGAAAAATTGCGCGAAAGCATCAGCAAGCTGCGCCTGAACGACGCATCATTTAGTTTTGAAACGGAAAGCAGCGCGGCATTGGGCTTTGGCTTTCGCTGCGGGTTCCTTGGGTTGTTACACCTTGAGATCATTCAGGAACGCCTGACGCGCGAGTTTGACCTTGACCTGATCACCACCGCGCCGTCGGTTGTGTACAAGCTGCAACTTAGTCGGTCCAAAACCGAAGACGCGTGCGAGATGGAGCTGCACAACCCCGCCGACATGCCCGACGTTAACCGCATCGCGGAAATTCAGGAGCCGTGGATTGAGGCGACGATTTACTGCCCCGACGAATATCTGGGCAGCATATTGAAGCTGTGCCAGGACCGGCGCGGCATTCAAAAACAACTGACCTATGTCGGTGGCCGTGCGCAGATCGTGTATGAACTGCCGCTCAACGAAGTGGTGTTCGATTTTTACGACCGGCTGAAGAGCATTTCGCGCGGCTATGCCTCGTTCGATTACCACCAGATCGGCCACCGCGAAGGCGACCTTGTGAAGATGAGCGTGCTGGTCAATGGCGACGCGGTCGACGCGCTGAGCATGATCGTCCACCGCGGCACCGCCGAAGCCCGCGGCCGCGGCATGTGCGAGCGCCTGAAAGACCTCATCCCCCGCCATTTGTTCAAGATCCCCATTCAGGCCGCAATCGGCGGCAAAGTGATCGCCCGCGAAACCATCGCCGCAATGCGCAAGGACGTGACGGCGAAATGCTATGGCGGCGACATCAGCCGCAAGAAAAAGCTGCTGGAAAAGCAGAAAAAGGGCAAAGCCAAGATGCGCGAATACGGCAGCGTAAGCATCCCGCAGGAAGCGTTTATTGCAGCGTTGCGGATGGGTGAGGAGTAGCTATTCGCCGTAAAAATTCATTTTGTCGAGGTTCGCACGGCTGTTGTTGCTTCTGAAAAGGAGCCGACAGGCGCAAATATTTGCTATGCGCTACCTATGTTCGCGTCCCCAAAATACTGCCAATAAATGGAACTACTTAATCATTTGACGCCAATCAAATAAAGCTGAAAATGCTCCCTTCACACTGGAGGGCTAGATGGCCGATTTTAAATATCAGATTGGTTTAATGGGCCGGCCGTGGTTTGATATCGAAATCATGCGAAGCTTGCTTTCAAGTCAGCTAACAGACCTTGGAATTTCTCCCGAATATTACGAGTTTTTAGACGAGGTTTCGTTGCCGAAACGAGATGTTAAGTCTCCATTTGTTTGCATTTTTTTTGGATATGAACATGCAAATCGTGATGTTTATTCGGATATTTCCGACATAATTGAAGACTCACTTCCCATAATACCAGTTGTTTCAGATCTAACAAATTATAGCAGTAAAGTCCCTTCTGAGTTAATCGCTATAAATGGATTGGCGATTGGCGAGGGTGCGCAGTTAGATTTCTCGCATCTTTTGACATGCGTCCTCGAGAATCTCTCACTTTTGAGAAAAGATCGACGAATTTTTATAAGCTATAGACGAGACGATACTCGAGAAATCGCTTTGCAGCTTTACGACGCTTTTCAAGCACAAAATTTTGATACATTTCTCGACACGCATTCAATCCAACCCGCCGTAAACATGCAAGACAATTTGTGGCATAGGCTCGCAGACAGTGATGTAGTGGTACTGCTAGACTCGCCAAACTTTCGGACGAGTAAGTGGACCATGTTGGAGCAGGCTCAAGCAAATGCGACCAGCATTCAGATCTTACATGTTTTGTGGCCATCCGTGGATGAAGACCCTTATTCTGCCTTGAGCGAATTTCTGCAGCTTGGCGCAGATAGCTTTCGTGCCGGAAAGGTAACTGGCAAACAAGCAAGGCTTCGGAAAAGTTCTATCGTGGCAATATGTGCGAAAGTTGAGAGCATTCGTGCCAAAGCTCTAGCATTCCGACATGCCTACCTTGTTGACCAGTTTTGCGACATTTGTCGAGATAATGGAATAAAGGTCAATTTGCACCCGCAACGTTATATATCAACATCGGATTACGGCGTGAATGCCGTTTATGTGCCTGCAATCGGTGTACCAAACGCTTATCGCATCAATCAAATAGAGTCGGCAATAGCAACGCAACATTCCTCCGATGCAGTTGTCAATGTTATCTATGACAATCGAGGATTGCTTGAAAGTTGGACAAGCCATCTGATATGGCTAAACTCACATTTGAAAATAAAAGTACTTTCCGTCGCCGACCTAAAAAATATGAAATGGTTTAAGGCATGAAAACGGTTTTTCTTTCCGCCAGCGTGCCGCTTCCAACTAGGCATGCGCGATTCTATGAAACAGCCGACCCTGTTGCTATAAAGGAGGCTGTGAAGTCGTTGGTAGTGGAAATTATTCCGCGTGGGCAAATTGTGTTTGGTGGACATCCTGCAATAACGCCTTTGATTTCTTTAATCATCAGCTCTTTATTTCCTGACCATAGTGATAGGGCAATTCTATTTCAAAGTTTGGAATTTGAAGGCAGATTTCCGCCCGAAGTTGAAGAATTTCCAACAGTGATATACACCCCGCGTCACCCTAATGGTCTTAATGACAGCCTACTTGAAATGAGGCGCCAAATGATTGGCGACTATAAATACGACGCAGCAGTTTTTATAGGTGGTATGGAAGGCGTAATTGAAGAATACGAAATTTTTCGAAAATTTCATCCTAATTGCTTAGTTTTGCCACTTGCTTCGACAGGCGCGGCGGCTAATATAATTTTCGAAGAGGGAAAATTCGACAAATATTTGAAAAAAGATATCAACTATTCGTCTATATTTCGTAGGTTAATATAGCATAATGTAAACAGGAGGAATTTATGGCGCGTAAAGTTTTCTTTAGTTTCCATTATGAACGAGATGTACGAAGAATTGTTCAGATTCGGAATTCCTGGGTTGTGCGCCCCGGCGGTGAAGCCCAGCCATTTTATGACAAAGCAGAGTTTGAGCAAGCAAAAGCGCGAGCGGGTGGCATCGAAAAATGGATTGAAGACCAGTTAAAGGGATGTTCCGTTACCGTGGTGCTTTTCGGGGCACAAACTTACGACCGGGAATGGGTTAAGCACGAAATCAAGCGTAGCCACGAATTGAACAAAGGCATGTTAGCGATCGACCTTTATGGCGTCAAAGATCCCCAGACTGGAACTGACGTCCAAGGCCAAAATCCGTTAAACCACTGGCAAGCCAACAACAATGGATCGTCAACATCTTTCATGCAGCTTTATCGAACCTATAACTGGGTAAGAGACGACGGATATCATAATTTGCCAAGTTGGATCGAGGCGGCTGCCAGAGCGGCTGGCAGATAGTTACAAACGATGGCTATATCTCAATCCACACTGTTAGAATCATCGAGGATGGTGGTTGCTTCGAAAGCAGAAAACTTAAACGAAGCTCTAAGCCGTAATCTAAAAACGGCGTTTCTGTGTCACAGTCACAAGGATACGGCGCTAGCCGAAGGTGTAGATAAATATTTTCGTCGGATGGGTTGGTCGGTTTATATAGATTGGAAAGATCTGTCGATGCCAGAAAAGCCTAATGAAGTGACTGCAAAAAAGATAAAAAACAGAATTCTTACGACAAATTACTTTTTGTTTCTGGCTACAGAAAATTCAATGTCCTCAAAATGGTGCCCTTGGGAAATTGGGATAGCGGACGTTTCGAAAGGTGTTGATGATATTTTTATCATTCCAACGTCTTCAGGGTTCTCTACGTTTGGGAACGAGTATTTGGGTCTATATCAAAAGATCGATGTGGGTGCCCAAGGCAATTTAGCGTTTTGGCGACCGGGTGAGGAAAACGGAACACGATTGGCAAATCGCTGATTTTTGTCCTAGGACTGCGTCTAGACAACGTTGCCAGTTTGCCGAATACACTAAACTTACCTCATCCCATTCTCAATTATGCCAACGTCGGCTGAACTCTGGACTGCCGGGCGTTCGGCCAACACCCCTACCGCCGTTGCCCGCTAACAAACCACTTCCACTCATATTCATCAGGCCCCGGCAGCAACGGGCCGTTGGGTGGCTCGCGTGTTTGTTCGACCGTAAGGTGACGATGATTTTTGCCTGACTGGCCTTCGCACTTCCAGCATTACAGCCGCTTCACGAACGTCGCGATATCGTCGCCCATGCCGCTCTGGTGACAGCCCCACAATTGATAGGAAGCGTCAAAATTTCGGAGCCCGCTCTTACCCAGCCACAAACCCCACCCAACTCTCCTCCGTGGCACACGCCTCCCATAAACGCTGCGCGTCGCGCATGTGCGCTTCGGCTTGGTCGCGGGCGCGGATTCTGGCTTGGATATTTGGGCCGCCGCGCATGGCGTTGTCCTTGGGGCCGGCTGCGCCGTAGCTCAGTGGTGTGGGGCGGAGGAGGGGGGGGCGATGTCTTCCCTCAGTTGACCTGCGGTCGCCTGCGGCTCGACAGGCTCAGCACTAGCGGTGTTCAAACGTTCCCCGTCCATCCGCGCCGCATCGGGCAGGTCCATCGCCCAGGCGGCTTGGCGGTGGGCGGCGATGCCTTGGCTGGTTTCGGTCTCCCACGGGTGCGGGTCGCTTTGTGCTTGGTCGAAAAACTGCATAATCTCTGGCTCGGTCAGGCCGGCAAATTCCATATATAGTTCCAGATGCGTGAGCTGACGCAGCGTCAGGTCGGCGCTGACTATGTTGCCGCGCAGGCGGTATTGGCGTTCCTCGCGCACTTTGCGTTGATATATTTTAATGAGGACAATGGGGAGCAGCTCGCCGCGTTCGGCCTCCATCTGCGCGGCGTGGGCGTCTTCGCTGGCTTGGGCAATCGCGGCATGTTCGGCGGCATATTTCTCGCGCCATTCCGCCTCCCATTTGGCCTTCAGCTTTTGCATCGCGTGGCTCATGCCGCTCATGTCCATCAGGCCCGTTGCGCTGCCATATTGTTCGGGGAAACGCTGGCTGACGATCCACATCATCGCGCGGTGGTTGAAACGGCGGCGTTCGGCAACGACTTCGCCGCCCTGAATTATCGTTTCGGGGGTGCCGTGGATGGCGTGTTCCACCAACGTGTCGAGCACGCGGCGCGCGCCGATATCGACCGCGGCCTCCCACGCGGCGGCGAAGCTTTCTGCGCCTTCGCCGCGGCGCAGGCTGTACATCGCGCTGGTGCTTGTGCCGATGGCGTTGGCCGCCATGGTCACGCTGCCGCTGTCGGCGAGCAATTGGATGAAGGTGCGCTGTTTCAGCTCGGTCAGGCCGTTCCACCTTTTCGCCCCGCGCGGGACGGGGGTGAATTCCAACCGGGCATCCAGATTGGCCTCAATCCGTGATGGCGTGACGGGCGGGGCGGGGAGCGCCGGAAGCGGGTGGGCAGGAAGGGCGGGCGGGGTGCGTTTCTTTGTCATGCGCGCAAAATAACCAATATGGTTATTTGTAGGAAAGCGGTTTTGTAAGAGTGGCGGTTGTGCAATGGTTGCGGGGACGAATGAGAAGGAAATTTGGGTGCGATATGTTGGCCTTTTGCTTTTGCTGTGCGCGGCGGGATGTTCGCCGGTGGGTGATGTTGTGACTGAGACTGTCCCGCCGAAACCTATCCCGGCCAAACGCCTCATGGTGTGGGACGATTTGCTCTCGCGGCCAAAGCCTGTGGCAGACGCGACGGTGCGCTATGGCGCGGATGCCTTGCAGGTGGTCGATGTGTGGAAGCCGGCGGGGGCTGGCCCGCATCCGGCGGTGGTGATGATCCACGGCGGCTGCTGGCAGACTGAAATTGCCGAACGCGATATCATGAACTGGATTGCCGATGATTTGCGTAAAGCGGGTGTGGGCGTGTGGAACATCGAATATCGCGGCGTGGACCGCGGCGGTGGCTATCCGGGGACCTATCAGGACGTGGGCGCGGCGGCGGATATGTTTGCGGCCAAGCGCGCGGAGTTTGGATTTAAGACCGACGCGCCCGTGGTGACGATTGGCCATTCGGCGGGCGGGCATTTGTCGCTGTGGCTGGCGCGGCGGTCTGCTCTGGCCAAGGGCGATGCGTTGCGCGGGGAAAAGCCGTTGAAGGTCGATCTTGCGATATCGCAGGGTGGCTTGCCCGATTTGCGCGCGCAAATGACGTTGCCCGACCATGGTTGCGGCAATGAAGCGGCGACCAAAATGGCGGGCTTGTCCGCCGAAGCCTCGGCGAAGGCGGATGGCGCCTTTGCGCGTGTGTCTCCGCCGGAAATGCCCAAAGGCCGTGCGCGTGAGTTGCAGTTTAACAATGACCTCGACAGCATATCACCACCGTCGTTCGGCGCGGCTTATGGGGCAGAGATGGTGACAACGCCCAACGAAGGACATGCCGAGCTGATCGCGCCAGAAACCGTGTCCTGGGGCAAGCAGCGGGCGGTGATATTGAAGGCGTTTGGCCTAAAGGAACCAAAGAAGTGACATTGGAACACGCGCAGGCACTGGATGCCGCCGACCCGCTGGCGCAATATCGCGCGCAGTTCATGTGTCCGGATAATGTGATTTATCTCGACGGCAATTCGCTTGGGCAAATGCCGCTGTCGACCGTGACGGCGGGAACTGAGCTGCTGAACCATGCATGGGGCCAGCGGCTCATCCGCAGCTGGAACGAAGGCTGGATCGATGCACCGCAGCGCGTCGGCGCGATGATCGCGCCGCTGATTGGTGCCGAGGCCGATGAGGTAATCTCGGCGGATTCGACGTCTGTAAACCTTTACAAGCTGATCGTCGCGGCGCTCCGGCTCAATCCATCGCGCAAGGTCGTGCTGAGCGAGGCGGGGAATTTTCCGACGGACCTGCATATTGCCGAGGGTGCGGTGGCTGCGGTTGCGGGGGCAGAGCTGCGTGTGGTTGAACGCGGCGCGCTGGCCGATGCTTTGGGGGATGACACCGCGCTGTTGATGCTGACGCATGTGCATTACAAAACCGCTGAACGCTTCGATATGGCGGCGTGGACCAAGGCCGCGCATGATGCGGGCGCTTTGGTCTGCTGGGATCTAAGCCATAGCGCAGGCGCCGTCGCGGTTGAACTGAATGATGCGGGCGCGGATATGGCGGTGGGCTGCGGTTATAAATATCTCAACGGCGGCCCGGGTGCGCCTGCGTTCCTGTATCTGGCGAAACGCTGGCAGGACAAGCTGCACAATCCGCTGTCGGGCTGGATGGGACACGCCGCGCCGTTCGAATTTGCCGATGGCTATGAAGCGGCGGCGGGCATGACGCGGTGGTTGTCTGGAACACCGGTGGTGCTTGGGTTGAACGCACTTGAAAACGGGCTGAAGCTGTGGGCGGATATTGATATAAAGCAGGTCGAGGCGAAATCCGCGGCCTTGTGGGATATCTTCCACGCCGCCGGAACTGCCGCGGGGCTGGAGTGCGTGACGCCCGTCGACCCTGCCAAACGCGGCAGCCACATTTCGTTCCTCCATCCGCATGCGTATCAAATCGTCCAGGCGCTCATCGCAAAGGGCGTCATCGGCGACTTCCGTGATCCTGATATATTGCGCTTTGGCCTGACGCCGCTGACGCTCAGCCATGCCGATATTTGGCGGGCAGGGGAGATGTTGCGCGCGATTGTCGCAAGCGAAGAATATCGTCAGCCGCAATTTGCTGTGCGGCATGCGGTGACATAGCCTCCGGCCTATGCTGGAGCGAGGTTGCGCTCGGCAAAATCTTTGACTGACAGCGCGGCGCGGCTCTGCTAGGCGGCGCGCATGCTTAACCTGAACGGTATCACCGTGCGCCTTGGCGGGCGCACCATATTGGACCGCGCCACCGCGACGCTGCCCCCTTATAGCCGTATCGGGCTTATCGGGCGCAATGGTGCTGGCAAGTCCACATTGATGAAGGTCATGATCGGTTCGCTTGAGGCGGATGATGGCAGCCTTGAAATGCCAAAGGGCACGCGCATTGGTTATATCGCGCAGGAGGCACCGGCGGGCGACTCTACGCCGTTTGAAACCGTGCTCGCCGCCGATACAGAGCGCGCGGCGTTGATGATTGAAAGCGAGCAGGAGGGGCTTGACCCCGATCGCATGGCCGAAGTGCATGAACGGCTGATCGCGATTGATGCCTATACCGCGCCGGCGCGCGCGTCGCGCATCCTAGTTGGCCTTGGCTTTGATGAAGATATGCAGGGGCGGCCGCTGGATAGCTTCTCCGGTGGCTGGAAAATGCGCGTGGCGCTGGCATCCTTGCTGTTTTCGCAGCCAGACCTTTTGTTGCTCGATGAACCGTCGAACCACTTGGATCTCGAAGCGACATTGTGGCTGGAAAACTTCCTAAAGGGCTATCCCGCGATGATGGTGGTGATCAGCCATGAACGCGATTTGCTTAACAATGTCGTCGACCATATCCTGCATCTCGATAATGGTCAGGTGACGCTCTATTCCGGCGGCTATGACTCGTTCGAGCGCCAGCGTGCCGAGCGTGCAGCGCAACTCGCGGCGGCCAAGGCCAGCCAGGACGCGCAACGCGCCAAGTTGCAGGAATATGTCGCGCGCAACTCCGCGCGTGCGTCGACCGCCAAGCAGGCGCAGTCGCGGGCCAAGGCGCTGGCGCGGATGCAGCCCATTGCCGCTATGGCCGAAGATCCGACGTTGAGTTTTGACTTCCCCAGCCCCGATGAGCTGAAGCCGCCATTGGTGACGCTGGATCTGGCGAGTGTTGGCTACACGGCGGGCAACCCGATATTGCAGCGGCTGAACCTGCGGATTGACCCCGATGACCGGATCGCGCTGCTGGGGCGCAACGGTAACGGCAAGACCACGCTCGCGCGGCTGCTTGCGGCGCAATTGACGCCGATGGAAGGGCAGATGAGCGCGTCGGGCAAGATGCGTGTTGGCTATTTCACGCAATATCAGGTCGAAGAACTCGACGGCGACGATACCCCGCTTGAGCATATGACTCATCAGATGAAGGGCGCAACCCCCGGTGCGGTGCGCGCACAATTGGGACGGTTCGGCTTTTCAGGTGCAAAGGCCACAACAAAGGTCGGCAAGCTGTCGGGTGGCGAACGCGCGCGGTTGGCGCTGGCGCTGATTACGCGCGATGCGCCGCATATGCTGATCCTTGACGAGCCGACGAACCACTTGGACGTTGATGCGCGTGAGGCGTTGGTTCAGGCGCTGAACGAATATGAAGGCACTGTGGTGCTGGTCAGCCATGACCGCCATATGCTGGAACTGACGGCCGACCGGCTGGTGCTGGTCGACAATGGCACTGCGACTGAATTTTCCGGCACGATCGAGGATTATACCGACTTCATTCTGGGCAAGGGACCAGCGAAGGAAAAGCTGTCCAAGGCGGATCGCAAGGAAGACAAAAAGGCGCAAGCCGCAGCCCGTGAAGCGCAAGGCAACCTAAAGCGCGACGTCAGTGATGCCGAGGCGGACCTTGCAAAGCTTGAGGTCGTATTGAGCGCGATTGACCGCGCGATGTTTGACCCTGCGTCCGCCGCGAATGAATATAAGAACCTGACGATGGGCGAATTGTCGCAACGACGCGGCAAGATCATCGCCGCGCAAGAGGCTGCGGAGGCGCGCTGGGTGGCGGCAAGCGAAGCTTTGGAAAAGGCTTAGGCTAGCTGCTGCGCTGGCTTATAAAACTGTGTCATTCCCGCGCAGGCGGGAATCCATGGTCTGAGGTATCGTTTTCTAATCGCGCGCAGATTCCGACCCTATAGGTCGGGCCATGGATTCCCGCCTGCGCGGGAATGACAAAATATAGCTATGACAAAATGCCTTAAATCGGAGGCAACACGGCAGCCAAAGCCGCGGTGAAACGCTTCTCGCCTTCGCCCTGAATGAGCGTGTAGCGCACGCCGCGTTTATCAAGTTCCGCGCGGCATAAGTCGAAAAAGCGTTGGCGTTCAGGTGATTGCGCATAGACGCGCAGGCCATCGTCAACAAAGGGCAGGTCAATATCCAGCAACAGATATTGATCGGCAAAGCCGTCAAAAGTGTCGAAATAGACATCCCGCGCGCCAAACATCATCTGCGCCCACACTGCAGTAATCAGCGGGTCAGTGTCGAACAGGACGATTTCGCCATCACGCGCAGCAGCAGCGCGGTTCATGGCGTCTTGCGTTTGCGCGATGTGGACAAGCTCAGCCATGCCGATGTCGGTTCCGTTCGCTTCACAATAGGCACGGCCATATTCGGGCACGACTTCGCATCCCAAATGCGCGGCAAGCCGCGTGCCGAGCGTTGACTTGCCCGTGCTTTCGGGGCCGTGGAGGCAAATGCGCCTCATGCGCGCTCCGCCTTGCGCCACTCAACGAGGCCAGCCACCGCCAGCACCAGAAACAGGCCATAAAGGCCGGCGGTTAGATATAGTTCCTTATTGAGATATAAGGGCACCGAAATCAGGTTCACCACGATCCAGAAATGCCAGTTTTCGATGAAGCGCCGCGTCATCAAAACCTGTCCGGCGACCGACAGCATCGCGACGCTTGCGTCCCAATAGGGGTAACTGGCGTCGGTCTCGGCGTGCATCACCGCGCCCCAGCCCCAAATGGCAAGAATTGCGCCGATGATCCAAGCTGGATAGGCGAAGCGAGGCAGCCGGCGCACGATTATATCGCCAGTGTCGGCCTTGTTGCGCCACCAGCTCCAGAAACCATAGGCGTTCACCACGGCAAAGAATATCTGCAAGCCAGCGTCGCTATACAGTTTGGCGTCACGGAAGATGACAAAATAGAGGCCGACCATCACAATCGCGACCGGAAAATTCCACACCGAACGGCGGATAATCAACAATATGTTGATGATGCCGAGCAAAACGGCGGCGATTTCAAGTGCGCTCATGCCCGGGTGATGTAGCGGCGTCGCCAAGGGACGCAAGTGCTACCTTAACGCGGGTTGGTAAGGTGGAATTCACCGAAAACCGCACCCTGGCCGTGCGTTGCGCCAGCCTGCTGAAACAATTCGGCGTCATCGATGGATTGGCATCCGTCGATGATGATGCGCGGAATGCCCATGGCGGCGACCAGATTGACCAGTTTTTGCGCAGGCTGCGGCGCAATGACATTGGCCTTCAGCATGCCGACGAGCCGTGGATCGATGCGCACGACGTCAACATGATACACCAATGGCCACAATGCAGGGACGGCTGCATAGCCAAAGCCGTCAATGCCAACGCTACAACCGACGCGCCGCCAATTCTGCATGGCATTGCCGATGCTCGAGTTCGCAGCATCGTCCTTCATCGCCGATAGCAACACTGTCACGCGCGTGCCTTGGGATAGCAATGACCGCAGGGTCCGCGCCAGCGCATGTGACAGGTCAATTTCGACAAACAATTCTACCGGAACCGACAGCATGATTTCGGGCAGCGCGACCGACTGCACCGCGTCCAGAATTTTGGCCATGTCGAACGACGACAACTGCATGTTGCTGTGCGCAAAACCATAATGGTCACACGACATATATTCAAACGCCGTGATCTGATGATTGCCAAGATCAACGACGGGACGAGAGGCCACGACCGACGCGACGCGCGAAGCCTCTTCGTCCTCGCCGAGCAAGGACAGTTGTTCCGACTGAGCGGACATTTCTAAACCCGGACCCTCGTTCGGTTACGCGGACAGCGCGACGGGGTCGTGCACCGCGTTCATGGCGCGCACATCGGCCTGCAACGTATAGCCAAAGCCGTACAATGCATTCAGGCTGATGCCACATGCTGGGTCAAGCTTCAGGTTTTTGCGTAACCGGGCCACATGCGTGTCAATCGTCCGCGATTGGTAATCGACCACTTTTCCCCATAAGGTTGCGGCCAAATATTGACGCGAAAGAAGTCGGTTCGGGTTGGTGAAGAACAGCATTGCCATGTCAAATTCACGCTTAGGCAGAATGATGGCTTCTTCACCCAGATACACTGTGGAGTTTGAGGGACGCAGCAAATAGGGGCCGAGTACGACGCTATCCGAAGTGCTTTTGAATTCGCCTTTGCAGCGGCGCAAAAGCGATTTGATCCGCAGTCCGAGGATATCGGCATCTACCGGTTTCGCGACATAATCGTCTGCGCCTGCTTCTAATCCACGAACGACGTCGGTGTTGTCTGAACGGGCGGTAAGCATGATGGCTGGCATATCCGGATGAAATTTCCGGACATATTCGAGCACTTCTATGCCCGACAAATCGGGGATGGACCAATCGACGAGCAACAGGTCACATTCCTTTTGACGCAACGACGCCAAAAACTTTTGCGATGAGTCATAGCTGGAAACGGTATAGCCGGACGCATCCAGAAATTCTTCCAGTTCAGCCGCAAAGGCTCTGTCGTCTTCGACGACAGCTATATGAAATTTCTTCACTGCGATGTCCCTCTTATTGGGCCGGTCCACACGCCGTTTTTATACAATAATGTTTCATTTGTAACATTTAAATTGTAAACTAATGTGAACTTCTGTTTTCATTGGAACTTTTAGGGCATTCCAACGTTTTCAGCGACTAAAATCGCAGGAATATTAAAGCAGTTATTTGGTTAACAGCGCTTACATTGTGATTTCACGAAAAATTGGAATCGCTTTATTTTACGATGCGCTTTCCGCCTTCGGGTGAATATTTCGGTGATGACGGACCACCGCGCGCGCAACATTTTGCATCAGGCCGTTGGTGACTTCTTTTCCGGCGCGTGTTTCTGCAATCATGACTGCAACCTGATATCGGCAACCATCAGGCGCTTTCATCACCCCGACGTCGTTAATCGCAGTCGACACGGATCCCAGCACCTGACCCGTCCCTGTTTTGTGGGCAAGGCTCCAGCGTGGGGCAAGCCCCGAACGCAGGCGTGATCTTCCAGTATAGGTACCGGCCATCAGCTTCAGCAGCTTTGCACCCGGGTCGTTCGGGCCGCGCTCGCCAAAGCGCTTCAGCGCCAGCACAATCGTGCCCGGTGCTGCGCCATCAAGGGGCGAGGCCAGATAATTGTCGAGCGCCGCGCGCCGTTTTTCCAACGGAATGCGCGAACGCTGCTCCTTAAAGGCGTTGCCATTACGATATTCGGGCTGCCAGTTCAGGCCCGCAATCGCGCTTTGCAAAAGCACTTCGCCGGGGCCGAAGCGGATGGACTGCACCTTGCGCCGGTCAAGCATCTGGTTGATCGATTGCGGTCCGCCGGCAACGCGCAACAGGACGCTATTCGCAAGATTGTCGCTCGCGTTGATCGCGTGCGCGAGCAATTCGCGAACCGGCATTTCAAAGAACTCCTTGCCGCTAAGATAGGTTTTGAGCGGTTGGCTGAATACCACCACATCGTCACGGCTCACGCGGATTGGCTTGTCGAGAGACAACTTGCCTGCGGCCTCTTGCTCCAAAATTGCCAACGCGACCCACATTTTGGAAACGCTTTGCTGCGGAAAGCGCTCGGTTTGCCGCCGACCGATAATGTCATCGGAAAATGGCGTGTAAATGGCGATGCCTGCACGACCGGGGAACTTCTTCCAAAGGGCGTCGACGTCATTGCGCAGCTTGTCGTCGGCAACGCCAACAGCGTCGGTCGATTTGCTTTCAAGGCTCGGGATCGTGAACGTCGCGGCACTTGGCTTGGAAACATTTGCCTTTTGCGGCGCAGGTTTGGACGCATTTGGCTTTGCCTGCGCCGGTTTGGCCGCGCCGGGCTTTGATACGTCAGGATCATGGGCGTTGGCAGTGACGCTGATTCCGGCGACGGCGGTTGCCAGACACATGCCAAATATCAGGCTGCGGGTGATGGGAAATAGCAAAGGTTGCTTACCGGACATCACGAACGTCATCCTTTCATTTCGCAGGTGCTACTTGCGGACGGGAAGTAGGCGCAGGGGTTGGAGCGCGTGCCGGTTCGGCGGCGGGCACTTCGGGGGCTGTTTCAAGCGCTGGGACGAAGCTGCCCATATCCGGCATGTTGCTGCCAAGTGTCGATTGTAGGCTCACAAGAATGATGACCTGCAAAGCCACGAGGAGAATGAGCACGAATTTGGCGAGCTTAAGCGTCTGGTCGAACGAAATGCTGCGCGCTTCAATCTCGCGCCGCATCAAATCGGTCGCCATGCGAATTTCGGACACCGAAGATGCGTGATGGTGCCGCAGCTCGACCATTTCTTCTTCAAGTGCCTTAACCGACGCAATCAGTTCGGCATGGTACTGACGCGCGTCGTCCTGAATTTCATCGAGATGGTCGCGGACCATTGCCTCGGCACCTGCAGGCTTAACCCCTGCCGCTTTGAGCAACTTGCCCAAGCCTTCAAGCTGTTTGGTGTCGGTGGTCATCGCACGTAAACCGGTGCTGATGATTGACCGATATTACGGCCGATATGTGTCGGTAGGCGGCATATTGGTCGGTCAGCCGAGCTATTGCAGGCATTCATATTGGCGCTCCTCAATGGGCGCATTAAGATGAGCGGCGGCAGTCCTCCAGTTTAGAAGCGTTTGTTTTCAATTGTTAACAATGCGGGCCGTGTTGGTGCGCATGCGTAACGGCACTATTTTACTGCCGCGGTTTGCCGCGATTCCTGCGGCGCGGGGTCAATCGCAAAGTTCGCCATAAACCCTTGCTTGATGCCACCCAAAAGCAACGCATCGACAGTTTGTTCCGTAGGTAAATTTGCGCCATTTTTCATTGGTTTCACATGCGATTGACGCAGGCCGCAGGGCATGTAATCCTCTGCTTTGGGAAGAGGAGATAAAGATGGCGACAAAAGCGGACAAGGGAACCGAAAAGAAGGCCGGAACAAAGAGCACCAAAAAGAAAGGCGCACCATTTTCCGGCGTTGCTGGCGCGTTTGACGCTGCCAATGATGCAACGATGGCGCTTGGCCCATTGGCCGGACTGGCGCGCGAAGATTTCATTGGCGCAATTGGCCTGATGCTCCGCCAGACGGCGACCAACCCCGACAAAGCATGGAAAGCAACGAGCAGCTTTTCCGAAGATGTTGTGAAGATCATGACTGGCAAGTCGGACCTCGCGCCTGATCCCAAGGACAAGCGCTTCATGGACCCCGCCTGGACATTCAATCCGTTCTTCAAAGCAGGCGCGCAATATTATCTCGCGGTGCAAAAGGGCGTTAAAAGCTATATTGAGGATTTGGAGCTCGACGCACTTGAGCGCGACCGCGCCAACTTCATTTCGCAGATCATCATTGATGCGATGTCGCCCACAAATACGCTGATCGGCAATCCCACCGCGCAAAAACGGCTCGTGGACTCCGGCGGCCTCAGCCTCGTGAAGGGTCTGAAGAACGCTTATAATGACATGGTTCACAACGACATGATGGTGAGCCAGGTCAACAAAAAGCCATTCAAGCTCGGTGAGAATGTCGCAACTGCAAAGGGCGCCGTGGTCTATCGCGATGAGCGTTTCGAGCTCATTCAATATGCGCCTACCACCGAAAAGGTGTTTGCCACGCCGCAGCTGACTATTCCGCCGCAGATCAACAAGATGTACATCAATGATCTGTCGCCGGAAAAATCGATCATCAAATGGCAGACCGACCATGGCATTCAGCCATTCATGATTTCATGGCGCAACCCGACCGACGATATGGGCGTGTGGGGCATGGCGGAGTATATCGAAAGCTGCATCAAGGCGCTGGATGTTGTCTGTGAGATTACCGGCAGCGACAAGGTCAATATCTCGGGCGGCTGTTCGGGCGGGCAGACGATGTCCGTGCTGTTGTCCAAATTGGCCTCGATGGGCGACACCCGCGCCAACGCCATCACGATGATGGTGTGCGTGCTTGAGCCAAGGCCTGGCGATACCGAGGCGTCGAGCCTTGTGTCGCACAATGGCATAGCGCTGGCGCGGCAGCGCGCCGCGAAAAAGGGCGTGATCGAAGGCAGCAGCCTTGCACGTGGCTTTGCATGGTTGCGACCCAATGACCTCATCTGGAATTATGTCATCAACAATTACCTGCTTGGCGATGATCCGCCAGCGTTCGACATATTGTTCTGGAATGCCGATGCGACCAACCTGTCATCAGCGTTGATGGGCGACTTCCTTGAGCTGTTCGAAGCCAATGCCTACGCCGCGCCGGGCACGTTCGAGATTGCCGACCACACGCTTGACCTGACCAAGGTGACAGGTGACCTGTTCGTTCTGGGTGGGACCACCGACCATATCACGCCATGGCGTGCGTGCTATCGCTCAACGCAATTGTTCGGCAGCAAAAATGTCGAATTTATCTTGAGCCAAGCTGGCCATATGCAAGCGATCCTGAACCCGCCGGGCAACCCGAAGGCGAAATATTGGAAACATTCCAAGGGCAAGACGCCAGCTGACGTGGGCGAATGGATGAAAGGCACCGAAGAAGTCGCCGGAAGCTGGTGGCCGCACTGGATGGAATGGCTGCATGCGCGGTCAGGCGCAGAAGTCGCCGCGCCCGCAACGCAGGGGAGCAAAGCACATCCAGCGATGGAAGCCGCGCCGGGGCTGTATGTTTTGGAGTGAGGTATGAATAAATGCCCACTATCCACCGCGAAAATGGCTGCCGATTTTACTTTTTCAGCCATGAACCAAATGAGCCGCCGCACGTTCACATCGACAAGGGCGAAGCGTCCATTAAGGTGTGGCTAGTGAGTCTCGAAGTTGCCAAAAGCCGGGGCTTTCGTGCGCACGAAATTTCTGGCATTATTGAAATGGTGAAGGTTCATCAGACGACGTTCACGGAGAAGTGGCATGAACATTTCAGCTAAAGTCACTGACGAGCGGGTGCTCGACGTTCGGTTTGACGCGCACAGCCTGATTGTCGACCTTATGGATGGCCGTACGATTTCTGCGCCGCTCGCTTGGTACCCTCGTTTGGCAAATGCTACAGTCGGACAACGTGACCATTGGGAGAAATGCGCCGGTGGCTATGGCATCCATTGGCCAGATGTGGACGAGGATTTGAGCACTGAAGGCTTGTTGCGCGGCGCGCCAGCTGCCAAGGCTGAGGCCGGAACGCATTTTTAGACTTATTAGGAACACACATGACTTCAAACCGCGCGCCTATTTTTAGCATGGAAACCGTTGACGGTCGCACGTTGCGGGTTGCGGTTTGGCGGGCGACGAAGGCTACGAAGAAGCTGCCGATATTGTTCTTCAACGGCATTGGCGCGAATATTGAGGCTATGGCGCCGATGGCCGAGCTGTTGGATGACCGCGACTTCATTACTTTTGATATGCCCGGTATTGGCGGTTCGCCGGACCCTGTTGTACCCTATAATGCGATTTTGATGTCGCGGATTGCGGCGTTGCTGTTGGACCGGTTCGAAATGCCAGTCGTTGATGTCATGGGCGTCAGCTGGGGCGGGGCGATGGCGCAGCAATTCGCGTTGCAGAACACTGCGCGTACCAACAAGCTTATTCTTGTCGCGACCAGTGCAGGCATGTTGATGGTTCCGGGCAACCCGGCGTCGCTTGTCAAAATGGCTGATCCGCGCCGTTACATAGACCCCGATTTCATGGCGAAGCACTTCAAGACGCTTTACGGTGGTATGGTGGGCAACAAGTCCGAGCATATTGGCCGCATCACACCGCCGTCGAAGACTGGATATTTTTATCAGCTGATGGCGATGATGGGATGGACCAGCGCGCCGTTCCTGCCATTTCTGAAGACAGAAACGCTCATCATGATGGGCGATGATGACCAGATCGTTCCGCTGGCCAATGGTAAGTTTTTGAATTTCCTCATTCCAAACAGTGAGTTGTTCGTGGTGCAAAATGGCGGACACTTGTTCCTGCTGAGCCATGTCGAAGAAAGCATAGAGGCGATCCGCGGTTTCCTTGACCGCGATGCAAACGAGGCGCGCAAAGCAGCCTGATCTCTGGCTTTTTCGGCGTGAAGCTCGGCCCTTTCCTTTTGGGCCTGACCCGTTATCCTGCCAAGTCAGGCAATGACGGAGAGGCAAGAGCATGATGACATCAGTTCGCACCACCGTGATTGTCCTTGTGGGACAGCTGGATCGCAGTGACGTGAAGCGCGGGCTGGTTGCCCGGGCGAACGGCGGGACGACGCCAGTTGTGCCGCAAGGACAACCCCTTTGGGGCAGGCCCCTTTTGACCGATCGCTGCGTCGCTCGTCGGTCACTATGTATTGGCATAGCTCCCTTCTCGCGCCTTGCACTCGGTCAAAATCGGCTCCGTCACGGTGGTGCAAACTAATGCCATCACGCTCTAACATGCGGCATATCGCAATCATCGGTTCTGGTCCGGCGGGATATTATACAGCAGAAGCAGCGCAGAAGAAATTTGGCGGCGATGTGCGAGTGGATATCATTGATCGCTTGCCAGTTCCGTTCGGTCTCATCCGTTTTGGCGTCGCCCCCGATCATCAGTCGATCAAGGCGGTCGCGGGCCGTTATGAAAAAGTCGCTTTGTCCGACAATGTCCGTTTTGTCGGCAATGTCACCGTCGGCAAAGACATCAGCATCGACGAGCTTCAGGATATGTATGACGCCGTCATTCTCGCAACTGGCGCGCCTGATGACCGTCCGTTGGACATAGCTGGCGCCGATCTCTCCGGTGTCTTTGGCAGCGCCGCCTTTGTTGGCTGGTATAATGGCCATCCCGACTATGCCGACCTCGATCCACCATTGGATGGAAGGCATGTTGTTATCGTCGGCAACGGAAATGTCGCGCTTGATGTCGCGCGCATTCTTTCCAAAACGCGCGCCGAATTTGGCGGCTCAGACATTGTCAGCCACGCGCTTGATGTGCTTGAACATTCAGCTGTCGAGGATATCACCATCCTCGGTCGCAGAGGCCCGCACCAAATTGCAATGACGCCCAAGGAACTGGGCGAGCTTGCGCATCTTCACCGGGCTACACCGCGCGTGGACAAGGATGATCTGCCCGAAATCGGCGAGGATGCGCTGTTGGAGCCGGGTATTCGTAAGTCAGTCACGCATCTGCGCGAATTTGCGGCAATACCTGAGGCATTTCATGCCGCCAAAGCCATCAGCATCAACTTCGACTTTTTCGCCGCCCCTGTCGCGATTGAAGGCGATGGCAAAGTGGAGCGCATTCGTGTCGAGAAGACACGACTGGATGACCAGTATCGCAGCATCAGTACCGGCGAAAGCTACACCATTGACTGTTCAATGATCATCAGCTGCATTGGCTATGAAACACCTTCGATTGATGGCGTCCCCTATGAACATGGCCGAGGGCGCTTCGCCAATGTGGATGGCAGGATATTGCCCGGTCTCTATTGCGTCGGCTGGGCCCGGCGTGGTCCTTCCGGAACCATCGGCACCAATCGACCCGACGGCTATAATATCATTGATACCGTAGCAGAGGATATATCCGGTGGAGGTGGCAAAAATGGCCGTGCCGGTCTTGATGCGCTGCTTGCATTGCGCAACGTCGACGTTGTCACATTCAGCGACTGGAAGAAGATTGAAGAGGCGGAAATCGCCCGTGCCCGCGATGGCGCACCGCGCGAGAAGTTTGTTCGGATCGAAGACATGATTGCCGCCATCGACTAAATTGGCGGCCGCCGCATTATGTCATCATAATTACGTTAATGCTGGGTTAGATGCGCGCTCTGTCAAAAAATTGATAAAGGGCGCAGCATGACGAAAACCATAGGCATCATAACCGGCGTCGATGCCGAAGCAGCTGCATTGTTCCCCGGCCAAAGCGCGAATAGCGAAGCGCTGCACGGTTTCATGGTACGCCAAGTGCAGACAGGTGGCCGCAATATTGCCATCACCTGCAGCGGTATTGGCAAAGTAAATGCCGCTATGGCCGCGATGATGCTGGTCGAGCATTATCGTGCAGAGCTGCTGTTGGTTGTCGGCACTGCGGGCAAATTGAGTGCGCATGATGGCCACTGCTTTCAAGTGACGCAGGCCGTGCAGGGGGATTATGGTGCATCGCGTGCCGACGGGTTTGTCCATTATCGCGCTGGGGCTTGGCCCATTGGGGAGGCGCATGCCGAACCCTATCACGCTGCGATCATGCCAGAGACTGGGCTACCGAAAGTGCGCATCATCACGAATGACTGCTTTATGGAAAGCGACGATCATGGCAGCCGCCTGCACCGTGTTCTTGGCGGCGACATCATCGACATGGAAACTGCGGCCGTTGCCCAAGCCGCAGCGCGCATGGACGTGCCATGGGCGGCGATCAAAGCCACAAGCGACAATGCCAATGGCGACAGCTCAGGTGATTTTCAGGCCAATTTAAAACGCGCAGCACGCTTGGCCGCAGAAGCCGCCGAACGCATGATAGCCGCGATGTAGCTACCTTAAATTAGTAAGCCGATGCTGTGAATGACGATCCCCGCCATACCGCCGACTAATGTTCCATTGATGCGGATGAACTGAAGGTCGCTACCTACCGCGTTCTCGACACGGTCGGTAATGGTCGAAGCGTCCCAGCGGGCAACGGTATCGGAAACTAGCGTAACTATATTGTCGCCGTAATTTTCGGTGGTGCCGACAATTGCGCGACGCGCGAAGCGGTTGATCTGAAGCTTGAGACCAGCATCTTCCTGAAGCGTGCCGCCAAGCTTGATGAGGGCATCGCCAAAGCTGCCCGCCAGCGCGGCGTCGGGGTTGCGCGCAGCCTTTAGCAGGCCATCGCGGCCTTGATCCCACAGGCTGTTGATCCATTTGCTCATCGCAGGATTTTCGAGCAGCTGCCCCTTCCAATGGGCAACCTTCGCCTGCAATTCCTTGTCATGGCGTAGGCCATGCGCAAGGCTGGCAAGGCCTTCTTCACCCTTTTCACGCAAAGGATGGTCGGGATCTTCGGCCATTTCGTGCAGCAGCTTGTTCAGCCCGTTGACGATGGCATTGGCCAATTTGTCGTCAAGGCCAGTCCAGCGCATGATCGTGTTGGCGCGTTCCTCAACCATTTCGCGAATGAGATGCTCGTTTGCCTCCAGCGTGGCCGACGCCCATTTGATGATGCCGTCCAGCACAGGGATATGGCGACGCTCGCGGATCATCGCGGTCAGCAACTGGCCGAGCAGGGGGGCAATATCGAGCTTGTCGAGCTGTTTGCGGATCGCACCCTTGGCCACACCGCCAAGCCGTTCATCATCCAGCGCGGCGATGACATCACCGAACAGACGGGAGGCCCCCATGCGCATACGGCCTTCGCCGCCGGCAGGGGCACTCAGGAATTTGCCCATCGCGCCCGCTACATCCATGCGCTGGACACGGCGGGCAACGACCTTAGTTGTCAGGAAGTTGGTGCGCAGAAAGCTTGCAAGCGTCCGGCCAAGCCGTTCCTTGTTGTTCGGGATAATCGCGGTGTGCGGAATGGGGATGCCAAGGGGGTGGCGGAACAATGCGGTGACCGCAAACCAGTCCGCAAGGCCGCCGACCATGCCAGCTTCGGCAAAGGCGCGCAGAAAGCCCCAATAGCCTTCGTAGCGGGTTTCCATATATTTGCCGAAGACGAACAAAGCGGCCATCGCCAGCAGCAGGGCCGTGGCAATAATCCGCATCTGACGCAGTTCAGCGTCGCGTTCGGCGTAACGGATTTTCTCCGACTGACCCAGTTTATCGGCAGCTTTCACATCACTGCCTTAGCCAAGGCGTGCCAAGCTGCCAAGTATAGCGTCACTCCGCAGGCTGAAGTTCGCCAAGATCGTCCTTGCCCGCGTTTTTGCCCGTTGCCTTTGCAGGCGTGGTGGTGGGCGGCGCAACATCTTCGCCATGCTTGTCGGGATCATAGGTCAGCAACCGTGTGCGCAACCATGGGCCAACGCGCTTTTCAAAACCATCGGCGAGGCTGAAGCCCGCAGGGACGATAAGCAAGGTAAGCAGGGTCGAAACGATCAGGCCGCCGATAACGACAGTGCCCATAGGCGAGCGCCATTGGCCGTCACCGCCAAGCGAGAGCGCGGTTGGCACCATGCCGGCGGTCATCGCGACCGTGGTCATCACAATCGGCTGTGCGCGCTTGTGACCGGCTTCCATGATGGCCTGGAACTTGGGAACACCGCGCGCCATTTCCTCAATCGCAAAGTCGATTAGCAGGATGGAGTTTTTCGCAACGATACCAAAGAGCATCAACACGCCGATGAACACGGGCATGGAGATTGGCTGCCCGACCAGTCCAAGCGCGAGCAAACCACCCAATGGAGCCAAGAGCAGCGAGCCCATATTGACCAACGGCGACATGAAGCGATGGTACAAAAGCACCAGCACCGCGAACACCAATAAGGTTCCGGAAATCAGCGCCACTAGGAAGTCGCGCTGCATTTCTTGTTCCCATTCCTGACTGCCAAAGGGTGCACGAGACACGCCTGTGGGCAGGTTTTTCATGACGGGAAGTTCATTGATCTTTGCGTCCGCATCCGATGACACAATGCCCGGGGCAAAGTCGGCGCCGATGAAGATGCGGAAGTTCTGGTTACGGCGTTGAACCGAGGTTGGGCCAGCGCCGAAGCTGATGTCCGCAACGCGTGACAGCGGCACCGAGCCACCGCTCGCCAATGGCACGGGAAGGTTGCGGATGGTATCGAGGCTCTGGCGTGATTCCTTTGCGAGCATCACGCGAATGGGTATCTGACGATCGGACAGCGAGAATTTGGCGCTGTTCTGGTCAATGTCACCGAGCGTCGCCACGCGAATTGTTTGGCTCAGTGCCACGGTTGATACGCCAAGTTGCGACGCAAGGTCATTGCGCGGCGTTATGATTAATTCGGGGCGTTGCAAATCCGCGGAGATACGTGGTGCCCGCAGTTCAGGCAACGTCTTCATCTGTTCCACAAGCTTTGCCGCTGTCCGGTCAAGCATTTTGGGGTCTGATCCGGACAACATGACCGATACGTCGCGACCTGAACCGCCGCCGCCGCCGCCAGGGCCGTTAGCCTGAAACGTTACGCGTGCATCGGCAATTTTTGTGAGCAACGGTGTCAGGTCTTCTTCGAACTGCTGGCTGGTCCGTGCCCGGTCTTCATGCAGCGTGATGAACATGCTCGCGCTGCCTTCGCGCAAGCTTTGAAGAGCGGTTTTGACCTCAGGCTGCTTTTCGATAATCGCTGCAGCCTCAGCGGCTACTTCGCGCGTACGTTCAAGCGTGGTGCCCGGAACCATTTCAATGCGCACGCGGCTGAAATCTGTATTGCCGTCCGGGAAGAACTGCTTGGGCAGAATTATAAACAAGGCGATAGTCAGGCCAAGAGCGACCGCGCCAATGCCCATCATCCAGCGGCGATGGCCAAGCGACCAGCGCAGGATCTTCATATATCTATCGATCCAGCCGCTCTCGCCATGTTCGGCCATGCCAGTGGATTTTAGGAAATAGGCCGCGATCATGGGCGTAATCATACGTGCCACCGCAAGGCTCATGAGAACCGACGCAACAACGGTCAGTCCGAAATTCTTGAAGAATTGTCCAGCGACTCCCGGCATCAAGCCTACGGGCAGAAACACCGCGACAATCGAGAATGTGGTTGCAACCACAGCAAGTCCGATTTCATCCGCGGCATCAATCGATGCCTGATAGGCGGATTTGCCCATGCGCATGTGCCTGACGATGTTTTCGATTTCCACAATAGCATCATCGACCAGCACCCCGGCTACGAGGCCAAGCGCGAGCAGTGACATGGTGTTGAGCGTGAAGCCCAACAGGTCAAGGAACCAGAAAGTCGGAATGGCGGAGAGCGGAATGGCAATCGCCGAGATAATCGTCGCGCGCCAATCGCGCAGGAACAGGAACACAACCACGATGGCGAGCAAAGCGCCTTCGATCATCGATGCCATTGAGCTTTTATATTGGCCCTTGGTGTAATCCACGCTGTTAAACAAAGTGATGAAGTTCACACCGGGATTTTCTTTTTCGATCTCGGCGATTTTGATCATCGCGTCGTCAAAAACGGTGACGTCGGAAGCCCCTTTGGCACGTGACATGCCAAAGGTAACGACCTGTTTGCCGCCGGCAAATGCCATGGATTTTTGTTCGCTGAAGCCGTCGGTGACTTCGGCTACATCGGCAAGTTTAATTGAACGACCGCCGCCAAGGCTGATTTGTGCTTGGCTCAATGCGAACGCATCGGTTGCGTTGCCAAGCACGCGCACCGACTGGCGCGATCCGGCAATTTGCGATTGTCCGCCCGACGCGTTGACATTTTGCTGACGCAGGACGCTGTTGATCTGGCTTGCGGTCACGCCAAGCGACTGCATTTTGGCTGGGTCAAGAACGACCCGAATTTCACGGTTTACGCCGCCATTGCGGCTAACCGACGCCATCCCTTCAACAGAGAGCAACCGCCGCGCGACGGTGTCGTCGACAAACCAGCTGAGTTGCTCAAGTGTCATGTCGCTGGCTTCGACCGCGAAATAGGCGATCGGGTCGCTTGACGTTGCGACCTTGAAAATCTGCGGTTCCAAAATGCCGTCGGGCAAATCGCTGCGGATCTGGTCGACGGCGTTTTTGACTTCGCTCACCGCGGCGTTGATGTCATCACCAATTTCGAACTCGGCGCTGACTGTCGTATTGCCTTCGCTTGAGGTGGCATCGATGTTGCGCACACCCTGAACGCTGCGGATGGCGGATTCGACCTTTTGGGTAATCTGCGTTGTGATTTCGGTTGGCGCTGCGCCAGGTTGCGAAATCGATACAACGACAACGGGGAATTCGATGTCAGGATCGTTCTGAACATCCATATTCATGAACGACATGACGCCCGCGATGGTCAACGCAATGAACAAGACAATCGGAACAACCGGGTTCCGGATGGACCATGCGGAAATGTTATTTAAATTCATGATTTATATCCCGACAGGCCCAAAACTTATTGCTTTTTCAAAAGCTTGGGATTGATCGTTTCATCCGGATTGAGGAAGCCACCAGCGTACAGAACGACGCGTTCGGTGCCATCAAGGCCTTGTTCGATAATCAAACCATTTGCGGTGACGGAACCGACTTTGATCGGACGTTGCTTCACCTTGTTATCTTTGCCAACGATATAAACGAAGCTGCCTTCACGTCCCGTTTGCACCGCGGATTCCGGCAGAACTGGTGCAGTCATCGCGCCTGCCTTAATCTCGACGGAAGCAAATCCGCCCGGACGCAATGCCTTGTCAAATGGCAACGCAATGCGCGCCATACCCTGGCGGCTCTGGGCATCAATCATTGGCGCAATCTGCCAGATGCTGCCGTTGAAAATACGATCAGTTCCGACTGGGGTGACGGTTGCCGGAATGCCCACTGCAACTTGACCCAAATCATCTTCGCTTAACTTCGCCTGCAGTTCAAGTTGGCCATCCTTGGCGATGCGGAACAGGATTCCGCTGCCTGCCGATACCGTTTGACCGGTTTCCACATTGCGCTCGAGAACATAGCCCGACACTGGCGCGCGGACGTCAAGCCGAGCGTTGCGTGCGCGGGTTTCGGCAAGCTGCGCATTGGCGACGTTAACCCGTGCCCGTGTCGCGTCGCGTGTCGCGGTCTTGCGATCCACATCAGCCTTGGAAATGAAGCCACGCTCGACAAGCTGCATCGCGCGGTCGAGTTCGTTTTGTGCGAGTTGAAGGTCTGCGCGCGCAACGCCAATTTGTGCCTCAAGCGCTGCGGCCTGTTGTGTTTGTACCGAACGGTCTACGCTCACGAGAACCTGACCCTGGCTTACCCAGTCGCCTGCATCCACATAGACCTGAAGTACGCGGCCGCCTTCGCCAACAACGCCAACCGGAATTTCGCGGCGCGCGGCTAGCGTGCCCGTGGCGTTAATAGCACGCACGACAGAATCGCGGCCAGGGGCAACAACAGTTACCGTCTGCGCTTGGCCAGCCTTGTCCGCTTCTGACAGCGCGGCGGTGCTGCTGCCGCCAAAAAAGTAATAGGCGCCTCCGGCAACGGCCAAAATTGCGACAACAATCAGCGCGATGTTACGCCGACGCCGATTGCGTTCTGCGTTATCCACCACCAAATCGCTATCCAGCGAACTGCTCAAAGTTGTTTCGTAATTCATACCGATGTTCCAAATTCTGTCTCGGGAACGCGTTAAGCGACCCAATGTTTCTGTAGCGGAGCTGTATTACCTTAATAAGTCACTGTCTGCAAGCCGCAGAATGCCAACAGCTTAACCGCCTTACGGATACATATACGATACTGTAAAAGCCTGTCCGCAACAATACGAACTGTCGTCGATATGTTTCGACGAACAACATAAAAGTAAAGCCACGCAAGATATTCCTGCGTGGCCTTTTTACGCTTCAAAAATAAAGGAATTTTAGCGGACGCGGCCGCGCTGGATCAAGTTGAGGACAGCCAGAACAATGACAGCGCCAACAAAAGCCACGAGCAGCCCTGTTAAGGAAAACTGCTGCACACTACCAACAATACCAAACCGGTTCGCAATGAGGTTGCCAACGACTGAGCCGACGCAGCCAGCAACGACGTTCCATATGATGCCCATGGAAGCGTCTCGGTTCATGACTTTGCTGGCCAGCCAGCCTGCAATGCCACCGACGATGATTGCAACAATCCAACCCATTATGCCTTCTCCTCCTGATAGCTACCGGCGACGCCGGGCAGACGGAGATGATAATCGGGCGCAACCAAATTGCTAGCCGATATGGACCTATTATTTGTAACTTCTCAGCGCCAAAGAAAAACCCCGCACAAGGCGGGGCTTCTCTTCGATTCTGTTATTTAAACGCGCGGTCAGTATTTTTGCTGACGTTCGTAAAGGTCGCGATAATGCTGAATGCGTGTCACCCGCAGGCCAGGCATGCCTGAACGGTCGACAGCGCGCTGCCACGACGCAAATTCTTCAAGCGTCAGGTCATAGCGTTCGCACACGTCATTGATGGACAATAGCCCGCCATTCACTGCTGCAACGACTTCAGCCTTGCGGCGGACGACCCAACGGGTTGTGCCGGGAGGTGGCAAGCTGTCCAGCGTGAGCGGTTCGCCCAATGGACCAATGACCTGCGCTGGACGGAATTTTTGGTTCTCAATCATGATTCTTTTCCTGCTCCATGCCCCGCAAGGGTTAACTCGGTTCCTGTTTCATCGACAGGTAGGAGCTGGTCTTTGATATTGACTGAAGCGGCTTGGTAAACAGATGCTTCATCAGTTTTTTCTGGATCGATTTGTTGCCAGAAAGCTCCGCGAACCGGGAGCTTGGATTCTGGGTGAGCCGTGAAACACTGAATTCGGGCTGCAAGCGCATCGGGTTCCGGCGCTCCACCTTGCTCAGCTTGGTGAAGGACTTGCACCGTCCGGCTATTGGCTTGGCGCAAGCGGGCAGCGTCGAGGACCGATTTAACGGCCTTCGGGCTGATATCCGAATCTTGGCGTAACGCGTGATGGGGAAAGTTCATTTCCATGACGCTGTTCTAGCCCCAGATGTTCTAACATGAGGTAAAGGCGATCTTCAAATGATGTTAGGCGATGTTAACAGCTATTATCTTTTGCCGGCTCGTGCATTGGACCGTAGCGCGGAGTCTTACGGAAAACTGGCTTTTGGCGATTCAAGCGATTAGGGAGGCACTCCCATGACTGACGATATTTATCATTCGGATTTTCAACTCGGGCCTGATCTGGCCGGCAAACGAATCGTCGTTGCGATGTCGGGTGGCGTCGATTCGTCGGTGGTTGCTGCGTTGGCAGCGCGATCGGGCGCCGAAACGATTGGCGTAACGCTGCAATTGTACGACCATGGCAGCGCCGTAAAACGTGCCGGCGCATGTTGCGCGGGGCAGGATATTCGCGATGCACGCGCAGTGGCTGATAAATTGGGTATCGCGCATTATGTGTTCGACCATGAAAGCCAGTTTCGCGAATCGGTCATCGACCATTTTGCTGACGAATATATGGCGGGCCGGACGCCTATTCCGTGCGTGCGCTGTAATATGGGTGTGAAGTTTACCGATCTGTTCCGGCTGGCCCGTGAACTCGGCGCGGATTGTCTCGCCACAGGTCATTATGTGCGACGCTTTGAAGGACCGGCTGGCGCCGAGCTGCATCGTGCCGCTGATCCTGCCCGCGATCAAAGCTATTTCCTGTTTGCGACGACTCAGCATCAGCTGGATTATCTGCGCTTTCCGCTGGGCGGCATGCCCAAGCCGCATGTGCGCGCGATTGCGCAGGAAATGGGGCTGATCGTCGCTATGAAGCCAGATAGTCAGGATATCTGCTTTGTACCCGATGGCGATTACGCCAGCGTCGTGCGCAAAATTCGGCCGGATGCGGAGGTCGGCGGCGATATCGTTCATCTGGATGGTCGCACGCTTGGCCAGCATAAGGGCCTTATCCATTACACCGTCGGGCAGCGCAAAGGGCTTGAAGTTGGCGGCCAGCCCACGCCTTTATATGTCATTCGGCTTGATCCGGCCACGCAACGCGTCATCGTTGGGCCGCGTGAAGCACTAGCGGTAGAGGCGGCGCGCGTGATCGATGCCAACTGGTTGACAGAAATCGGCGACCGGCCCGTGATGGCGAAGGTGCGGTCGATGTCACGCCCGGTTGCCGCCCGAATGGATGGCGAATGGTTGCGCTTTGACGCGCCCGAATATGGCGTCGCGCCGGGACAGGCGGCAGTGTTATATGACGGCGACCGCGTGCTGGGCGGCGGCTGGATTGAGGAAACTGTGGCGGTGGAATTGGCCACTGCTGCGTGACGTAAAACGGACTTCTGAGGGGGAGAAAAGTTAAATGCATCTGGGAGAAGCGCAGCGCGACATGCGCCGGGCATATGTCAACGGCGGCGTCGGTATTTTTGCGTCGGGCCTTGTCTGGACAGTGTCCGGATTGGTCACGATGTATGTCAGCCTGACCGCTGGCATGGCCACGCTCTTCTTTGGCGGCATGGCCATTCACCCGATATCGGTTCTGCTGGCACGTTATGTTTTCAAGCGCGGCAAGACGCGATCACCCAACCCCATGGAAATGCTGGCGCTGCAGTCTACCGCGTTTCTGATCATTGGCCTCGTCATTGCCTATCTGGTCAGCAGCACGTTCAGCCAGTGGTTCTTTTCCATTGCCTTATTGACCGTTGCTGCGCGCTATCTGGTATTCCAGACGGTATATGGAATGCGCCTTTATCTTGTGCTTGGCGTCATCCTGATGCTCATTGCGAGCTTGGCTTTCTGGGTGCCGGGCATAACGCCAGCGTTCATTGCCTTGACGGCGGGCATCATCGAACTGCTGTGTTCCGCGTTCATCCTCGTGCCAGCGAAACGATGAGCTAAAGCGCGTCGATTTCCGTCTGATTGAGCTGGACGCAGCCATATGCGCCGCGGCGTTCGGCAACGGCTTCTGCCAAAAATGGCACAGACGCATAAATGCGTTTGTTTTCGGGGTCGTCGCTCAGGCGCACGATTTCCATGCCTTTTTCCTTGTCGGTTTCGCAAGATTTCATGTCGCGCCCTTCGACGTAGCGGCAGGAACATGTGATGTGCGCGCCATAAGCAACGCCAACACGCGCCTGGCCTTTGATGCCGTTCCAGTTCCAGACCAACCATAAAGCCGCAATCACGGCGATAGCCGCAACGATTATCTTTAGGGTCTTGAACCGTGGTTGCTGCGCTTTTGACCCAGCTGTTGAAGTTGCGGTTGCCATAGACCCTCCATTTGGTGCATCGAACTTAACCATGCCTAGAAACAATTTCCGCCGCGCCGCAACCGCTTTTTGTGCATTATCTGCACTTGCCCTCGCTGGATGCAGCGCAGAACCACCCGCGAAGCCCGCTGGCCCAGGCTTTACCCAAATTGTCGACGACGCTGCAGTGAGCAAACAGAAGCTTGCTGATGCCATGGCACCCTTTTTCGAAGATCCAGCTGTTGGGGAAACCCGCGCACTGGTCGTCATGCAAGGTGGCCGGGTTGTTGCGGAACGATATGCACCCGGATACGGCCCTGACACGCGCCTTATCAGCTGGTCCATGGCGAAAAG